>DATHDG010000033.1:0-36026 GCA_035319125.1 Dissulfurispiraceae bacterium | reverse complement strand
TAACCTGACCGTCTCGGCGATGCGCAAGTTCATCCATCCCAGAATCCGTCTGCCTATTTTCATGCTTGTCATTTCAGGCTGGGTTACGGTCGTCAATCTCGGCATGGACGCCCTGGTCCCGGATGTATACAGATCGGTCGGTCTGTATATACAGCTAATAGTTGCGTTTGCATCGATTCTGGCCCGCGCCGAGATGTTTGCAAGCAAGAACACTATTATGCCGTCGATGTTCGACGGTATCGGCATGGGATTGGGTTTCATGGTTGCACTCATTACGATAAGCTTTTTCCGAGAGCTTATCGGCAAAGGAATGCTATGGGGAGTTCCAATCATCAATGCAAAGCCGCTGCTGATACTTATCCTGCCTGCCGGCGGTTTTTTTGCGGTCGGAATTCTTATGGCAGCGTTCAACTGGATGTATGCGAAATATTTCACAAAAGGCCATTCTCACTGAGGCCGGGGAGACTGAAATATGAACGAATTCGTGAAACTCTTTGAACTGATAATCTCGGCATCATTAGTCAATAATTTTGTGTTTACCTGGTTTCTCGGCCTCTGCATATTTTTCGGGGTTTCGAAAAAAATGGAGACGGCCCTCGGCATGAGTGTAACCTTCACCGCCGTCATGATGATCAGCGCAGCTATAAGCTGGGTTGTTTATAAATTCATCATGGTACCGCTCAACATAGAATTCCTGATGATTATAGTCTTCATCGGCATCGTTGCCGGCTTGGTTCAAGGTTCTGATACGATTATGCGGAAAGTCGCGCCGGCTCTCTATTACAAGCTTGGAATCTATTTGGCCCTGATTTCGACTAACTGCATAATTCTTGCTGTGCCGTTGATGAATGTCGGCAATAAATACACATTCATCGAGAGCCTGGCTTTTGCCTTCGGATCGGGCGTCGGGTTTTCTCTGGCGCTGATAATCATGGCCAGCATAAGAGAAAAACTGGAACTGGCGGATGTGCCGAAGCATTTTAAAGGACTGCCGATGGCCTTCATCGTCACCGGCATGATAGCGCTCGCATTCACCGGGTTCGCGGGCCTGATAAAGCACTGATCGGGGCTGTCTCTGTGTTGAAATGTTAAAATATTTTATGCCTGTAAAGGGCAGAAATTTATGGAGGTAGTTCGATGTTTGAGGTACACAGGATTGTGACAGACTTGCTGGGACTTTTCCAGTTTGCGGATATATCTCAGTTTCTGCTGCCTAAAGTAGGAGTCGGCGCAGAGATCGAGGCTAAAGAAGCTATAGCAATGGCACCGCTTATCAAATATACGCTGATTTTCCTCGCCGGGATGAGCACGGTCTTTGGTTTCGTGCTGGCCTTTGCGGCAAAGAAATTTGCGGTAAAGATTGATCCGAGGGTTGAACAGGTCAATGATGTTCTGGCGCATGCCCATTGCGGCGCCTGTGGCTATGCGGGCTGCGAACAATATGCGGAAGCGGTTGTAAAGGATCCGAATGTATCGCCCAGCCTTTGCATTCCGGCAGGAGAGAAAGCTGCCCTGAAGGTTGCCGAGATCACAGGCAAGAAGGCCGAGCTAAAAGAGAAAGAACTGGCCAGGTTGATGTGCCAGGGAGGCTTGGATAAATCGCAGAAGAAGTATGCTTACGAAGGCGTCCTCGATTGCCGCGCCGCGGTGCTGGCTGGCGGAGGCGACAAGTCTTGCATTTATGGATGTCTCGGTTACGGTACGTGCGAAAGAGTATGCCCTTTTGATGCCATCAAAATGGGAAGTGACAGTCTGCCGATTATTGACAAAGACAAATGCACTGCTTGCAGAAAGTGTGAGGCAGCGTGCCCGAAGAAAGTGATAGAGGTCCTGCCGGCTGCCAAGGCCGTGCTCGTTGCCTGCCACTCGCGCGACAAGGGTGCCGATGTCCGCAAATTCTGCAAGGTCGGTTGCATTGCGTGCGGCATGTGCGTCAAGGTATGCCCGTTCGACGCGCCTAAGATAGACAAGAATCTGGCCAGGATTGATCTGGACAAATGCAGGGTATGCGGGCTTTGCGTGACAAAATGCCCGACCAAGGCCATCGAAGATTTCATCGAGCCGCGTCCGAAAGCCCTTGTGCTTGATAACTGCATAGGTTGCCAGATCTGCGCAAAGGCCTGTCCGGTCGATGCTATAACCGGTGAGAATAAGAAGAAACATTCTGTTGATCAGCAGAAATGCATCGGCTGCGGTATTTGTGCAATCAAATGCCCTGTTCAGGCTATCGATGGTACATTTAATGCTGAGCAGATCAGGATAGCCAAGCAGAAGGCGAAGAAAGAGAAGGAAGCTGCGGCAGCTTAAACATCCAAGTACCCCGGTGTCGCGCAGCCGGGGTACTTCTACTTTTTCTTCAGATCGACTAAATATATCGGAATTTGTTTGCTTCCCCCGTTTCAATCAAGCTGTATGTAGTACTTGTGTTATAATTTTTTATGTGGAACCCTGTGATGAAGGGGCGTCTTGATAGCATTCGATGAACAAAGGCATTCCCATCTCTGTTGCGATAATCACTCATAACGAAGAGTTGAATATAGGCGATGCGCTTGCCAGTGTAAGCGAATTTGGCGATATTGTAGTTGTAGATTCCTTTAGCAGCGATAAGACGCTAGATATCGCGCGCAAATACACTGAGAGAATTTATCAGCATGAATGGCAGGGCTTTGCGAGGCAGAAGCAGACTGCTGTTGACTACGCACGAAACGAGTGGGTGCTGGTCCTTGATGCCGATGAGAGAGTGCCCCCGGACCTTAAGAAAGAAATCCAGGCGGCTATTTTAGCGCTGGGCAATGACGGGTTTCTCATTCCGAGGAAGAATTTCTTTTTGGGCAAATGGATTCGTCATGGCGGCTGGTGGCCTGATGAGGTCCTCCGGCTATTCAGGAAAAAGTCGGGCGCCTTCGATCTGCGAGAAGTACACGAGAAGGTTGTGGTGAAAGGAGTGGTCCGGACTCTTGCGGAACCGCTCGAACATTATAGTTACAGATCCCTGTCTGAATACATAAAAAAGATGGAATCGTACGCCACGCTTTCCGCAAAGACATACATCAGAGAAAATAGAAGGCCCTCCCTCAAATCCCTTATAGTCAATCCAGCAAGCACTTTTATCAAAATGTATATTCTCCGGCGCGGATTTCTTGACGGCGTGCATGGTTTCTTGCTGGCGGTGCTCTATAGCTTCCAGACCTTTTTAAAATATGCTAAGCTGTGGGAAATGTGCGCGGTCGGAAAGAACAAGGAAAATGTCTGATGCGGCTTGCATTTGTGAAAAAGCGCTTTTCCCTTCATGGCGGCGCAGAGCTCTATCTTAAAACCCTTCTTGGTGCACTGCGCAAGGAATGGCATGATCTTCATGTCTTTGCAAACAGCTGGACCGATGAGCCTGGTGTCAAATTCCATAAGATCGATATAATTAAGGCCGGCTCCTATATGTCTGTCAGGTCGTTCAGCAGGAATTCGGCGAAGACGCTGAGGAGAGAGAAATTCGACTGCATAGTCAGCTTTGAGCGCACTGAATACCAGGATATTTACAGGGCGGGCGAGGGGTGCCACAGGGCCTGGCTCGATCTGCGCAGCGAAATCGAGCCTGCGCACAAAAAACTGACTTTCAAGCTCAATCCGCTGCACCGTTATATGCTTTCTCTTGAAGAAAAGATATTTAAAAATACGCCGCTCATTGTTGCCAATTCAAATATGGTCCGAGAGCAGATACATAGATATTACGGAACCTCGCTTGACAAGATTGCGGTTGCCTATAACGGTGTCGATCTTACGAAATTCACTCCCGCTAATCGTTCTGAATGGCGACTCAGAATTCGCAGTGAGCTCGGTATTGCCGATGCTGCTAGGGTCATCCTGTTTGTCGGATCGGGCTTCAGGCGGAAAGGGCTTGAAATGCTGATAAATGCTCTGCCCGCAGTGAAGAAGGCATTCAAGGGCGAGCGAATTGTCGTTGTCGTGATCGGGAAGGGTGATAGCAGTTCTTACACAGAGACCGCCACGCGTCTTGACGCCAGAGACAACATTCTGTTCCTTGGTCCGCGTTCCGGAATAGAAAAGTTTTACGCTGCCGCCGATATCTTTGTATTGCCCACTGTTTATGACCCTTTCAGCAATGCCTGTCTGGAAGCCATGGCGTCTGGACTCCCAGTCGTCACCACTCGGAACAACGGGGCTGCCGAAATAATTGAAGAGGGAAAGGAAGGCTTCGTCACATCTTCCATTACAGACTCTTCAGAGCTGGCGGACAAGGTCGTCCTTTCACTGAACGATGCCGTGAATATGGGTATGCGGGCAAGGGCAAGAGCAGAAGAATTTTCGATAGAAGATGCAGCACAGAGATTTGCAGCGCTCATAGGAGCTCAAAGAATATAGATTTGCCTTTTATATATCGTTTAAATCATCTCCTCATCGCTTTCTGGCAAAATAGCAGGTTTAATAAGTTAAAATATTAAATGTTGACCATTTTGCATACCGAATCATCAATGGGATGGGGAGGCCAGGAAATAAGAATCGTCCAGGAATCTGCCGGAATGTCTGCGCGGGGTTATCGTGTAATCATCGCCGCGCCTGAACGAAGCAAAATCTTCAGAAGGGCTAGAGAAGAGGGGCTGGAAGTTTCGGCAACCGAATTCAGCAAGAAGAACCCGCTAACTGTTTTTGGGGCGATGCTCCTGATAGACCGGATCAGGCCTGATATAATAAATACTCACAGTTCCTCGGACAGCTGGGTTGCTACAATAGCTGCAAAGCTCTCCCGGAAAAAACCTAAAATAATAAGGACTAGGCATCTTTCTACTCCGATAAGCCGAGCATTTACAAGCCGCCTGATTTATGACCTTCTACCCGATGCGGTAATGACAACCGGTGAGGAGATCAGGCGAGGTATGATTCAAGTCAACGGCTTCAATTCATCGCGCATATATTCGATACCTACAGGTATTGATCTGTCACGATATGATCCCGAAAAGGTCAAACCTGCATTCAGTAAAGGTCATTTCAGCGTCGGCATGGTGGGTGTGCTGCGAAGCTGGAAGGGGCATGTTTATTTGTTGCAAGCAATACCGGCTGTAGTGAATCGGATTCCGAAAGCTCATTTTTATATAGTGGGTGATGGGCCACAGCGAGGGAATATCGAAAGGATCATAAAGGATATGTCGCTTCAGGACAAGATCTCTCTGCTTGGTCATCGGGAGGACATCCCTGAGATAATGGCAGCGCTCGATGTGATAGTGCACCCATCATATGCAGGTGAAGGGATACCCCAGTCCCTATTGCAAGCACTTGCGATGAAGAAACCTGTAGTTGCATCCGACGCTGGTGCAATCAAAGAGATAATAAAAGATCATATCACAGGGTTTCTTATCGAGCCTAAGAATCCAGGGCTTATTTCTGAAAAGATCGTAGAGATCTATAACAGTCGCGATCTCGGAAGGAAATTTGGAGAAAATGGGAGAAAAATGGTTCTACAGAGTCATTCAATAGATATCATGCTGGATATGATAGAGGCCCTTTACCGGGAACTGTCTGAGAATGCGTGAATTCAAAGACGTAAAGAATATCCTCGTAATAAAACTGCGCCATATCGGAGATGTGCTTTTGACGGTTCCGGTATTTCGCGCTCTGCGTCAGAATTTCCCTGATGCAAAAATATCTGCACTTGTAAATTCAGGGACGCAGGAAGTGCTTGCCGGCAATAAACTGATCGATGAAATCATCGTTTTCGACAGGAAAGTCAAGACTGAAGCGGCTCTCTATAAATTGATGAAGGAGTTTGCATTCCTTAGAAAAATCCGCGCAATGGGGTTTGATATGACGGTTGACCTGACCAGCGGAGACCGGGCGGCTATTTTGAGCATTATGTCTGGAGCAAGATACAGAATTGCATATAACCCGGAAGGCGGATTTGCAGGAAAAAGATATCTGTATACTCATCGTGCAATGAAGGATGGAAGTTTGCATATGGTCCTGCAGAATCTTGATGTAATCAGACAATTCGGAATCTCCACTGAAGACCTTACTGTAGATTTTTTCATCTCTGAAGATGCAAAGAAATACGCTGATGAAATTTTCAAGAAGAATTCAATAAAAGAATCTGATGTCTCAATTCATATACACCCAACATCCAGATGGTTGTTCAAATGCTGGAAAGATGAGTATATGGCCCAGGTTATTGACTGGCTTCTTCAAAATAATATCAGAGTGATAATGACATCTTCCCCTGTAGGCAATGAAATGGAAAGGGCGCGTCATATCCTCTCTCTTGTAAATAGACGTACAGAAGTAATTGATCTTTGCGGCGTTACGACTCTCAAGCAACTTGCAGCTATTGCTGCAAGATCTGATCTGTTTTTCGGGGTCGATTCTGCACCGATGCATATTGCCGCTGCAGTGAACACCCCAGTAACAGCGCTATTCGGGCCTAGCGGCGAAGAGCAGTGGAGACCATGGGGTGAGGGACATGCCACTCTTATCAAGAAGCTGGGATGCAAAGTATGCGGACAATGTACCAGAGAAGGAGTCAAGGTTAGGAGATGTCTCGAAGCGATAAAACCTGAAGAGGTGACCAGTATAATCGAAGCCAAATTGGGGCTGAAGTCGACGGTGGCCGATAATGCATAGCAGCGGTTGTTAGAGCAAGATATCAAAAGTATCTTTGTGATAAAAGAATGAACAGGATAGGGGATATGATCTGCACAATAACCTTGCCGAAGACCCTCAGGAAGGAATTTACGGCAGCAAGGCTTTCGGTTCTCGCAGAAGCTGCAGGTGCAGAAGTGATCAGGCATGAACCATAATATGGACAGAGTTCTTGTTTACAGCAGGCATAACAGTAAATGCGGCAATAAGCTGTTAAACATGAGAAAGGCCCTTCAGGGCAATGACTATGACATTGCAATATGAGTCAGAGGCGGATTCCGATCTCATAATAGCCTGGAGCCCATAAGGTGAGTGGTATATTTCACTTAAGGCTGCGGACGGCGATATCAAGTCTATAACTGTCGAAAGAGTGATTTCAGCCATAGCGTAGATTAATAACTGTTAATGTCTATCAACTCGTGGGCTTTGAGGACAGAGTCACGGGAAAAGGAAATATCGATCAATGTCTTTGAAGAACAGCTTCATACGCGCAGTAGTGGCCGCGAATAGGTATGTGTGCAGGCGAACCCCCGGGACTCAGAATCGCTTTCTGGTGGTCAGTACGACCGGTGTCGGAGACACTCTTTGGGGTACGCCGGCGCTAAATGCTCTGCGCAGAACATATCCCGACAGTTACATAGGGATCCTTACAAATCCTCTAGGCGCCGATATCCTGAAAGGCAATCCGACAATAAATGAAGTTTTCGTTTTCAGAAGAGGGATATCAGGCATAATCAACCTACCTTTTCTGATTCGTGCGCTCCGGAATAGAAGATTAGGATCAGCCTTTATTTTCCATGCTTCAGACCGCATTATTTGGCCCATAATTGCCCTTTCATGCGCTTCTGAGATAATCGGATTTGCAGGTCAAAGTAAGGGCCTGGATTATATTCTCACAAGAATTGTAAGCGTCAAGGAGCCTCTTCATGGAGTTGAAAATAGGTTCAGGATGCTTGCAAATGCCTGGGTAGATAGGAATGATGAGACTCTATCTTTATACCTGACAGAAGAAGACAGACGTGAAGCAGAGGCGTTTCTGGAAAAAAATGGAATAGCGTCAAACGAGTTGCTGATAGGTATTCACCCTGGAGCTCAAAAGCCGTTTAAATGCTGGCCTGCTAAAAACTATTCGGAGGTGGGCAATTTTTTTAAAGATAGATACAGGATTGTCATAACCGGGAATGCAGCTGAAAAAGACTTGGCAGATCGGGTTAGATCGGGAATAGGGGGGGCTGTATCGGCAGCCGGACGTCTTTCTCTGAGAGGCACGGCAGCACTTATCAGGAAAATGTCTTTGTTCATCACTAACGATACAGGTCCGATGCACATGGCCTTTGCCTTAAAAGCTCCAGTCATTGCCATATTCGGACCGACGGACCCGAGACTCTGCGGACCCTGCAGGGTTGAGAATGTGACAGTAATAAAGGCTGAAGAGATCTGTTCGCCGTGCATCGGTAAAAGATGCGAGAACCCGGTTTGCCTGGAACAGATTACCTCCGGAGATGTCATCGATGCCGCAAAGACTATGCTGGGTGAGGATGCTGGATGAACCTTGTCATGAACTGCCGTCATAGGCATGAGAGACTCGAGGAGGCGCTGAATAATCTTGGCCATTCAGTTGAGTACAATATATGGGACATCGATGGAATAACGCGCCGTAGCCCAGCTGCCGTCTATTTTGAGTTCAAGCAGATTCTGAAGGAAGAATGGAGATTTGCAAGACTAGCTTATGGGCTGAAAAAGGCCCGCATACCAAGCTTCACATGGTGTCTTGATATGCCGAATATCGGGGCCAGTCCATGGAAGCTTGTAGCTATACTGAAGTTAGGGCTTATAGATATCTTTGCAACCCATTCAATGCAAGGGCTTGATGCCATGCGTGGCCTGAAAAGCAGGCTGATATATCTTCCGAATGCTGCCTGGATCAGCAGGTATAATATGGGCAGTGTCTCCTTTGAGGATCTCAGTGATCCCGGAAGGTATGACGTCGATGTATCATTTGTTGGCAATATTGATTCTGCAAAGCACCGAGAACATTTGCAGCGAACGAGTTTCCTCAATGAGCTCGCCGGACTGCTCCAAAAAGAGGGTCTAACATTCAAATTTGAGGATAGCAGGTTCATGGATTTTTCTGCGCAAATCGATCTAATCCAGAGAAGCAGGATCAATATTAATGTGGGCTGCGCCGCTGATAAAGACAACAACAAGAGCTGGGGCCTACCCGAAAGGGCTTATGGCGTACCGGTATGCGGCGGCTTTTTGCTCACGGATGAAAGAATACATGCAAAAGACGATTTCATCGAAGATGACGAAATAGTGATGTTCAGGGACATCAATGATTGTATGAAAAAAATTCTATACTATGTGGGAAGGTCTGATGAGAGACGGAGAATCGCTGAGAACGCATATAATAGAATCTTAAGGGAACACACGTATAATCATCGTGCTGAAAAACTGCTGGCCGCGGTCGGCCAATTTGGCAGTCGCAGATAAGTCTGGACAGGCAGGAAAACGGTTAATGGAATATCAAAAAGTAAGCATAATAATACTTAACTGGAACAAATTGTACTATACGCAAAATTGTATAGCCTCGATAGAGCAGTGTACACATTACCCTGCTTACGAAATCATATTATTCGACAATGGGTCCACTGAACCCGGAACCGATATATTCCTGTCGTCGATCAGGCATAAGGTCATCAGGAGCCCTCAGAATCTGGGATTTGCAAAGGGCAACAACAGGGCAGCTGAAGCTGCGGAAGGTGATCTGATCCTGTTTCTGAATAACGACACGGTAGTACATGACAAGTGGCTGGATGCTATGGTCAATATGATTGAAGCCTATCCGAAATGCGGGATTGTTGGAAGTAAATTACTCTATCCCGACAATACCATTCAGCATGTGGGTGTTGCCTTTGACCATAAGGGCAATTGCGTGCATCCGTTCAAGAGATACGCGGCAGATTTTAGAGAGGCCCTGCCCGCTGGAGAACGCGAGGCTGTTACCGGAGCATGCATGCTGATGAGAAAAGAGATTTTCAAGGCCGTTGGTGGATTTGATGAAGGATACATGCACGGATCTGAAGATATCGACCTATGCCTTAAGGTGAGAAAGCTCGGATTAAAGGTAATGTATTGTCCGGACAGCGTTGTTACACATTACGAACAGATATCTTTAAAAGATCAGGGGAGCCATTACAAGAAAAAAACGACACGGCGGAACAGGAAATTATTTATGCGCAGATGGGGTTCTATGCTGAATCAGTTCAGGCTTCCCAATGATTTCTCCGGTATGAAACCATACGAATATTATCATGATGGCAGGCAGGATGTAGCAGGCCTAGTGCCGCTTGGGGCAAAATTCATTTTGCACATTGGCTGCAAAAGCGGTATGGTTGGTGGAAAATTAAAGGAGGCTTTGCCTGAGCGGACGGTATGGGGAATTGAATGGAATGCTGAGCTTGCCGAGGAGGCTGGTAGAAAGCTAGACAAGGTTATCATCTGTAATATCGAAAACGCTGAATCCCTCATTGACAGCAGGGAACTTTTTGACTGCATTATTTGTGATGATGTGCTGGCAGACTTAAGGAACCCATGGGCTTTTCTGCGAAACTGTCGTCAGATAATGGCCGATCATGGGACTCTGGTCGCAAACTTTCCAAATATACAATATCACAAGGTGATAAAGGATATAGTTCTGAACAGATGGCTCTATAGGGCAGAAGGGGCCCTGGCATGGGAACACCTCAGATTCTTTTCACTGGCAACAATAGAAAATCTCCTGACTATATCCGGCTATGAAATCAGCAGAATCGAAAGGAAAAAGGAGGTCGGCAAGATCCTGAGAAAGTTGAATTCATTTGTTTTCAACAGACTTGACGGTTTTCTTACTAGCCGGTATATGGTTGCCTGCGCGAGGAGAAAGGATGTTTAGTTTTCTAAAGTTGCTTAAAGGCAATGAATTAGACCGACTGCTGAAAAAATCGGCAAAAGAGAGGAAAGAAAGATTTCTTATTATATGGAACCGTGGTCTGGGAGACATTGCACTGGGACTTTTTGCGTTGGTGTACAGGATTAAGAATCTGATCCCAGCAGCTCAAATAACTTTTATTACCAGAAAAGACCTCGAAGAAGGTTTCAGGTTGCTAGGCGGAGTCGAGATAATCACTGCCGACCGGATGAAGAGAGGCGTTCCGTTCGATCTCAAGGATTCATTGGTAAGGTTGAATATAAAGGAGTCAGACTTTGACATAATCATGGAGAAGGTTGATCCAACCAGATGGCTTTCGTGGCAGATAGGTAAGCTTGTCCCCAGGCTCAGGTGGAATGGAGAATACGACAAATATTGTGAACGGTTTCTGCTGCCCGAAGGAAAGAATTGCATAGGTGTTCACTTGAATTCCGAAACAGGAAAATTTTATAAATACCAGAAGGACTGGCCGCCCGAAAACTGGAGGCAACTTTTTGACAGTCTCTACAAAAGCGGAGATGTCAGGATAGTCTTGTTCGGAAACAGCAAGACCGGAGATTTCAATATCCCGTCGGTCACGGATTTGAGAGGAGAGACAGGGTTGCTGGAACTGCTCTCAATTATTAAGAACAGATGCCACACCCTTATTGCACCTGATGGTGGTATTCTATCCCTGACATACTATATCGATGTATATTTCCAGATAAGGGTCGTATCCTTATGGGGCGATGCCAGTCAGGGCGTATTGAAGCAGGGTGTTCCTTCTCCCAACAAGGGATTTGTTCACATTCCTCTTGTCGGAGCTGACGGAAACATTTCGAATATTAGTGTCGACGACGTCTTGTCAAGAATATCTTCTTAAGCAGCTTATATCAGGAGAGGTAATATTATCAGATAATGAAGGAATGCATTGAACAGGAGTTTGCGTACCACAGAATTTTCCTGGTGCTGGGCCTTTTTTTTGGAATCATCTGGCTTTTCCTGCTCCCTCCTTTTCAGGGGCCGGATGAGTTCGGTCATTTCCGCCGGGCTTACATGTTGTCCGAGGGTAAGCTTCAGTTAGATTCCGAACCGGGTACCGGGCGTATCGGAAGTTATCTTCCCGCCAGTATTAAGCAACTAGAAGATGCGCTGCAATCCCGCAAAATAGTCGGACATAAAGATGTTAAACAGGATTTTGCTGCAATGGTCGGATCCTTAAAAATCGAACTGAACCCTCAGTCAAAGCTGTTTTATGATGACATCGTAAATTATTCGCCGGTCGCATATGCTCCCCAAGTCGCTACCATCACGATTGCGAGATTGATGGAATTGCCGATTCTCTGCGTGTATTATACGGGGCGTTTCGGCAGCTTGATCTTCTTTATTGCAGCGATGTGCCTGCTGATTAAACATGTGCGCATTCTGCAACTTCCACTGCTCACGATCGCTCTTATGCCTATCAGCATACAGCAAGGCATAATTGTGAGTGCGGACTGCGTCACTATTATTTTGCTACTTATGCTGGCTTGTCACGCGGTAAATATAGCTTTTAGGGAGGAAGAAAAGGTAGTCGGTATCAAGGATTTAGCTATGCTATATTTATTATGCGCACTGATAGCACTTACCAAGGGGTCGTACATAGTTTTGGCGCTTCTGTATTTCATCATGATTCCACGGGAAAAATTCAGATCAGGCGTTCTATATTGGGTCGGAGGATTCGGTATGATTATATTTGGCCTGATCTTTGCGGCGGCATGGAAGATGTTTCAGGTTCATTTGATAGCGGCGCCGACGGTAAATCAAATAACAGGCATAGTGCCGGGCAGGGATTTGAATCCTATGCATATTCTTTACAGGGTCTATTTTGAGACCATGTTTTCGGTCTATCTGGCTAAATCTACATTTTGGCTCGGTTGGACTGATGTCAGATTGCCGGTTATTTTTCTGATAGTATTTACCGCCCTCCTGCTATGGCCGCTCTTTGTCACTGATATGGGGATAAGTGACAAAACCGCTAAGTTCAGAAAAACCGGCTTGGCGATTGTCGCATTCATATTTCTGATATGGACCGCATATCATATCAGCATGTATCTAATAGAACGTCAAAAACCTGATGGCAAGATATTAGGTATGCAGGGCAGGTACTTTGTGAGAATTCTATTTCCTTTCCTTGTTGGCATATATCTTATAATCCCTGAGAAAATGAAATTGTGGACGAATTCGAAAATGAAATGCGGTGTCAGGACGCTGATCAAAGTTCATCTTGTTCTGTTGACGGTGTTCCTTTCGATTGCGACCTTATATATTTACACAAGATATTATCAATTTGGGTGACAATACACAAAATCGCCTATCTATGATGGGTGCAAGCTCCTGAATTCTGTCGCTATTGCATTATCTGATATATAATAAAGCGCTGCTTTTTTTACTCTAAGAAAGGAACACAACAGTATTATGTCTCTTGAAGCAATATTCAGGAACCGGGAGAGCGGCTCGTGGAAAGACGACCTTGCCATATTCTGGTTCCTTTCGAAGCCGTATAACGCACGGCTCGCTGCTGCCGGGCTATGCAGCCTGATATTGTCAGGTATAAACGGTGCCATAGCATGGAGCGTCAAGCCCGCACTGGACTCTATTTTTGTCATGAAGCAGGCTGAGTATCTCTACCTTTTGCCTATCGGTGTAATTGCCCTGTTTGTCCTGCGAGGGCTTTTCACATTCTTCAACAATTATCTCATGTCTTCTATCGGGGCCAAAATAGTAAGGTCGATCCGGCACGAGATTTACGGAAAGGTAATCGCCCTTCCCATCTCCTTTCACAATGAGACTTCAAGTGGTGCCGTGGTTTCGAAAATACTGAACGACATAGGTGTGCTGCAAAATACCGTGGGGTTTACTATCAAGGATTTCCTGGTAGAGAGCGGCACTGTTGTTGTCCTGGCAGGTGTGGCGATATCTCGGAAATGGGACCTGGCCCTTGTCTCTTTCATCGTAATCCCATTAATTGTCTACAGCATAAGCCGGCTTGGCAAGAGAATGAAAAGAACAGGAATGAAAAGCCGGGTGCTCATCGCCAATATTACAACCATCATCAACGAAAGCCTGCAAGGTATCAAGGTCATCAAGGCATTTACTATGGAGAGAGAGCTTAAGTCAAGGAATGAACATGCGCTGACCGAATTCTATCGCAACACCATGCGGGAGACAAGGATCAACGAGTTTTCGTCTTTTAACGCCGACATAATCTCCGGCATCGGAATTGCCGTAATTGTTTTTTACGGAGGCAGTCTGGTACTGGCTGATAAGATCACGTCGGGAGATTTTTTCTCATTTGTTGCTGCAGTGCTGTTGATGCTGGCCCCTCTTAAACGTCTAAGCCGTGTACACAATAATTTCCAGCAGGGACGCAACGTGATTGAGAGGATAGGCGGTATTGTGTCCGCCACACAGGAAAGACAAGGAGGAGAGGATATTTCAGTTAGAGGAGATATTCTTTTCGACAGCGTTTCTTTCAGATATCCGCAATCGCAGCACAATGCGCTAAGCGGAGTTGATCTTGCAGTAAACCATGGAGAGATTGTTGCTCTTGTGGGTTATAGCGGCGCCGGGAAGAGCACTCTGGTGGACCTCATTGCAGGATTCTGGGACCCAACAGAAGGCAGGGTCTGCATCGATGGAAAAGATATCAAAATAGTGTCGTTGCAGTCTCTGAGAAGCAGTATCGGAACGGTAACGCAGGATATCATGTTGTTTGACGATACCGTCAAAGCCAATATTCGTTTCGGGCGGCCGAAGGCGACAGACGACGAGGTCATAGAGGCGGCCAAGGCAGCGTTCGCGCACGATTTCATTATGGAGCTGCCTGAAGGATATGAGACGCAGATTGGCGAACGGGGCGTGAGACTATCAGGCGGACAGAAACAGAGGATCACTATTGCGCGTGCGATTATCAGGAATCCTTCCATACTGATCTTGGACGAAGCTACGTCATCACTCGACACTGAATCAGAGCAGCAGGTGCAGAGGGCGCTGGAACAATTGATGGTTGGGCGAACGACCATAGTTATTGCCCATCGTCTGTCGACGGTCCAGAAGGCTACTCGCATTGCGGTGATGAGCGGCGGCAGGATAATCCAGGAAGGCACACATCAAGGACTGCTCGCTCAAGGGGGTCTGTATAAGGAACTTTATAATATGCAGTTTCAGGATACAGAATCGCAACAGGAGTCTAAAGTATGAAATACGGTGAAAAGACAGTAGCGAAAGCTGAGCTGGAAATTTGGCCAAATCCGAATCTCGAGCGCGACTACGAGATCAATATATCATTTCCAGAGTTTACATGCCTCTGCCCGAGGTCCGGATATCCCGACTTTGCGACCATCAAAATAGTTTATGTTCCGGCAAAGAAAATCGTGGAGCTTAAGGCGCTGAAGCTTTGGCTGAACTCATTCCGTGACAGGCACATTTCTCACGAGGAAGTGACGAACCTGATCTTCGGCGAACTTCAAAAGGCGCTCAAACCTAGGTTTCTCGAAGTGATTGGCGATTTCAATCCGAGGGGTAACGTGAAAACAGTGGTCAGGGTTGCTTCGAAGCAGCGACACGTGCCTTCTCGATAAATTCTCTCATTTTCTTCAGGTCTTTCTTGCCCTTATCAGCTTCGACGCCGCTGCTGACATCCACAGCATATGGTTTAACCCAATCAACCGCTTTTTCGATGTTATCAGGTGTCAATCCGCCTGACAGGATTATTCGACCGAACCTTTTTGCCTCGACTGCGATATCCCAGTTGAATATCTGGCCCGTTCCGCCGTATGCGGACGGAGCATAGGTATCGATCAGGTAAGCTGATAAGCCGGTGTATCTTTCCAGAGGTTTAAGATCAACAAAGTCTTTAACCCTGAAGGCCTTGACAACAGGCTTCCAGGTCGAGCAAACCGAAGGGTCCTCATCGCCGTGTAACTGAAGCACTCGCATATGAGTCGATAGCATGATCTCTTTGATCTTTGCAGATTCCTCATTCACAAATACTCCCACCGTAGTTATAAAGGGAGGCAGATGAGAAGTAATCTGCAGAGCTTTTTCTGGAGAAATATATCGAGGGCTCTTTGGAAAAAAGACGAAACCCAGCGCATCAGTCCCGTAATCGACAGCGGCGAGGGCGTCTTGCAGATTTGTTATTCCGCAGATCTTGATCTTCATGGCGTGACCTCAATCTTAAATTGCTACAAGTTAACGAAAGTTAGTCATGATCTCCTCTGCCCTTCGCTCCTGCGCTGCGGTTCGACTGTGCTAGGTTCATTCCGCTACAGCAGCAAAACTCGCCACTTCGCGGCTCAGACAGTTGCTGCTGCTTAACGCTTCATCTCACCAAGCACAGTGTCCGAATCCTCGCAAAGTCTCTCATGTCAAAGGTGATCATCTGTCTTACTTTATCACCGGCAGCTTCGCCAGCGATTCTCTTATGCATTCGTCGGGATATTCGAAATCCACGAGTTTCTTGTTCAGGTAATCGTCGTAAGCCGCCAGGTCAAGATAACCATGTCCGCTCAGGTTGAATAAAATGCACTTAGATTTGCCCTCTTCTTTGCAAATGAGGGCTTCATCGATCGCCGCCCTTATTGCATGTGAACTTTCCGGAGCAGGAATGATCGCTTCTGTTTTTGCAAATGTCATAGCGGCCTCAAACACAGACAGCTGGGGATAAGCTTTTGCTTCTATAAGGCCGTCCCGGTACAATTGAGATACAAGAGGCGAGTCACCATGATAGCGAAGTCCTCCCGCATGAATTCCAGGCGGCATGAAATCGTGGCCCAGCGTGTACATCATCAGAAAAGGCGTCAATCCGGCCGTGTCGCCGAAGTCATACCTGAAATCTCCTTTAGTCAGCGTGGGGCATGAAGAAGGCTCTACCGCGATTGCGCGCAGTTTCTTGCCGTTGATCTTATCGGCAAGAAATGGAAAGGCGACTCCTCCGAAGTTGGACCCTCCGCCGCAACATCCGATGACGA
This sequence comes from Dissulfurispiraceae bacterium, assembly GCA_035319125.1. Taxonomy (GTDB): domain Bacteria; phylum Nitrospirota; class Thermodesulfovibrionia; order Thermodesulfovibrionales; family Dissulfurispiraceae; genus Fen-1308. Next base: position 19,421 of record DATHDG010000033.1, on the reverse strand, counting down.
TATCAGGATAATCGCCGGCAATCGCGAGCTGTTTTTTTGATTCCAGTCCAATTATTGTTTGGTGGTGCACCACATGATTCAGTACCGAACCAAGAGCATAATTAGTGTCATCGTGGGTAGCAGCATCTTCAACAGCCTCTGAGATTGCCAGCCCCAGACTACCGGGGTTATCGGGATTGATCTCAAGTGATTTCCTGCCACAATTTGTAACAGTTGAAGGACTGGCGTGGACAGTTGCACCCCACGTTTCCATTGAGATTCTACGGTAAGGCTTCTGGTTATAGCTAACCTTAACCATATAAACGGTTACATCTAATCCGAACATGCTGCCTGCAAGCGCCATTGATGAGCCCCATTGGCCTGCTCCGGTCTCAGTTGCAATCCTCTTTATTCCTGCTTTTTTATTATAGTATGCCTGCGGTATGGCGGTATTAGGCTTATGGCTTCCTGCTGGACTTACCCCTTCATACTTGTAGTAGATTCTGGCAGGAGTCTTCAAGAAAGATTCAAGTCTCTTTGCTCTGAAGAGAGGCGACGGTCTCCATAATGTATATATATCCAAAACCTCTTCAGGTATATCCATCCAGCGCTGAGTTGAGACTTCCTGCTCTATAAGAGACATAGGGAAAATAGCGCTGAGATCATCCGGACCTATCGGCTGTTGTGTAGCTGGATGCAAGGGCGGTTTGGGAGGGTTTGGCATATCCGGAGTTATGTTGTACCACTGCCTGGGTATTTCGCTTTCAGAAAGCATGATTTTGGTCTCGCGCATGATTCCTCCGGTTATAAGGTCGTAAAGATATTTTAGCATAAAAGCGCTCTTGTATGACCCTGCAAAAAATACTGAATAACAAGGAAATATGATATAATATTTAACTTTACAAGCGGGGACCAGACAATAAAAAAACTACCAGACAATAAAGGCTATTTCGGTGCTTATGGAGGACGGTTTGCGCCTGAGACACTTATGCCTGCGCTTCTGGAACTTGAAGTTGAGTACAAGAAGGCAATAAAAGATCCTGTTTTTTTGGAAGAGTTGGACGTTTTGCAGAGGACCTATATCGGAAGGCCGACGCCGCTATATTTTGCAAAGAGGTTGACGGAACATCTAGGCGGTGCAAAGATTTACCTGAAAAGAGAAGATCTCGCACACACCGGAGCTCATAAGATTAACAATGCTATTGGTCAGGCACTTCTGTCAAAGAAGATGGGCAAGAAGCGGGTTATTGCTGAGACCGGAGCTGGCCAGCATGGCGTTGCAACAGCGACGGGGGCTGCACTCGTTGGCCTTGAGTGTGAGATATATATGGGGTCGATCGATATTCGACGGCAGGCCCTTAACGTGTTCAGAATGAAGCTGCTCGGAGCTAAAGTTAATGAAGTCTCGATAGGCTCCCAGACTCTGAAGGATGCAATCAACGAATCCATGCGCGATTGGACGACCAACGTGCGCACGACGCATTATGTTCTGGGGACTGTGTTCGGTCCGCATCCTTTTCCATCAATAGTGCGGGATTTTCAGGCGGTCATTGGAAAAGAGGCGAGGCGGCAAATACTCAAATCTGAAGGAAGACTGCCTGATTGTCTTATTGCCTGCGTTGGTGGCGGCAGTAATGCAATGGGACTATTTAACGAATTCCTCTCCGAAGATATAAGAATGATAGGAGTCGAAGCAGGTGGCAGGGGCGTCGAAGGAGGAGAGCATGCCGCGCGTTTTGCAGGCGGCTCGGTTGGAGTACTCCAGGGGTGCAAGACTTATCTGTTGCAGGATGATGAAGGCAATGTCCTTGAAACTCACTCGGTATCTGCCGGGCTGGATTATGCTTCAGTCGGTCCGCAACACTCATTCCTGAAGGATGCAGGCCGTGTCGAATACACTTATGCTGTTGACGATGAGGCACTCGCTGCATTTGAGCTGCTTTCCAGAACTGAGGGAATCATTCCTGCGCTTGAATCAGCTCACGCAATTGCTGAGGCTGTCAAGGCAGCGCCGAAACTGTCCAGAGACAAAATTATTATCGTAAATCTTTCGGGTCGTGGTGACAAGGACGTGCAGCAGGTGGCAAAGATAAAAGGAATAGAAATCTGTTGATATGAACAGGATAGACAAGGCATTCAAGAAGCTTAGGGCATCAGGCGGTAAGGCTTTTATTCCGTATATCATGGCTGGAGACCCAGACCTTGATAAGACTATGGAGTATGTGCTCATGCTGGAAAAACACGGTGCGGACATTATCGAACTTGGCGTTCCCTTTTCAGATCCAGTCGCTGACGGACCGACCATACAACGTGCTGCAGAAAGAGCTATAAAGTCCGGCGTATCTTTAAGGAACATGCTCCCCTTTATGACAGAAATGAGGAAGCGTTCGCAGGTTCCGATCATATTTATGACTTATTACAACCCTATCATTAAGTATGGTGAAGAAAGCTTTGTTGCGGAGGCTGCAAAAGTTGGCGTTGACGGTCTGATTATTCCGGACCTTCCACCCGAAGAAGCTGAAAGCCTGATCAAGAAGTGCCGTTCTTATGGCATCAATACTATTTTTTTGGTTGCACCCACTTCAACCGAAGAACGGATGAAGATAATAACATCAGCCTCAAGGGGTTTTATTTACTATGTTTCAATGACCGGTATTACTGGCAGCAAGCTCGCGCTTGAAGAGCAGTTTAGAAACCATATTGGTCGGCTTAAAGAGATGACGGTAAGGCCCGTAGCAGTTGGCTTTGGAGTATCTTCTGCGGAGGATGCTGCAAAAGTGGCTGCTTTCGCAGACGGCGTAATTGTCGGCAGCGCTATAGTCAAGAAGTTCCATGAGGACCCCGGAAATGCCCCGGATTTTATCAATAAATTAAGAGAGGCGATTTAGTTCCGAATCGAAAGGCGCTTTGCAGAGCACCTTTAAACTTGATATGTCCTGGTTTAAGAAAAGAAAAGAAATAAAAGCTGAAAAGAAAGTAAAGATCCCTGAAGGTCTCTGGATCAAATGTGATAGCTGCAAAGAGATTATTTATAAAAAGGAGATCGAAAAAAATCTTCAGGTATGTCCGAAATGCAACTATCATTTTAGAATAAGTGCAAGGGAGCGTATTGATTTTATTATTGATGAGGAAAGTTTCGACGAACTCGACGGCGATATGACGCCGACTGATCCACTGAAGTTCAAAGACAAGATAACTTATGCTGAAAGACTCAATGAATATAGGTTAAAAAGTGACATGCCGGAAGCTGCTATATACGGCAATGCAATGATAAACTCAAGGCCTGTCGTACTTGCGCTCATGGATTTCTCATTCTGGGGAGGCAGCATGGGCGCTGTTGTCGGTGAGAAGATCACCAGAGCCGCCGAGCTTGCCCTTGAGAAAAGAGTACCTCTGATAACTGTTGCTGCATCAGGCGGTGCAAGGATGCAGGAGGGCATGTTCTCATTAATGCAGATGGCAAAAGTAGCTGCAGCCATTTCAAAGCTTAACGATTCTGAAGTCATCTATATCTCTATACTTGCGGACCCTACATTTGGCGGTGTGACGGCCAGTTTTGCGATGCTGGGGGATATTATAATTGCCGAACCAAAATCCCTCATCGGTTTTGCCGGCCAGCGAGTTATTGAACAAACCATAAAGCAGCAGCTGCCTGAGAATTTCCAGAGAGCGGAGTTTCTTCTGGAACACGGCATGATCGATCTTGTTGTTGAGAGACGTGAGTTGAAAAACACTATATTTAAGCTCATCGAGCATTTCATGCCCATAGCACAGGATACGACCAGACCATGAGCTACCGTGCAGCTATAGACTATTTATATGGTCTACAAAAGCACGGCATAAAACTTGGCCTGGAGAAAACAGGCAAGATACTTTCTCTGATCGGCAACCCTCAAACTGAATTCAAATCCATCCATGTAGCCGGAACTAATGGCAAAGGGTCTGTCTCGGCTATGACAGCATCCATTCTTATGGCCCGGGGCTATAAGGTGGGACTTTTCACTTCCCCGCATCTTGTCAGTTTTACAGAGCGAGTTCGGATTAACAATTCCGAGATAACTGAAGCTGAAGTCGCCGTTATGACTGATGAGATCAGATCCAAGATTGATTCATTTGATGATGACCTGACGCCAACTTTTTTCGAAGTTGTAACCGCCGTGGCTTTTTCATATTTTGCCAGGCAAAAAATTGATTGGGCAGTCATCGAAACTGGTATGGGAGGGCGACTGGATGCCACGAATATTGTGGTTCCGGCTGTATCAGTTATAACGCGCATCGACCATGATCATCATGAATTCCTCGGCAATACGATAACTGCGATCGCTGGAGAGAAGGCTGGAATCATCAAGTATGGTGTGCCGGTGGTATCATCGGCACAACTGCGGGAAGCGATGGATGTCATATCCTCGGTTGCTCTTGAAAGGAATGCTAAGCTTAATGTATTCGGTCAAGATTTCAGCAGCAACGTCAGGATATCTGATATCGGAGGCACAAGGTTTGACTATTCAGACGCTGCTGTTAAGATTGAAAATATGTTCACTCCTCTTGCCGGAGAGTATCAGGCTGAAAATGCGGCCGTTGCAATCAAGGCATCATGCGTCGCGCTTAATTGCGCGATGGCAGACAGTGCGAAACATATTAAGGCTGGCCTGGAGACGACTAATTGGCGTGGAAGGATGGAGCTTGTCTGCAATGATCCGCCTATTATCGTAGATGGTGCGCATAATGCAGCAGCAGCAGCAGTGCTTGCAGATTTTGTCTCGAAACATCTGCATGGGCGAAAGATTGTTATGATCATCGGGATTATGGCTGACAAAGATATATCTGATATTGTAAAATCGCTTCTCTCTGTTGCAACAGAAGTAGTATTTACATCGCCGGCATACAGCCGGGCAGAATCACCGCAGCGTCTAGCTGCGATAGCCTGTGCCGCAGGCTTTGTCAAAGTGCATGTTAGCGGATCAGTTAGCGAGGCATTGATTCTGGCAAAGATGCGCCAGGCTAAGCTTTCCGCTGCGATGCCGGCTGTGATCATTATAACGGGCTCATTCTATACAGCAGGAGAGGCGCTGGAGATTATGGGTGAAAAGTCTGTGCTTAGTACCTTGAGGGAGGCTAGATGAAGTTTTCCTCTCTACAGTTTAGTATTGTATGCGCATCGGCTTGTTTGCTTATTTTGACAGGCGTTGCCCTTGGAGCCACTATAACTGCCGATAATCTGGAGTACTTCAAGGATGAGCAGAGATATGTAGCAGTAGGTAATGTCAAGATTGTCAAAGACAGTACTCTTGTGACGGCCGACGAAGCTGTCTATTTTGCGGAGACCGGCGACGCAGACCTTACGGGGCATGTCACTATTGATGACAAGGATTATCTTATCAATACAGAAGAGGCAGAATTTAATCTGGATGATAAAACCGGCAAGCTCAATAATGCTGTAATTTATTTCAAGAAGGATGAGTACTGGATCCGCGGCATCAATATGAAGAAGCTTGGAGAGAGCCACTATTACGCCAAGACAGTATATTTTACTACATGTGATTCTGAGTCATACCGCTCTGCCAAGGTGCTCACCTTTTCTGATATTCCTGCTTCGCAGGAACCGGATTGGTGTTTCAAAGGACACGATGCAGATATAGTTGTTGGAAGTAGAATGACAGCTAAGGATGCCACATATCGCGTAAAGGATGTTCCTGTCCTGTATTCTCCATTTTTTTCTGCTCCTGTAGGTAGTGGTCGAGAGACAGGATTTCTGATCCCTGCTGTCGGGACAAGTTCCAGTAAGGGTATACGGTTTAGCCCGTCATTTTTCTGGGCGATCGACGAAAATAAAGACGCAACTGTCGATATAGATTATTACAGCAAAAGAGGAATCGGAACTGGGGTGGAATACCGTTTTCTGGACTTCAACCATGAGGGGAAATGGTATGGATATCATATAAGGGATGCCAAGCTGCACAAAGATTTTTTTGAGTTAAAGGCATCCGATAAGTATTCGCTGGGAAATATTAAAGCATTTCTGGACATCAATTATATTAATGATGAGGAATTCTATAAGGAATATCCCAAGGACTTCAAATCCAGCATAAGCCGCTTCTTACAATCCTCTGCAGAAGTATCCGTTCCATTGAACAATTCGCGTCTGTATTTTCTCAGTCAGTACTGGGTAAACCTTCGCGAAGGTGTTACAGAGCATGTTCCGCAGAAGCTGCCCGAATTGGGCTATGTTGTTAATCCTACGGCAGTCGGCCCATTGATATTCACACTATCCGCTAACGCTGCTAATTTCTATCGCAGCCAGGAGCCTCATGGCCAGCGGGTGGATATCAAGCCCGAGTTGTCATATTCTATTGGTGACAGCATTCGTCTGACACAAACTGTATCTATTCGGGAGACAGCGTATAATCTTAATGACTCCGAGGGGTTTGGATCTTCGCCTCATCGGGAGATGTTCCAGTATAGTGCACAGGCTCAGACGCGATTTGTTAAGAATTACGGCTCATTTCAGCACATCGTAGAGCCGGCATTTGAGTTCAATTATATACCGTCTGCAAAGGTTCTTCCACTATTCGATTCGACAGAGCTGCCTGCAAAGACAACGGTGCTGTCGTTTGTTTTGTACAACAAGCTTGTTTTTAAGAACCTTGAGGTGTCACTGCGGCTTTCACAGCCGTATGATTTCAATTCCAATAATTCTAATATATTAGTGGACAATTTTAACTCAATTGCAGACGGTATTGCAGTTCTTCCTACCAACCATCACCTTCAGCCGACTAAGCTTGAGGGAGCAGTTGCCGGCCCTGCGCTTCCGGTAAATTTTACATTTGATGTTTCATACGACATGATAGAAAAACGTATTAACAATCTTAACTCCGGGTTCAACTTTAAAATATTCAGGGATATAACTCTTGGTCTCGGCGAACGTTACTCGAGAGTTGATGACCTGATGCTTTATACCCTTGGAATTACTGCTCCAATCGATAAATATTGGACATTTACTTTTTCTTCAGGCTACGATGCTAAAGGGCCCGGGCTTCGGGATCTGTCAATTAAGGCAACCTACAAGAAACAATGCTGGACCGCAGATTTCGTGATTACAAGAAGACCATCTGACCAGTTCAGGCCTGCTGATTATTCCTACCTGCTGATGTTAGAGTTAAGGGGACTCGGGTCGTTCAAATTCTGATGAATGTTGTTGCGAATCTTAACAAGGAAGTGGGGGTTACATCCCAGAGCGCGGTCACAGCTGTGAAGAAAGCATTCAAAGTGCGCCGGGCAGGCCATACGGGAACATTGGATCCGATGGCAAGTGGTGTCATGTTGGTTTGTCTCAATGAAGCAACTAAAATCGCCTCTTTTGTCGAGTCGCTTGATAAGGAATATATTGCAACCGCTAAGCTCGGCGAATCTACTGACACATTTGACGCTGAAGGCAGAATAGTAAGGACAGCCGATGCGGCAACGGTATCAACTTTAGACATCGAGAGAGTGTTGCGCGGATTTATTGGAGATATAGAACAACTGCCTCCGATGTATTGCGCACTGAAGGTTTCGGGGCAGCCTCTCTATAAGCTGGCTCGTAAAGGCATTGAAGTCGAGAGAAAACCGCGAAGGATAAGAGTAGATGCAATAGAACTGCTGGATTTTTCGCCGCCCTTATTTACAATTAAAGTTGTCTGCTCAAAAGGGACATACATTCGGTCCATATGTAATGATATTGGGGATGCATTAGGCGTTGGGGCACATGTCATCAGGCTTTTAAGAACTAAAGTCGGTCCTTTTTGTATTGAAAGCGCCGCGAAGATCGCCGAGCTTCCTCATAAAATTGAAGCAGTGTATTCTGTAGATGCGGTGCTTAGCTATCTGCCGGAATTGACCATTGGGGGCGAATTGCTGAAAAGAGCGATGAACGGGAATCCGCTGCCATTATCATTATTGCCGGACGTCCTGATGATGCCCGGCAGTCCTGTGCGTTTAAAGGATGAGAGAGGCAGGATTGTTGGCATTGGAAAAGTCGCAAAAGACTTTATTAGAATAAAGCGTCTACTCTTTTTATAAGCAAATGGAGGCATCATGATATCGCGATACACGCGGCCGGAGATGGGTGCATTGTGGGAGCCGGAAAATAAATTCAGGAAGTGGCTTGAAGTAGAGATAGCTGTTTGCGAGGCCTGGGCTGAGCTTGGTGAAATACCTTATGATGTATTGACACTTATAAAACAAAAGGCAAACTTCAGCGTCGCCAGAATTGATGAAATCGAAAAGACGGTCAAGCATGACGTCATTTCGTTTCTAACGTCAGTTGCCGAATTTGTAGGCCCCGAATCCAGGTTCATACATAAAGGGCTTACATCATCTGACGTCGTGGATACTGCGCTATCGCTGCTTATGCGCGAAGCTGCAGACCGGATTATTCATGATTTAAATGAAATCATGGAAATATTTAAAATTCAGGCTTACAAATATAAGAATGTGCCGTGCATGGGAAGGAGCCACGGCATTCATGCCGAACCGATGACTTTCGGCCTTAAATTCGTGCTTTGGTACGAGGATGCCAAGAGATGTGTCGCGCGCATCGAACGAGCTCGTGCAGTGATCAGCGTCGGCAAAGTGTCCGGCGCTGTTGGTACATTCTCTAATCTGCCGCCGAACATAGAAGAAATCGTTTGTAAAAAACTTTGTCTCTTACCCGAACTAGTTGCTACTCAGATCATCCAGCGCGACCGCCATGCCGAGTACATGGCTGCACTTGCGCTGGTGGCAGGTATCATAGAGAAAATAGCTGTTGAGATAAGGCATCTCCAGAGAACCGAGGTTCTGGAGGCGGAAGAGCCGTTTACAGCCGGTCAAAAAGGATCATCGGCTATGCCGCACAAGCGGAATCCAATTGGATCGGAAAACCTTACCGGTCTTGCCAGGATCGTCCGGGCCAATGCTATTGCAGCGCTTGAGAATATTGCTTTATGGCATGAAAGGGATATTTCCCATTCGTCAGTGGAAAGGGTAATCATCCCTGACAGTACGATACTTGTCGACTACATGCTGCACAGACTACAGGGCATTGTAAAAGACATGCATATCTACCCGGATAGAATGAAGTCCAACATGGAAAAGAGTTATGGACTTTATAACTCCCAGAGAGTGCTGCTTGCCCTTATAGACAAGGGGATGGTTCGCGAAGATGCATATCTGATTGTACAAAGGAACGCGATGAACAGTTGGAGCAAAGGGACCGGATTCATGGAGCTGCTTTTACAGGATGAGGACATTATGAGTTATCTTTCCGAGGGTGAAATCAGAGCAATATTCGATCTGGATTACTATCTCAGGAATATCGATTATATTTTCGGCAGAGTCTTTGGGGTTTGAAGAGGATAATCTTCATTTCTTTCTGCTTGTTTCGAGATTGTGTACAATCTCCGCCCCGATGAGGAATATGCATGAAGAATAGAAGACCCAGAGCAGGAATATAATAAAAGCCGAAAGCGGACCGTAGACTGCTCCTAGCCTTACCACCTTGACTACATAAAAAGTGAAAATATATTTTGCCGCTTCCAGAAAAACGGTTGCTGTCAGGGCTCCGGTAAGCGCATTGCGCCATCTGATCCGTCTTTTCGGCAGAATCAGGTATAAAATGGCAATTGTGAAGAAGGCCAATATGAACGGAACAAGATATTTGATAATAAATGCAGTTATAGCATGAATCTCAATGACGGGAAGATCATCACGCAGAGAATCCAATACAGATATGGCCGATGACGCAAGAAATGAAAGAAGGAAAAAAAAGATCAGCATTGTAATCAGGAAGAGAGATATGATCAGATGGCTGATAAAGGAGCGCCTATCTTTTATTTTGAAGACTGCGTTGATCGACGACTCCAAAGAAGAATACAACTGATATGAGAGAAGACCGTAAATAGCAAAGGTGAATGTGCCGATGCCCTTGTACGACAGTGCGTCTCTCAGTTCTTTTGCAATGTTCTGGGCGGCTTTAGGGAAGAAGTTTACCAGTTTTGCTGCGAAGTATTTGAAAAAGGCTTCATCATGACCAACGACATAAGTAAAAATGGCTACCAGAAAGAGACAAAAAGGAAGAACTGCCATCATTGAAAAATAGGATATTGAAGCGGATAACATAAAGCCGCTGTCTCTAAAAAAATCAGCAATGCTTCTTCCGAAGAGTCTAAGAAAGGTCTTTATGTGAACCAACATCACGACAATAATTATAACTTATTAAGCTCCTTAACTTTTCTGAAGTTAACAGGCATTCGTGTTAGCATGGATTGCTTTTTTGATAAATGGATCTTCATCGATTATATGAGAAGGATGATGAATCTGACGGCTGGCAAATGATGAGTGCCTGATATTAACATGAATTATTAGTTTAACAGGCTGTATCTCAATGACCGGCTGTATCGCCCCAAAGTTCTTTCAGTCGTATGTCCCGGCCACAGGTCGTCCTATAAAACCTGTAGCGAATCGGATTCTTCTTGTAATAATGCTGGTGATACTCTTCCGCAGGATAGAACTCAGAAGCTGCGACGACTTCAGTTACTATTGCACCTGTGAACGGCTTTGTTTTCTCTAACTGTTCCTTTGATTGCAGAGCCAGTCTTTTTTGTTCATCATTATGATAGAAAATTGCACTTCTATATTGACGGCCTGAATCACAAAACTGTCGGTCGACTGTAGTTGGGTCGATATTGTGCCAATAAACTTCGAGCAATTTTTCGTAGCTTATCTTAGAAGGATCAAAGATAATCTGAACAGATTCTGCATGACCTGTACCTCCTGCGGAGACTTCCTTGTAAGTCGGGTTCGCCTTGTGGCCACCCGTATATCCTGATGTTACCGAGACCACGCCGGGCAGCTGGTCAAAGGGGTGTTCCATGCACCAAAAACAGCCACCGGCAAAAGTTGCTTTCTCAAGAGCAGTACCGGCTAGTGATGAAATCGCCGTCAGGAAAAGAGGAAGTGCTGATAGAGCTAAAACAAGTGTTTTCATTTGCGTCCTCCATCCGGCAGCCATATAATAAATCTCAACATGCCCGATTAAAGGTTATCAGAAGTAAAGATCACTTCCAAATGGTGTATTTTATATGAGCTACGCCGGACGCAGTCTAGCTATTCAAGATCCATTTCGTAATAACCTTTGTTATCCTCCCAGATGACCAGCTTGCGGCTGCTCATTCTGACGGATATCAGTTTTACTTTTTGGCCTTCTTCATTACAAAGGATATATGAGCCTAATATTTTCTGATTATAACCCTTGCCTTTGGCGTAGTTCTCAAACTGTTTCCAGGCATCGTTCAGTGCAATGACCATCTTTCAGAATCTCCTCTCATCAATATTCTTAATACGGGAATGGAGATTGCTTTGTCTGCAGCATTCCATTTTCCGGAGAGCCGGGATCTCAGTAACTATCTTAGGAATGCTCAATGAGTGGCTGAATCAAGAAAATACGAATATGAAAAACCACCTGTTAATTTAAATTACAACAATTAAATTTAGATTAACTATTGATGAAATTATCTTCATAATTTTGCCGGCAGAGCGGTAATCGTCAAACCGGTTTTACGGTGACTACATAAAATCAGCGTAAAGTTCGCCAAACTTTATGCCTGCGATCACTTTCTGTTTATATTTTTCCATCAGCCTGTTTTTGGCATCCTGCAGGTCTTGCGACGCCAGGCCGTTTCCAAGAGCCATGTATGCTTCTATGAACGCAGCAAGTTCATCAGTTGCCTTTAAAAGTTCGCCATCGCGCGGGTTGTAATCATCGCTATTATACTTATCATTGATTTCTTCTGAAGTGGTTTTTTTCTTCATCCCGTCAATTGTTACGATGCAACTAAATTCATCCTCAGTGAACATTCTCATCTCACCGTGCCATGCTTCAGGAATAAGGCCATAAACCTCTTTTTCCATCTGATCACGTTCGTACTCCTTGACTAGTTCCTCAAGGCCGGCGATTGACCTTTTAACAGGCGAAATAATATCCCTTGTCAGCACTTCCGGAAAATCATGAAAAAGCCCTGAAAAATAGTTATTAACCCGTCTTTTGCGGCAGGCATCTATTTCACAGGAAAAGAGATAGGAGAATATGGCAACTATAAGCATGTGGCCGAGCACTGAGGTTTTGGGTACGCGGTTGATATGGCTCCAACGAAGTTGAAAACGCAGTTCTCCGCATAGATCAATGAAATCGCGAAACTTAGGGTAAAGCGCTATCTGCTGCATTCCCTTGAGATCGTAGTACTTCTCCTGTTTTTCCTGGAGATCCTTCTTTATTTTTGGTATTTCGTAACCGTTTGGATTGGTTCTTTCGATGATATCAAATTCCCATTTGGTCGCATAAAAATGTGCCGCGCCGAGGATTCGTTTGCAAAGCGTTTCATGCGCATCGGCGAAATAATCCCTGAATCTTCTGCAGAAATTATCGCCAAGCGGAGATATAAGGTGTTCAAGCTGCTCATATACCCATTTGTTAAGTTGGGCGTACCTTTTGTCATCCTTTTTTATCTCGTAAAAGATCTGAGGTTTTAAATCGGTTACGATAAGACGCTGCAGGAACTCGAAAAGACCGCCCTCGATCACCTCTATCCAGTCGAACTCATCCTGGTCCTCTTCGAACTTGCCGATGAGATACGCAATGACCATCTTATGCGCCTGCTTGTCCAGCTCGCGCAGTTCTACGGGGCGTATCTTGTCATTCCAGCGCTGCATGTTGGCTGCATCGAAAATCTTAAGCAGCAAGGGCTTCCTCAGCATTGAGTTCCTCTCATTTTTTCCCCCATTTATCCGTGAACTCGGTATACCCTATCTGAAAAGCATCATTAAATGCTGAATTAAGGGTGCCTCCGCTTGAAAGTGCAACTAGCATGTTTTTCATTCTGTCGGCCCTGTATTTATCCATTATGTATGATACTGCAGAATGGCTCTCGATGTAAGCTAACTGTATGCCCCGACCGTTCAATCCTGAAAAAGACTTTTCGAGATATTTCAGCGGTATGACCTGTCCGACCCGCTGTGACGGCCCTTTAGAATAATACTCAGCAAGTCCCTCATGAATCCAAAGCGGGCAGGTTTTTGTAATTGAGTGAATCAGAGAATGCACATACTCATGAAAAAGTACAGCCCGCAAAAGGTTATCCTGTCCTTCAACGCCCCTTACTGGTACGCGTATCTTGCCGTCCTTGGTATCGAAATATCCGCCCATCCAGCCTGGAACCTGTGTCGTATCATAGAAGTCCTGGTTGGTATACAAGATGACAGTTACCGGCTCCGACGGGTAATAGCTGAGATCACGCCCTATAGTAGAATAAGCGTCTTCAAGCATGGCTATTACCTTTCTGCTGACACCGCCGAGTTCATAGCCATCGAACTGAACTGTGAAATGAGTTGTGCTTTCGCCAACAAAGTTGCGGTGAGCTTTTTGTTCTCTCAGTAACCTGGAGTAGAATGCCTTAAGTTCCGCGTCGCCAATAATTGCTACGCCTTTTTCAGCATTCAGGAGGCTTTTTTCAAAATTACCACGGTAATAGTAGGAAAAAGCCAAATATTTGCGGCATGCGAACTCGTCGGCACCCCCATCCAACGCCTGCTCCAGGTTGTTTATTGTATTTTCATAGTCGGCCAGCTTGAAATATGAAAGTCCTGCGCAAAGGAAGGCTTTCTTATTCTTAGAGGCAAGCTGAGTGCAAAGTTCAGCTGCCTTTTTGAAATCACCCTTTTCAAAATATTCTTTAGCATTTTTGGCGTCTGCCGAGCCGTCGTCCGCTGTTTTAATGATCTCATGTGCAGGTGGTAATGATACGGGCGCAGGAGCCGGACCAACAGCTGCCAGCGGAGCCTCTGCTTGTGGTGCCACGGCTGTGACATTAACTGATGGAGGGGGACTGTTAAGCTCAGGAGATTTCTCTTTGCCCTTATAAATAAAGATGTACAGGTTGACGCTGAGAAGGACGGCGAGCACGCCATAAAGGATTACCCTAAGAAAAATGATCATGGTTAATATACATAGCTTACAATATTTTTCTATTAAAGTTATATGATTATGATCTTTGCAGATGATTTAGCTTACTTCATACCTATCTTCGTGTAATTTTTTATGAAAGCTTGTTCGCATTTTTGCCTTTTACTTATAATGATTTTTGCAGAGATGCAAAAGAAGATCAGTCAATCTTCAATATAATCAATGTGTTGCCTAAGGGCATATTTCATGCTTTATAAGTGGCCAGCGGCAAGGAAAAGGTCATGTAGCATTAATCAGAGTCAACCCCTAACCGTTTGTGGGAGGTTTGACAGTGAAAGCATTGATCGTAATCGCCGACAAGTTCGAAGACTCCCAGTTGCTCGTCCCATTGTATTGGCTGCAGGAAGAAGGCGTTAAAGTTGACATCGCTTCGAATGATAAAGGGTTGATAATAGGCGCCCGGGGTCACGAAATTGAAGTCAGCAAGAGCATCTACGATGTAAGACCCGATGATTACTCAGCCCTTGTGTTGCCAGGAAGCAGACAACAGAAGGCTGTCCCAAACAGGCTACTGGATATGTTGCATTACTTTGTAAAGAAGGATAAGATTATTGCCGCCATGTGCGAAGGCTTGCAAATCCTTATATCTGCCGGTATTCTCAAGGGCAGACGCGCTGTCTGGCATGAATCTGTCCTTATTACCGAACTCATGCACGCCGGACTCCTCTACGAGTTCAGAGACATAGTGGTTGATGGCAAGATTGTCACATGCAGGCGGTCAGCTGGCCTGCCCGCTTTTGCGAAGGCGCTGATCGGGCTGATTGAGAATGAGAAGTGGTATTATACGATGGAAGATGTCCTGGCGCCGTGCATGAATTAGCGCTTATACCTTTATATTTATCACAGGCAGCCCTAGGCGCTGCCTTTTATTTTCACCCCTGAAGAGCTCCTGCTCGCGCTGCGGGACATCGCCGCGCTCTCCTTCGTGCTGGGATTGAATCTTCGTCGGCAGACTTACCGCATGGCGCACCGTATATTTCCCGAACTTTTCGGAAAGAATATCCACTGCGTCATAGACCTTCGACATCTTTTCGATCCGCGCGGAGTCATCGAAAAGAGTATATTGCACCTTCGATTCGGCTAGGAGCCCGGCAAGCACTACACCTGTTTGGCGGTAAAGCGTATTCGGGTGGTAAATGTGGCTAAACCCTTCACGCAGCAAGGCAAAAAGTGCTGAGGGATGGGCGGTAGGGCAGGTCAGTTTGAGTTCTGCGCCGCTGTCGGTGAAGTCCTGCTGTCGCAGGAAAACGATCAGCCTTGTGGCTGCCAGATTGTAACGTCGCGCCTTGATGCAGGCATTCTCAAGATTCTTGGAGAGCTGGGCAAAGACAAAGGTCTTATCATCTGATGGAGGAGTGAAAGTCCGCGTCTTGCTTATTGATTGGTAGCTACTCTTTGATTCGGTAGTGACTGGGTAGACACTCCTGCCGTTGAGTTCGTGCCAGACTTCGTGATAAGGCTTTGAAAGATGTCTTACGACAAAAGCTTCATCTTTATGTACAAAGTCGAGGGCGGTGTTGATACCGAATTTTCTCAGGAATGCCGCAGTGTTTGGACCAATTCCCCAAACGCCTTCTATGGGCAACCTTCCGAGGTAATGATGAATCTCCCTGCCTGGAATCATCGTAATGCCGCGCGGCTTTTTGTGCTTTGACCCAACCTTGGCTAAGACTTTTGACAAGCTTACGCCTATGGATACCGTGATGCCGAGCTCTCTTTCTATCGTTTCCTGAATCTGTTTTGTGATAAGGTTGTAAGGACCGTGAAAGCTTCTTCTAAGTCCCGTAAGGTCCGCAAAGGCCTCGTCGATTGAGTACTCCTCGACATCCGGCGTAAAGCGTCTGATGATGGCGAACATCCGCAATGAAAAAAGGCTGTAGGTCTCGTAATCCGAGGGCAATATGACCGCATCAGGACAAATCTTCTTTACGTCCGAAAGCCTTACCCCGCGTTTTACTCCGCGCGCTTTAGCCTCGTAACTGGCGGCTGCAACGATCCCGCGCTCCTTGCCGGTGATCACGGGCCTGCCCTTGAGTTCTGGATGAATCGCCTGCTCGCACGACGCAAAAAAGGCATCTGCATCCAGATGCAGGATCGCCCGCGGCCAGGAATGGATAGTGATTGGGTCGGAGGTCATGATATTCACTATGTGAAATTTCTTGTTGTAATAAGAGCGAGTCGTTTTTAGCGTGATGAATTAGCCCTTTTGGAATTATCGAGTCTCAGATATTGAAATAAACCTGTATTCACCGATGGAATAATTGCTTTGGCTGCTCGCGCGCCCCAGAGAACCCAGACATCATGCTAAAAACGACTCACCCTCATTACACATTTTTTACCTGTATTTCCTCACAACCGCTGTCACGACACCGGCGATCTTTAATTCACTTTTCGGTTTTATAGGTTTGTACTTTGGGTTTGCAGGGATAAGGGTTACGTTTTCTCCCCGTTTCCTCAGGTATTTCATGGTCCACTGGCCATCGACTTCGGCAATGACGATATCTCCGCTCTTTGACGTCTGCCCCCTGTCAACGATAACCATATCGCCCGGAAGTATGCCTGCCTCCGACATTGAATCGCCGGATACTCTGAGCAGAAAGGTGGCATCAGGGTTCTCTATAAGCAGATCGTCAAGAGAAAGCGTGTCGGTAAGCTCCTCTTCGGCAGGGCTCGGGAAGCCTGCCTCGACAGCGCCCAATATTCTTACCGGCTTTGCAAGGGAACGAGGGATAAGTCTGCCCTTTGTGTCTTTCCCGATAATTTGCAGATGGTCTAATTTATTTACAAACTTTGATACCGCATTTTTGGATCTGAGCCCTGTCAGTTCCCCTATCTCCGAGAAGCTTGGCATCCGGCCATTTTCGCGATAGAAATGTGAAATGTCCCTGATGCGGGACTTGAGCTTATCGTTTTCCATACTTCAATTATAGGTGAACGATCGTTCACTGTCAAGCTTGGAGAGGGGGAAACGCTTATATTCTGAATCTTAAGATAAATCTTACTGTCCAGACTATAGTGGCAAGGATATAAACTCCGAGCAGTGGCAACATGATCGGGGGTGAGAGCAGGTTTTGGTGTGTCAGGTTCTCTTTGATAACGAGTTGAAATACTATGAAGATGAATAGTAGGGTGGCATTGCCGAACATAAGCATCTGATTATTGATGAATAAAAAGGTCTCATCGCGCCTTTCAGGGGCGAGCCAGTAGTCCTTGCGCGGCAGGTTGATGAGCGAATATGGGATTCGATCCATGAAAAGCGCCGACCCAGAGAAAACAAGAACCAGCAGCACGAGCACTCCGCCATATATTGCAAAGAAGGCCCTTTTGGGCTGCCAGCCGTTTGCAGTACCCGAGGCATTGAAATGGGAGGCTATGACATCTGGAAGCTGAGGGTAGTAATACAGAATTTGCGCAAGAGAGGCAAGGATTATAAAGACCATGATTGCAAGTTGCTTGCGCATATTTTGTTTTATATTAATACTTAGTTTAAATGCAAGTTCCTTTTTTGGATTCCTGCCACATGTTGTTCCCGGGCCAAATCCGAAATTCTTTGATTTGACAAGGCTTTCCCACAGCATGTATGATTAACAATTACAATTGCTGTACCCGGATGAGAACTACGTCATAAGTAAACCCCGGAATACACTGGGGTTTTTTTTCGTCCGTACGCGGAAAAAAAGGAGTTTATGGAATTTAAAGCATTTGATTTTCACCCCCATGTCGCGGCCGGGGTAAGGGCCGCGGGTTATTCAACGCCGACGCCTATCCAGGCTCAGGCTATCCCGTTGATCATGCAGGGCTATGATATTATGGGTCTGGCGCAGACCGGCACCGGCAAGACCGCTGCCTTCGCGTTACCTATCCTGCATCGTCTGATGCAAGGAGGACGCCGCCATGTCCGCGCGCTTGTCATCGCCCCTACCAGGGAGCTGGCAGATCAGATACATGAGGCAATCAGCATCCTGGGGCGGAATACCGGTCTCAGGAGCGTAACCATCTATGGCGGAGTGGGCTTCACTCCCCAGGTGGATAAATTGAAGCGCGGCGCCGAGATTGTGGTTGCCTGTCCCGGGCGGCTTCTCGATCATATCGGACAAAGGACGATCGATCTTTTGCGACTGGAGATGCTGGTCCTCGACGAGGCCGATCACATGTTCGACATGGGGTTTTTACCTGACATCAGGCAGATCTTGAAACAGCTGCCCCAGAGGCGGCAGACTATGCTCTTCTCAGCCACTATGCCCGAAGAGATCCGGCATCTGGCCAACGATGTCCTGAATGAACCGGTCATGGTCAAGGTTGGTGTTACGGCCCCGGCGGTTACGGTGAGTCACGCACTCTACCCGGTTGCCCAGCACCTAAAGACGCCGCTGCTTCTCAATCTGCTCAGGAACACCGATACGGAGTCTGTACTTATTTTCACCCGTACCAAGCATCGGGCCAAGCGCCTTGGGGAACAGCTAGTCAATGCCGGATACCGGGCGGCTTCGCTGCAGGGAAACCTTTCGCAGGCGCGGAGACAGGCTGCAATGAGCGGGTTCCGCAACGGCATGTTTCAAATCCTGGTGGCTACCGATATCGCCGCGCGCGGAATTGATGTAACCCAGGTTTCCCATGTCATCAACTATGATATTCCTGATACCACCGATGCTTACATTCATCGTATCGGACGCACCGGCCGTGCCGCCCGCAGCGGAGATGCGTACACGCTGGTGACCCCTGAAAACAGGGACATGGTGCGCGACATTGAAAAAGTCCTGGGCGGAGCGATAGAACGCCGAACGCTGGAGGACTTCGATTATGGAGTTGCTGCGCCTAAGAAAGACAGCGAGTTTGCCCGCCCTCCGCGTCAGCATGTACCGGCACGAAAATCCGGCGGACAGAAGGCGGGCAGGCAATGGGGGGATGCTCTTCCGGCTACCGCCAGATCAAAGAAATCCTCAGTCATGAAATTCAGATAGATAAAGGGGCCGGCCGGTCGATCATGATATGCCGGCTAGACTGCTTCAGGATGCACGTCGTCTAATTTCCCTCGTCGATTGCCCTCGTTCATTGAACCCCGGCTTATCTCATACTGATGCTAAATCAAGTCTCTTCCGGTTACAATATATGATCGCTTGATATGGAGGAAAATGATGGATTGTATCAGCGAAAAGAATAAGGCGATGTGTAATTGTACATATGAGCCATGCGAACGGAAGCACAAATGTTGCTTATGCCTGCACTATCACCGCAAACAGGGTGAACTGCCAGCCTGCTATTTTAGTGCGCAGTATGAACGGACCTATGACCGGTCTATAAGCAATTTTCTAAAGATGCGGCAGGGGTAATGCATAAAGCGTGTGAATTATAGCATGACTTGCATGGTCAAAAATTACATCTCTACCCGTGTCACTACGCCGTGCAG
>DATHDG010000032.1:0-24457 GCA_035319125.1 Dissulfurispiraceae bacterium | reverse complement strand
CTTCGTGAAATTATACCCCGCCCTTAATCCAAATACAGGCGCTATCTTGATGTTCTCCCCACCATCATGAAGTATCCCCCCAATAAATGGGTTCAGCTCTACGCTGCCCTCCTTGATTTCAGCGGATGCGTAAAACGGCAGTAAAGCTACTACGAATAAAACCAGCAAAACAATGCACTTCTTCATGATCTACCTCTTCCTCCTTACATTTATTAGATGTATGCTATTAATAATAAAACAACTAAAGTGTACTATATTACATATGAAAAGAATATGCAATGTCAAATAAGTCAAATCATTTCAAGCAAATGAGGGCTCTTGGAGATGATGCCATAATTAATAATGGCTATCCGGGACTAGAAGACCATTTAAAAATGCCGAAGGCGGGACTCGAACCCGCACGGCCTTGCGACCACTAGACCCTGAACCTAGCGCGTCTGCCAGTTCCGCCACTTCGGCATGTCGGATAGTTTAGCATAAGTATCCAGCCAAAGAATATCCTTTGCCGGCACGAATCAGCATACTATACACCACTATGGTAAAATAGGCTCAATGTATATCTGTAATGCCTGATTTTGGGGTGCTAAGGATTGTCTTAACATTATAAGAAGCATGAGGTGCTTGACGAATGAAAAAATCTGAACCCGGAGATGCCAATATCTCTCTGCCGCCTAATTTTATCCGCAGTATAGTTGATAGCGATATTAATTCCGGCAAAAACGGCGGCAAGATCATCACCCGCTTCCCGCCGGAACCAAACGGCTATTTGCATATAGGTCATGCCAAATCCATTTGTCTGAATTTTGGCCTTGCTTCCGAATTCGGCGGCCACTGCAACCTCAGGTTCGACGACACCAATCCAAGTAAAGAGGAACAGGAATATGTCGATTCGATTATGGAAGACGTTCGCTGGCTTGGGTTTAATTGTGGAGAGCGTCTTTATTATGCTTCAGACTATTTTGAGCGCCTTTATGAATTTGCGGAATTGCTGATCAAGAAAGGAAAGGCTTTTGTTTGCGATCTGACTTTCGATGATCTGCGCGAATACCGCGGGACCCTGACCGAAGCCGGCAGGGAAAGTCCTTATCGCAATCGCTCAGCCGAAGAAAATCTTGATCTGTTTCGTCGCATGCGTGCAGGCGAATTTCCAGACGGCTCTAAAACATTGAGGGCCAAGATAGACATGACATCCGGCAATATAAACATGCGTGATCCGGTCATGTACCGAATCAAGCACGAGGAGCATCAGCGCAGCGGCAGCCAGTGGTGTATATATCCAATGTACGACTATGCTCACGGCCAGAGCGACTCCATAGAAGGAGTCACGCATTCCATCTGTACGATGGAATATGAAGACCATAGGCCTCTGTATGACTGGTATCTGGACGAACTCGACATTTACCACCCAAGACAGTATGAGTTCGCACGCCTTAATCTAAGCAATACAGTATTAAGCAAGAGAAAATTGTTGAAGCTTGTTAATGACAGACATGTCTATGGATGGAATGATCCACGCATGCCGACCCTTGCCGGCATGAGGCGCAGAGGATATCCGCCGGAGGCAATCCGCAACTTTTGCGAAAGGATCGGCGTAGGCAAGAAGGAAAGTTTAGTCGATATGGGGTTGCTGGAATTCTGCGTCAGGGAAATCTTGAACAAACAGGCGCAGCGGGTGATGGGCGTGCTCAGGCCTGTGAAGGTCGTCATAGACAACTATCCCGAAGGCGGTGAAGAATTCCTGGACGCAGTAAACAACCCGGAGGATCCTGGAGCAGGCATGCGAAAAGTCCCCTTCTCGCGCGAAATATACATAGAGAGGGAAGACTTTATGGAGGACCCTCCAAAGCAGTTCTACCGCTTGGCGCCTGGCCGCGAAGTGAGGCTCAGGTATGCGTATTTCATAAAATGCGTGAGCGTTTTGAAAAATGCATACACCGGCGAGGTTACAGAGATCCACTGCACCTACGATCCTGCAACCCGTGGTGGCGATTCTCCGGATGGGCGCAAGGTCAAGGCAACCCTCCACTGGGTTTCAGCAAAGTACGCAATGCAAGCTGAAGTGCGCCTTTATGATATGCTGTTCTCAAAGTCTGATCCTGACGATACCGACGGCAACAAGGATTTTATAGATTATCTAAACCCCAGGTCGCTCGAAATTCTCAATAATTGCATGGTAGAGCCATCTCTCTGCCATGCGGTTCCGGGCAGCCGTTATCAGTTCGAGCGGATAGGATACTTCTGTGTAGATGCCTTGGATACAATCGAGGGCAAGCCTATATTCAACAGGATCGTCACACTGAAAGACGATTGGGCAAAGTTTCAAAAATCCGGAAAGCAATGAAATAAGACCGCCGCACCTGTCAGGCACGGCGTCATATCGACAGGTTGTTATTATGCAAGTCTGCCGGCAACAGCATCAATAAATTCTTCGGTCAGGGCGTACTTTGTAACATGCGGCTCTGCAATCAGCATAAGGTCTTTGGTCATGACACCGCCCTCTACAGTGTCAATAACCGTTTTCTCGATCTTCCTGGCAAAAGAGACTACATCAGGGCTGCTGTCCAGCTCTCCTCGTTTAGCGATAGCGCCTGTCCAGGCAAATATTGAAGCGATCGAATTCGTCGAAGTGGAGTTGCCTTTCATATGCTCGTAGTAGTGGCGTGTCACGGTTCCGTGCGCTGCTTCATACTCGTATTTGCCGTCAGGCGAAACAAGGACTGATGTCATAAGGCCCAGGCTTCCGAAGCCTGTGGCGACCATGTCTGACATCACGTCTCCGTCATAGTTCATACAGGCCCAAAGCATTCCGCCCTGAGACTTCAGGACCTGCGCCACGGCATCGTCGATCAGCATATACCGATACTGAACTGCCGCCTGCTCAAGCCTATCCTTAGCTTTGGCTATCTCTTCTGCAAAGACATCCCTGAAGAAACCGTGATATTGCTTGGATATCGTATCTTTCGCTCCGAACCAAAGGTCCGTCTTTTCGCCGATAGCGTAATTGATGCACGAACGTGCAAAGCTCCTGATCGACTTCTCGGTGTTGTGCATTCCCATTACAACGCCCCTACCCTCAAAATCATGGACCTTCAGATGCTTTTTCTCGCCACCTCCCGCTGGAGTAAAGACGATCTCTGCCGCACCGGGACCTTCTATTACATATTCAGCGTTCCTGTAAATATCGCCGTAGGCATGCCTGCCGATTATGATCGGCTTCTTCCAGGGCTTTACCAGCGGCGGTATATTCTTTACGATTATCGGCTTTCTGAACACTGTTCCGTCCAGGATGGCGCGGATGGTCCCATTGGGGCTTTTCCACTGCTTCTTGAGATTGTATTCCTTAACTCGGGCGGCGTTTGGCGTAATCGTGGCGCACTTGACGCCGATGCCAAACTCATTAATTGCATTAGCCGCCTCCACCGTCACCTTGTCGTCGGTATCATCCCTATGCCTGATGCCCAGGTCGAAATATTTGATATCGATATCAAGAAACGGAGTAATCAGCTTGTCCTTTATCATCTGCCATATAATGCGCGTCATCTCGTCGCCGTCCATCTCGACGATTGGGGTTCTAACCTTAATCTTCTCTGCCACGTAGTCCTCCTCTAGAATAGTAAGTCATAATTTAAATTGTAGGCAAAAGAGTTGTCAAAGGCTGCCGGATCCGATAAGCTATCAGCGATGAAAAAATTCACCCTATTAAGGACCATCGGCAATGGCGCTACAGGAAAACTGTCTGATTATCTGGCCTCTGAGACAGGGCTCTCCAGGGTCCGAATCAAAGATGCCATGAGCAAAGGAGCGATATGGGTTGGCAAAGAACGCGGCGGCATGAAAAGGATAAGAAAGGCCACGGCTGCGCTTCGCGGCGGCATGAAAATAGAATTCCACTATGATGAGAAGCTTCTTGCCCTCACCCCGCCCCAGGCCAGATGCATCTCTGACCGCAAGGAATACAGCGTCTGGTATAAGCCAGCCGGACTTATGGCACAGGGGACCATGTACGGCGACCATTGTTCATTGATGCGCCAAGCCGAGCTATTTTTCGAAAGCAAGAGGGAGATATTTCCTGTGCACCGGCTTGACCGCGAAGCATCGGGACTCATGCTCGTGGCGCACACGAAAAAAGCAGCCTCTCTTCTCTCTGGGCTCTTTCGCAACAACTTGGTAATAAAAAAATACAGTGTCGAGGCGCTTGGAGATTTTGCTGAATCTGGCCCGAAAGGTATTATCGATCTGCCGCTTGATGGAAAGATCTCAGTTACCGAATATAAAGTTCTGTCATATGATAAGGCAACAGATATATCGAGCGTCGATGTAGCCATCAGAACCGGCCGATTGCACCAGATACGCCGCCATTTCGACATGATCGGCCATCCGGTCTTGGGCGATCCGAAATACGGCAAAGGAAACAAGAATAAAGAGGGAATGAAACTGACGGCCTATTCGCTGAAATTCAAGTGCCCAGTTCTCAAAAAAGAAATTGAATATGACTCGCCGAATAAATGATGATGAGCGCTATTATCCGGATCGCCGGACTGAAGGCTTGTCGGCACTGAGTTTTTTGGGAAATTTTCGGAAGTAGTATTTTGCGCCTTCAAAGGCTGCGGTTATCCCGAATACTACGATTATCACGGCTGCAAGGCAGGTTATTACCGGCTTCCTGATGCCGAAAGCATCGCTTACTTGTGGAATTTCGGCGAGCAAGAACGTGAACGCGATGGAGATTATTACTGAAAGAATAAGCGAAAGATGCGGCGGTGCCGTGAATATGCTGTGCCTGAGCGACCGTAAGTTCAGCGCAATAACAAGCTCTCCGAGTATCATGAGAAAGAAGACATCGGTTCTACCTCTGTCGATATCCGGCGCGCTGAAAAACACATAAAAAAGGACGGGGGCCAGCAGCAGGAGCGAAAGGACGATGAAGAGCAGGACATCTCTCGAAAAGAAGCTCTCCGAGGGGGCCCGCGGAGGAATTTTCATAACATCGGGTTCGACCGGAGAGACACCGAGCGCGAGAGCGGGAAGGCCGTCGGTGACAAGGTTGATATAGAGTATTGCGGGTGGCAGAAGAGGCAGGTATGAAGTCCCGCTTATCACTGCGGCCCCGCCAAGAACGACCACTTCCACAAAGTTGGCGCTCAAAAGTGCGGTAAGAAATTTCTTGATGTTGTCATATATCCATCTTCCCCGTTCGATTGCCGTTACAATGGTTGCGAAATTGTCATCGAGCAGGACCATGTCGGCGGCCTCTTTTGCAACGTCTGTTCCTGTCACTCCCATAGCTATGCCGATGTCGGCATGTTTCAGCGACGGTGCATCGTTGACTCCATCGCCGGTCATAGCCACCACTTCTCCATGTTTCTTCAAGGCCCTGATGATCTTCAATTTATCCGCTGGCGAGACCCTGGCATATACGGCAATTTTTTTTACCCTTGAGTAGAGCTCATCTTCCGGCATTATTTGAAGTTCATCTCCCGAAAGGATCAGATCTCCGTCACGATAGATATCAACCTCCTTTGCGATTGCCACCGCGGTGAGTTTGTGGTCGCCTGTGATCATTACAGGCTTGATCCCGACTTCACGACAAATCCTCACTGCATCTTTGGTATCGCCTCTCGGGGCATCGATCATTCCGAAAAGCCCGAGCAGGGTCATCCCTGATTCTAGTGCCGGATCGTCTCCGCCAAGACTCTTTTGTGCAATCGCTATGACCCGCAATCCCTGAAGCGCCATGGTTTCCCCGATGGAAAGGATTTCACATTTTCTCTCTTCGTCCAAAGATATAATTCTGTCTTCATATATCATGTGTGAACATTGTTTGAGAATGACCTCCGGAGCGCCCTTTGTGAACATCACCCTTGAGGTGTCTGCCATCATATGAATTGTGGACATGCACTTCCGCTCCGAACTGAAAGGGATCTCTCCGATGCGTCTATTTTTAAGCCTCAGACTGCTGATATTGAGCCCCGCCTTGACGGCCAATACAACCAGGGCGCCTTCTGTCGAGTCGCCCTTAATCTGACATTTGCCTTCAGCCTCCCGCATTTCGGCATCGTTACAGAGGATTCCTGCAAGCAGGGCAGCCCCGATTTTATTTACCGCGCCATGAGGGCTGAAGACGCCGGCGGGTTCATATCCTACACCTGAGATATCCGCAAAACCTCCGTTGGAGTATATCTTCCTTACGCTCATCTCGCCTTTGGTAATCGTGCCGGTTTTATCAGAGCAGATAACTGTGACTGAACCCAGCGTCTCGACGGCGGGCATGCTGCGGATGAGGGCTTTTCTTTTTGCCATCTCCCGCATACCGATCGCGAGCGCTCCGGTGACGATTGCCGCTAGGGCCTCGGGCACAGCGGCAACGGCAAGTGCAACTGCAAAGAGCACTGTGTTGAAGACTACGTCGAGAGTAAGGCTTCCTGATGATGCCCGCTGAGTTATGTTCAATACAACTATACCAAAGCAGATTAAAATTGCCGTGGCCCCGAGTCGCCTGCCGATTTCCTCGGTCCTCTGTTCCAGCGGAGTCTTTCCGGGTTTGGCTGCATCTACCAGGCGGGCAATCGCACCTATCTGTGTGTCCATGCCGATTGAAACGACTGCCGCAGTTCCACGACCATAAGCGATGCTTGTTCCTGCAAAGAGCATATTCGTTCTGTCCGCCATCGGAGTGCCTACAGGTAAAATCCCTATAAATTTTTCAACTGGCGCCGACTCTCCGGTTAGCGATGCTTCATCAACCCGAAGTGATTTGACCTCAAGCACCCTGGCGTCTGCAGGCACATTGTTGCCGGATTCCAGACGCAGAATGTCCCCGGGAACGAGATGACCGGAAGGTATCTCTTCTTCAATTCCATTTCTCAAAACTGTAACTGCAGGCGAAAAAAATTGTTTCAGCGCAGCCAGTGCCCTGGCGGCCCTGTACTCCTGCAGAAATCCGAGACCGGCCGTGCAGAGCACAATAATGAGAATCAGGACGGCATCGAAAAACTCGCCAAGTAATATCGAAAGTATGGCAGCAACTAGAAGGATTATTGTGAGAGACCCGGTGAACTGTCTTAAAAAGAGTTTCAGAGGTGAAATCCGGTTTTCTCTCCTGAGTTCGTTCGGACCGAAAATAGTACGACGCTCTTCAGCCTCTCCCTGTCCCAGGCCATATGAGGGGTCAACACTCAACGCCCTGAGGATTGCTTCTTCAGACAAGGCATGCCAGTCTGACGGCTTATCCATAGGTAAATTATAGGCGGCTCTGGACTAAGAAGCAACGGTATTTGAGAATGGTGTAATCTCTGCAGGAAGCATACATTGAGAGTGGGAGTGTTTGACGGATCTAGTGGACTATCATGACAGGGCAGGGAGAAGATTTGATGAGCGCATCGGCAACGCTTCCAAGCAAGATGCCCTTGAGATGGGATAGTCCGCGGACTCCGCTGAAAAGCATCGACGCATCTGTTTCTTCTGCAACCTTTGCGATGATTTCTGAAGCGATCCCCTCTCGAATAAAATTACGCATGTCGGGTCTGCCTCCGACTAGAGATGCCATTTTTCTCTGAGCCTCTTCCCGTTGCTCGTTCAAGTATTTCTT
Source organism: Dissulfurispiraceae bacterium (assembly GCA_035319125.1). Classification (GTDB taxonomy): domain Bacteria; phylum Nitrospirota; class Thermodesulfovibrionia; order Thermodesulfovibrionales; family Dissulfurispiraceae; genus Fen-1308. The sequence goes on along the minus strand of DATHDG010000032.1, from coordinate 16,869 downwards.
TTTGATTTCGCCATCTATTTTCAGATTCGATGGCAACGGATCTATGACATGCAGAATATCCATGTCCGCGCCGCTCATTTCGGATATGGCCTTTGCAAATTCAACGGCCTTAACTGAATGTTGTGAAAAGTCAGTTGCGCAGAGGATACGTTTTATTTCCACTTCACCGATTTCCATATTCATGGCTTTATCTACGCGAATCACAAGCAGAGGAACCTGAATGGATTTGATCAGACGCTCCGAACTGCTCGGTCTTAAGGGATGCGATTTATAGCCTAGAACAATTGCGCATGCCTTAGTCGAAGTTAAGGCTGCGTTAAAAGTCTCAACGATTCTACCGACAACAACCCTGCCTTCTGCCGGAATTCCGTGGTCCTCAATTTTTTTAATCCATGGCTTCAGATCGTTGCTGAGACGGGCTCTTTCAAACTCCAGGTAAGGCAACAGGTATGCAGGAGGGGTAAGGCTATAATCGATAACATGAAGGAGGAAGATCTTGTTTGCCTCTGTATTCTTTGCAAGCCAGACGGCATATGCCAAAGCCGGCTTCGTGCAGGGGCCGAAGTCAACACCGACAAGTATCGTCTTTTCACCCATCATTTCAGCGGTCATTTGTCCCTTCTGGGAAAACTATAGCAATACCATGCCTGCTTGTCAAACAGCGGGAATACCTTTTGCAAAAATGACCCTTACACGGACAGGCTACTACTTCAGCGGCAGCGCTTCTTCTATGATCATCACCGGTATATCGTCCTGTACCAGGTACATAAGCTTGCACTTTTCACAGACAAGAACCTTTTCGGCTTCTTTATAATTAAGATCTCCCTTGCATTTCGGGCAGGCAAGTATGTCCAGCAAATCTTTTTTCAAAGCCATTTCAGCCTCCTATCACCTTGTCCAGTCTTTTCATCACCCTTTCCCTGCCCACAATCTCGAAGACTTCGAAAATCCCGGGGCTTGCCGTGCCACCCGTAATTGCGACCCTGGCAGGCTGCGCGAGATTACCGAGCTTTACCCCTCTCTTTTCAACAATCGAGGCGAAGGCCTTTTCGATCTCCGGAGCCGTGAAGTTCGCTATGCCTGATAATTCATCCCTAAGGTCGGCAAGAAGAGCGACGCCCTCGGGCTTCAGGACCTTGTCTCTTGCCTTCTGTTCGATCTCGACCTCTTCGAGGAGATAATATTTCATCGATTGGGCCAGTTCAACAAGAGTCTTAGCTCTTTCCCTGAGTGTTAGCGCGGCCTTAGACAGCCACTGCATATCAGGACATTGCCCATCCTGCACAAGGCCCGCCTTGACCAGAAAAGGCAGGACCAGTTCGGCAAGCATTTCAGGTGGAGTGTTCATTATATATTGGCTATTGAGCCAGAGCAGCTTCTCCGGATTGAAAACCGCAGCGGACGAGCCGACGTTGTCGAATGAGAAATATTTGATCAGTTCCTCGCGCGTAAAGACCTCCTGATCGCCATAAGACCATCCAAGCCGCACGAGGTAATTCACAAGGGCGTCCGGCAGATATCCCATGTCCTTGTACGCCATGACTGAAGTTGCTCCATGCCTCTTGCTCAATCGCGATTTATCGGAGCCAAGAATCATTGGCAAATGGGCGAACTGAGGCGGTTCCCAGCCGAAAGCTTTATATATGTGTATCTGCTTGGGCGTATTATTCACATGGTCGTCACCCCTTATAACGTGAGTAATCTTCATATCGATATCGTCGACAACCACGACAAAATTATAAGTCGGAGCTCCATCAGTCCTGAGAATAATCATATCTTCCAGCAGGCTATTCTCAAATTCGATTTTGCCCTTTATCATATCGTTGAGCACGGTAGAACCTTCTTGCGGCATCTTGAATCGGATTGCTGCAGGCCTGCCTGTTATTTGTTCCGTTATGCTTCTGCATCTTCCATCATATTTCGGCGTTCGTCCTTCTGCAAGCGCCTTCTCTCTCCGGTGTTCAAGCTCCTCAGCAGTGCAGTAACAACGGTATGCCTTGCCCTCGGCCAGCAACCGGTCCACATAGCTGCGGTAGATGTCGAATCTGGCGGTCTGCCTGAAAGGCCCCTCATTCCAGTCCAGCTTCAACCACTTCATGCCCTCTATAATCGCCTCAATATATTCGTCAGTAGACCGTGTTGTATCGGTATCTTCGATCCTTAATATAAAGGCGCCGTCATTGTGACGTGCGAAAAGCCAGTTAAAAAGGGCGGTCCTCGCGCCGCCTATATGCAGATGCCCAGTGGGGCTCGGAGCAAATCTCACTCTAATCTGACCGCTCACCTCACAACCTCCCTGAAATACAAAGTGAAATTCATGATAACCCATGCAGAGACGCTGATTCAAGCGGTGTCAGTTCGGGAGGACTGTCGGGATTTAGCGTGATGTCTGAGTTCTCAGGGCGCGCAAGCGGCCAAGGCAATCGCACCAGTGCTATTATATTCGTATTCCGTATTAGACCGACTTCTACAGCCAAGGGACTAATTCATCACGGTTAAATCCCGACAGTCCTCCCGACCATTGATCTTACAGTTGCCTGAAATGTCTACAGACAGGATGGAAGGGATGTATTAAAGGCTTTTAAATGTACATTGACATAAGTCATATTCGCCGCTTGGCTATCTTGATATACTGAATTCACAATATAATATATGAGGAGGCTCACATGGCTGCTACTGTTTTGGATATCAAGAAACTCATCACCTTTTACCCGGATAAGATATACAGAGAAATGCTGGCTGATACTCCGGAGATGCGTGTCGCCCTCATGTGCCTTGAGGCAGGTCAGGAACTTAAACCTCACAAAGCACCATTACGGCTGATGATGTATTGTGTGCAGGGAAAAGGGATTTTCACAGTCGGGGATGAGGAGATAGAGGCCGATGAGAAGACAGCTATTTTGGTCGATCCGGAGGTGCCGCATGGCTTTAAAGCTACAAAAGGGGAAAAACTCGTAGTAATGGCGGTTGTTACGCCGGTTGAATAGGCAATGCGGGATAAATTGCATTCTTTTTCCCAAGCTATCAACTGTCTTGTCAATAATAAGCGCTTGGCAGCCTGTCTTTACACGGCGGGAAGGCTTGTGGTAACCTAATTTACACTGAAAATTTGTCCATTTGGATAATTTATCTTTGTCTGTTATTATGAGAACCGTTTTAAGGAAGGTGGTGAGCAAATGTTCGACACGCTTAAGAAGAAAGAGATTATAGAGTCCTACAAGACTCACGAGAAGGACACTGGATCTCCTGAGGTACAGATTGCATTGCTAAGTGAAAGAATAAGCTATCTTACAGACCATTTTAAGACGCATGCCAAGGACCATCATTCGAGGAGAGGTTTGCTGAAGCTGGTTGCTCAAAGGAAAAAACTCCTCAACTACCTAAAAATATCTGACAGAACCCGCTATGACAGCGTTATAGGGCGCCTCGGCCTGAGAAAATAGCATTCTCATTACACACAGACAGCATTAAAGCAAGGAGATTAAAAGTTAATTACATGACAAGCGTGGAATTGGAGATTAAGGGCAAGCGGCTGATTATCGAGACAGGACAAATGGCTCGACAGTCGGACGGCGCTGTTGTAGTGAAATTTGGAGATACCGTAGTACTCGCTACAGCGGTAGCCAGCAAGAAGCCCAAAGAAGGTTTAGACTTTTTCCCTCTTACAATAGATTATCAGGAAAGAACTTATGCCGCTGGTAAGATTCCTGGAGGCTTTTTCAAGAGAGAAGGCAAACCATCCGAAAAAGAGGTCCTCACATCGAGGCTTATCGACCGCCCTATGCGGCCATTGTTCCCAAAGGGATTCTATTGTGAGACCCAAGGCATAGTGTCGGTCCTGTCTTACGGCACGGAAAATATTGCAGACATACTAGGCATCATCGGCATGTCAGCGGCCATCCATATCTCTAATATTCCATTTGGCGGGCCTGTTGCAGCTGCAAGGGTTGGAAGGCTTGACGGTCAACTCATTATAAACCCTGACCTGACAGAAGTGGAGAATCTTGATCTGAACCTTGTTGTCGCAGGAACCGAAGAAGCTGTAATTATGGTCGAGGGCGGCGGAGCTGAGGTTTCCGAATCCGCCTTGATTGAAGCAATTGATTTTGCGCATCAGGAAATCAAGCGGGTAGTCGGGCTTCAAAACGAATTGAGAAAAAAGATAGGCCATGAGAAGCGTCCGGTCCCTCATATTGAGGAAAAGCCGGCACTTGTGGCTGCCGTACGGCAGTATGTTGACGGCAGGATACACGAGGCTATTCATATACCGGGTAAGCACGAGAGACAGGGAGCCCTTGATGCTATTCTGGAAGAGACAGTAAAAAAGCTCAACACTCCAGAAACAGCCGAGAAGTGCGCGTGCAGCGCGGACAAGGACCTTACGCGGGACATCGCAAATGCGTTTGAAGACTACGAAAATGAGATTGTGAGGGACACCATAATAAAGCAGGGGAAAAGGGCCGACGGCCGCAAGCCGGACGAGATCAGAAATATAACCTGCCGAATGGGCCTTCTCCCAAGGGTGCACGGCTCAGCTCTATTCATTAGGGGCGAGACCCAGGCGCTCGTTGCCACGACACTTGGCACCTCCGATGACGAACAGAAAATAGACTCTCTTGACGGGGAAATCTATAAAACTTTCATGCTTCATTACAACTTCCCTCCGTTCAGCGTAGGCGAAGTAAAGCCGCTCCGCTCGCCGGGCAGGCGTGAAATAGGCCACGGCGCACTTGCCGAGCGTGCAGTCAAATATGTGCTGCCGACAAAGGAGATGTTCCCCTATACCATCAGGGTTGTTTCGGACATACTCGAATCGAACGGATCGTCTTCGATGGCGACAGTTTGCGGCGCGACGTTATCACTTATGGATGCTGGAGTTCCGATAAAGGCGCCGGTTGCAGGCATCGCAATGGGCCTGATCAAAGAAGGCAACGAGGTCGTGGTGCTTACAGACATCTTGGGGCTTGAAGACCACCTTGGCGACATGGACTTCAAGGTCGCAGGAACAACAAACGGCATTACTGCATTCCAGATGGACCTGAAAATCGGGGGCGTCAGCCGTGAAATACTCGAACGGGCGCTCGAGCAGGCCAAAAAGGGAAGGCTCTTCATACTCGGCAAGATGTCCGACGCCATGCCATCCGTGAGAGACAATCTCTCTCCTCATGCCCCGCGCATTTACACGATGCAGATCAAGCCTGACAAGATCAGGGACGTTATCGGCAGCGGCGGCAAGGTGATCCGCGGTATCGTGGAGCAGACAGGAGCAAAGATAGACATAGACGACAGCGGCACTATCAATATCGCTTCCAGTGATGAGGAGTCTGCAAAGAAAGCAATAGAGATCATCAGCGGAATAGTAGCCGAGGCAGAAGTAGGCAAGGTTTACAAAGGCAAGGTCGTCAGGATAGCTGATTTCGGCGCCTTTGTGGAAATACTGCCGGGCACCGACGGTCTGCTTCACATATCACAAATCTCGGAAAAAAGGATTGCAAAGGTTACTGACGAGATCAATATGGGAGACGAGATCCTTGTCAAGGTCATAGAGATAGATAATCAGGGAAGGATCAGATTGAGCCGAAAGGAAGTACTTAAAGAGCAGCAGCGCTAAGGCGCAAATAACTAATATAAAGGGCAAGCGGGCATCAGAATCGATGCCCGCAACTCAGAGCTCTATAACCCTCACTCTTCGCCTCCCGGCAAAGTATGGTTACGAAAAGATATCTGGACAACGGCATACCGGTAATAATGGAGCAGGTAAAAAGTTCCCGCTCCTTCATAGTAGGCATCTGGGTAAAGGTAGGCTCGCGCAACGAGCTGCCGGATAAAAACGGCGTTTCCCACTTCCTTGAACACATGTTCTTCAAGGGGACGAAAAAACGATCCGCCCACGACATTGCCATAGATATTGACAGCCTCGGCGGCGATTTAAACGCCTTTACATCCCGTGAGAATACAGCATTCTACGTAAAGATATTAGATGAATATATAGATCGCGGCGTTGAGCTTCTGACAGACATATTCCTTCATTCCACATTCGATGAAAATGAAATTGAAAAGGAAAAAGGGGTCATCAAGGAAGAGATCAAATTGGTTGAAGATACGCCCGATGATTATGTTCACGATCTTTTCTGCCGGACGATTTACGGCCAGACCGGACTTGGTCAGCCTGTGCTGGGCAATAGGGAAACTGTAAAATCCCTAAGGCGCGAAGACCTTATCAGCCATGTAAGAAGATACTATGGCACCGCAGACACCGTGATATCATGTGCAGGCAATTTCGAAGTCGAAATGGTGCTTGACAGGCTCAACCACCACCTTGGGAAACTAAGGCGCGGTTCCGAACCCGAAACATTTGCGGCACCATCATTCAGCAGAAGGATCGATATATTCAACAAAGACCTTTCAGAGGCACACCTATGCATTGGTATTGAAGGCATACCTTACGCCAGCGATGAGCGCTATGCCCTTTCACTGCTGAACACAATCCTCGGCGCCAGCGTCAGTTCAAGACTTTTCCAGGAGATACGTGAAAAGAAAGGCTATGCATATAGCATTTACTCTTTCCTGTCTTCCTATTTCGATGCCGGCTACTGGGCTGTTTACGCAGGAGCAGGCAAGAAAAGAGCCGCCATTATTGCTGATATGATAATTAAAGAGATGAAAGGGCTATCAAGCACTATTACGGAAGTTGAGCTAAGGAGGGCAAAGGACCAACTGAAGGGAAATCTTGTGCTCGCGCTGGAATCAACGAGCAGCAAAATGCAGAGCAACGCCAGACAGGAAATATACTATCAGAGGCATTTCTCGCAGCTCGAAATCATGAAAGATATTGAAGCCGTCTCTCTGAGCAGAGTCAAAGACCTTGCAACGAGGCTCATCAATGGCGGTCCCATGAGCCTGACAGCCCTGGGACCTGTAAGAGAAGAGGACTTCGCGGGTCTGCTCTAAGCAAACTATGCTCCGTGAACTGAGAATAAAGGACTTTACCATTATAGATGACCTCACCGTCGTCTTCCTGCCAGGACTGAACGTACTGACCGGAGAGACCGGCGCAGGTAAATCAATAATAGTTGACGCACTTGGCGTGCTTCTGGGTGAGAAGGCCTCCCAGGATCTCATAAGAACAGGAGCACCAGAGTCCCGCATAGAAGCAAGCTTCGACGCTGCAGATCTCATGGTCTTGAAAGATCTTGATATTGACAGCAGTGATGGAATCATACTGCGAAGAATTCTGGGCAGAGGCAAGGGCCGTTCTTACATAAACGACACTCCGGTCAGCATTCAGGCAATTGCCGCTGTAGGAAGTGAGCTGGTAGACATTCATGGACAGCACGAACATCAAAGCCTTCTTAAGAAGGAAAGTCATCTCTCTTTTGTCGATACTTTCGGAGGGCTTGCCGAAGATGCGGCTGCGCTTCAGGCTTTTTATAAAGATATCGTCGACATAAGAGACCGGGTTCATCAAATCAAGGAAAAGGCGCGGGAGAGGCAACAGCGTTCCGAGTTTTTGAAGTTCCAGATCGGCGAGATCGAAGCGGCTTCCCTCAAAGAAAATGAAAAAAGCCGGCTTGAGGAAGAGAAAACCATTTTGGCAAATGCCAGCCGGCTAAAGGAGTCGGCTGAGGCAGTATACGATTTGCTTTACGGCGCCGAGGGCTCTGTGATCGAAAGGATATCAAGGGCGGAAGACCTGCTCAAAGAAATGTCGCGCATAGATAACAGAACAGAGGAGAGCGCAGCAATCGTAAAATCAGCGCTTTCCCTTATCGAAGACGCTTCTCACTCTGTAAGGAAGATCAAAGAGACTTACGACATCGATCCGGCGCGGCTTACTGAAGTGGATGACCGCATCGAGACGATCCGGAAGCTGGAAAGAAAATACGGAGATGGGACAGAAGGCATACTGAGCTACCTTGCCGGAGCGCACGAGGAACTTAGGGGGCTTGACCAGTCCGAGGAAGAAAGAGATGCTGCAGAGCACGACCTTGCTGAAAAAGAATCCAGGCTGTCATCAATGGCTGAGCAGCTTTCCGGCAAACGGGCAGTGGCTGCCAAGCAGATGGCCAGGCTGATTATTCAGGAGTTAAGAGAGCTTGGCTTTCAAAAAGCTGACTTCAGGATTGATCTGAAGCGGAAGGCAAGCATTGGCGCCTCAGGCATCGACGATGCAGAGTTTCTTTTTTCAGCCAACCCGGGGGAGTTACCCCGCCCACTTGTGAAAGTTGCCTCCGGTGGAGAACTTTCCCGCATTATGCTTGGCTTGAAGTGCCTGGAAATCGGAAGGCACGACAGCCTGAAAAAACCGAAGTCTTCAAAGGTCACAGTGCAAGCCCTCAAGACACTGATCTTTGACGAAGTCGATGCGGGCATTGGCGGTGCAACGGCACAGCACGTCGGCAACAGGCTGCATGCTCTGTCGGCAAATTATCAGATCTTATGTATAACCCATCTTCCCCAAATAGCAGCCAGGGCCGTTAACCACATATTGGTTGATAAGCAGCTTTCAGACAAAGAGGTAAAGGTTACGATCGACGTGCTTTCGGACGAGGCAAGGCGCGAAGAGCTGGCCCGCATGCTTAGCGGAAGAGTGACAGACCGCTCGCTGAAGCATGCTGAAGAGATGCTGGAGATTGACAATGAAGGCGAACGAAAGGCAGAATCTTGAGATGAAGGGTACTGCAACCAAAAAGAAAAAATCATCCGGAATGATCGTAATAGACCGGGAGCTGTGCAAGGGCTGCGGGTATTGCATCAACGCCTGCCCGAAAGGCTGCATTGTTCAGGAAGACTCTTTCAACTCAAACGGATACTATCCGGTTGCTTTTGTAAACAATAACCAATGTACCGGCTGCGCAATATGCGCCTGCTGCTGTCCAGACATCGCCATAGAGGTATGGAAAGAAGAACAGCAGGGTTGATGCTCAGATCATTCTTGATCGCATTTGCAGCGTTGGTGCTCGCTGTTTTTATCCATGTTTCCTCTGCATTTTCCGCAGTGCAGGAATTCATGCTGGACAACGGCCTGAAAGTGCTCTTTATAGAAGACCACAAAATTCCTCTTGCTACATTTCAAATATGGTACAAGGTGGGTTCAATCGATGAGCCTGCAGGCAAATCCGGCATGAGCCATCTCTTGGAGCATATGATGTTCAAAGGCACTTATAAGTATGGTTCAAAAGAGCTTTCAAATGCCGTGCAGCGCAGGGGCGGAACAGATAATGCATTCACCACCAAAGATTACACAATGTATTATGAAACCATGCCGTCGGATTTTATCAGCCTGCCGATTGAATTCGAGGCGGACCGCATGAAGAACCTGACCTTTAAAGACCTGAAGTCCGAGCGCAGTGTTGTCATGGAAGAACGCCGCATGCGCACGGAAGATGATCCTCAGAACCTTTTATTCGAAGAGACGCTGGCTGCCTCTCTGATGGTTCATGCATATCGCAAGCCTGTTATCGGCTGGATGGATGAAATAGCTTCCATCACCCGGGATGATCTTGCCTCCTATTACGGCACATACTACTCGCCCGATAATGCTTTCATAATATTGTCCGGTGATGTCTATCCCGACAAGCTCCTGCCGTTGATCAAGAAGGATTTCGGCCCTATCAAGCCGGCGGGCAGCAGGCTGCAGCGCATCATAACGGTCGAACCTGCGCAGCAAGGTGAAAAAATAGCGAACCTTGTAAGCGAATCAGCGGAGCTTCCATACATCCTGGCGGTATACCATGTGCCGAGCTTCCCGGACAAAGACAGCTATGCGCTAGATGTCCTCTCAACAATTCTCGGAGGCGGAAAGAGCTCGCGGCTTTATCTGGAGCTCGTCTACAGGCAGCGGCTTGCAATCGAAGCATCGGCAGACTACGCCGACCTTAACCGCAACCCCTACGTTTTCATAATCAATATTTCCATTGCCCCGGCAAAGAATACGAAAGATGTCATGTCGGCACTCGATGCCGAGATTGAGAAGCTTAAGAAAGAGCCGCCTTCGGCTGAAGAAATCCAGAAGGCCAAGAACCAGGTTGAGGCTGGTTTTGAATTCGCCAGAGATTCGAGCTACTCCGAGGCATTGTACACCGGAATGTTTCAGATACTTGGAGACTGGAAACTAAGGGACAGATATCTCGAGGGAATCAGAAATGTAACTGCCGCCGATGTGCAGGATGCAGCCCGCCGCTATCTGACAAGAGAAAACCGGACCATCGGCTACCTTAAACCCGGAAAACGGGAGGCGCATGATGAATAGGAATATAAAGTTCCATGCGCTTGCGCTTCTTTTCATGCTTGCTCTCATATGCTCACCTGCATTTGCCGATGCCTTCGAAATGCACAAACAGAAACTAGCAAACGGCCTGACGGTCGTGCATGTGGAAAGACGCGAAGTACCCATAGTAATGGCAACCCTGCTTGTGCAGGCCTCGCCGCTGCAGGAAATATCAGCCAAATCAGGCACAGCATATTTAACCGCAAAGATGCTGACTGAAGGGACGTCCACAAGAAAAGCAGTCGATATCAGTCGCGGAATTGACTTCATTGGCGCGTCCCTCGATACAGCTGTAAATCAGGACTATACAACAATATCGCTTTCTGTTCTTAAGAAGGATGTTATCAAGGGATTTGACCTGTTCTCTGACGTGTCATTGCATCCGGCCTTTCCTGAGGACGAATTTGCAAGGAAGATAGAACAACTCAAAGGTGCCATCAGGCAAAAAGAAGAAGACCCTTCTTATCTCGCGGGCAGGCAATTCAACAGGGATGTCTTCGGAGACCATCCATACGGCAGGCCGGTTGAGGGCACTCAGCAAAGCATAGACGGCATCATGCGGGAAGACGTTCTGAACTTCTACCGCACGTTCTATCGGCCTGATAATTCCATTCTTGTGGTTGTAGGAGATATCGGAACAGACGAATTGAACAGCCTGCTCAGCCGCTCGTTTAATATGTGGACCGGCAAGATTGACAGCGCCGGACTCAAAACACAGCCTGCCGCGCCACAGCAGCCAAAAGGCAAGCGCATCGATGTCATAGACAGGGACGTTGCGCAGGCTAACATTCTATTTGGATATGTAGGCATCGCCAGAGACGATCCTGACTATTACGTGGTGCAGGTTATGAACTACATATTCGGCGGAGGCGGCTTTTCATCAAGGCTTATGAAGATTATCAGGGAGGAGATGGGACTGACATATTCCATCAACAGTTTTTTTGCAGCCGCAAAATTTCCAGGGCGGTTTGAAATTGAGGTACAGACCAAGAATGAATCTGCAGGCCTCGTCATAGATGAAATTATGAAGCAGCTTCTCCTGATGAAAGAAGGGCCGGTTTCTGAACAGGAGCTGCGCGATGCAAAGGATTACCTGATCGGCAGCTTTCCGCGCCGGCTGGAGACGAACAGAAAGACCGCCGACTTTCTTGCGGCAATGCTTTATTACAGACTCGGGGATGATTACATCGACCGGTACAAGGATTACATATCAGGCGTTTCTCGTGAGGATGTATTGCGGGTTGCCCGCAAATACCTGCGCGACAGAAACTATGTGCTTGTAGTGGTGGGCAACAAAAAGAAATTGAAATTATAATCGTAAGGGCAGGGCTTGCCCTGCCCGATAGGGCTGCTCACCTCATATTCAATTTTCTGAAGATCGCCATCATCTCACGAACAGATAACTGTCCAGGAGCCGAAGCAGTATTAATGTAGCCGAATGTAATCGGAGATCCGAGCAGCGGTGTGAATATGCGCGACGGCAACCCTTTGTCGCCCATTGAGATAGTGATCAGCCTCTTGTCCGGGTGCTTCATTGCAAACTTTATTAACCGCAGCAGATCATCATTGCTGTTAGCCTTTACAGCAATCTTTACAATATCAGCACCAAATCCTTTGCCGCGTTCAACAACCTTGCCGAGATCAGCGGCATCAGGTGTAGCATCAAAATTATGATACGAGCCGATCAGCAGTTTCTTGAAAGTAGAGCAAAGCTTTCGCGCCTCAGAAATCAGATCTCCAAATTGAATCTCCACATCCACCAGATCAGCCATCGGCACAACTATCCGATAAAGCCCTGCCCTGTCCCTGATTTCTTTGGCGCCGCCCTCTCGAACATCCCGGACTGTAGCTATGATCGGCTTGTTGTATCTTGCGCGAACTTCCCTGAAGACATTCTTGACATGACCCGTTTCAATCGAGTCAAACATGTCCACTCTCAGCTCGACAATATCAACAGAATCCATCACATCACTGTCAACCGCAAGATAATCACGATCCGTCAGGATGCCTGCAATCAGCGGGAACTCGCCCAGCCTGAAATCCCTGATTAATATTTCCATAACTGATTTATATTAAATGATTGTTCCAAACTAAGACAATTGAATTGCAGGCGGCAGAACAAAAAATGCTATAATATTTTGCCTGTCATGCCGGCATATCTGGCCATGAGCCATACTTAAAGGGCGGTTAGCTCAGCTGGGAGAGCGCCACGTTCGCAACGTGGAGGCCGAGGGTTCGATCCCCTTACCGTCCACCAAACCCTCAGAAATCCTGTCACTACACGCTGTGGAATTAAGCATTACATGGCGCAAATGTCATGTTTTGATTTAATGGGAACTTCGCCATGTTATGCTTAATTCCACACAAGATTTCTGACGAGTTTGATAACATCTTTGAAGAAATTCAACACCCACCCATACATTATTAGGTCGGTATTTGTAATTTTCTTTATAGCTCTGCCAAATAGCTATAAAAATAACCCTATACATATTTCACAATCAATTCAGTTGGTTTGTCCGATTTTGCAAGTTGCGACAACATTTGCTTAAATCCGTGGATCTCCGTCATCTTTTGCTTTAATAAAATGATCAAAAGCCTTCTCAATCACCGGAATTGCGCCATGTTATGCTTAATTCGACGACTGGTAATGCTTAATTCCACACACGCCCATCAGTTCATCAAGCGGGCTCGCAGGCGCATTAGACATGCCCCTTTCCACACACATACTATCAGAATTATATTTGTGCTAGCAACTCATGACATCATTATGATATCATAGACAGTAAGCATATATTACACACTTTGAGGACATTGCGGATGAAAAGCATTCTTATCGATACAAACGCTTATGCTGCTTTTAAGAAGAATGATCCTGCTACGGTCAATATAATCAGAACGGTCGAATATATCGGGATTAATATCGTTGTTTTTGGAGAACTTTTGAGCGGATTCAAAGGCGGAACCAGAGAAACGGCGAACCGAAAAGAATTTGAACAGTTTCTGGAATCGCCACGCGTGCATGTTCTGGAGCTCGACGAAGAGACTGCCGAATTTTATGCAACAATATTTTGGGACCTGAAGAGAAAAGGTAAACCAGTGCCCACTAATGACCTGTGGGTGGCCGCTTCGGCAATGAGACATGGATTGGCCCTCTTCACATATGATGATCACTTTAAGAACATCACCGGACTTATTATCCATAAGTAAGTTTCTCAGCAGGAGGTATTATGTCTACGATGACAATCAGAGGGCTCGACGCCCCAACAATAAAAGCTCTCAAGGAGAGGGCGGCGAGAGAGGGAACCAGCGTTAATGCCTCGATAGTGAACATGCTGAAGGAAACTCTGGGTCTGAAAAAGAAAAGAAGGTCGGTTGAATATAACGATCTGGATCATCTTGCAGGCACATGGAGCGCAAAGGATTTCAGGGAATTCCAGAAGAAGGTCGAGGACTTTGAAAAAATAGACGAACAGATCTGGAAATAAGGGGTCAATCCTTCATCAGCGTGTCAAGCGGGCTCACGGGCGCATTCGACATCCCCCTGAGCACATGCGTATAGATCATCGTAGTATCAACGCTCTTGTGCCCGAGCAAATCCTGAATCTCGCGGATGTTCACGCCGCTCATAAGCAGGTGGGTAGCAAAGCTGTGGCGCAGCGTGTGGACAGTCGCATGTTTTTCGATGCCCGCCTCCCTGATGGCAGCCTTGATCGATGTCTGGATCAGCTTGTCCGAAATATGATGCCTCCGCACAGCGCCCGATCTCGGATCGACGGACAACCTTGAAGCCGGAAAGACATACTGCCATCGCCAGGCCTTTGCCGCATTGGGGTACTTGCGCGCAACCGCATCCGGCTAGATGTACCTCTCCGTATCCGGCTGCGAGGTCTTTTACATGCAGGCCTCGCACATCTTCAAGATGCAGCTTCAACGGCCCCTTCACCGCCTCGGACATGATGGTAGTGCGGTCCTTATCGCCCTTGCCACTCCTGACCGTGATGTTGTTCATTTTGAAATCGACATCCTGCACCCTCAGTCTCGCAGCCTCCATAAGCCGTAAGCCCGAACCGTATAACAATTGCGCGATAACCAGATACCGCCCGCTCAGATGTGAAAAGAGCTGCTTCACCTCGTCGGTCGAAAGGACGACCGGAAGCCGCAGCCCGCGTTTGGCGCGGACCGAAGTGCTCAGATCGGCGGTATCCCTGTTCAAAACATATTTCATAAGGAACAGCAGGGCATTGAAGGCCTGGTTCTGAGTGGACGACGAAACCTTCTTCTGGAGGGCAAGATACGCCAGATAGTCCCTGATATCCGCAGCCTCGCACTGACTGAGATCCCTACCGCTCACCTCCGAAAGATAGTTGTCGAAGCGCCTCGTCCAGTCCAGATAGCTCTTTTCGGTCTGGTAAGAATAATGTTTGATGCGGAGCGCACGCCTCATTTTTTCGGCAACCGACGCTCCGGGCGGATCAACATCCGCGTCCTGCGCCGATTTCAGCTGCCCCGCCCGACCGCCGTAATGCCCGAGATAGAGCTTGATCGCATCATCCGCCTGCCGCACTTGCCAATCGGCGACAGACTCGTCCAGACGAAGCGACTCAAGAAAAGCCTGCACGTTCAGGCCGTCATCCGGAGATGCCTTGTCAGCAAGCTCCTTGATGAAATGAATGTATCGTGCCGCCCAATACGCATAAAAGACGCATGTTTCTCTGACGCCAGATTGCGCTCGACGATAAACTTCTGAAAGTCAGGAAGAAAGACCTTTTTTCTGGATTCGGACACATTTCCCCGCAATTACGAATACTCTTTTTTACTGCCTATTATATAGCAAAAACGACATAAAAGTAATACTGCTGGTTGTTATTATTGATTATTGTAATTGCACCTAAAGTGTGGTAGGTTTAGTCATGCGAAAAATAGGACTACTCGTATAATAATTGTTAGCCATAGGAAAAGATGAAGTACTGTGCCGAGTCAGTACCAAAAACTCTAACCTATAAGAGAAAAGGGGATCAGTATTTCGCCATAATTATCACGATACTCGTGTCTCTTGTGCCAGTTGTGCCATTCTCCCTAAAATACGCAGTTGGGATTGTCATAGGTATTGGCACGCTTCTCTCGTGGAGGCGGTCATCGTTCTATCTTGGCCTTTTTGTATGCATTTGTCTGGGAATAATGCTCACACACATCCCTTATTCGCAGGTACTTTTCTTACTTGCAATTGGTCTCTATCTGTTGGTTACTTTCGTAGTGCCGGACCTGAGGACTGGCCCTTCGTGGTTTCATCTGGGTACTTTCACCCGCAGCACCATGCTTCTCTGTGTTGGTATCGTCGCAATAAGTGGCGCCGCACTGGCTGGCTGGTTCTTCTTTTTCAAGCCAAATATCTCCGACATACTTCGGCTGTACGTGCCCGATTACCCGCTGTGGCTACTCGTCATTGGAGGACTGCTATTCGCCGTCTTGAACGCTACCGTTGAGGAGATTGCTTTCCGGGGAATTATCTTTAGTGCGCTCCTTCATTCAGCCGTACCGACTGGCCTTGCTTTGCTATTGCAAGCCTTGGCGTTCGGCGCTATTCACATCAATGGCTTTCCGCGTGGCTGGGTCGGCGTAAGCCTCGCAACCATATACGGGGTACTCCTGGGCGCTCTTCGCATTCGATCAAAAGGGCTATTTGCCCCTTGGGTGGGTCACATATTTACGGACCTCGTCATTGCTGGAATAGTAGTTTTGTTTGCCTGCCCTCTTTAGCGTATGGAAATGATGAACAGACGAGGGCTAACACTGCATGAACCGGATCGTGTCCCTTGCGGGCCACTCCCGGTTATGCCCGCGTTCTGTGAAAAATAACGGCAATAAAAGTCAGCGGCATAATAAAGACCAAGACGATATTCACAATTAAGGCAACAAATCCCAAAGAGAATAAAGGAGTAATAGCATGTCAATCAGTGGCAACACAAAAGAGATACTAACACAATTCACCCGAGAGGTATGGAGCAACGGAGATATCGAAGCCTCGGATAAGTATATTGCGCCGAAATACACGATTCATCACGATCCCGGCGATCCGTGGGAAGGGAAAGAACTCGATCTCGCCGGTTACAAGGAGCGCGTCAAAATGTTGCGTGCCGCGTTCCCAGATCAGTTCTTCGACATTCAGGGCCTCTTTGCCGATGGTAACTCTGTTGTGATGACTTGGCTCTGGTCAGCCACGCACAAGGGTGACATTCCGGGCTTTCCCTCCACAGGCAAACAAATCAAGATGTCGGGAGCTACTGTCTACTATTTTGAGGATGATCGACTCACCGGTCATTGGCAGATCACTGACCGCCTTGGTGTTTATCAGCAGTTGCGAGAGACGTCTAAAAAAGATTGAATAAAGATAACAACCAATGGAGGACACAGAACATTTCATTTCACGGGATCGGGTAAAACCCTCCCCGTGAATTCAAGCGTTCGGCCTTCCATGGCGCACAGCACAATAGGCTTGACGCACTTGCGGGCAGCGTCCAAAAACATTGCCCGCCGAATAATTAACGGCAATAAAGCAAGAATATGAATAGAGACAATTAATAAAAATATATATTATTAGA
>DATHDG010000031.1:0-20006 GCA_035319125.1 Dissulfurispiraceae bacterium | reverse complement strand
CATCAAGTTCTGCAGTCCCGAAGGGACAAGGCTAAGCTTGCTCTTCACGGCAGCTGCCGTTCCGATAAGAACTGCCATCGCCAGCCATGAATAGGTTACATAAGGCGGGAACTCCTTGAGGATTGGTACTGCGCCTAAAATGGTCGGTGCTTCCACGGACTGAATCCTCCTTATAAATAAACTTTAGCTTGTATTAATTTTAGTGCGACTTATCTTAAAGAATACGGCATCTTATGTCAAGCGATAATTAATTTATGGATAGATTAATCAAATTTATAAATATATATTAACAGACAGGCAAATAGTCCTATACTGTAACGTAGTTATCGATTCAGCGCTCTATCAGCGATATCTCTCCGGTAATGCATCCCGCTAAAGCTTATTAAGTCAATGGCTTTATATGCTTTTGATTTTGCTGATCTAATATCGCTGCTAAGTGCCGTGACCCCCAATACTCTGCCCCCATTGGTGACTAGGTTATTGCCATTAAAAGCCGTTCCTGCATGGAAAACGGTAACGCCGTCAATTTTCTTAACAGCATCCAGCCCGGTTATAATTTCTCCTTTGTTATACTTACCCGGGTATCCCTTTGATGCAAGCACGACGCAAACCGCTGCTTCCTGTTTCCATTGAACGTCCAACTCTGAGAGCTTGCCATCTGTCAGGGCGAGGCAGATATCCAGAAGGTCGGTAGAGAGCCTTGATAGCACTGGCTGGGTCTCCGGATCGCCCAACCGACAATTGAATTCAAGAACCGACGGTTTGCCATTGTCTATCATGAGTCCGGCGTAAAGAATACCTCTGAACTTAACGCCTTCTGATTTCATTCCATCAATAACCGGCCTCATGATGGTATCGATAATCTCTTTTTCAAACTGAGGAGTTATGATAGGTGCCGGACTGTATGCGCCCATTCCGCCGGTATTGGGGCCGTTATCGCCATCAAATACACGTTTGTGGTCCTGAGAGCTGCCCATGGGTACGATCGTTTCTCCGTCTGTGAATACCATAAATGAGGCTTCTTCACCACGCAAACATTTCTCAACTACTACCTTATCACCTGCGTTTCCAAAGGCACGGTCTTTCATTATCAGTCTTAGCGCGTCGATTGCATCGTCGACAGTAGAAGCAACTATGACACCCTTTCCAGCAGCAAGCCCGTCAGCTTTAACTACTATTGGAGCGCCCACCATCCTTACATAATCTTCAGCGTGTATGTAAGAAGAAAACACCTTATATTCAGCTGTTGGAATCCGGTGTCGCTTCATGAAATCTTTTGCAAAAACTTTGCTGGACTCAAGCATTGTTGCGGCCTTCGTAGGTCCAACTATTCTTCTGCCTTCTTTTTCGAAGACGTCAACTATCCCCTTGGAAAGAGGATCTTCAGGCCCGACGATAGTAAGATCAATCCATTCATATTTTACAAAATCCAACAGTGCCCCAAAGTCGTCAGAAGCTACCTCTATACATTCTGCGATCTCAGCTATACCAGCATTTCCGGGAGTGCAGTATATCTTGTCCACTTTTTGAGACTGAGAGAGTTTCCATGCTATCGCATGCTCCCTGCCGCCTCCGCCAACTATAAGTACCTTCATATCAGTCGTTCCTTTCTTCTGATTTTGTGACCAACCAGAAAACTATGCCCAGAGTCATTATGAGAGCGATAAGATAATAAAGCTTCTCGATTGCTTCATGCTTCAGTGCCATAATCATCGTGTCTCGTATGAAAGCTACGAGAGCGACGCCGACGAATACGCTTATTCGGAACTTGCCGCCTTTGAGATGCTTGATCTCAGTATTTACAAGTTCGATCATGATCCACAACATCAGAAGAGAGCCCAGTGCTGTAATAATGCCATGCTCGATACCTACGGTGACAAGGTTCCTGAGATCCATAACAAAAAGTACTACTACCCCGAGAGTCAGCCCTATTAAAGCGAGAACAAGCACAAGATTCATTGTTTGTGCAAATCGCTCTGAGAATGAAATAAGAGAGTTTCTCACCCTGTAAGTAGGCAAGTACGTTTTCAACTCTTCTTCTATATAGGACGATGTTATTATGTCCAGATTCATGTCCAGTATCTTTTCCGTTGAAATTACAAGTCGGGTTCTCTCTTCAGAGTCATCGATGTTGCGATTAAGTATATCGATGCAGCAATTGCGCACTATGTTCACGGCTCTTGTCATGTAGTGAGCATCTACTGCAACTTTCACATGTATATGTCCAATTCGCAGGAGCTTATTGTAATATTTCGAATCATATACTCCGGCAAACAGCATCTGAAACCATTTCCGGTGCGCCTCGAACACATACTGTCTCTTCGCTTCATCGCTGAAATATCTAGCCGTTTCATCAATGCGAAGAACCCACGTATGCAGGGACTCCATGACATCATCAGTGCGGTCTTCCATCAGCGCTCTCAAGGAAGCAAGGTTCTTCTCATCCTCCAGAGTGAAGTCATAATGAGCTTTAATTTCCTTGAACGATTTCATCAGTGTCTGAAATGCCTTGACCCGGTCATTATCATAGCCATGTCATATTCATCTGCAGCCTTTATGACATCTTCATCCCTAACGGACCCTCCTGGCTGAACAATTGCAGTTACACCCACTTCGGCAAGCACGTCAATACCGTCTCTGAAGGGGAAAAAGCCGTCAGATGCCGCAACAGAGCCTTTCAGGGACTCTGCAGCGTTTAGCGCTCCTATTTTAGCAGAGTAGACTCTGCTGGTTTGGCCAACTCCTATGCCTAGAGTGCGGTCCCGGAGAGCATAAACTATTGAGTTTGATCTAACATGCTTACAAACTTTCCAAGAAAAGGCAAGAGCCGCTCGCTCTTCTTTTGTAGGCTGGCGCTTAGTTACTGCTTTGAGAGATGTTAAATCTTCAAATGAATAATCCCAGTCCTGTATAAGCAGACCGCCGACAACACGCTTCATGTCCCATGAGCCAGGTCGCGACTTTTTTTGAGTTGCTATTTCGGGCAACTCGAGAAGCCTGACGTTCGGCTTTTGCGAAAGGATGTCAAGAGCTTCGCTTGTGAACGAAGGGGCAATTATCACCTCTAGGAATAGTTCGACAAGAGATACAGCAACTTCAGCATCAACCTGAGCATTGAATGCAACTACTCCACCAAAAGCCGAAACCGGATCGGTTTTCAGGGCTTTTTTGTAGGCATCGACTACCGTTTCGCCTATACCTGCACCACACGGATTATTATGCTTAATGATTGCACATGCATTCTTATCAAATTCTAACGCCAACAGCAGGGCCGCATTTGTATCGAGCCAGTTGTTGAACGACATATCCTTGCCTTGCAGCTGATGTGCTTCCGGAAGGCAGAGTCCATCGGTTCTTTCCTTGTAGAGTGCTGCTTTTTGCTGCGGATTCTCTCCGTACCTGAGCGAGGAGACTTGTTTCATTGAAACTGTCAAGAAGTTGGGGAATGAGCGCTCTTTTTCGATAACTGATGTAAGATAATCAGCGATTAATGTGTCGTATCGAGACGTATGAGCAAAAACTTTACGAGCAAGTCGTAATTTTGTTTCCCTGCTGATTTCACCTGATTTCTTCAATTCTTCTATTATGAGATTATAATCTGCGGGGTCAACTACTACTGTCACGTCAGTAAAATTCTTGGCCGCGGCGCGGATCATCGTCGGACCGCCGATATCAATATTTTCAATGGCCTCATCGAAGGGGACATCCGGCTTTGATATGGTCTTTTCGAAAGGGTAGAGGTTCACGGCAACAAGATCGATGGTGCCAATGCCGTGCCTCTTTATATCATCCATGTCTTTTGGATTGCTGCGACGCGACAGCAGGCCACCATGAATTTTGGGGTGGAGAGTCTTAAGGCGGCCATCCATCATCTCCGGAAATCCTGTATAGTCAGATACCTCCACAACCGCGACACCGGAATCCCTGAGAGCTTTGGCTGTTCCGCCAGTTGATAGTATTTCAATGCCAAGGGATGATAACTCCTTTGCGAATTCTGTGGCGCCTGTCTTGTCGGATACGCTAAGAATTGCCCGTTTGATCATAAAATCCTCCTCATCGATCCTTCATAGTAACATCCGCGCTACGAAAGGGAAGGCCGGCTTGAAGCGCAATGAATTTGAGCCTGGTTTTCAAAAAAGAATATGCAGTCGAACGAGTATTCTCTTTTCAGTAGTACGCTTTGCCCTGCCGCTCGCGTGGCCCTGAAGACCCAGACATCGCGTTTCAACCCGGCTTTCCCTTTCTAAGGTGGTTCGAACTAACGAGTCGCGCTTGACGGGATATATTCTATCACAATATGCCTTTTTCTTTAAGGCTCACAAAAGTGCCATCGCCGATAATTATGTGATCAAGCGCAGAGATGCCTATTACTTCACCTGATTTCTTGAGCCTTTCGGTTACAGCAATGTCGTCAAGGCTGGGGGTAGGGTCGCCGCTCGGATGGTTATGAGCAAATATTACCGAAGCTGCCGACTCTTTAATAGCCTCTTTAAATGCCTCGCGGGGATGGATGAGAGAATTGGTGAGAGTGCCTTCCGATATTTTTATATCCTTTATCAGACGGTTCTTGGCATCCAGGAGCAGGCATATAAACTGCTCCTTCTTTGAATTCTTGAAACGGGGAGACAGGTATGCATAAACCGCTGAACTGGAATTGAATACTGGCACACCGCCATCAAACTCAGCCATAAGCCTTTTCCCAAGTTCAAAGGCCGCCCTGATCTGAGCGATCTTTGCTGTTCCTACCCCCTTCATTTTTGAGAGTTCTGCAATAGATGCGCTGTCGATGTTTCTTAGTGTCTTGAAAGAATCCAGTATGCTTATGGCGAGGTCTATAACGCCTTTGCTGCTGCTTCCGGTTCTTAGCAGGATTGCGAGCAGCTGAGCATTAGAGAGAAACTCAGGCCCGTGCATGAGGAGGCGTTCACGCGGACGCTCGTTTGCAGGCCATTCATTCACTTTTGGCGCCTTGGGGCCTGAACTCTTATCTCGATAGCCACTCATAAATTAACCCTCTTGTTTTCTGAAAAGAGGCAGCAACCGTCTCAGTGGCGCGATGTCTGGGTCATCAGTGGGTCGCGCAAGCGACCAGGGCAGTCACGCAATTGAAAATTAAATATGTTTTCAGTATAAATGTTATTTATCCACCGAAGGATTCATTCATCGCGCTTTTAAGACAATTGCTGCTTCTTACAAAGGCCTTTGCTGGATGTCCCGCTGCTTATTGTGGAGAGTTTCACTTTATCTTTGCCCCCGCCTTTATTTCTTTTTCAGTTGTCAGCACCGAGAGCACGCCTTCACTGTCGGTGGCCGCAAGCAGCATTCCCTGTGATTCTATCCCCATAAGCTTAGCAGGCTTCAGATTTGCGAGTATAACGATCCTCTTGCCGATCAAATCTTCTGGAGAGTATGCTTTGCCGATCCCAGCCACTATCTGGCGCTCTTCACCGGTATCGACCCTGAGCTTGATCAGCTTTTCAGATTTCTCAACCTTTTCGGCTGATAGCACTATCCCGATCTTAAGTTCTACCTTTGAGAAATCTTCAATACCGATAAGTTCAGCCGCTGCTGCAGAAACATGCTCCGGCATCTGCGTCTTCTCCTTCTGCTTGTCATTTTTCTTAACGCCATCTCGTTGTTTAACTTCTTTTTCGATCCTCGGGAATAGCTGTATTCCCTTGGCTACCCTGATTTCATATTCCGGCATCCAATCCCACGAGAATAGCTTTATATCAGAGCCCGCCTCGGCAGCGAGTTCTTTGAGTCCGAGCTGTCTCCATATTTCAGAGGACGCCGTCGGCATGAAAGGATACAGCGACAGGGCCGAAACCTTAAGTGAGTTCCAGATTTCGAAAAGAACAGTTCTTAGCGCCTGAGGGTCGTTCTTTGCAAGCTTCCATGGTTCTGTATGAGCTATGTAATTGTTGGCACCCCTGATGATATTCCAGATATGTTCAAGTATGGCGCTGAATTTAAGGTGCGACCAATAAACGTTTTTAGGGTCGTTCATGACAAGGTCGAAATCCTTCATGCATTCTTCAGCAAATCCGCTCGGCACATAAGCCCCAGGCCGGACGATTCTTCCTTCGAAATATTTGTCTACCATAGTAAGCAGGCGGCTTAACAGGTTCCCAAGGTCGTTTGCCAAATCAGTATTGATGCGCCTGATAAGGGCGTCTTCGGAAAAATCACCGTCAAGTCCGAAAGTAACTTCCCTGAAGAGGAAGTATCTGAATGCGTCCGCACCATACTTTGCCGCCATTTCATTCGGATCTACTACATTGCCCAGTGATTTCGACATTTTTGCGCCGCTGATCGTCCACCAGCCATGCGCAAAAATATTCTTTGGAAGCGGCATATCTAGCGCCATCAGCATTGTGGACCAGTAAACCGCATGCGTTGTAAGAATGTCTTTGCCGATCAGGTGATGGTCGGCCGGCCACCAATCCTCGCGAAAAGAAGGAGCAAGATATCTGGTCGCCGAGTAATAGTTGACCAGTGCATCGAACCAGACATAAGTTGTATAGTTGTCGTCAAAAGGCAACGGTATTCCCCACGCGAGCCGGCTCTTCGGCCTTGATATGCAGAGATCTCCAAGCGGCTTTGACCGAAGAAATCCGAGAACTTCATTTCGCCTGGTATCCGGCAGAATGAATAATTCATTGCTCTCTATGTAGTCTATTAGCTTCTTCTGATACTTTGACATGAGGAAAAAATAATTCTCTTCTTCCAGAGACTCGACAGGCCTTACGCAATCTGGACAGGTATTATCAATTACATCCTTATCAGTCCAAAATCGTTCACATGGTGTGCAATAAAGACCGCAATAGGAGCGTTTTTCGATTTCGCCT
This sequence comes from Dissulfurispiraceae bacterium, assembly GCA_035319125.1. Taxonomy (GTDB): domain Bacteria; phylum Nitrospirota; class Thermodesulfovibrionia; order Thermodesulfovibrionales; family Dissulfurispiraceae; genus Fen-1308. The sequence goes on along the minus strand of DATHDG010000031.1, from coordinate 13,155 downwards.
TTTTCGAAAAGCTTTTGCAGAAGCTCTTGAACGATATTCTTGTGTTCTCCGTCTGTTGTCCGCATGAATGCATCATTACTTATAGAAAGATTTACCCAACTCTGCTTGAAGTTATTTACCAATATATCAGCATGTTCTTTAGGGAATCTGTTCTTATCTTTTGCCGCTTTTTCGACTTTCTGTCCATGCTCGTCCGTGCCTGTAAGGAAAAACACTTCATTGCCGCGAATCCGATTGTATCTTGCAAGAATGTCGGCAGCTATAGTCGTGTATGCATGACCTATATGCGGTATATCATTTACATAGTAGATAGGCGTTGTGACATAAAATTTCTGCCTGCTCATTTTTTGAAGCGCCTCCTCCTGTGCTTTCTGCGGTTTTTCTGCGCGGTTTCATGGTCAGCGGACACCTCTTCATTGCTTTTCTGCTGATCCGGTGTATCAGGATTTTGTCCTTCGGACGTTGAAGGGTCAGCGGAAACAGAAGCTGTATCAGCCTTGTTATGCGCTGCCTGTGCGCGGTCTGCATGTGTTTTCTTCTCCCTGTGATGGGCACGAGAGATCTTTTTTTCAATGACCTCTACCGGAGCATCTTCGGAACCAAGAGGTATTTCATCATCTGCTGAAATAGTCCCGAGGTCTCCATCATATTCATATCTCAAGCAGCACATGAGTCTACTGCACAGGCCGGAAAGCTTTCCGATGTTGAGTACCATTTCCTGTTTCTTTGCCATCTTGATCGAAACAGGCTCAAAGCCGGCGAGAAATGTATTGCAGCACAGCGGTCTTCCACAAACGCCAAACCCACCTACAAGCTTTGCTTCATCGCGAACTCCTATCTGCCGCATTTCAATACGTGTCCTGAACCTTGCCGCAAGATCCTTGACAAGTTCTCTGAAATCTATTCTGCCTTCGGCAGTGAAATAAAATACTATCCTTCTTCTGTCCAATGTAGCTTCGGTGGCTACGAGCTTCATTGGCAGGCCCCTGGCCATGATCCTTTCAAGGCAGAAATCCCGGGCCTCCTTCTCCAATTCTTTATTGCTTTCATTTGTCTTAAAATCCTCATCGTCCGCCATCCTGACTACGCGCTTAAGCTCACGGTCACTCTTTTCGATTGTCTTTTGTCCCATCACTACTTTGCCGAGACTCAATCCAAAATCCGATTCCACGACAACAAAGTCACCTTCTTTCACATCTAAGCCGTTTATCTCGAAACTATAGATCTTTCCGCAAGATTTGAATCTTATACCGATTACGTCAGGCATCTATATGTAGTCCTCCATGGGATGCTATTATGTGAACCGGCAAAGAATTCTGCCGTCCTTACAGCTGAGCACGCTTCAGAGTTTAATGTTGTTACACTTAAGACGATGCCGGTTTCAGCGTCTTTTGTATTATACCTGATACATAGTTCCATGTAATTGATTTGTTAAGATTTAGCTCTACCAACGAGAGCAGCCTTTGGAGCTTCACGGCAGTATCGAGCACCTGCAGCAAATCGACTCCGGGGCGTTTTCCTTCGCATAAAAGGGCCGAATCATTGCCTGTGACCGAATGTACAGCCATATCTCTGAGCATGACCAGCGACAGGTCCAGCCAAAGTCTTATATCATTCTTGTCATTCCAAGCACAGCGCGTATCGCCGTTGGACATATTTTCTAAAATATCCATAAACCATTTTTTCTCTTTAGCAAAATCTCTTGTAATACTTATGCCTGGCCGACCCATGGCAAGGGCAGCAAACGGACCGGGGCTTTTGCCGTCCGATTTGAGCGCCAGCACCTGACTGAAAGCATCCCCAGAAAGCGGTCGGAACAGAACATGCATGCATCGCGAGCGTATGGTGTCCGGTAATCTGTCCGGATTCGAGGACACAAGAAGTATTACAGTGTTTTCTGGAGGTTCTTCCAAAGTTTTAAGAAAGGCATTGGCTGCGCTTATGTTCATGCTGTCAGCATCATCGGTGATCAGAACTTTTCTTTTGCCTTCGTATGGCCTTAGAGAAAGTATTTCCTCTACTCGTCTGATCGCCTCAATTTTAATTTCATTGTTTTCAGGGAGCAGGGTGACTACGTCGGGATGCATCGCCCCATCGATCTTTCTGCAAGACAAGCAATTATCACATGCATCAGATTCTATGGGACTAAGGCAGTTAAGCGCTTTTGCGTAATTGAGAGCGGTCAGCCTCTTGCCGATTCCCGAATCTCCTGAAAGGAGTATGGAAGTCGGTACTCTCTCAGTGCTTAAAGTTCCTATCAGGATTCGGACAGCCTTGTCCTGGCCTATGACGGATCGCAATGACATATCTCTTTATGCGCTACAGCAACCCTCTCTCTTTCATTCTCTTGCTCACGATCTGCCATGCCGCATTTTGCACGTTGTCCAGAGGCATTGAAGCATCTACAATCATTATGCGATCAGACTCCTTACGTGCCAAATCAAGAAATCCCCTGCGGACCTTCTCGTGAAATTCAATATCTTCAAGCTCGAGCCGGTCTACTTTGTTTATCTGCCTGTTTCTGCCCAGGCCTTTTTCAACGTCGAGATCGAAAAGCAGCGTTAGGTCTGGCCGGACGCCGCCCGTTGATATCAGATCAAGCTTTTGTATAAGTTCCAAATCGATTCCTCGTCCGTATCCCTGATAAGCCATTGTGGAATCTGAAAAGCGGTCAGTTATTACAACCATGCCTGATTTAAGAGCAGGGGCTATCTTTTCATTAAGCAACTGCGCGCGGGCAGCATTGTATAAAAGCAGCTCAGTCATGAAATTCATTTCTTTGTGGCTTGTATGGAGAAGTACTTCGCGAATCCTGTCGCCGATGACGGTGCCACCAGGTTCATGCGTTAGAAAGCAGCCCAATCCGAGTTTGTCTAAATGGTTTGCAAGGCTCGCTGCAAATGTTGTCTTCCCAGTTCCCTCTATTCCTTCGAGTGAAATGAAAAAGCCTGGCTTTGAATTGGCCTGCATGACTATTAGCTGACCATTGCTTCTTTGGTGCGCAAAGTCAGCTGGAATATCTTTGTTGCTTCCTCTACGCTCCGCGATCCGGCCCCGCATGAAGGGGTTATCAGTGCCTGCGAATAAATACGGTCCGAGCCCGTGAGATTGTGCAGTCTGGAAAGGCGATCCTTGAAGATTGCGGAGATTTCGCTGTCAGTCACTGTTTTTATGACTTCAGAAGTAGGCACAATCCCCCAGGCAATGTGCCCGCCTTTTTCCAGAAAACCTTTTAACTCCTCCGCATAAAGCGCGAAAGTCTCAAAATATTCGAAAGCATCAAAATTGAGGATTCTGACGCCGCTCTGAATAACCATTCTCCAGTCAGCCTTGCCGCAGCAGTGAATGCCTGATATCGCTCCCGCTCCTTCTATGGCGTACACCGTATCCGATAGCATGCGCAGTATTTCAGCCTCAGTCACGCCCAAATAGGCTGAACCGCCAATTGCGGAAAAAATCGGTTCATCAATGAATATGATTACATTGTCTGCGAACTGCTTCAGCATGTCCACCTGCCAGCGCACCTTTGCTTGCAAGAGCATAGACCCTATCTCACGCAATTCCTCATCGAAGTAGAGCGACATGCCATTGCTATCTTTTAGTCCTAGCGTGAATGTAAGAGGTCCGGTTATATGTCCTTTCAGCAGCTTGAACTTTCGATGCTTTATTGATTTCAAAAAAGCATGAAGGCCGGCAGCATAATCCTCCGATATCGCAATACGGGTATCTCCAGTCTGCGATTCATAAAAGCGTTCAAGCTGGTCGCTTTCGTCTCTTTGAACAAAAATCTTTTCATGTTCAGCCTGAACACATAAAAAAGGCATGCCTTCAGAAAATTGCGGCACCATAGATTCTCTGAAAGAATATTTCGGAAGCTGAGGCCAGAACGGTATATCAAAAGCCGCTTCGACAAGCCTGCAGGCCTCCACTGGATTGACATGCGGCGTACTGCCTATGCCAGTTGTCGAAAAAGGGCTGATTATGTTCAGCATTGCTACTCCAATCGGATAAAAGCTATTTTCTTCTTTGTGCCCTTGTGCTTCTGCGGAGCTTGCTGTGCTTATGTTTGCGCATTTTCTTCTTGCGCCATTTGACTACACTACCCACGACCTCACCTCCTCCTTGAGTTCTGCATTATAGACACATTTCAACAGCCTAAGACTTTTCTGTCTTCACCGCCTCCATGAAAGCTTCGATCTGCAACCCTGTGGTCGGAGATTCAGAGCCATCATACGGCACGCTGATGCACGGGACTCCAAAATCTTTGCTCAGTTTCTTGAGCAATGCGGTCACTATTGTCCCCGGCATGCAGCCAAAAGGCATTGCATTTATTATCCCGGCAGCACCCTTTTCAACGAGATCGATAGCTTTGCCAATGCTCAATACCGTCTCGCCCTCAAATGAGTCATGCACATAAGGGGCTGCTTTTTCCAGCAGCAGCCTGGTATCCGGCTCTGACAATGATTTCAATAATCCCTTAAACGGTCTAGCATACTTGTGTTCAATCCGTTTCTGGAAAAACCGCTTAGCAAAGATATTCATGATATCAGACTTGTCTTTTTTTATCAAGGCCTTTCGTAATGACATTGCGTTGACATAGTAAATCCACTCTTCCATTGAGGCTAGACATACTTCTCCTCCAAGTGCCTCTATTTTCTTGATAAGATCTTCATTGGAAAATCGGTGCGAGCGGACAAAAATTTCGCCTACGACACCGATGAGAGGTTTTTTCTCATCAGTCCTCGGCACAGCTGCAAAAGCTCTCTTCATATCAGACAGCAGATTCTCCATATTGCCGTTGCTTCCAGCGACAGTCCTGTCTATCTCTTTATAATAGAGATCATAAAGCGACTCAGTTTCCCCACTGGATCTTTCGTAGGGGCGTGTCTCGTGTAGACACTTGATCAGCAGTTCGAATGCCACTATACCTTTCCATGCTGTCATCGTAAAGTCGCGACCAACCATGCCTAACTCCCGGTAGAATTCGACATCCTGATTGGGCGAAAAAATAGGGATATCTCTAAGACCAAGCTTTTCTAAAATAAGCTTATGTGATACGTTATATTGTCCGAAGCGGCATGGCCCGCTCCCCGATGGCATGAAGAAAGCAGAATGGTCCGGCCTGAAATCAGACGCCAAGACTTTCTTTAGCATGTCACCGGCAGTAATCAGATATGGATAGCATTCCTTGCCTGATACGTATCTGCGCCCTATATCAACGGATTCCCGGTCTGATTCAGGCAGCATCTCGGCTTTTATGCCGCAGGCTTCGAATGCCCCCCTTATTGCCACGGCGTGCGCTGCCATGTGCGGAATATATACGGTCCGATTTTTCAGCTCGGAGGATCTGAATCCTTGAAACGCACGGCCGGCCTCTGCTCTGTATTCAGTTTTCCCGTTTGCCCGCCGCTGCTGTTCGATGCTGTCCAAAAAAGCTTCGCATCGAGTAATAGCACCAGCATCAGCGCTGTGCTCGTCTATTTCGACATGAAGAAATGGCTTGTTCCCCATCTCCTCTTTGAAATATTTCAGGATAAATGAGTCGGGTCCGCATGAAAAATTGCCTATGTATATTGCAAAGAGGCTCGGGTTGTTTCTGATCATGCGTGCTGCTTTCAGAATTCTTTGTCCTGACCGCCAGTACATATTAGGCCAAGAGTTCATTACGCTCTCTTCTTCAAGCGGCAGGAAGTCCATCGGCATGGAAAGGACACCGATTTGGGAAAGCTTTTTTGGTATTTCAAGATTCACACCAGGATCATAAGCATTGTATGCCCTGCCGATAATGACGATTACGGGCCGATCAGGCGTTGCAGACCTTATGATCTCGCTGCCGTTTTTCTTGATCGACCGCCTGAAATCATCCTGTGCAGCCAGCGCATGAGCATAAGCGCGATTAACGTCTGAGACACTTATTCCATACTCAGAAAGCGAGATTCTAATTTCCTTCTTAATATGTCTGCTACCTCTCTCGAAATCTATTATAGGGGTAAGCATTTTCAAACCGCCGATTGCTGCTTTTGTTATGTAGGGTATTGTTTGAGTATGAGGGCATGATAACCCACGGTTGTATTCATTACTCTCATTGTTAAGGCTGATAAAGCTCGGCACGAACAGGGCATCTACGCCGAGATCTTTGAGGTATTTCACATGACCATGAGAAACTTTTACCGGGAAGCATGCCTCTGAAAGCACATTCTCAACCCCAAGGTTGACTATATGCTTGTTGGTCTTTGGCGATACTACGACTTCGAAGCCAAGCTCCCTTAGCAGCGTGGACCAGAATGGAAGCTGATCGTGAAGAAAGAATATATAGGGCAGACCAAGCCTTGCCCTTTCTTTTCCGGTACGATGCTCCTCACGTGTTTTCTGTTCTTTCCAAAGCATCTCTTCACGGAAAGAAAAAGGATCAGCGATATCAGACTTCCTTGAGCGGCGTACGTCATACTTTTCACACCTGCCCCCATAGAAGAGGTTCCCTGAATCTCCCTGGACCTTAACTCTATTGATCTCACAAACATTGGGGCATCCTTTGCATTCGAATGAGTCAATCTCATACTTACGCTGTGACAGTTCAAATCCCTTAAACACAGTCTTGGCGTCTGCACCCGCCGACTTCATATGCTTCATAGCTAAAAGCGCCATGCCTATGGCACCGGTAACATCATGATTAGCAGGCACTGTCACTCGCACTCCAACATACTTTTCAAATGCTGCTACAACAGCTTTGTTGAAGGCGACTCCACCCTGGAAAAAGATGTTCTTGCCGACAGGTTTACCGGCGACCACTCGGTTAATATAATTTTGCACAATGGAATAGGCAAGACCTGCCAGAAGGTCATCTTTCTTGTGACCCCTCTGGAGGTTGGCCATCAGTGAATTTTCCATAAATACAGTGCAGCGCTCGCCCAATCTGCATGGGTTGCCGGATCTCAAAGCAGCGTCGGCAAACTCTCCTTTAACTGAAATATCGAGTTTGTCCGCTTGCTCTTCAAGAAACGATCCGGTGCCGGCTGCGCACGCTTTGTTCATCTCGAAATCCACTATGATGCCGTTTTTTATCGAAATATATTTGGAATCCTGCCCACCTATTTCGAAGATGGTATCGACCTTGGGATCAATGAATATAGCGGCGGTTGCCTGAGCGGTAATTTCATTTTTCACAATGTCTGCACCAACGTAATCAGCGATCATATATCTGCCGGACCCTGTAGTGCCGACGCCCTTTATATCGACTGTGCAGCCAAGCTCTCCGAAGATTTCACTCAGCCCGTGCATCACCGCTTCTATAGGCCTGCCTGCCGTCATCAGATATCTTTTGGCCAGCAGCAGGCCGGACCCATCGATGACAGCAAGATTCGTACTGATAGAGCCTATATCGATGCCGAGGTAGGCGGGGATTGTAACGGCTGCTTCCTGTCCGTTTTTGGGCACAGCATGCTGCGCCCCAGCGATTTTTGTATGGCGCGCTAAGAAATCATCATCCGCATTTACCAGCGGCGCATATCCCTTTTCCGAATTCTTGGAATCCGAAAGAAACGCTTCAAGCTTTCTTAGGTCGAAGGCATTCAACTTTCCATCGTCGATATCCTTAAGCGCAGCGCCTATTGCGCCCATCAGCGCGAAGTCGGGCGGCACGACCAGATTGTCAAGCTCGAAGATCTCCCTGAAAGCGCGCACCATGCCCTTGTTTGCTGCGACGCCTCCCTGGAAAGAGACCGGCGGTTTGATGTCGATGCCCTGTGCAATGCTGCCTTTAAAGTTTCTTGCCACGGCAAAACAGAGACCAGCTACGATGTCTTCCACCGGCGTGGCTATCTGCTGCAGATGGATCATGTCGGATTTTGCAAACACGCTGCATCTGCCGGCGATCTTGGATGGCCGCTTCGAACGAGCCGCTATTTCGCTGAACTCCTCAATAGAAAATCTCAGACGTTCGGATTGCTGCTCAAGGAAAGAGCCGGTGCCTGCCGCGCAGACCGAGTTCAGAGAAAAACCCTTGATGCGGCCGTTTTCCAAAAGTATAAGTTTGGAGTCTTCTCCGCCGAGTTCTATTATAGTATTGATATAAGGGTATAGTTTCTTTACAGAGAACGACTGGGAAACTATTTCATTAATTGGTTTTATGCCAAATATAGACGCAATGATTTTCCCGGCTGAACCAGTAATGGAAAGAGCGCAATCCGGATGCTCGCTGTTAATTTTGACCAGCAACTCGAGGGCGGCTTTTAAAGGATGGCCATAGTGCCTTATGTAATGCCCCTCGAGCTTATTGCCGCTGGCATCAAGGACTACTGCCTTAACTGTGACTGACCCGGCGTCCAGGCCAATAAAATGCATAAACTGCCTCCAATAATAAACATAACGTCCAATAAAGAATTAATCAATAGTAAAATAATGACGATTAAAGAAGAAGGGTGATTGTATCCATATCCATTATAACAAATGAGTTTAAAGAAGGCATACTAGATTGTTCGATAATTATGTGAGCGTTGCAGCAGCTCCAAATTCAGTTTGGTGTAAATAAACGTCTAATTTCAGCGCGGGAGCAGGCCAGTCGTCCAAGCATTTCATGGGACTTTAACTTTGGTTAGATATGTTTCTGCAATAATTTTATGTCATACTAAACAAAATAGATGGTTCCGTTATGATGGCAAAGTTCTTGCTTATAATTGCTGATTGTAATTGTGTGATGGACCTTCACATAACGCATTGGAGGTAAATATGAAAGTAGTAATCCTTTGCGGCGGTTTTGGCACTAGGATAAGTGAAGAATCGCACCTGAAACCGAAGCCTATGATTGAGGTCGGAGAGAAACCCATTCTATGGCATATTATGAAAATATACGCACATTACGGTTTCAACGATTTCATTCTCTGCTTGGGTTATAAAGGTTATTATATTAAGGAATATTTTAATAATTATTTTCTTCATGAATCGGACATCACTTTTGATTTCAAGCACCAGAATCAAAAGATAATTCATAACCATCACGCTGAGCCTTGGACTGTTACTCTCGTTGATACCGGTCTTGAAACCATGACAGGTGGCAGGGTTAGGCGGATCCAGCGTTACACAGCAAATGAACCGTTCCTTCTTACCTATGGTGACGGAGTCGGAGAAATTGATATCAATGCTCTTGTTGAATTTCATAACTCTCACGGAAAAATAGCGACAGTAACTGCTGTGCAGCCTTTGGGCAGGTTCGGTGTGCTTAATCTAGATGAAACCAGTAGAGTCAACGGCTTTCAGGAAAAACCTGCAGAAGAGGGCTCTTGGATTAGCGCAGGTTTTTTTGTCATGCAACCTGAAATATTCAATTATCTAGAAGGCGACGATACAGTGCTTGAAAAGGAGCCTTTTCAGAGATTATCTGCTGAAGGTCGGTTAATGGCTTTCAAGCATTCAAAGTTTTGGTATCCGATGGATACCCTTAGAGACAAGATCCATCTTGACAATCTCTGGAAGAGCGGCAGTGCACCTTGGAAGGTCTGGTAATGACTGAATCATTGAAAGAGTTTTTTCGGGGAAAGAAGGTGCTCGTAACGGGTCATACCGGATTTAAAGGCGGATGGCTAACCATGTGGCTTGTTGAATGCGGTTCGCACGTCGTGGGATACGCGCTGAATCCTGAAATAGAGCCTAGCCTATTCCGGCTCTGTAGACTCCAGGAAAAAGTCATATCTTATATTGATGACATTCAACACATTGGAAAGCTTAAAGAAATCTTTGTTGAACATCGACCGGAGATAGTATTTCATTTGGCTGCACAACCGCTGGTTCGGCTTTCATATCGCGATCCTGTTGAAACCTTTTCGACAAACGTAATGGGGACGGTTAACGTGCTTGAAGCATGTCGCGAAACGCTGTCCGTTAAAGCTATTGTGAACATAACCAGCGACAAATGCTACGAAAACAGGGAATGGGAATGGAGTTACCGTGAGAACGATTTACTGGGCGGATACGATCCTTACAGCAGTAGCAAGGCCTGTGCAGAGATCGTGACTAGCGCCTATCGAGAATCCTTCTTCAGATCAAAGGGTGTTGGCATCGCATCGGTTCGGGCCGGCAATGTTATCGGGGGTGGAGATTGGGCTAGACACCGTCTCGTTCCAGATTGCTTGAAGGCATTGGAAGAGAAGAAGAAGATATTGATAAGGAATCCCAGCTCGGTACGTCCTTGGCAGCATGTGCTTGAGCCTTTGAGGGGTTATCTTATGTTAGCGGCAAGCTTATACAAAGAACCGGAAAAATATTCCGGTCCCTGGAATTTCGGCCCGGAAATTTATTCCGGTATTTCAGTGCGGGAAATAGTGGAGAATATAATAAATGAATGGAAAGAAGGGGATTGGGAACATATTCCGTCAGAAAGGGTGCTTCATGAGGCTGGCATGCTGAAACTGGACAGCACCAAGGCGTTTACACTGCTGGGGTGGAGGCCGAAATGGAACATTCAAACAGCTGTCGGGAAGACTATCGAATGGCACAAAAAGTATCTGAGTGGTGCGAATATGTATGAAATCTGCTGCAACCAGATACGGGAATATATCGAAAACTGATATGGAAAAAGAGCCGACTATATTACGCCGTCTGATTTCCGATTTGATAAAGAAATATTTCGAATTGGAGTTTGCACAGCGCAGATTCAAACCTGGAGAAACGCTTGTTCCGGTATCGGGCCGGGTATTCGATGAAAGCGAGCTGCAATATCTGGTCGAATCCTCGCTCGATTTCTGGCTCACAACCGGCCGTTTTGCCGATGAATTCGAGACAAAATTAGCTGAATATATAGGTGTTAAACATGCGTTGCTTGTCAATTCAGGTTCGTCTGCAAATCTAATAGCTGTTAGTGCTTTGACCTCTCCTAAACTCGGAGGGCGCAGACTCAAGCCTGGCGATGAAGTCATAACAGTTGCGGCAGGATTTCCTACAACGGTCAATCCGATAATCCAGAATAATCTTGTTCCTGTGTTTGTCGATGTCTCGATCCCTACTTATAACGCCGACCCTGATTTGATTGAGAATGCCATCGGGGAAAAGACGCGGGCGATAATACTTGCCCACACCCTCGGAAATCCTTTTGATTTGGACAGAATTGTCAAAATTGCAAATAAGCATGATCTGTGGCTGGTGGAAGATTGCTGTGATGCACTCGGCGCAGTATACGAAGGCAAGAGAGTCGGAAGTTTCGGGCACATAGCAACATTCAGCTTTTATCCCGCACACCATATAACAATGGGGGAGGGAGGTTGTGTGGCAACAAACGATCATGCATTGAAGATTATTCTCCAGTCCTTCAGGGACTGGGGGCGTGACTGCTGGTGCGAGACAGGGCATGATAATGCCTGTGGCAAGAGATTCGACAGGCAGTACGAAGAACTGCCGGCCGGATATGATCATAAATATGTTTACTCTCACATAGGCTACAATCTGAAGGTCACCGACATGCAGGCAGCTATAGGAGTGGCTCAGCTGCGGAAGCTGCAGGGTTTTCTCGAAATTAGGAAAATGAATTTTGATTATATAGTGCAAGGCTTGAAGAAGTTCGATCGCTATCTGATTATGCCGCAGGCCACAGAAAGGGCGGAGCCGGCGTGGTTCGGTGTGCCGATTACAGTATCTGAACAGGCAAACTTCAGCCGCAATGATCTTTTGAAATTTCTTGATTCGCGCAAGATTGCTAGTCGCTTGTTGTTCGGAGGCAACCTTACAAAGCAGCCCGCTTATAAAGAAACTAAATACAGAATATCAGGCAGTCTTTTGAATACTGACTTCATAATGAATTCAACATTCTGGATAGGGAATTATCCTGGACTTACTTGTGAAATGTTAGATTACGTTATATCGCAGATCGGTGCATTTATCAGAAAAAGTCCTGCCGGGTCCGATTCTGAGATCGTTTGAGTGATAATTGTATAAACAGGTAGCAGAGCGTTTTAATGAAAAATGGCGGGAGAGTGGATGTGCGGATAAAAGTTGCTGACTATGTAGCCAACTGGCTTGCGGAGAAAAAAATCAGACATGTTTTTAGCGTCACCGGCGGAGGCGCCATGCATTTGAACAACGCCTTTGGCAGTCATCCAAGATTAAAGTGCATTTATAACCATCATGAGCAGGCATCGGCTATGGCAGCGGAAGGTTATTACAAAACCTCAGGGAAATTGCCAGCGGTGTGCGTTACTTCGGGGCCTGGCGGAACAAATGCTATAACGGGCGCTATGGGAGCATGGCTTGATTCTATTCCCATGTTTATTATTTCTGGTCAGGTCAGATTTGACTGCACTATCAAATCGATGCTGGGCTTGCGTTTGCGGCAATTTGGTGATCAGGAATTCAACATAATCGACACAGTAAAGACGCTGACAAAGTATGCAGTAATGGTGATTGAAGCGAACAAAATTAAGTATCACCTAGAAAAGGCGCTGTTCTTAGCGACAATAGGACGACCTGGCCCCGTTTGGTTGGATATCCCTTTAAATATCCAGGCGGCGACTATAGACACTAATCTATTGTCCGGATACAGCTATCTAGAGGATAAGTCGGAAGTCGCTGTAGAAATTCCGCATGAGATAATTAATCAAGTTATTGACAAAATAGAATACTCACTAAAACCCGCTATAATTGCAGGCGGCGGCGTACGACTTTCAAAGGCTGAAAATCACTTCAGACAAATGGTGAGGCAGCTTAATCTACCGGTCATGACTGCGTGGAATTCCCATGACCTGATCGAAAATTCAAACCCCTTATATGCCGGTCGGCCTGGAACAGTGGGAACCAGGGGTGGGAATTTTGTATTTCAGAACTGCGATTTGTTGTTAGTTGTCGGATGCAGGATGAATCTGCGTCAGATAGGTTATACATGGGACAAGGTAGCGCCGGGTGCATACAAAATAATGGTAGATATTGACGAAGCAGAGCTGTACAAGAAATCCTTTAGAGTGGATCTACCGATTCATGGCGACTGTAAGGATTTTATCGAAAAGGTAATTAGGACAAATTATAAAAAAAGATCCAGGGAGCAGAATAACTGGATACGATGGTGCAAAGAGATTAATCGCAGGTATGAACCCGTAAGCGAAACCATAAAAAAAAAGGCGCTGAATCCATACAGTTTTTTTCAGAAGTTCTTTCGAATACTGCCCGAAGGGCAGGTCA
>DATHDG010000030.1:0-7007 GCA_035319125.1 Dissulfurispiraceae bacterium | reverse complement strand
GGTGGCTTCTCACAGTTAATGACACCGAGACGTATTCTGAAATATCGCCGTGTACTAGCGGAAACTCACGCCGAGAGTCGGCCTGTCCGTTGATTTCTAGCGGGCATTTCGATGCTTCAGAAGCGCCGAGATAATTGACAGTTATCCGCATAGGCAAGCATTCTAAATTGAGTACGGTGTGCGACCCGAAACATTCATAAGTATGCCGTCAGATTTTCCCCGAAAGTGAGAGCGGCCTATTTCTCCGGATTGCGTACTTTGTCCCGAAGTTTACGGGCGCCTTCCAAGAAGAGCATTCGGAGCGGAAGCGAGAAGTTTTTCGAGGGGTGTTGGTGAACGCTATTTTCCGTTTGAAACCTTTATCAATTTCGCAGTGAAAATGAAAATGTGGCAATCTTGTTGAAAAGAGCGGGAGTCACCCAATTCAGCGATTTCCTGGTATCATAACCTAGTCCGTTAGGACACAATACATTGTTAGGCTGCATCACGCCTGGAGGTGACCATGAATGGTCATAAGTCGCCAATTCACTCCATCGGAGACTGGATTCCTTTTGGGTTTGCAGTTTGCCTGTCTGCCATTGAATTTTGGACGAACATGCAAAGAAAGGAGCCAAGTAGCTATTTGGCGTCTTTCGTAGCATTTCTTCCCATGTGCTTTTTCTTCTGCGGAATGATGTTGATGCGATATCGCAAGAGAATAGAACGTCTCGAAAAACAAATATCCGAGCTCAAATCAACCTCGTCTCCTCGGGCTTAAACAACGCCATGTGCTGCCATTCTTCGACGTGGGCAGTTGCCTCTGTGATCCACTTCTCCCGTGTCAAGGGATATTTTTGCGGATTCGTGCTTCGATGCTATCAATGGGTGGAATGCCCGAAAAGTCTCTCATATAGAGGTTATATGCTCCCTTAGTTGTATTTAATAGAAGTGCGCACGATACCGTTGATAGACTCTCGCCCTATTTCAACCGAAAAAGCCGCAAGGCTAATCTTGGCGTCAATCTCTAATATTCTTGTGGCCACCGAATTGGCTTGAAATGATTAGGAGTATCAAATACCCTATTCATAATGGACATGGTCGCTCACTGTTTCGTGACCTGCCTTCTGAAGGAGTGCCGTATAAAATGAACATAAAACTATTATTTGTTCTAGGAACGGCTGTCGTTGTCTTAGGTTTGCCGACGCTATATCTGGCCATTCGAAGCCGTGATGTTCGTAAATTCCTGGCTGGAGCATTCTTTGTCAGCGGAGGGATTCAGGCTTATCTCTACTTTGCGAATTTGTCGGTACCGTTGTTGGGCACGGACATTGTATTCACGCCTAACGTCAACGGCGTCCGCTCCATCTTGCATTTTGTTTTCTTCTTGCTCTGCTTTTACTTCGGCTTTGTCAGGAAAGGTAAGTGATCTTAACAGCATTAACGTGGATCTCAGTGCCAGCTGATAATCCGCACTTTGGCTCAAACAACCTGATGACGGATAGCCAAAAATCATAATGAAATCAGCTCATGTATCGGCCACCGTTAATATTAATGGTCTGTCCTGTAATGTAGCCATTGCGCACTAACATAAGGACCACATCAGCGATCTCCTCTGTCGTTCCAAAACGGCCTATTGGGACAATGTCGGGTTGTAATTGTGGAAGACTGGCAGCCATTTCCGTGCTAACTGGGCCCGGAGCAATAGCATTGACCGTTATCCCTTCTCGTGCGAGATGTGAAGCGTAATAGCGGGTCAACCCTAAAATGCCAGCTTTTGAAGCAGCATAATGAGGACCCACAACGCCGCCGATCTGTGCCGCTACTGAAGAGATGCTTATTATTCGACCCCACTTGAGGAGGCGCATTTGGGGAAGTATAGCCTGAATCGTCAGAAATGTTGAAGTTAGATTGGCAGCGATTGTATCGTTCCAATCCTGTTCGCGTATATCATTGATGGACCGCGCGATGCCAATTCCTGCATTATTAACTAATATTGTCGGCGAGCCAAGCTCATCTTCTATCTTAGCGACCATACGGTCAACGTCCGTCGAAACTGACATATCTGCTTTCACCGCTATAGCAATATGTCCAGACCTCACGATCTGTGAAACAGCCTCGGAAGCTTCATTATCACGACTTCGATAGTTTATAGCGACATTAGCACCGGCCCTTGCAAGTGCAAAGGCAATAGCCCGCCCAATGCCCCGACTCGCTCCTGTTATAATTGCCACTTTACCTATTGGATCATTCATTATTTCACTCATTTTGGTCTCCTGTTTTGATTATATACGCCCGCTGTCAGCGGACCAATTAGTTTAGGTTTGCAAGCGTATATTCATTGTCACGACGCTCGACTAATGACAAGCCTGAATGGTCGCTACATTGCAAGCGTTCACAGGAAATGTCCACCTCGTGCAACTTACCCAAATACGCGGTCTTATGGTGAAAAGGTCAGCCTATGAATGAAGATGAAGTGATCCAATTCATGCGAGATTACTTTAATGGACTCTTTTCCAAGACATGTCCTGTGTGCCGCCGTAACTTTGCAACGCTTCGAAACTGACACCAATCATTTTTTGCAGGCACTGAGCAGGCTTGTCGGCGAGACGAAATTGTCTGACTTGATCCCAGCATGTTTCGGGGTGAAGCTTCCACACTCCTTTCTAAAGTGTAGTCTAACTCGGCAGCAGAGAATATTGTATTTCCACCCCCTATGGTCTCAGTAACTTTGTTGCGAGAAACTGACGCATTATCGCTGCTATTGATACCAGTTCCTCATCCAGCGCAAAGTGGCTCGCGTTTAGCAAATGAATCTCTGCATCAGGCACCTCTCGCCCGAAGGCCATGGCCCCGGCTATAGTAAACAATGGATCATTCTTGCCCCAGACAACCAAAGTGGGTGGACGGCTGTCGCGCAAATACGTTTGCCATTTTAGGTAAGCATCGACATTTGATTGATAGTCGAACACGAGCTCCAGCTGAATCTCAGCCATTCCCGACCTGGTGAGGAATGCAAATTCGCTGACCACGTATCGGGGTCAATTAGCTCTGGTCGTGAAACACCGGCAAGATGGCGCTGACGTGCGACTTCAATAGAAACAATAGCTTCTCGTATTTTTGCTTCATAAGTTACGCGATCCCTCCAATACGCCTTCCGTATGGCCCAAGCATCAGACAATCCTTCCATATGTGCTACTGCGTTTTGAATGATGAGCGCCTCAACGTGCTCGGGATTAGCTGTCGCCAATCTGAAGCCAATAGGTCCGCCGTAGTCTTGGAGATAGAGGGTGTAGCGAGAGATGCCAAGGTGACTGAGCAGATGGCGAATACAATCCGCAAGGTGATCAAACGTATATGAAAATTCTTTCTGCGACGGTGAGTCACTGTGGCCGAACCCTGGATAATCAGGTGCGATAAGGTGATATTCGGATGAAAGCTGTGGAAACAGCGTCATGAACATTCGCGAAGACGACGGGAACCCGTGAAGTAACAAAATGACGGGTGCTCCGAGCGGTCCGGTTTCACGATAAAACATCTTGATTCCGTCAATTGTCACAGCCTTGTGCATTATAGAAGACACATCACCGAAAGCTGGAAAAGACATATGAATTGCTCCTTTGCAAGGCATAATGCAGCAGTAGAACGGTGCCCCCGAAGGGTGATCCGTTTCGCACGCCTGCTTCTTCGCCCGAGCTGAGCGAGCGTGCCAGGAGTGAGCTACTCAATCGACTGGTTCAACCACGTTCCAGGCATTGTTACTGCTGTGAGTTGTCATCGATAAATGAAAGGCAGGAGAATATTTGACACTTTCAAGCACGCGGCTGGTAATCCGCTGGACGGGCTCTCCTGTCTCTTCTGCCATTATCCGTTTGATTTCAATCCACTCAGAGTCGGCCAGGAATGCTTTCCATTGCTGCTCCATGGTTTCAATATTTGGCCACTCAAGAATATAGATGAACTCAAAATTTGAAACCGACACACTTTCCCATAGGATGACAGGCTTGAAGTTGTACCGCTGCATAATCCGAAGAGCATGCTTTTCAAAACGCTCGTGGAACTGAGCACGTTTATCAGATGACACTTCATAAATACGAAGTTGATATATGCTCGAATTTTTGTCTGATTGATGAAGCAAGCTGAAACCTCCTTTTAGCTGACTACTTGAGCTTTGGCTGCACATTTCAAATCGAACGCTTGAATTTAGCGATCAGCGCAGCGAGTCCGCTGGAATGAATCGTTAGGCGAATATCTTAAGACCATGTCAGACGTTCTTTTTTTATCCAGCTGCCTCGGATATAAAATCTGCGATTGCGCGTCGTGCCCGATTAGTAGATAATTCCGAATAAACAAGACGTGCAGTAGGGTCCGTGCCCGCTTCCGGATTGTCGAACGCGTGGTGCGTCTGACTATAGAGCTCGAAACGGACATCATTGCCGGCCTCATCCATCTCGGAGATGACCGCACAGATTTCATGCATCGGTGAAATCTGATCCTGCGTGCCCTGCAGCACCAGCACCGGAGCGTGAATTCGAGTATTCATCCCCGGTGCAGCCACCTTCAACATTGCAGAACAAAGAATGATGCCAGCGATGTCTGCTCTGCTACGGCCATAGTCCAATGCAATGTCCCCACCAACGCTGTAGCCCAGGCATAATATTGGCGTACCCGTGGGTACTTCCTGCCGCAGTCGGCTTACGCACGCTGCAAGTCCCCTATCCCTTCACTGCGGTGCTCAATCAATCGCCGCACCATCGGGGCAACCTGATCCGGGCCGTCCGGACTGAAGCCATCACCATAGAGGTCGACGATTGCCACGGTGCAATCGAGTCCGACAAGATAGCCAGCATGCTCGCGCGCCAGTCCGGCAGCAGCGCCACGGCGGCCTTTGGAGCGGCGTGAGCAGCTTTCAGCAGTAAACCGCTGTAGCGCTGTTCGCCAACAGCGTAGTCAAATTTAGTTTCAGTAATTTCGCTCAATCGTTATTCTCCTTTACGTGGATTAACAAGTAATTAAACGGTAATGTGCTAACAACGCCATTTATGGCCTTTCAGTGATACTTAAGTCTGTTAGTATCCATTAACCATTTAATTTAATTAGAGGTCTGCAGGCGGTTTACTCCAAGTAGATTCTGTGGTCTGGGCCGTATCCAGCTCCATATTTATAGATAGAGATGGCAAAGCTTTGTACTCGCAGCTTTGACATTAGAGTCCTTTGTTTATTATCAGAGACACAACAATCTAGCTGCGGGATTGGTCAGCACACTCTACTTCTTCCCCATCTGCACAAAAAAAGCCTTGGCTCCTTCTTCTATTTCGCGATCGGTCAAATCCTTTGTATGTGTAGCGAGCATCCAGCTGTAACCGAACGGGTCTTCAACGGTACCGGCTCGGTCACCCCAAAACATATCCTGTACTGACATTTTAATCTTGGCACCGGCTTCCACTGCCCTGCGAAATGCTTCATCAACTGCTTCAGTGTAAATATAGAAGCTGACAGGAGATCCTCCAGCAGTTTCGGCACTTGTGCATGGATTCTGAGGATTCTCCTCACTCATCATTATTATTGAGTTACCAATCATGATTTCCGCATGCATTACGCCCTTGCCGTCGGGTCCGGGCATCGAAAATCGCTCTACAGCTCCGAGTGCTCGCTTATAGAATTCAATGGCCTTCTGTGCATTCTTAAACATAATCATTGGTGTAACACTATGAAATCCTTCAGCTATAGCTTTTGTCATCAGATGCCTCCTATGAACCTTGGAATCTTAGCAAAAATTCGTATATACAGCTTATCAAAGAAGATACTTGCGTCAAAACGATCTAGGAATGACAGATGAAAGTTGGCCAGCATGGTTTATGTAGAATCGAGCATTCTATTCTTGATAGTGGAGGGAAAACATTATCTTCCGAATCTGGCTGCGTTGAGGAGTTGAAGACGTAGCGGTAGTCGAGATATTGACAGTACTAAACAGTCGGCGAGATTTCCAAAAGGGTGTGATGTTCGAATCGACAATTTCATCGGCCAAGTCTCAGTAAGAACTGGAAATCCGCAACAGTCATAACCGATCTGGTACAAATAATCATCTCCGAGTTAATCGGCGTCTTTGCTGAAGGCATGATGTCCGAACGGCAGGAAGTTTACTGAGGTGGTCGTCTTTGCGCGATATTTCAATTGTAACCGTGATGAATTGGCCCCTAAAAAGAAGCCCACTGGCTGTGGATCTAAAAATGTGCAAGTCACCTGCAAAGGCGCAAAGACCACCACTTGCTGCCCGCAAGATTTCCGATCATACTACATCTGGTGACAGAATAATGACAATCCAGGTTTTAGACGATTATATATGAGGATCAGTAGATGTTAGTTCAATTCGGTACCCAACTGTCAGGAAAACTGTCCAAATCCACCGATTTTCAGCAAATAGCATTATCCCTGTAGAAATCTATGTGATAAACAGTATAAATCTGTCTCAATGGACTAATACAAGAACTATTGATTATCATAAACTGCGATCGGGCAAATGACTTAAGCTTGGCGATGATTTATCATTTTATGGTTTGTGATCAATGGAAATGACTTTCTTAATTACTTTTTTCGAAGGTGAACAATCTGTCCAATCTGCGGCTTATTAATTGTCTCATCAAAGCTCCATTCCTAGCCCTTTTGCTGTTTCTTTTCGCTTGCTCGGCGTCGGCTCAGGACTCTGTTCACCCATTACTTTTTATTGGAAACAACAAGATTCCGCCCATCATATGGGAACAAAATGGAAAGCCTGCTGGCCTAGTTGTTGATCTGGTTTATGCAGCTACAGATAGGGCACATTTAAATATCAAAGTAGAAGCAATAGATTGGGTAGAGGCCCAGTCGATGGTATTGTCCGGCAAAGCTGCTGCTCTGCTTCAGATAAATCCGACCCCGGAGCGCAAACTACTTTACGATTTTTCTGATACTCTCTTACAATCTGATTTTCACATTTTTCGCAAGAACACTCGTTCAGATATCCAGAATCTACCCTCTCTCTTCGGAAAAAG
>DATHDG010000029.1:0-14054 GCA_035319125.1 Dissulfurispiraceae bacterium | reverse complement strand
GTCTCAGGCAATACAGGCAGTTTTCTGCCGGACATCTTCTCAGAAAGATCAAAACTTGTCACAACATCATCATCTTTCAGCACAAGAAGACGTTCTAAAGTATTTTCAAGTTCACGCACATTACCAGGCCATCCATATCCTACAAAAATTTTGAATGCCTCGTCGGTAATCTTAAGCGCATTACGCCCAAAACGGGCCGCATGCTTTTCCATAAAGAAATCACACAGCAGCGGTAGGTCTTCTGTCCTTTCACGTAACGGTGGTATTTCAATCGGAATTACATTAATACGGTAATACAGATCTTCCCTAAATCGCCCTGTTTTAACAGCATCTTCGAGGTTACGGTTTGTAGCAGAAATGACCCGTACATCGACATTAACCGTCTTACTGCCGCCTATCCTCTCAAATGACCTTTCCTGAAGGACTCTGAGCAGTTTCACCTGGAGCATAGGAGACATTTCCCCTATCTCATCCAGAAAGACAGTTCCACCGTCAGCAAGTTCAAAACGTCCTGTTCTGGAGGCAATTGCTCCAGTAAATGCACCCTTTTCATGGCCGAACAGCTCCGATTCCAGAAGATCGGCCGGTATGGCCCCACAATTGACAGGGATGAATGGTTTATCAGCACGCTTGCCACTGTAATGAATAGTTCTTGCAACAAGCTCTTTGCCAGTGCCACTTTCACCCAACACAAGCACAGTGCTGTCAGACTGAGAAACTTTTGAAATTAAGCTGTAAATACGCCTTATTGACGACGATGTGCCTACGATTGGAGGGACCATAGGGTGCATAAACATATCATCGATACCCATGTCATAATTCTGACATAGTTGAAGGAAAAGTTCAACATATTTTTAGGATAATTATCGGTTGACGCATATAGTGCGATTTCTGACGCATAAGCTGCTTTTTTTTTGGCGCATAAAGTGCTTTTTTTACTGGATTAGCGAAATAATACACCGAAAAAGCGAAATAATCCTTGCAGGAGCCAGCCTAATCCCTTGATTAATAAAGATTATACTATACACGGTATCATTAGGCAATATATCCGTTGATATGCGATTAATTTATAGCTGGCACATATGTCACCGCCTACATCTGCTCGGGATATTTATATAATAACCACCGCCTGAACATTACGTCGATGATGCTGTATTCATCGCCCTCGCGATCTACCATGTCCTTCTTTTCGAGGCTTTGAAGCGCGTTCCTTGCCGTGGAGGCATATCCGAGTTCGTATTTGCTCAGAAAGCTGGCGGAACTAATCTTTTCTTCGGGGAGCTTCTTTGCCAACGCCACAAGCATTTTTTTCTGCTGGATGGTCAGCAGGTCCCAGGTATTCGTATAAGCAGCAGATTCCCTGGAAAGCAGTGTCTGTACCGCTCGTCTTACATCATTATCTCCTATCTTCTTGCCATTTGAAGCATCCCAGAGAATATGGCAGAGATACTGGACGTAGTAAGGATGGATCTCGCATATTTCGAGGACGGCCTGTACAGCCTTGTCTCCGATCGTCTTTTTGCTTGAGGCAAATCGCTCCGTGATATATTTAGCAAGCTCATCGCGAGGTATCTTTCGGATCGGATAATGGGCAGAGCTGCGGTAGAAAGGCCTGGCCGGATTATTGAACATCTCGTAGATGAGATGCCGTTTACTGCCGCAGAATATATATGAAACATGCTTGTGGGCCTGGATAGAGGATCGGATTCTTTTTTCAAGATAGTCTGTCTCCAGTCGGCCTACTTCTTGGAACTCATCAAAAACAACAACGACCTTTTTGTTAAGCTTCTTCTGGTACCTATCCACAGAAGCGAGAACATCCTCCACAAAAGGAAGCGACTCTCCTCTGTCAACATTGAATTCGAGCTTCGGCTTCCCTGTATCATCATCAAGCGCAAATGTTGGCCGGAGCTTCTTGAAGATATCCTTTGCGAGCGAGATCACCTTTTCCATGGGGCCTTGGAGGGATTCCGCAATGGCCCTTGAATAGACATGGACGAACAGTCGCTCCGATAAAACCGAGCCCAGGTCCGCGTAAACGGTCGCCATGCCTTCCTCCGATGCCTTTTTGAGGGCCTCCTTTATCAGGGAAGTTTTGCCGAACCTTCGTTGGGAATATACCATCACGTTGGTAGAACTCCTCATATGTACTAAGAGATCCTTAATCTCCTGTTTCCGGTTACAGAAGAATTCCCCTGAGACTTCCTTGCCATACTGAAAAGGGTTTACATCCATGATCCACCTCCTATTACAACCTTATTGTACCATATAATATGTAAAATAAATTACAGTTTATATGTATCAGATCATATGTAAGATTCCCCAACACTGTACCGGTTATAAAAATCTATCATAATGCTTTATTTTTAGAGATAGAATGTTAAAATTGAAAAATATCGTTGCAACTCTTGTCTTAATAGCTATTTTTAATTATTTCCCCTACATGGGATCGTTGGAGGTTGCCTAATTGATAACATGGCTTCATGAGGTATTGGATTTCACTTGGCCTTTGGCGTTTTGTATGCCCTACTGTGTTTAGCAGTTTCGCTTTCAATTCGTCATAAGAAACAATCTCAGTCTGATTTCGATGAATATAAGAAGCATTATTGGGCGTATGAATACAATAAAGTAGATGAGGCATATAAGCTTTTGCTGGCAGCCGCCTGCCTAGCGCTGATAGGATTTTTTGTTTTATGGTTATTGCACTAGCATAGATGATTGCCTTAATTGTGTCGGACAGAATCTTTTTGGAGATTTCTTCGTACATTCTCACTCCTTGACTCCACAATTATTACCTTCGACCAGACAAACAGAGTCTATCCACTCACGTCGTTTTATTTTTATTTTATATGCTTTATCTCCGTCTGGAGTCATTATTAGTGCTGTATCGTACAAATATTTATTCATTATCTCTAATAATTTTGTGTGAAGATCGTGGAGCGACGAGGCGATCAATTTATTCTCGGGCTTATCAGCCATTAGGATATATTCTTCAATGCGATCGAAATTGTCCTTGCTTTCGTATTGAGGATTATTTCTCCTATGGTGGTACCAATCATATATCCATGCTGAATCCATGCATTTCCATAATCTATTAGCAACATTAAGGTTGATATCTGCACGTAGTACGCCGCATTTAGCTTCATTCATTGCGGAACTTATAGCTTTTTCAAGATCTAGTGTTAGTTCGGCAGCAACTTTCTTTTTTTATCCTTATCGATCGGGACTTTATAGTGATATTGAATCGGCCAACGCCGGTTTTTAAAATCGAAGGGTAACTTATCCGGACCACCACCAACCGCAGCATTCATAACGCCAATAATGCGGCGATCCCCTAGTATTGCTAAAGCATACCCGAGTTCAAGAAAAGCATTTGAGTTGGGAGCTGGGCGAGGTTTTTTATAAATCAGCGATGCGTCCCAAACGAAAATATCACAGCCACGAATTTTTTCAAGAATGATGTCTATAACTGCTGGTGATCCGCCAACGCCTTTCGTATCTTTATCAATTATGATTTTAGTTCCAGTATTACGATGAATATTTTAGAAGCTCGCTTAAGACAATTTTCGATAAAATTACGATTGCCTTCGGGTGGCGAGTCTGACTGCCAGGACCAAAAAACTGTAAATTGTTTATCAGGCATATTGAATTATACACTAAGCAGCGCTATAGAACCCCCGTATGACAGTTGGAATTTGTATATGGCAACAATCTCGGAAAATTGCAGGTTATGCGTCAATTCTTATATATGGGTCAACATTTTAGATAAGTGGTTGATTTTATAAGATGTTAAAATGCAAGTAATGCGTCAGCCGATAATTGGTTTATTGCTTAGCGGGCTGCTTTCAATCCCCGCTTGATCGATCAAGGCGGCTCCTGACAAAATCTATGTGTCCCCTTAAAACATAGAACTGTTCTGCAAAAGAAGCCGGCACTCTCATTTTGTTAACTGCATCCTCTATGCGGTCAAGCCTCGATAGCAACTCTCTCCGTAGCTCGGACGACATCTCCAAGATCAAGTCCTGTTCCAAGACAAGCAAAGCCCGGTACCAGCGTAAAATGCGAAGCTTTATTCGCCAGCTGAAAATGAGCGGTATGAGTCTTAACCCTGGAATCAGTACAACAACCATAGGCACAAACACCACAAGAACCCTGTTGACAAGACTGGCCATCCAGAAAGGAAGGTAGCGATATAAAAAACTCTTCCCCGATTTATAGTATCTGGTTGCATCGTTGCTGATCGGGAATTCATGCTCAATCGGCGCCGGGAATTCACCCCTCCGCTTCAAAAGGCTGGCATTGCCATGCACTTCCTGAGCAGCTTCAATAAGCAGATCTGAAAGCGCAGGATGAAGATCTGGTTTGGCAATTATTTCTACCGTGGGTCCGACAAGCGTAATATCATGAGACGGTAAGTTTCTGCCAAAATCAATCGATCCTTGAGGGAGCTCAAGTTTGTTCAGATAATTAATACGTCGGACATAGCCATCAGCCTGGGTGAAGTTGAACAACTGAATGCCTTCAGTTCTTAAAAGAGTCCGCATCGTTTGAACTGAAGCCGAATCACCCATGAGAAATACTGCATTAACTTTGCCGCTGTTCAAAGCGCTCACCGCATCATCGACGTCTAAACTCTCAAGAAATGTGTTCCCGCCAGGCTCGATCCCGTTTGCCGCAAGCAGCGTCATAGCGAGCGTATGGGTTCCGCTTCCTTCGGGACCAATTGCAAGATGTTGACCGGCAAAACCTGAAAGCAGGTTTAGCGTCTCCCTGCTCCTGTAGAAAACCAGAAGAGGCTGGTATGAAATACTCCCCAGAGACACGAGGCCTTCGGTTTTCAGTCCCTGAGCAACACCGCCTTGCACAAATCCTATATCTACGTGAAATGACTTGTCCGTAAGTCGCTTTAGGTTTTCTTGCGAACCCTGTGATGGCAGAATCTTCAATTTGACACCGTTACGAGCGAGGATCTTCTTGTACTTTTCAGCATTGCTCTGAAACACGCTGCCTTCCGGACCAGCTGTCAATGTTATCGTGTCAGGCGGTGCTGAATGAAAAAACCAGTAAACAGCGAAGATACATATGGAAAAAATCAGCAGTATTGCTGAAAACGCGGCAGCCCTGCCCAGCCCAAATGTCTCCATAAACATAGTCTGAATCTGGAGGAAACGTGCTTTACCGATCGAAAACATACTCAGAGGTTATCTGCTGCCCCGTGAAGGGGTCTTTGCTGATATGCGTGCATCCACGTCTTTCAGGATGTCTTCCCTAAGCTTGTTGATCTCGCGCCTGAATGCATCGTTTGCCAATATTTCCTGTGGCAATGCATTGAATCTCCTGTTTATCTGTTCATTGAGACCGCTGTCCTGATAAGACTGCCTTTCCATTGACCGCTGCATATTACCAATTGCAAGCAACATGTTTTGCATCTGCGCATTATTCACAGAAAGCCGCTGATCTATTGAAGAAAGAATATCTATCACGCTGTTTAGTCTTTCAGCACCAAGCCTGGATGAAGAAGCAGAGAATTGATTAAGATCCATCGTCTGGCCATAGCAGGTGCCGGGAAGGGCGGGATCTTTTGAAGGCTTCCATGATCCGAGACATACCCTTGGTCCTGACGGTCCGGATAGGAATGTGTATGGAACATCATCTTGTGCAAAAGATGCGAGCGTAAAAACTGACAACATAGACACAGTCATTATTGCCGCAACTATGATACATTTCTTCATGTTTCCTCCATAGGGCAGACAGTTAACGCTAAGCTCAGGATTCAGTCCCGCTCAATGCTATTTTTGCTTTTTTTGACATCTCGTACTTTCCGGAGTGTACAGATGGATCAGCTTCAACCGTTATGATAATATCATACTCCTTTTCAATCATCGACAACTCATGTCTGCGGGCATTGATCAAGATGTTGGCGCTCTTAACGGGTATACGGCAAATGATCTCGGACCATTCACCCGTGGCAGCAAGTTCATGTATTTCCCGCACAGCGCCTAATGCCACAAAGTCATCGGAATGCACAGCGCCCCTGCCGTCACAAAAGGCGCATCTGCGCGAAATGGTTTCTGAATAGGCTGGTCTGATCCGCTCTCGCGACAATTCAAGTATGCAGAATTTTGACAGGCCGGCAACCTCTGTGTTTGCCTTGTCAGAACTGAGCGCTTCCTGAATGCGAGTTTCCACCAGCCTGCGGTTCCTGCTGGATTCCATATCGATAAAATCAATAACAACAAGCCCGCCTATATCACGAAGCCTGAGCTGGCGCGCGATCTCGTCCGCCGCTTCAAGATTTGTATTTAACGCAGTGGACTCAATATTTTCTTCCTTGCGACTCCTGCCAGAATTTACATCTATGGCGGTAAGGGCTTCAGCCCTGTCAAACACCAGATATCCCTTTGACGGCAACCTCACTTCACGATGAGAAAGACTCGCTATTTGCGCCTCAAGATTATATAGGCCGAATAGTGGTTTCTTGTCTTTATAATTGATGACGTTAACCTTGCGCCATGGCATTATCTTGCGAAGAAAAGCCTTCGTAGCGGTATACGTCGCGCCATCATCGATCAGCACCTCGGCAACATCAGACGTGAGATAATCACGCACCGTCCGCATAGCCATGTCCTGCTCCTTGTATATAAGAGCGGGCGCTGAAACCTTTGCGGCATCCGCCTTGATACGATCCCAAAGCTTAATCAGGTACTTAAGATCCAGACTAAGTTCTTTTTCTATTGAATCACCGCAGGCTGTCCTGAGTATGAATCCAGTATCCTTTGGCAGTTTTAGATTATTAAACGTTTCCTTCAGACGGTCTCTGTCCTCGCGGCATTCAATCTTTCTGGATATACCAATCCGTTTCTGGCCCGGCATCATAACGATATACCTACCGGCGATTGATATATATGTCGTAAGGCTGGCGCCTTTGGTACCGTATTCGTCCTTTTCCACCTGTACCAGGATCTCCTGACCCTTTAACAAGCCTTTTTGCACCGGTTTGCCTTCCTGCTGTTCTTCTCTTGGTTGAAGTAATTCCGGCATTACCTCGCGGTACTGCAGAAAGCCATGCTTCTTCTGTCCGAAATCCACAAAAGCAGCCTGCAGACCCGGCATCAAAGACATTACAATGCCCTTATAAATATTTCCCTTCAAATGCTCGCGCGCAGCAATTTCAACATAAAAATCACTCAGATCTTCACCTTCGATAATAGCAACCCGCTTTTCGTCAGGATATCGCGCATTAATTAAAATGCGCCTCGTACGATCCTTGGGCTTTCTTTCAGTTGCAGCTTCTGCATCGACAATCTCCTGACCTTCAGGCCGCTTTCCTTTACGCGACCGTCTGCGGCGGCGTCTATATTTTCCTTTTACAGGAGACGGCGCTTCTTCCACGTTGTCTGCAGTCGCTACTTCAGTATTTGGTCCTGTAACTGCGTCTTGATCTGATGACATCAACTGAGCATGAGAATTTGATCCACCCTCCGAAGAAATATTAGATGCAATCTGTGGTTGCAGTTCATTTCTATTGCGTCTTGTCTTGCGATATCTGGGTCTGCGTCGTCTGGTATTAGTCTTAGCTTGCCCTGTTGTATCAGCCGACATTTGGCCGGCACTAGCATTTTCAGCCTCCGTATCCGGAGTCGTCTCGTTTTGTTCGTTCATATGATTTATCTATATTCCGCCTTTAAGTACGCTGATCACAAGCAGTTTGCCGTGAACAGCATTATTTACAGCTTACATTGTACACTACCAGGGCTGGTCATTCAAAGCAGCACAGCCATGTCGCGCAGCTTCTATCTTATAAACACGCCATGGATTTTAGTAGAACTGTCCCTACTGTCCTTGCAGTGGTCTAATTGCCGGCTGCTTCA
This sequence comes from Dissulfurispiraceae bacterium, assembly GCA_035319125.1. Classification (GTDB taxonomy): domain Bacteria; phylum Nitrospirota; class Thermodesulfovibrionia; order Thermodesulfovibrionales; family Dissulfurispiraceae; genus Fen-1308. The sequence goes on along the minus strand of DATHDG010000029.1, from coordinate 6,183 downwards.
GAATTTTCAGGCATTAAGAATCGAATTGTATGCATCGTTAGGCGAGAAACAGGAATCCAGATTTGCACCGCAAATTAGGGTTCTTTTTTAAACAGCGCGACTACGCTACTAGCTATTGGGCAGGCTATTGATTTTCTCACAAAAATTCATATTGATATCGACCATATGTTGAAGTACAGTTCCGTAGTCGATACCGTATTCTTTTCGAAGCGCTGCAGCTATCTCTGAATATCTGGCAAACACTTCTCCGAGGGCTACAACGTCGTATTGATGGACGAACTTATCGCATTTTTTCTGAGCATTGTCATCATCAATATATGGAGTACTCACCAGAGCTTCAGCAACCTCCGATATAATTTCCCTTCTCAGTTCTTGTGTCTCATCACCACGCACGCGTCGCTCGAAAAGCGAACCAATTTTCAGATTATCAAGGTCCAGGCATTCATTGAACCGTCGGCAGTTCATGCAGGAAAATCGCAACTCGTACTTAATTGTTTCAATCAGAGATGTTTCCAGGACTCCCTTAAACGCATCGTCATCATTCGGCGCTGATATATTTATCATGCCGGAAACAAATGCTCCTCCATCGCGCACAACCGCTTCCGGAGTTTCTTTCACCCTCTTGGAAAGCTCAGCGCCAATAATGCCTCCGGCAAGAATCACATAATATTTCAACTCTTCAGGAAACATAGCCAGCTTGCGCTTGAACTCTCTGTCATTTAGTTCGTGAAGGACTGCCAGGAGTGAATAAGTACTTGCATCTGACATACTGTACATACCTCTTATATAAATATAAAATTAGGCTACCGGATAAATACGACTGATTGATGCTGACAGAGTCATCATAAATTATGCTGCTTTCCAGATAGTTGTGCAGGCATCGGTAAATTATTCGCTAGTTTGCTTAATCTGGCTGACAAACCTCTTCAGCCCTACTGCAGATGCTTCCATTTGGGTATCGCTTCGAGGCATGAACGTAATATCCGAGCCTTTAAGTTTAAAGGGAATACCATCACGGATCGCCTGCCGGAGCTGCTGGCCGTAATCAAAAAGCACAGCCTTCTCTACCGCCTCATACCGCTCGCCTATGCCGCGCGTGTATCCAACGACAAAAGAAAAAGTCACAGATAAGAACCAAATTATAAGTAAGCTCGTCTTCATAAAATTCTCCTCTTATAAAGATCGACCGCTGACAACTTTCAAATCAAAGATATATCTTTTAGCAATGTAACACATACAGGTTCAGATGAGGGGACATGCAGCCACTTGAAATGGCCGCATGTCCCGCGACAATCATTTAACAGTTATCTGATCCTTTATCTTGTCGAATGTTCCCTGCTTGATTCCTTTTACTTTCATTATGTCTTCTGGCGTATTATATGGCCTGCCATCGATTACTGCCTGTGCCTTCACAGGACCTATCTCGGGGAGTGCTTCAATTTTTTCCTTCGTAGCCGTGTTGATATTGACTTTTTCTCCTGGAGCAAGGGCTGAAGTCGATTTCTTTTCAGCCGCTGCCTTGTTAGACGCTGCAGGAGCCGCCTTCGCATCCGGCTTTGATGGAGCTGCTACAGGTGCCGGCTTTACAGCAGGTTTGGATGGAGCCACAGCCGGCTGAGCAGAAGTAGACTCCGCTTTTGACGGTTTGGCTGACGGCATTGCAGCTCCCACAGTAACTAACGGTTTCAGATCAGCTATTTTTTTAGCTGATAACCCAGCTTTTGAGAGCTCATCCACCGATTTGTACGGACGATTAGCTATAATCTTTTTTGCAGTCGCAGCGCCAACCCCTTTCAGGCCTTCAAGCTGTTTCTGCGACGCGGTATTAATGTCAACCGGCGCCTTGTCATCTTTTGCAAATGCAGGCACGCTAAAGGCAAGCGCCAAACAAACTATCACTGATAAAACCAACAATCTGCTTAACATCTTTCTGACTATACTTTGCATATCATCCCCCTTCAGATTAGTTATTGCTGCATTTGATATTACGCCTGCGGCCAGGCTATCAAACTAGCCTCACTGCTATGACTTGAGCGAGTCAAGTGCCTTACCGATCAAACCGCCCTCAGGGATTTTACCATCCGGCGTCATCTTGTCGATAATAACGGGCAGGAACTCTGCCAGCTTCGATTTTGCAATTTCAGGAGAGACACCTAACTTTTGGGCAATTTGCTGTATCTGCTCCGTTCCGAGCCCTTGCTGTATCTGATCAGGCGATATCGGCATATTCTGTCCGGTACCTACCCAGGATTGAATGAGGTCGCCCAACCCTTTATCCTTGAAGGAATTAAGCAACCCTGACAATCCTCCAGTGCTCTTGCTGGTAACCATACCCATTATCTCATCTATCAGCCCAGCATGCTCACCGCCACTGCCGCCGCCTATAGCACCGATTACCTTGCCAGCGAGTTCATCGAAAAGTCCCATCTCGTTTCTCCTTTCGCATATATCCGGCAAATTGCCGCTTCACTTTAGAGTGTTATTAGACAAGCACGAGACCCTTTATAGTCCGTCCTTCATTTTTATGCCTTCCGCTAGATTATAAATGCAAACATGCCCATCGTCAAGAGCTATAAAACAATTAAAGCCAGAGCAGGTTGATCACGTTGCAAATCACAATCATACGCCGTGATTTTTATGAATACAGACAACAAGTTGGAGCGGGCGACGGGATTCGAACCCGCGACTTCCAGCTTGGGAAGCTAGCACTCTACCACTGAGTTACGCCCGCTTGAGAGATGTTATGTTACCATGAAGGCAAATCATTAATCGAGCATAATGGCGCCTGATGCTGCTGAGCTTACCAGCCTGGCATATCTGGACAAATATCCTTTTCTTATCTTGGGCTGCGGCTTCTTCCATGAGGACTTCCTCTGCGTAAGCTCCTTATCAGGCACCAATAGTTCTATTCTTCGTTTTGGAATATCGATCTTGATCCTATCTCCATCTTTAACCAGAGCAATGGGTCCACCCTCCATAGCTTCAGGAGAAATATGCCCGATACACGGTCCACGAGTTCCCCCGGAAAAACGCCCGTCAGTGATAAGAGCTACTGATTCAGCCAGTCCCATACCTGCTATTGCCGATGTAGGCGAAAGCATTTCCCTCATGCCGGGTCCGCCCTTTGGCCCTTCATACCTGATCACAACAACACATCCTGGCTTGATCTTGCCGGAAAGGATTGCTTTCATGGCCACTTCCTCAGAATCGAATACCTTAGCTGTCCCTTCGAATTTCATCATATTCTTGCTGACAGCAGTCTGCTTTACCACGGCACCGTCTGGAGCAAGGTTGCCTTTTAGAACGGCTATTCCGCCTTCTTTATGAAACGCTTTATCCAGCGGCCTTATAATATCATCGTCCACGACCTCGGCTGCAGCAGCTATCTGTTTAATGCTGCGGCCTGAAACAGTAGGACTGTCCTTCAGCACGTCCTTGAGCCTGCTCAGCACCGCAGGAATACCACCGGCTATATCAAGGTCTTCCATATAATATTGTCCGCCTGGAATCATGTTTGTTAGATGAGGCGTCCTCTTGCTGATCTCGTCAAACAATTCCAGTTTCAGTTCAACTGCGGCATCGTGAGCCACAGCCGGGATATGAAGCGCAGTATTGGTAGAGCCGCCAAGCGAAAGGTCTACCGCAATTGCATTTTCAAAAGCTGCTCTTGTCATGATCTTGCGCGGAGTTATGTTCTTCTTGATCAGTTCAACAATGCGCACGCCACTTTCAAACGCGATACGCTTTTTTGCCGCTAGGACAGCCGGGGCAGTCGCGCAACCCGGCAGGCTCATCCCCAATGCTTCAGTCACGCATGCCATTGTGTTAGCGGTATACATGCCCTGGCATGACCCGGCGCCGGGGCAGGCGCACATTTCCAGCCCCTGAAGCTCGTCCTTTTTGATCAGGCCTTTCTTGAATTTCCCGACAGCCTCAAACGTGTCGCTCGTGAGATTAAGACGGCGTCCTTTGTAATGACCGCCCAGCATCGGTCCAGCTGTTACAACTATGCTGGGAATGTTAATGCGGGCTGCCGCCATCAGCATGCCCGGCGTTATCTTGTCGCAATTCGTAAGAAGAACTAATCCGTCAAGCTGATGCGCCTCTGCCACTGTCTCAACCATATCGGCAATCAACTCACGTGATGCCAGCGAATAGTGCATCCCCTTGTGCCCCATGGCAATGCCGTCGCATATGCCGGGGATGCCGAAGAAAAAAGGATATCCTCCGCCGGTATGTACTCCCTTTTCAATAAACCTTTCGAGGTCCCGCATCCCTATATGACCGGGGATTATATCCGTAAAACTGGTTGCCACTCCTATAAAAGGCTTGTTCATTTCGCCGCCGGGCATTCCTGTAGCATAAAGGAGCGCCCTATGCGGCATCCTCTCTAATCCGCATTTGATCGTATCGCTTCTTTTCATAGAAAAATATCCCCTTATCTTTCTCAGACGGTTGTAACCGTAGACATCACTGGTTGATTTTTATGGATTAATTATTGTGGTTCTTCTTGTAATCTCGGATAAGCTCAGCTATTTTATCTTTCCTGTAAAGCTTCTCTTTCTGCATCTTTTTCTTCTCGACCTCCTCCTCAGGAGAGAGATAGTGCTTCTTGTTCATCTCGTCAAGCTGGCCGTTCAATTCCTTGTGCTCGTCGCAGAGTTTCCTGAAATCTTCATTCGACTTTTTCAGCGCTTCTATGATCTCTTCGTCGGTCATTTGTAACCTCCCGATACAGAATAATGTTGATTTCTGCATAATTTTACTATAAAAGGCTGCCAAAAAAAAACCTAATCATATATCCTCCAGAAAACGCATCAAGCTAACCTGATCAGCCTCGGTCATAACCCTGTCCCTATAATATATTTTCTCAATTTCAGATATAAATACAATGACTTTATTGCGCAGCGGGATGTTATCTATCCTGGCTGCAAACTCTCGAAGACCTTCTGCAGCGCTGCGTACATAACCGTATTTCTTCATTATTCTCGCAAACCGCTCCATTACCAGAACCTCAGGCTTCCTTCTCTTAATAAAGCGTGCAATTCCTATTGCAATAGCCGTAAATGATATTGCAATGAGAGTCAACAGAACAGCCGGTCTTTTCACTGCTGTGATGTCAACGCGCGGTGCTGTTACAGCATTCTTGAAATCTGACAGCAACGATACCTGTCTGTTAAGATCATAACCGATCACCATTGAATTCCAGTAATAGTTCGCAGCATCCAACAACAGCCTGAGCTTGAACGCTAGACTCTGCCGCCCTTTTGGGACAGCTGCTCCTGAAGCCGGGGTTGGATCCATTCGGACCCAGCCTTTATTGTCGAGATACACCTCTACCCAAACATGGGCATTGTTCTGCGTCACAAGATAATATCCGCCGATCGCATTGTAAACTCCTCCGTGATAGCCACCGACCAACCTCGCTGGTATCCCAGCCATGCGAAGCATGACTGCCATTGATGACGCGAAATATTCGCAGTTGCCGGATTTATGTATAAGCAGAAAGTCTTCAATCGGTTCGGATGTCACCGGCAGGTTCTTAAGTGAATACTTGAATGTGCCATCTGTAAGATAATGGAGAATAGACAACGCATCGGCTTCAGTGCCCGTCCCGGTAGTAAGTCTGCCGACCAGCGGCCGGATTCTTTCCAATCCTGCGGTTGGAAGTTGAAGATATTTATTTCTTTCAATAGATTCAAGCCTGTCATAGCCGGATAACACAGAAACCACGCTATATCTGATTCTTTGATCAATATCGCGTTTTGCGGTAATTGTGAAATCCTCTGATACTGATGCATCCCGGTACTGCAGAGACACAGGCTTGTCAAGAGCAAAGAGATACCTGTTGCCGTACGGTTCAAGGTAAATCGTCTGCACCAGCCTGCGCCCCTCAAGCTGAAACACCCCTTCACGGCGTCTCGGTCTTCCGGCGCCTCTCCAGGATTTGCCGTCAAACGAGTCCATTACTATCCCCCGCCAATAGAGCATCTGCGGATCAACCTGCGCGCTCTCGACCCTGAGTATGACGGACGAGTTCTCCTGAATGCCTGAGATGTCACCAAGTGTCACATGATCTGTAAAACCGGCAGAGCTACCGCGAGCATTCAGGAAATCAAATAGCGGATATCCTGTCCTGGGCAGACAAACAAACATAAGCACCGTCATAGGTATTGAGAATAA
>DATHDG010000028.1:0-114904 GCA_035319125.1 Dissulfurispiraceae bacterium | reverse complement strand
CGATTTCTTTATGTCAACAGCCGAAAGCAACATCGGCCATCACTATGGCGAAAAGTTCTATCCTCTCCTCGGAACCATCTTCCTGTACATTCTGGTCTGCAACCTCTTCGGGCTTATACCCGGCTTCGAGTCGCCTACAAGCAACATTAACATGACCGCCTCGATGGCCATTCCGGTATTTTTCATCTATCAGTTTTACGGCTTCAAGGTGCATGGCATAAAGTATCTCAAGCATTTCATGGGGCCTATACAGTCCGTTGCGGCCATACCTTTCATGATGTTCATGTTCGTTCTGGAAGTTATCGGTCACCTTGTAAGACCGATCACACTGTCAGTTCGACTCTTCGGCAATATGGTAGCAAAGCATATCCTCTTACTCGTCTTGGCAATACTGGCGCCTATCATAGTTCCGTCAGTAATCCTCATGCTTGGCACGCTGATCAGCTTCATTCAGGCATACGTTTTTATGCTTCTCACTACGCTCTACCTCGCCGGCGCGGTTGAGGAAGGGCATTAAAATACCAAAGAAAGGAGGATAATGATGAAGAAACTGTTTGTAATCTCTATGCTCACCCTCTTCATCGTGGCTCTCTTTGCACCTATCGCGGGCGCAGAGGAAATGGCGAAGGCTGCTGATCCGAAACTCGGATACTTCAGCTTTGCAACACTGGGCTGCGCCATCGGTATCGGTTTGGCGGCTCTTGGTTGCGGCATCGGCATGGGTCACGGCTTAAGAGGTGCAACAGAGGGTACTGCAAGGAACCCCGGAGTATCCGGCAAAATCATGACCACACTGATCATCGGTCTGGCTATGATCGAGTCTCTTGCAATTTATGCTCTCGTTGTCGTTCTTATCACGTTCTATGCAAATCCTTTTGTAAAATAATTTTTATTACCATTATTTATTATTGTAAAAGGGCCTCTTCTGAGGCCCTTTCTATTTGGCAACTCGCCACTCCTATTGATCAGCCCTCTGATTATTCATACTGCAGAGCATTAAGCATCCAACCTTCGCCCGCTGAATTAGTCATTGTGTGGGATTAAAACACTCTGATCAGGAAATGCTCATTCTGCTTCAATTAGGATAATTTCCCTGCCCGCTCGCGCGGCCGTGAGAACCCAGACAGCGCGCTTCACGCCGGATGCTTCATGCACACCCTTGCTTCATTATAAATAAGCCGCGCAGTGTTCGTGATGCTAAGACTTTCCCTCGCGGTTTCGGTAGAGAGACGATTTGAACTTTTCGGGATGATACGAGCCAAGCCTCACAACCTTGCATTTGCGGCAGCGCCTGAGCACCGCCTCTTCAGAGACCCTCTGGTCATACCCCAGCGCGATTACATCGGGGTCCAGCTCGTCGAGAATATGAAAAAGATCGTGCTCAAGATTGCCCAGGACAACAAGGTCGGGGATACCGGTTTCCCTGATCCTCTGCGCTCGCAGATCTTCGCTGTGCGTCGGATTGAACCCCTTGATCTTCAATACTGTCATATCCCTAGCCACGATAACCACAAGCTCGTCGCCGAGCTCTTTTGCCTGTGTCAGGAAATCAATATGCCCCTGATGAAGATAGTCAAAAGTCCCAGCACATACGACCCGTTTTCCCATGACCGCCTTCCGTATTCCCTTCTTTCCTAAAGCATACCAGAATGGTAAACCCTTGACAATACTAGATCGCAGATGATATTCTTTTAATCTGCTATGGGGCTGTAGCTCAGTTGGGAGAGCGCTTGAATGGCATTCAAGAGGTCGACGGTTCGATCCCGTTCAGCTCCACTTTCTAGATCAACAACTTACAAATTCTCAATTTTCTGGCCTATTCATCTGTGGCAAGACTGTATCTATATGCATTTTTCACGCATACAACGGCGTGATATTTGATCGCTCAGAACGCTGTGCGCCAGTTCATACATTAATGTTATAATATTAACACTTTTGAAGCTATGTCACTGCTGCTAGGCTAAACTATCGCATCAATAAGTCATATTATCCCATGGCCTTATTTAAACTAAAAGCAATCCTCGCGCAAAGCGCGCTGCTTCTTGGAATGGATATTGCAGTACCTTGTTAGTTAATGAGCAGGGTATAAATAAAGGCGATGTGATACAATTTTAAGGCATCTGATACCATAATACTAAATAGACAGGGGGAATAAATTTTCATGAAAAGAGTAATTGCTGCCTTATCGATCTTACTTGTCATTCTGTTCATGGCTTGCGATATAAATGCTGCCGATTTAACGGTTTCTGCTGCGATCAGCCTGAAGAACGCATTTGAAGAGATCGGCAAAAAATACGAAGCGGCGCATCCGGGCACCAAAGTTCTTTTCAATTTCGGTGCTTCGGGTGATCTTGTCCGTCAGATAGAAGGCGGCGCGCCGGTCGATGTTTTTGCCTCAGCCGCTCAAAAAGATATAGATGAAATGGCTGCTAAAGGCCTGATCCTTGCAGGAACAAGGACAGACTTTGCGAAGAACCGGGTAGTTCTAGTTACTCCAAAAACCGGCAATATCAAATCGTTTGAGGATCTGACATCATCAGGTGTCAAGCGCATAGCTGCCGGTAATCCAAAGACTGTTCCTGCAGGCCGGTATGCCGCTGAGGTATTCGATTATTATAAGATTACCCCATCAATCAAGGATAAACTTGTTTATGCTGAAAACGTCCGACAGGTGCTTGACTACGTCGCGCGTGGAGAGGTCGACGCCGGCGTTGTCTATTCAACAGATGCAGCAGTCAGGAGTGCGGAAGTAAATATGGCTGCGGAGGCGCCTGAAGCGAGCCATAAGCCTGTGATATATCCCATTGCCGTGGTAAAAGGGACAAAAAATGAAACTGATGCAAAGGCCTTTGCAGAGGCGGTTCGTTCTAAGGAAGGAACAGCTATTCTCACGAAGTACGGGTTTCGAATTCCTTAACTTAGTTTTCAATAATGGATAATTCGGTTTTGTTTTCGCTGCGGCTGTCACTACAAGTCGCATGTGTGGCAACGGTTCTTATCGTCGTCATCGGCATGCCGATCGCGTACCTCCTTGCCAGGAAAAATTTCCCGGGCAAGGAGGCGCTGGATATCGTACTTACACTACCTCTTGTTCTGCCGCCGACGGTTACCGGCTATTACCTGATCATTGCATTCGGCAGAAACGGTTTTATCGGCAGATATTTTTATGAATGGCTGGACTGGAGCATCATGTTTACATGGTACGCAGCAGTGATCGCTTCTTTTGTAGTGGCTTTGCCGCTGATGATAAAAACAGGCCGGGCTGCGCTGGAGAGCGTTGACAGCAACCTCGTCAACGCTGCTTATACGCTCGGACATTCCGAATGGGAAACGGCGCTGAGGGTAACTCTTCCTCTTGCCAGACGAGGACTTCTAGCGGGAATAGTTCTTTCATTCACGCGCGCGCTTGGTGAATTCGGAGCAACCCTTATGCTGGCTGGCAATATCCCGGGCAAAACCGATACTATGCCGCTTGCAATATATTCGCTCTCAGCGAGTGGCGACAAGGAGCAAGCAGCAGGGATGGTGGCCCTGCTCACAATCGTCGCAGCTCTTTTTTTATATCTGGCTAATAGATACAGCAGAAGGATCTTCTGATGGGACTGTCGGTTTGCGTAAAAAAAAGATTGAAGGGATTTTCACTCGACGTTTCATGGGAAATTGGCGATGAGCTGGCCGTTCTGTTCGGTTTTTCCGGATCCGGCAAATCCCTAACTTTGCAGCTGATCGCCGGGCTTATGAAGCCCGACAGTGGAGCTATCAAAGCCAACGGGTCGACATATTTCGATAGCGAACGGCATATCAATATGTCTCCACAGAAGAGGTCTCTTGGATATGTATTCCAGGATCTTGCCTTGTTCCCGCATATGACTGTCAGGCAAAATATACTATTCGGCGCCAAGGGCGTCGCCCAGCACGAAAAGACAGAACGTTACCGCGAGTTGATGGAAGCATTTCACGTAAGCAGTATTGAGAACAGACGCCCATCAGAAATATCCGGAGGTCAGAAACAGAGGGTGGCTTTTGCAAGGGCCCTGATGAGACGTCCTGACGTGCTTTTGCTTGACGAGCCCTTCTCAGCTCTGGATGCTCCGCTTAGAATCGAAATGCGGGAATTCCTGAAGGAATTGCGCAGCAATTTTCAAGTGCCGGTCGTGCTGGTGACGCATGATGCCGTCGAGGCGGCTTCACTAGCAGACTCCATCATTGTCTATTCCGAAGGCGCGGTAGTTCAAGGCGGCGCGGTAACGAAAGTCTTCGGCAATCCGGCGGATGAGAGAGTCAGGCGCCTGCTGGCGGGACAGGAGAACATCTTTCAATCTATCTGCAAGCAGCTGTGAATTAAAACAGGGAAATTATTTATCTGGAGGATCACTAATATGTTGGCTCAGCTCAACACCGAAGATATGGAACGGTTCAAACGTCAGCTGACCCTTAACGGATACACGAAAGAGCATCAGATCAAACTGAAAAACAGTACTGCACTTATTGCTGGTGTTGGAGGAGTCGGTGGAACGACCGCCCTGTACCTGGCAATTGCCGGAATCGGCAGGCTTAAACTTGTACACTCCGGCGCGCTTACGTCGTCCAATCTGAACCGGCAGATTTTGATGACGGAAGATTGGATCGGAAAGGCAAGAGTCGATTGCGCAAAAGAGACAATTCACCGCATTGCCTCAGGAGTGACGGTGGATATATATAATGAACGGATGATCGCTGAAAACACGGCAGGCTTTGTGCGCGATTCGGATATTGCAGTATCGGCTCGTCCCAATTTTCCGGAGCGTTGCGCTCTGAATGCTGCATGTATCAAACACAACGTGCCTATGGTAGAGGGCGCGATGTTCGATATGGATGCATATTTATTTTCAATAAAACCGGGGATAACGCCGTGCTTTCACTGCCTCTTTAAGGATGCTGATCATCGGTGGCAGGAGCTCGGGTTTCCGGTGCTGGGAGCGCTTTCGGGGACGCTCGGCTGCATGATGGCTGTAGAGGCAATAAAAGTGATCACCGGATATGGCAGCCCGTTATATTCAAAAATGCTTTTATTCAATTTAGCTAACATGGACTTTAACACCATAGCCATAAATCGCAACCCGAGGTGCCAGGTTTGCGGTTCCCCTGCGAAGCGGGAAGGAGAGGAGATATGAGCAACGCTACCATCACTGTAAAACTTTTTGGAACGCTGAGGAGAAAAGATGAATCCGATCAGACGCTGACAATTTCTGAACATGAAACAATACAGCAAGCCATTGCCAGACTGTCCATAGAGTCTCACTCATCATACCTGTACTCTATCAATGGACAACATGTAAAAGCTGACGCCATATTGTACGACGGTGATACTCTGATGATTATCCCTCCTATAAGCGGCGGATAACCATGACACAATGTATAGAAGCCGAACAGAATCCACGAAATATAGGTCTTATGTTTTTAAAAATCAGAAACCCCCTTTGCAATTTCTTATCAGATTCCCATGCATGTGCAATATGAGTGAAGTAGTAATGGAATTAAGCAGCTGTTATTTCAATGGTCGGGATTGATTCATCATTATTAACCGGAATACGATTTTCAGTATGTATTTTGACGTAAATTAAGTATAATGAATACATGAAAACATACTATCCTTGCAACTATAGCATTTTATGCTTCTTACTCTGTCTTCTCTGCTTCGCGTTTGTTCCTTTACAGTCGCCTGCGGCAACTTATGAGGTTGGTCCCGGCAAGTCGTATGCCAATATTTCAGACGTGCCATGGGAAAACTTGCAAGGCGGCGACACAGTCCTCATTTACTATAGAAGCACTCCGTACCGCGAAAAATGGGTGATAGCCATTAAGGCAAGCCAGCAAAGCCCTTTGACGGTACGAGGGGTTGCAGGTCCGAACGGGGAACTGCCTGTCATCGATGGAGAGAATGCAATCACTCGCAGCCAGCTGAACTTCTGGGGTGAGGCACGCGGTGTACTCAAGATAGGTGGAGCGAATGTTCCGAATTCCGAAAGCGGATCATGGATCGTAATAGAAAACCTCGACATCCGTTCCGGCCGCACGCCATATCAGTTTTCAGGCCGCAGCGGTCTTACAGCTTATTCCGATAATGCAGCTTCAGTGTATATCGAATATGGTCAAAATATTGTCGTGCGCAATTGCATCATTCATAATTCGGGTAACGGGCTTTTTGTGTCAGCTGCTTCGCGCAACATTACCATTGAAGGCTGCTACATATATGACAACGGCATAGAGGGCAGCATCTATGAGCACAACACATATACGGCAGCCATCGGCATGACATATCAATACAACCACTTTGGACCACCTCGGGCTAATTGCTCCGGCAACAATCTAAAGGACCGTTCTGCAGGATTGGTGGTGCGTTACAACTGGATCGACAGCGGCAACCGCCAGCTAGACCTTGTGGATGCGGAAGATAGTATGGATCTGGTCAATGATCCAAGCTATCACGACACATATGTTTACGGCAACATCCTTATCGAGCCTGATGGGGCCGGAAACAGTCAGATAGTTCATTACGGCGGTGACAGCGGTAATACCGCTATCTATCGTAAAGGAAGGCTTCATTTTTATAACAATACTATTGTCTCATCCAGAACCGGTCATACTACACTTTTCCGATTGTCGACAAATGAGGAAACCTGCGACAGCCGAAACAACATAATCTATGTGACCGCGTCGGGAGACAACCTTGCAATGCTGGATGCCGACGGCATTCTTCACATGCGCAACAACTGGACGAAGCCAGGATGGGTTTCCAGTCATGGCGGGTTGACAGGGCAGATATATAATGAGGGTGGTATGATCAATGGATCGAATCCGGGTTTTGCCAATGAGGTCGGACAGGATTTTCATCTGGCATCAAACTCAGCCTGCATTAACCAGGGGACTGCCCTTGAACCAAGCGTGCTGCCTGGCAATGCCCTTTCACGTCAATATGTCAAACATCAGAGCAATGAATCCCGGCCGTTGGATACAGTAATCGATATAGGAGCCTTTGAGGCCATTCAGATCGTGCGGCCCAGCCCCCCGACAAACTTGAGGATAGTTGATTAGGGATAATTGCAGGTCATTATTAATGAAGATATCTTAATATCAATTTAATGCTTTTTTCATCGTTCGGAATTATCATGAAAGGCAAAAGCACATTTGTTGATTTTAACCCTGCTACAACATTATGGAGGGCATGAGAAAATGACACAATTTATGAAGAATACCGAGAAATTCGCAATATGGCGCAAGGGATTAGAACTTGCAGATACCGTACAAAAATTAGCCGACAAGCTCTCGCTGCCGGAATCCCTGGACTTTCGCAGTATGCTCAAGAAGATGACATTTACAATCCCGTCTCATATAGCCGAAGGGCTAATGATGAAGGATACCAATGAGCGAAAAAACTATTTTTACAGCGCGCTCAGCTGTCTTGAAGAACTTCTGAATGGCCTGCTCATAACTGAACAGAAAGGCTATCTGAAACAAATTCATACTCGCAAGGTGAAAAGAGAGATAATCGAGTTGAATCGCCTGATTAGCGAGCTCATAACACCTCGCTGTCTCGTGCTGAACGCTGACTGACAGCAGAGTAAAGACCGGCACGGGAAGTTGAAAGACGGCCAGACCGGGCACCCCTCGCACAATGCATTCATGCGAGAGGTGCTATGCTGAATATCCTACACTGTTGCCGAAACTGATACGTCTCCCTTTACAACAAGGACTGCGCATCCGGCCGTGCCGATGACTTTCTCTGTTGCGCTGCCCGTAAAGATTTTCTCGATGGCCGTCTTGACCGGAATCCCCATGACTATGAGATCGACCCCTCTGCCTCCGGCGGTCTCAACGATCGCGTTGTAGGACCTGCCTGTCGGTGTCAAGCCCTCCGCCTCCACGCCTTCGCTTTCGGCGAGTTCCAGGACGGCATTAACATTAGCCTTTGCCTTTTCCAGTTCGCCATCCGAGCGGATCGCAGAAAGCGCAATGATCTTGCTGCCGCATCTCTTTGCGATGCCGACAGCCTCCTTAACAGCAGCAATGCTATGCCCCGAACCGTCCGTTGCAACCAGTGTGTTCCGATATTCAATCCGTGCGGCCTTAGGCACAACCAGAACTTTACAGGGTGAGTTTATGACAACCTTGGATGCGACCGACCCCATCAATGTCTTGAGCAAACCGGTGCGCCCGTGCCTTCCTACCACTACCATATCTACCTTCTTGTCTGATGCTTCATCCACAATGGATTGGGCGGCATCCATTCCCTCATGCAAGAAGGTCTCGCAAACAAGCCCTTCTTTGGAAGCCATTTCCTTGACCACTTTCAGATGGTCGGCTGCCTCTGCCTCTTCCTTTTCGAAAAAGCTCGATCCGGTGGTCTCATATTCGGGGTTTGTCTCAAGCACTGATACCACATAAAGCCTGCTTGAGCATTTCTTTGCGAAGTTGATCGCCTCGTGTACCGCTCCATCGCTGATCTGCGAGCGGTCAGTCGCCACAAGCAATTTCTCCAGTTTTCCTACGGGACAAAATTGTGCGCTGGTCATATTTACCTCCTGTTAATTTGGTCTGCAATAAAATTATTTAATATTACGCAGGAATCGGCCATGGACCAAAAGCCGATCCTTTCCATCCCTTGAATCTTCAAAGCCTGAATTGAATACCCAAGTAGGAAAGCAGCATCGGCTGATCGCCTGCATGATGAATACCCTTTCCTATCGAAGCCAATAATGAACTGTAGTTGCTGATGTCCAACCGCAAGCCAATATTGGTGACTATCTCATGTCTCCTAAAACTGTTGTCCGCGCTGCCGAATATTTCTCCCAACAACTCGAGCCCCTTTATTTCCGCATATTTCAGGGCGACGCCATATAACCAGCTATCCTTGCCGCCAGCATGGAAATCATGGCCGAATTCCGGATTAATATTTATAATCCCTATCTTCTTTTCGACCTGCACCGGAAGCCTGTATACTGTACCTTTGTCCACAAGTCCCCGGTCCGCCGATGATGTCGGGTTGTTGAAAACGATCCTGGGATACACAGACACGGCAATGCCGTGCCTGTCTTCATCCAGAAATCGCCATTTCACCGCCACCTCGGAATTGCTCAGTCCGTTCTTGATCCCCTCGCCGCGGCTGTCAAGCACTATCCATGAGGTGCTGTAGTTAAGCTGGATGCGCTCTCCGAAGCCATAATTGATATCGAGGGCCGGCGCATCGTAATGAGTCTCGCTATGCCGTCTGTCGATATCAACGCCGACATTGATCTCCCACTTCCCCGGACCGAGCGTGCCGGTGTCGTCAGTAAAGACCGGCAGCCCGGCAATCGCCGAGACTGGAAATGCGGCGAAAACAATCAATATGATTATCAGCCGCCTCACTTGTTCCCCGCAACCTCCAGGGCCGTATGATATATCTCGGTCTGATCGGCAGTGAAAGCCCTGTCGTTGTATCTGTTCAGATCATATGTCAGGCTCGCCTTGACCGTATAGTTCTTAATCTTGACATCGGGCTTCCATGCGATAACACGGTTTTCTCCGGCGCGAATAATGGTTTCGTGCGGCCCCTGTGCATCAGCCTGTGAGCGGGCGATCGCGTCAGGCTTAGTTTTGTCCTTCTCCAGTAAGGCCTTGTCGTCGGGACGTTCGGCAAACCAGGGCGCGAACATCCATTCTTTGGTCTGAAGTATCTTGCCTTTTTTATCGACTATGTCGGCTATCAGATATACCGCCCTGCGATTTGACCCCGTCGGCACCGAATGTCCGGCATTTATATTGATCACATGAAATTCGAGATCATTCGCTGTCTTGTCCGGCTTCACTATCGTGACGCTGAGCGCGCTCGCTACCCTCTGGTCCGAATGACCGCCTGTCCACAGGTGACGCGCAACCGCCCTCACCGGGACGTCGAAATTATCTGCTACCTTGCGTTGTGTCCTCAGCATATGACAGTCCTGACAGTGCTGCCTTCCAAGATCAGGCTTATGAAAGTCGTCGCGCCACTCAAGAAATGTCTGGGTCTGCTTTCCAATGACGCGCTTGCCCATGCTGTGGCAATAGGCGCACGCGGCAGATGTCCTCATCTTCGGCTCTTCCACCGTCTCATGCGGCGCCTTCACGGCGTATGGACCCCGCACCTTCCCGTCCGGCGTCAGATGGCAGTTGCGCAAGTAAGCCCGCCCGGCTCCTGCTCCTTTACACGTCCCTTTGGCTTCGGGATTTCGAGGTTGTCCATGTCAGGGATATTAAATGCCTGCGGGAAATGGCATATGTTGCACGACCTGCCTTCCTCTTCAGCCGTGCGCGCATGGACTGGATAAGGGTCGGTACCCGCATAGGCGTGCGCAGTCGCAGACGGTGATACGCCTGCAGGCAGTGTAAGCGGAGGCTCGTTTTTCGAGACCCTGATCATCTCCTTGTACTTCATGTCGCTGCCAAACCCGTAGGCGAATTCCCTGTAAATAGAAATATGGCAGGTTCCGCAGACTTCGGACGACGTAGCGGTACCCGACGGGAACTTCAGTCTGGCCCCCTGTTTATCCTCAGCCGTTGCACTAAGGATAAGGCTGAACAGCATCACTCCGATTGCAATGATAACAACCGGATAAGCATAAGCTGCTTTCTTCATAAGCGCCTCCTCCAACTAATGTTCTACTTTTACACTGTACATCCGGGTATGGGATATACAAACCGTTCACAAAAGTCTGCTGTATCCCTTACAAAAAGGTCTTCCACAGAAATCCCATAAGCGCCGACCCGATTATTACAGGCACCATCGGCCAGCTCCAGCGCTGCAGCCCGACGAATATGACTATCGATGCCGCAAGCGCATACCAGTCTAAACCTCCTGCATCTTGGAACAAAGCATTGCTGGTAAATGTTACTCCAAGATTCAGCACGACACCGACAATTGCTGCTGTAACTGAGGCCAGTGCTGTTGCTAGTAGCGCATTTTTGCGAAGCACTTCTATGTACGGCGCCAGAAGGAATATCATAAGAAAAGAAGGTGCGAAGGTGACCCAGGTGGTCAGCAGTCCCCCGATAGCGCCTGCTGTCGCCGGATTCAGATCTCCAGGGTTCTGATATGCGGCAAGATATCCAACAAACTGATTTACCATGATCAGCGGACCCGGCGTCGTCTCTGCAAGAGCAAGCGCGTCCATCATCTGCTGAGGCCGCAGCCACCCGAAGTGCCATACTGTCTCTTGTCCCACATACGCCAGAACGGCATATGCCCCGCCGAATGTGACCATAGCAGCCTTGCTGAATAGGATGCCGAGCCTGCTGAAAATGCTTTGTCCTTTCCATATTACAACTGCCGAGAGCGGGGCCGCCCACACTGCGAGCCAGATCGCGGCGGTCCTTACCGCAGGACGCCATCCGGTATCTCTGATCTGCGCAGCAAGCCCGCCTATCAGTGTCTGAGCGTCAGAGTGCGTTGTCTCCGTACCACCGAAAAGTCGCGGGGCTATCTGTTTGGCAATGAAACCGACTGCGGCTGCGCTGAGCACAATTATTGGGAACGGTACCGACAGCTCATAAATGCCGATGAACGAGACAGCGGCAATGACAATGAAGAACCAGTTTTTCAGCGACTTTCTCGCTATCCTCAGTACTGCCTCTGCGACTATGGCGACTACCGCCGGCTTCAATCCGTACATAAAAGCAGCTACGGCCGGCACGGCACCCATTGCCGCGTAGAGCCATGATAACCCCAACAGTATGAATACGGAAGGCAGGACGAATAACGCGCCTGCAGCTGCGCCGCCCTTTGTGCCGTGAAGCAGCCAGCCGATATATGTCGCAAGCTGCTGGGCCTCCGGACCGGGCAGCAGCATGCAGAAATTGAGCGCCTGGAGGAAATGGTTATCGGATATCCACTGTTTCCTGTCTACCAATTCCTTGTGCATCATCGAAATCTGCCCTGTCGGGCCGCCGAAACTTATGAACCCAAGCTTGAGCCAGTATCGGAAGGCTTCGCTGAATGACGGTTTTGCGCTCATATTTCTTACCCGACCTTCGAAATATAGAGCATCTCGAAGACCGCCATCCCACGCTCAAGCGCATCGGCATCGTCTCTCGCAGACTTCCGTATCCCTGCCAGGATATCCTCC
Organism: Dissulfurispiraceae bacterium; assembly: GCA_035319125.1. Taxonomy (GTDB): domain Bacteria; phylum Nitrospirota; class Thermodesulfovibrionia; order Thermodesulfovibrionales; family Dissulfurispiraceae; genus Fen-1308. The sequence goes on along the minus strand of DATHDG010000028.1, from coordinate 102,785 downwards.
AGGCCCCTGGCTTCTCCGGCCTTGTATTTGTCGTCTTTCATGTCCAGGTCATGGACTATCTCCGCGATCTTCCTGAGAGCCTTGTCCCTAAGACCGAAGGCCTTTATGATCACCTCGAATGTGCACATGTCTCCGGAATGAGTGAACTCACCGTCGCGGATATCGAAGGCCACCGAATTCCTGTCAAGCTTGTCGATCTCTTTCTCATCAATAAAGCCGAATGAAGCCCTGCCGTCGATGAATCTCCTGATGAGCCAGGCCGACGCCATGCGGTCTATAAAAGGCTTAGTCCTCGTTACCCATACCCTGCCCTGATAATCTTTAACGGCCCTGCCTGAAATCAACGCCTCTTTCTTTACGGGCAATCCGGACAGACCGGCCAACTGGGTCCTTAACGCATCGATCCTTTTGCCCATGGCCTTTCCTTCGCCCGATCTGAAAAAATCAACGGCCGCAATCTGTTCGTATTCACGGACAAATTTGGCTGACTGCGCGGACAGTCCCTTTACATCTCGCGCCCCCGATCCTTTCTGTATGCTGCCCAGCCTCCTTTCAAGCACATCGAGGGTCTTGCCGATATTGCGGTAATCATTGGCCCTCTGCTCATCGAAAAGAGCCATTATTTCATGTTCCTTCATCGTCTCGATCTTTGCGATTCTAACAAAGGCCGCCTCACCCTTCATGCCGGACACCTCCGACGCAAGCCATTGAAGCGTCTCGTAATGCTCCTCATTGTCGGGCAGTATATATACCGAGCCTTTCAGATGGACAGCTCCGGATTTCATCAGCTTCCGCCAGACCTTCATCCGGTTGCTCACCGGCCGCGAGGGAACCGAATAGAAAAACATTAGCCACCGCATACCGGAATCTGTCTCATTTTTTTTCACAACCTTCCCCCTTCCACGGTATGATGTTTATTAGATCGATCTGCGGACACGGCGAATACAACCGCCGCTGCAGCTACCACTACTGAAGCCCCGATGAATGCCTTAGAGAGACCAAGATACGTTGCCGTGACACCCGAAACCAGCGGCCCTGAGGTGTGCCCAAGGTCCATTATAGAACCGAGGACACCCATGGCTGATCCCCTTCCCTCATCCCGGCTTACATCTGCTATCAGGGCCGATGTCGCTGAAGTCACTATCGAGAGGCTCAGGCCGAACAGTATGCTGAGAAAAAGAAATGGAATAAAAGATCCCGAAACGGAAAAGCCGCCGATGCATACCGCACCTGCGAGCGCGCCGAATAGAATCTGCGGCCTCCTGCCGTGACGGTCGGAAAACCTTCCCATTACCGGCTTTGTAAGCGCGAGTGTTATGACCTGCGACGAGAGGAATATTCCGACTTCGTACGCGCTTAGGCCCGCCTCTATAGAATAGAGCGGGAGAAAGGTTTCGAATGTGCCGTAGGCGAACAGTATTGCAGCCTCGACCACGCTGGTAATTACAATAGTGCGACTGGAGATGACCCCCCTGAATATTTCCGTCGTTTCCGTCCATGTCCTTTTCTGCAGCGGCTGACCTGTCCGGGCTGGAATCCTGACCGCAAGAAGAAGCGTTATGAAACCGGCTGCCGCGCATACCCCATATACAACTTTAAATGGCAAGGCCGGACTGGATGCAAGCGCACCTATTATGCTGCCTCCAGCCATCGGCGCGACGAACCTGCCCAGCAGTGTTGAGGTCGAAAACCAGCCCATCTTTTCGCCTCGCTCAGCCGCAAAGAGGTCGGATACCATAGCCATGGCAACAGGCAGGAAAATGGCTGTTGCAAGACCGTGGTATAGCCTAACAACAGCAAGCTGCGCGATGTCCGAGACGAAAAGGTAGAGCACCGGCGCGGATGAAAATACGACAGCCGAGAAAACAAGCATTCTCCTTTTTCCGATCCTGTCGGCCATGATACCCGCTGGAATGCTGGCAATCACGCCGGTAAATGCCGACACGGCAGCTATCAGCCCGACCCCCGAAGGCCCGGCGCCCAGATGCGCGGCAAATAGCGGCAACACAGGGCTCTTCGATATGGTCGAGCTGAAGATCGCAAGAAATCCCGTTAAGCAGAGAATACTAAAAGGTGTCATAAATATATATTTTTTCAGCCATCATGGATTTATGTGAACATATCTACCTGACTTTATATCCGCCATTATGCATTCAAAGCAATATGCGACTGTATCTCACGATGGTAGCCAAGGTACCTCTCATACGTCGCCTGGTTCTTATGGTATTTCGGCACACTGCGGATAAATTCTTCGAAGCGCGCTTCAGCTTCGGCTTCGGATACAATCTGCACGACGCCGTCGTTGATGATATCAACCAGGCGGTCCGCGTAGATTATGATCTTCTCTTCGAGCGAGTTGAGCGAATAATCCTTTACCGGCAGGCCTAGTTCCTTTGCTTCCTCCGCCGACATACCGCCCCGGATATGCTTTTCCATGATATCGGTGAGCGATTTCGGAAGTCCGAGGGTCGCTCCCATCTCAGCCCCGATCTTTCCATGGTCCATATCATGAGACTTCGCCTTGCCGAGATCGTGGAAAAAAGCGCCTCTGCCGACCAGTTCCAGATCGAGGCGGACCCCGGTGCGCTGAGCTATCTCTACCGCCTTTTGTGCCACTTTTAAGCAGTGCGAGATATCGTCGGCGGAAACGCCTGCTTTCTTCATGATTTCAACATCCTGCTGCTGAACAGTATAATTGAGCGCGCTTCCCTTCTTTACGCCGAAATAAGCCAGGATATCTCCCGTCATCTTCTCAACGTCGTGCTGAAGATGCTCGAACTTGGCTGCAACATCGTCATGGATATGCTGCAGGTATTCATTCAGCCCCTCGGCGCCGTGCTGCTTCTCAATGCGCCTGCCTAAGACGAATATCCGTGTTATGTCGTGGCGCTCGGCCTTTATTTTCAGGTCGGCGTCGTCGATCCATGTGTGCAGCTCCCTATAATCTTTGCCGGTGCGCTGCCGGCTGATTGCAACATGTTTTTCGATGGGCGGCATGGTGTCTTCTCCTTGTGATGATTTTTCATTATTTGTATCTCTTGTTTCTAATGTAACAGTTATTACATATAATATCAAGTGAGGTTATCGTTTAGCCGCCTTCAGTTGTGTATCCGCCCGCACAAGTATAAAATAGAATAAATATTGTGCTTTATAATTCTTGATTATAAGGAGACACTGAGATGACGAGAACTGTTGCTGCTTTCCTCTTTTCCATTCTATTGATTTCATATCAGGCTTCAGCCGGACTGCTGGATGATGCTCTGAAGGCTGTGGAACAATCTCCTGTGAAGTCCTCTCAAAAGACGCCTGACGATAAGACAACTGCATCCGGCCTTAAAGAGGCACTAGAGATAGGCACTAAGAATGCCGTTAAAGAGGTTTCGAAAACAGACGGATATTTCAGCAATCAGGCAATAAAGATTTTACTGCCTGAAAAAATCAGAAAAGCGGGCGATTTGCTCAGCACTGTGGGATATAAAAAGGAAGTAGACAACTTCGTTCTGAGCATGAACCGAGCGGCAGAGAAGGCTGCGCCAAAGGCTGCTCCTATTTTCGCTGATGCTATTAAACACATGACCTTTGACGACGCTCAGAAGATTCTCAGGGGAGGCAATACTGCTGCCACCGATTTTTTTAAAGAGAAGACGAGGACCAAGCTTTTCGATGAATTCAAACCGGTCGTTACCGGCAGTATGGATAATGTTGGCGTTGCGCAATCTTATAAAAAAATGACCGCTGGTTACAGCAATATACCTCTCATGAAGAAGGAAGATATAGATCTCGATAATTATGTTACGAACAAATCCCTTGACGGGTTATTCCACATGGTAGGACAGGAGGAACAGAAGATAAGAACCGATCCCGCTGCCCGGGCAACTGATCTTCTCAAGAAAGTCTTCGGAAAGTAAAGCCGAGTACGAGAAAATTAAACTCATGCATCTGCATTGAAGAATACTCAGGCAGATGCATGAGCTGATCAGACGGTGTACTCACCTGAAGTTATGATTGAGGACTCCCTCAACGGCAATATATGAAAATAGAGCCATGCCTCCACCACATTATTGTCCGAAAGCCTCACAGGTACTAAATCGCGCTTATTGATACGTGGATGACCCTCGAACCGGTCTACCAGAGTCAGCTGCTCATCCGACAGAACAAAGACTTCTCCCTTTATCTTTGTTTCCGGCAGCTTGGTAACAACCGGCTTGTCCTTGATCAGATAAAGCGCATAGTTCTGTTCAGTTTCCGCAGCTCCCAAAGAAATAGCACCGGATATCAGGTTGCTGTTGCGGCCCCCCTTCCGAAGAGTACCGTGAGCAAATATATAGGGCATCTGTTGTCCCTCCTAAACTTCAATATTTATTAGATCCGCCCATCGCACCATTCTCTGGCGTTCTGAAATAATTTTAGCCATGGCGAAACAGGCAGTGTCTTTTTCATTTCTTCCGGCATCCATGCCCAGTTCCATTTTTGGCAGGTTCGTTCCGGGTGAGGCATAATTGCAAAGTGGCGCCCGTCCGGCGAGCAGAGCGCAGCTATGCCCAGAGGAGACCCATTAGGGTTGTATGGATACGTCTCTGTGGCAACGCCAAGGTCATCAACAAAGCGCACCGGTGCCAGCCCTTTTGAGAGAATATCTTCCATGATTCCACGGTCAGGGAAATAAGCACGGCCTTCTCCGTGAGATACCCATACGCCGAGGACCGAGTCCTCCATTCCTTTAAGCATTATTGCAGGGCCGGCCTCTATTCTTACGGTAGTAAATCTCGATTCAAAACGCCCGGACAGATTATGAATAAAGCGCGGCTGCAATTCATCAGCAATGCCGCGCCAAGGCACCCACCCTAGAAGCGCCATAAGCTGGCAGCCGTTGCATATGCCAAGGCTGAATGAATCGGGCCGATTATAGAAAGCTTCGAATTGTTCGGCCAAGAACTTGTTGAAACGGATCGTGCCCGCCCATCCTTTTGCGGAATCCATAACATCAGCATAACTGAACCCTCCGACCATTGCTATACCTTTGAACAGGTCGAGTGTTATGGCGCCGGACATGAGATCCGTCATTGTCACATCGTAGGGCACAAAACCGGCGGCATAAAACGCCGCAGCCATTTCGCGGTCGCTATTGCTGCCTTCTTCACGAATGATCGCGACAAGGGGCTTGGCATCTCGCATCATGACTATCTCCGATGTCCTGGAAGCTTCAAAAGATACCCGATATGCAGGCCCTGGCCTATCATAAATAGCGTCTTTCTCCTGCATGACACAGTCCGGATTGGCCTGAAGCAGATCAAGTCTATGGCTGGTTTCTTCCCAAATAGACCTGAGAACCAGCATGTCTTCATCTAACACAGTCTGTGTTTTATTTCTGATGACTATTCGCTTATCAGCTGTAGTAACACCGATGATCGTAACCGGCACATTAAATTCTTTAAACTTTCTTAATATCTCCTGCTCGTTTTCAGTAGAAAATTCTGCGATGAAGCCGAGTTCCTCAGCAAAAAGCATCGATATCGCATCTATACCATTTCCCTGCGGTAGTGTTACGTCAAGGCCGCAGTTGCCTGCAAAGGCCATCTCAAGAAGAGTGGTTATGAATCCACCGTCGCTGCGGTCATGGCCCGCCAACAGCAGATCATTAATTATAAGCTCCTGGACTGCACAAATAGCTCTCTTTAGGAATGCCGGATCTTCGACGTCCGGCGACTCACTGCCGATCTGATTAAAACACTGGGCGAGAGCCGATCCTCCTGTCCTATACAGCCCCGCGCCAACATCAACATACAGCAGCTTGCTAGCGCCAGGCCTCTTGACGTCGGGAGTTACAACCCTGGTTATATCAGGGCAGCCGGCATAAGCCGATATCACAAGGGTTCCGGGCGACTTGACTACCTCCTGCTCACCTGACAGTCCGGTCACCCGCGCCGCCATGGAAAGGCTGTCTTTGCCGCCGTCCACTGCGATCCCGAGCTCTATCATCATCTCGCTCATGGCTACGGCCGCATCATGAAGCATGGCACCCTCTCCGGGAAGCTTCGGCGCCCACATCCAGTTGCCTGAACAGCGGACATCCTCAATAGCCGTTATCCCAGCCCACATAATATTAGTCAGTGCTTCTCCCACACTCAGACGGGCCATAGCAGCCGGGTCTATGAGCCCCTTGACCGGCTGTTCTCCGATGGCAATAGCAGCGCCGGTCAGATCCAGATGGCTTTGGGCGACCACCGCCACATCAGCTACTGTAAGTTGCAAAGGTCCGGCGCATTGCTGCCGGGCTATCAGCCCGGTCACAGAGCGATCTACCTTATTAGTTAAAAATCTCTTTGAGCCCACAGAAACAAGCCTGAGCACCCTCTCCAGCGCATCTCGCACCCTCAATCCCTGCGGCAGGTGCAAAGGCTTTTCAAATGGAAATTCGCGCTCAAGCCTGAATGTCTTTTTCGGCATGTCTCCCAATACTTTGGAGAGATCAAGATTGACGGGCGTTTCTATTCCCCCTTCAGCTCTGGTATCAAACAGGACAATACGCCCGTCCCCAACAATTTCTCCTATTACCGCAAACGGAACTTTTTCGCGCTCACAGAGATTTCGGAACAACAGCTCCCTTTCGCCATGTATGAGAAGAGCATCCTGTTCCTGATACTCTGCACCCCAGATCTCAAGGACAGATAACGTCACATCTCCAAGTTGTATTGCTCTTAAATCAATTTTAGCGCCTGCCGGATAAATGATCTCCTTGACGACATTGCAGTTGCCGCCTGCCCCCTGATCGTGAATACTGGTAATCGGATTATCAGATCCCAATTCGACGCAAGCTCGTATGACGCGGTTGAGTTTCTGTTCCATTTCCGCATCACCCCGCTGAACAGCGTTGAAATCGAGTTCTTCAACATTTTCTCCCTGAATCATGCTGGACGCCGCCCCGCCGCCCATTCCTATTCGATATGCCGGCCCACCTATCTTCACCACTACCATGCCTGACGCAGGCGCTTGTTTTTCCACATGAAGGTCGTTGATCCGCCCCACACCGCCGGTAAACATTATGGGTTTGATCCATTCTCGCCGCTCACCGTTGGGTAAAGTCAGCCCAAATGAGCGCGTAAATCCCTGTATAAGAGGCTCTCCAAACTTATTTCCATAGTCTGAAGCGCCGTTGCTGGCATCTACTTCTATCTGAAGCGGCAAGGCCAGGTTGGAAGGATATTGATAGTCCTTTCTTTCCCAGGGCAGGTCATAACCAGGGATATTCAGATTTCCGACGCAGTAGGCAGCAGTACCAGCCGCGACATGGCTTCCCCTGCCCGTGGCATGCACATCCCGGATGCGCCCCCCGGTCCCGGTTTCAGCGCCTGGAAAAGGTGCTACTCCGGACGGGAAATTGTGAGTCTCTGCCGTGAAGATGATGTGATCGACCCCTTCCTTAGCTATCATCGCAGAAGGATATCCGGGCTTTTCGGGAACAAGGGTTTTGATAGGAAATCCCTTTATTGCGCTGGAATTATCCTTAAAGGCAATAATGCTGTTATTGGGATTCCGCCTGTACGGCTCCTTTACGATCTGCATTAAAGTCTTATCAGCCTCAACGCCATCGATATAAAGCTTTCCGCCGAAGAACCAGTGGCGTGAATGCTCGCTGTTTGACTGGCTGAGATCGAAGCATTCCACATCCGTCGGGTTTCTGCCGATATCATTAACGAACAGGTCATAGTAATAGTCCATATCCCATTCGTCAAGGCCTAAGCCCATAGCTTTGTTGATATCAGCTAATGCTGTCCTTCCTTTCTCCATAAGCGGAACGACCTCAGGAGGTTTCGGAACAATTCCAGTGTCAAAGCTTTTCAGCGGCTCCGGATAAGAGCATTCTGTCATCCGGTCATGTACCATGTCGAGAAAAGATTTTCTCCATGCACTGTTCGGCGATTTGACCGATGCGCCCACAAGCAAATAGCGCCTTGAGCGCTCTATGCGGGATATCTTATAAAGTCCGCACGCATGGCATATGGAAACGGCATTAGTAGACCATGCTGTAGTAAAATTCATCCTGGGTCCCACTTCTATCAGCACAGACTCAGAACTCTCATTTAAGTACGTATCAAGAAAGCTTGCATCCGAAAATCTGTCAGGTTCGAATGTCTCAGCCAGCAGCCATCTCAGTCTTTCAATTTCAGCGTTTTCGAGCGGCGAGGACGTTTCCAGGTTAAAGCAGAATTCAGTTTCTATATTTTGAATTTCCTGGCCGACCAATTGCCGAACCCTGTTAAGAAGTACATTCTTTTTATAATCAGAAAGTGCCGGAGTGCGATAGAAATGCAGCAACAGTTGCCGTGGCATGAATGCTCCTTTTGGATAAAGTGTTTAATTTTAGCATAGAACCTATAAAGACATGCATATGTAGCTTAGAGCCGTTATAATGTATGTTAGAATAAAAATATCCGCGGTCGGTAAATTAATACTTGCCTATGCCAGCATAAGCGGAGGCGCAACAACATCAGCGATATGAACATACATTTAACATCTGGCGAAGACATTATTCTGCGGAAGGACGACAGCATCTTCACCGCACTCAAAGGAGCCGGCGTGTATCTAGTCGCCTCCTGCGGGGGCAAGGGCACCTGCGGCAAATGCAAGGTCGTTATTCTTGAAGGCAATTTCGAGGCTGACACATACGGAAAACTGACTGCCGATGAAAAGAAGGAAGGAATTGTCCTGGCGTGTCAGACATATCCGATTGATAGTCTAACCATTTCAATTCCAAAAGAGTCCCGCCTTATAATGGGTGACAAGATAGCAGTATCCAAGACAAAAGATCTCGTAGATCACCTTAAGTCGTTCGGGGTCGAATTGAATCCACTTGTCAAGACCGTATCAGTCGACCTTCCGCCGCCGAGTATTACAGATAACATAAGCGACCTTGATAGGTTAAGACGGACATTAGCTGAACATAGTCTTGAATCTATGGGATTTCGCCATGGTTTCATAGCCGCAATGGGAAGGATATTAAGAGAAGCTAACTGGAAGGTATCCTTGGCATATGTAGAGGATGATGTCGACGGCAAGGAGGCGGTTTCGGTCTGGAGTCGCGACCCCGGTGACGTAAACTACGGCTTGGCTATCGATATAGGGACAACGACTGTAGTTGTTTATCTTGCGGACTTAAGCAGCGGCAAGGTAATAGACATGGGATCTACATACAATTCTCAGATTAAATTCGGGGATGATGTAATTACAAGAATTGTTCATGCTACTGAAGGCGCTGGATTAGATGAACTAAGAGAGGCTGTGGTTTCAGACATTAATACGATTGTGGAATCAATTACAGAGCGCCATTCCATCGATCGCAATATGGTTCAGGCTGCATCTATAGCCGCAAATACTACAATGTCTCACATCTTCTGGGGCCTTGACCCAGGATCGATCAGGGAGTCGCCATATATTCCTGAATTGAATAGTTTCCCATTATGGAGAGCTACAACAGCCAACCTATCGATAAATCCGCAAGGAAGAGTTTACACAGTGCCTTGCATTGCCAGTTATGTCGGAGGCGATATTGTGGCCGGCGTGATGGCGTCGAAAATGACGCGCAATGCAGAACTGGCGCTCTTCATGGATATTGGAACGAACGGCGAAATAGCGATCGGCAATAATGAATGGATTATGACCGCTGCCTGCTCGGCAGGGCCATGTTTTGAGGGCAGCGGGATAAGATGTGGCATGAGAGCAACACCGGGAGCTATCGAGTCAGTAGTAATCGACGAATCAACATTGGAACCGTCTGTGCGAGTCATCGGCGGTGGAAGCCCTCTCGGCATTTGTGGATCAGGGATGATAGATGCGGTATCAGAAATGCTGCTAGTTGGGATAATAGATCAGAAAGGAAAATTTGTTGAAGGCAAGTCGGATCGCATCAAACACGGAGACGATGGCCTTGAATATGTCATATATAAGGATAAACATCACCATAAAGATATCATTCTTACCGAGGTTGATATAGAAAATCTCCTTAGGGCGAAAGCAGCCATTTATTCCGGAATATCAACACTCATAACCGAGGTTGGTCTGACTATCGATGCAATCGAGAAAGTATACGTTGCCGGGGGATTCGGCAACTACCTTAATATCCGCAAAGCAGTGTTACTCGGCATGATACCGGATATATCAGAGGAGAAATATGTCTTCATGGGAAATACCTCGATAACCGGTGCGTATCTATGCCTTCTTTCTGATGAATTGAGGAAGGAAGCTGAGGCAATTGCTTCAAAAATGACCTATGTAGAACTATCTGTGTCAAAAATGTTCATGGATGAATATGTCTCGGCACTTTTCTTGCCGCATACCAATATGGATCTCTTCCCAACAGTCGCTGCCAGGCTGTCGCAGACTTAGCACAAGCACATAAGGCCTGAAAAGAATATCCGGCAAGTAGTGATAAAAAAAGCTCTTGTCATCTTTATTGCGCAAGTGTTTCCATTCATATCAACTTTTTATTCTGATTAGATGCAAACACAAGCGAAATAATTATCATGAATACCCTGACAGGCGGACTTTTGGAGTTTATTCGTCATGCCGCATCAAGGTTGTGGTGGCCGCAAAGAAGGCTATTTAACTCCAAGCTCATTCTTGAGCCAGGCTTCAACTTCTTTGCCTATCGGATACATCCCGAAATAATGCTCATCTTTATTAGCCTCAATATCATTTTTCAACATCTCCATGGGGACTTCGTCGATCTTGGCTATAGTCTCTGCGAAATCAATCGCCGTATGGCGCATCATAAAAAGCAAAGGTTCTTTCCCCATTGACTCAATATAAAAAATATAGCCCTTGATCTCGTCGCGCACAGCCACACCATGTTCAGTCTTCGTAAACTTAGCCTCCATGATATCTTTAGGTTTCATTTTCCATAGGATATGCTCAATTACAAAAGGCTCCTTCTTTATATCCTGCAGAGTAAGCATTTCACCATCCATCAAATACAACCTCCCTTATCAAACCTGTTTGTCCGAGGGCCTGCGTTCAGGCACTGGCCGGCGTTTAATGATTCCTTCATTCCATTCGTTAGACACATACAATTCGCAGAAACAACTGCCATATTCTGCCACGTCAGGATCCTTGTAAACACAAGGGCAAATTATGTCAGAGTCCTTCTCTTTTATTCCAGAAGCAAGGCGACAGGGGCAGGACCTGTAGCCGTATCGCTCCTCATTCTTAAGGAGCCCCTTCAGGATGTCAATGACAAAATCTTTTTCTCTGTTGAGCTGCTGTCCTTTGGACGCAGCATATTTAGAAAGAATCTCATACAACCGCTCAGGCGTCATTAAATGCCTAAAGTCTTCTTAATAAGGTCCTCATCGAAGCCTACAACTACTTCCTCTACCACCAAGGTAGGGTATGACCCGGCCGGATTATATTTCTTAACTTCTTTGGATGTAAGCCATTGCTCACCGGTGTCAAGAGCATCGACTGTGATGGTCTCATACGCTATGCCTTTTTCGTCCAACAATTTCTTCACCTTATTGCAAACAGCGCAAGTGCTCAGAGTATATAGTCTTACTTTCTTCACAGGAGTACCCATTTCAGACATTACCTGCAGGTGCGTTTGGGGCGGGATTGTTCTTGCGATTGAGCTCTGCTGCGGCAATGCCTGCGTCCTCAAGCATTTGTAAGCTTGCAACGCTCACCTTGTTTATCGGCACATTCAATATCTTAGCCACCTCATCCAAAGTCATGCTCTTGCCGTAATGCAGTTCGGCTATCATGATCTTCAGGGCATCGTCAAGTATGAAAGACCTCAACTCTTCGTTTTCAACACTGATTGAATCACAGGCATTGTCAAAGGACAGCCCGTTTTTCATACCTTCCCTGATCTTCGTAATTGCCTCTGTATAAATCCTGTCCTCTTCGGGACTGTACTCCTTGTATTTGACATCCGCCATGAAAGCTCCTTCTTAATTTGTGTTACAGTTAAATTACCATATGCCGGGAGGTTTAAGCCAATTGGTCGCGAAATGAACAGCCGAAAACCATTGCAGTTAGAGTAATTGCGGTGCAGCTCCTATTATTTCGAGTTTTCTGATTACCGCGCTGGAGGTTTTGTCGTCAACCCTGAATTGTTCGAAGTCGATGCCTTCCACGAACTTTTCAATAGCAGCAATTGCCGCCTGGATGTCCTTCAGATACAATATTTGGTCTCTCATATGGTTACTTTTTCCCGCAAAACGATTTCCCTGATTTCCGTTCTCAGAGCACTTTCGGGCACTATGTCAAACCTGAGATGCAACTTTTCCTCGAGAAATTCCGCAAGTCCCACAAGGTGCAAAAGATTTGCATTATCATCGAATTCAACAAGGACGTCCAGATCACTGCCCTCTCTTTGTTCTCCTCGCACATAAGAGCCAAAGATACCCCGCAGATCTGCCTTGAAGCGCTACCTCACCTCGGGTTTAAGACTACCAAGCAGCTCAGCAATATATGTGTTTGTCTCTTTCACTTTTACTCTTGCCCCGATTAACGCTTTCATTCATTATACCCAACGAACGTTGTCGCGATAAAGGTTTTACGACTTTCTTTTGTCCCCAAAATATTTCGATAAGGTCTTCGTCTATCTCGTTCAGAAAATGGAAGCAACTGGGTTTCATGATAACAATCGTAGCTCTTTCATCAATCGTTTCCCTCCACAATCCTTACCTCTTCCGGTGTGAGATCGTAAAGCTCGTAGACAAGCTTGTCGATTTGCTTGTCGGTTGCAGCGATCTGGCGCTCGATGGCGGTTTTTTCCTGCGGCGTGCAGCGCGAGCATCTGCTCTATGAGCGCGACCATACGGTCATGACGAGACTTATCAGTTTTGTTGGCGATATCGATAGGGCGGACAGGCAGCCCTTCAACATACTGCCGCTTAAATCGCAAATATTTATCTGTTCTCCCTTCAAGAGCTGCGCAAGTTTGCATAAAGTAATAATTCCCTAAACGTGAATTCAAGACCCCCAACAAGTAAAAATCAACACATGGAATAAAAAAAGTGGTCGTTGACCCGTAATAGCCAAGATTATCGATGGCAAACCTGGAATTCAATGCGATATCAGGGAATGTAATTTTGGGGCTTTCAAAGTATTGTGCGTAATTAAATTGGGGCTGCTGAAGTTCAAACCATTCCTGCTTAGTAGCTCTTTTTTGAAGACGTTCTTTATACTGTTTCAAGTAGTCTTCGATTGATGGATACTTCTTTATATCGATGCCGTGATATGTGTAAATCAGATATGTATTCTTAAAATCAATTCCATAGCGCCGAACATCTTTACCGTTCAAATATGGTTTAATAATCTCTTCAGCCTTCTTATTACGTCTTACAAGTTCATTTTTGACATTTTCATCAATGACAAAAGCCGCTTCCAGCCCAGATTTGATTCCATAACCAATTTGTCCATTACAATACTTAATCAATGGTGCATATAGCTCTTGTAAACGTTTTAATAAGTCTTTCTCAATTCTTTTCCTAAAACTCCATACAGGCTGCGCCAGTGCATTTGTAGCAACTTCATACTGGGTGTCTCGAATAGCTTCGTCAATCGTAATAGTTCGGGTTTGAACCGCGTCAAATAAATCTGGCGACATAGGGGGTGCATACATGCTTGATATTTTATTCGCTTTGAGCGATGTCATTAATATTATTGTGCGAACCGTTGCCCCTTTAAATACAGGTAGTCCTGCCAAGTCCACTATAGATTCTATGGAAGCATGTGCCTTCAGATAATCTTTAAGTTCTTTAAAACTTTCCATCCGAATATACGGCGGATTTCCTATCACCGCGTCAAATCCGCCCGCCTTAAAGACTTCCGAAAACTCGGCCTGCCAGTCAAAGACATTAATCCTCAACCTTTCATCTTCATCAAGCGGCAGCATCTGCTGCTCATAAAAGTCAGGCCCGATAAGCGAGTTGCCGCACTTGATATTGTCTCCGAGGTCGGGCAGCGCGCGCCCGTGAAACAGGCGCAGCGTCTGAAGACTCTGTTCGGTTTCGCCTTCAAGAACTTTAAGCAGCAGCGAAAGCTTTGTCACTTCAACGGCCTGCGAATCTATGTCCACTCCGTAAATATTGTTCAGCAAAATGCGTTTGCGCTCATCGATGGTCAACCGCCACTCGCCCGTGTATGCCTGCACGAGCGCGGGCTTACGCCCTTTCGCCCATTTGGCCGGATCGTCCTTCATATACCAGTCGCGGTGCCAGTCGAGCAGATATTGATATGCGCCGATCAGAAACGAGCCCGAGCCGCAGGCCGGATCGACGATGCGCATTTTAGCTACCTGAGCGGGTGTTTTGCCTTCTGCAAGTTTGCCGACGGTCTGCCGCACGATATAATCCACGATGTAGGTCGGCGTGTAATATACGCCGCCCGCCTTCTTCACTTCGGGCTTGTCGTCTATGACGGCCCGATGGCCGGGCGTCAGGCGAATGACCTTGCCAAGGAACTGTTCATACACCTGGCCGAGGATGTCGGCGGGCAGAACGCTGAATTCATAGGGACTGTCGGGATAGTAGAGTCCTGCCAGTATTTCCCGCAGCAGCTTGTCGTCAACCTGGAGATCAAGGGTCAGTTCGTCAGGCGCTTCGTGGCGGTCCTTCTCTTTCTTGAAATGAAAAAGGCCTGAATTGTAGCGGTCGTCGGCAGACTGAAACATCTGGCACAGGCGGGTATAGGTGCGGTTGCCGTTTATCAGCGAAAGCAACTGGCCATAATTCTCTATGCCGCGGTCTTCGCAGATGCGCAGGAATATAATGCGGTCGATGATGCGCTGCACGGCGAAGTTGAGCTCGCGCTGGCTGAGCGCCGCATTGCGGAGAGCGAGATTGCCCGCAAGCATCTTGCGCCAGTTCTCTATCTCGGCAAGGAACGCGGTGTCAACCTCGGCGGTGCCTTTCTTGGCTTTGGCGGATTCGGCATACTTGTCGAATGAACCTTTGAGTACCGCGTCCCGCGAAAAATGTCCTGCGATCCAGTCCCATTTCTCGGCATACTCGCTTGCCGTGCAATAGAATATTCGCGCGGCGGATGCCTTGTCGGATTTGTCGGGCCGGATGCGGCAGTCGTAAACTGCTAATTCTTCAAAATCGCTCAGAATACTCAGCGGCAGCTTAGCGCTCCATGCATAGCGCCGCAGCTGATACGCGGGACTCGGCTCATCCTTTATCGAGACGGACGGCTTCTTTGCCTCAAGGAAAAACTTTCGGGCGCCGCCGATGCGGAAGCAGAAGTCGGGCGCCTTTACTCCGCCGCCGATCTTTATGGCGTCTTCGTGGATAACATCCTTGTATGCTTCTGCGTATCCCTGTTCATTATCTACATCCCAGCCGAGTGTCTTGAAAAACGGGTCCAGAAACTCGCGCCTCAGCTGGGTTTCATTGTAATGGGGTGATTTATAGGATTCGCGGTTCCGCTCGAACCGCTCGATGAGATCTGAAATTGCTTTAGGCAAGCTCACGTAAAAGAAACCATCCCGTTATTTCATCGTATCGTTCTGACGTGAATTCCCGTGATTTCATTCACACATTTTAACAGAACCCAAATAAGTTTTAAGTTTTTTGATACAAATAGTTATCTCAGCCATTCAGCAGTCTCAGAGCTGCTTCGTGAAGCTTCAGATTGCCGGATGCGAGCAAGGGAGTGCGGGTATGCAGCCCCGCCGCTATGTCATCAAGACTTTTACCGGACGTATCTGTGATTACACCTCCGGACTCTTTCACCAGGAGATATCCCGCTGCGAAATCGAAGCTCCGCGATGCCGCAGGCGCTACAAAAACACTGACGGCGCCGTATGCGAGAAGCGCAAGGTCCAGGGCCGTAGCCCCCCAGCAGCGAGTCTTCCTTGCCTCCGACAGCAGCCTCACGATCTTCTGAATGTCCCTGCCGGGCACCTGCGTCTCGAATGCCGCAAGATAAAAGATGTCGTCGGCCTGGCTCGATATCCTCCCGCCGTTGAAGAATGCCCCCTTGCCTTTTTCGGCCCAAAATTCGTCGCCCGTCAAAAGGTTGATTACGTAGCCAAGGGATATATCTCCGAATGTCCCGCCTTCGCAGACCGCAATCGACGTGCAATAAAAAGGCACTCCGTTCACGGCGTTCCTGCTGCCATCTACAGGGTCTATAATTATCTGTGGCCCTGCTGCTGAAGCATCTTTCAGTCCATATTCCTCCGAGACTATTCGAAGCGGCTCTCCTGTTCGTTCGAGACCCGATATAATGATCTCCTCGGCAGTTTTGTCGATCCTATAGGTAATGTCACCTCCAGCCCCTTTGCCCAAAGCCTCAGATGTAAAAGGCCGCAAGCGAACGGCACCAAATTCGGCAAAGAGCTGCCTGCCGATATTCCTTAAATGCTCAATGTTCATTGCATCATTATACTCTACAACCGAAGGATTGACAACGGTTTGCGCTAGATATATTATAATCACTGATGAAGAAAATCGATCTCTCCAGACTTGTCCGGCCTGATGTCAAAGCGCTAAGGGCATATGAAGCCAAAGAAGTCAAATGCAAAGTCAAGCTTGATGCAAACGAGAGCCCATATTCTCCGTTGCCGTCAGACAAAATTTTTTGTAACAGCAACGTCCTGCAAAAATTGAACAGGTATCCGGATCCTGAAGCCAGAGCGTTGAAAAAGGCCATTGCAAAAAGCCTTAATGTTGATGACAGCAACTTATTGCTCGGCAACGGTTCCGATGAATTGATCTACTATTTGGTTACAACTTTCGGTGGTCCAGTGCTTTTTCCAGTGCCGACTTTTGTGATGTATGGAATAATAGCGCAGGCTTTAGGTCAGAACCCCGTGGCAATTCCGCTCGATGGAGCCTTTGACCTGGATATAAAGAAAATGCTCGAGACTATCGGCAGGCAGAAGCCAAAACTTATATTTCTCAGTTCTCCGAACAATCCTTCAGGCAACTGTTACTCAACAGATAGAATATTGAAAATCATTGAGGCATCAAAAGGCATAGTTGTAGTAGACGAAGCATATCAGCCTTTTTCCAGCGGCAGCGGTTTTCTGCCGTTTCTTAAAGACTATAGGAATCTGATCATTCTTCGGACGATGAGCAAGATCGGCTTTGCATCCCTGAGGGTAGGATACATGATTGCAGAAAGCGCCTTAATAAAGGAAATCAACAAAGTAAGACTTCCGTACAATCTCAACTCGCTTTCACAGGTTGCAGCACTGGAAGCGGTAAAAAACAAGAGAGCCATAAACGCAAGAGTCAGAGTAATTGCAAGCGAGAGAAACTGGTTGTTCAACGCGCTTTCCAGGCTTAAAGGCATTTCACCATATCCTTCAGAAGCCAACTTCATTCTTTTCAGAGTCGCGGGCAGTGATAAAATTTACCGAGGACTTCTAAAGCAAGGCGTCTTGATCAAGAACATGAACAAGATTATAAGCGATTCTATGAGAGTGACTGTTGGCACGCGCGAAGAAAATCAGGCCTTCATTGATGCTTTGAACAAGGTGCTAATCAAATAGTATTCATCCGGAGGAACTGTGAGAACAGCTAAAGTAACAAGGAAAACAAAAGAGACTGACATATACGTTCAGATCAATCTCGATGGCAAGGGTGCCTATGATGTCAACACTTCAATACCGTTTCTTGACCATATGCTGAACCTGTTTGCCTTCCACGGCATGATGGACCTTAAGATAAAGGCCAGGGGCGACATAGAAATAGATTATCACCACCTTATGGAAGACATGGGAATAACACTGGGTGAGGCTATCAAAAAGGCGCTCGGTGATAAAAAGGGGATTAAGCGCTATGGCTGCGCAACCATACCTATGGACGAGAGCCTCGCAACAGTGGTTATGGACATAAGCGGACGACCCTATCTCGTATATAATGTCAAGCCGCCGCGAGGTACATTGAAAGACCTTGAGGTTTCGCTATTTGAAGATTTTTTTAGGGCTCTCACTATTCACTCTATGCTTACGCTGCATGTGAATGTTGCATATGGGCGCGACCTGCACCATTTAATAGAGGCTGTTTTCAAGGCATTCGGTCGGGCACTAAGGGAAGCTACACAACTCGATACGAAGAAACAAACTATACCATCAACCAAAGGTATGTTGTAGCATGCCAGAAGCAAAACTTAAGGTTATATTGGTTCGATATACACCCTCACCTGAGGAAACAATAGCCTTGGCCGCAAAGCTGTGTTACAGTTCGGCTGACGTGGCTTCGCTGCGTGAAAAAATCGAGAAAAAAGATCAGCGGTCTTTTATCGAAAAATTAATCAGAATAGGCCACATAAGCCCTATTGAACACACATCGTTCACCTTCGCTATCGAGGGAATATCCAGAGCCTGTTCCCATCAGTTAGTGCGACATCGCATTGCTTCATATAGCCAACAGTCTCAGCGCTATGTCGGAGAAGAGAGCGGTTTTGAATACATCATACCACCTTCTATAAGCAAAGACCGCAAGCTCAAGGAATTGTTTGAACGAGCCATGGAATCGGCTCAGGAGGCATATAGCCAGTTTGCTCAGCACCTCAGGAAAATGAAATTAAGTTCAGAGGAAGCAAACCAGGATGCGAGGTTTGTCCTGCCCAATGCGGCTGAAACAAAAATCATTGTGACAATGAATGCCAGAGAATTGCACAACTTCTTCCGGCAACGTTGCTGCCGAAGGGCGCAGTGGGAAATTCGCGCTATGGCCAAAGAGATGCTTTTTCAAGTTAGCAAGGTTGCGCCCATACTATTTCAGAAAGCTGGTCCGGCATGTCTCTATTCACAATGCCGGGAAGGGGAAATGAGCTGCGGCAAAGCGAGAAGTGTCCGAAAAGAGTTCGGTAGTAAATACAGGGGGCCTTCTAGGACAGCCAGGAAGAAGACTATAAAACCGATTGACATCCAGAACAGACTTTTTCAATAGCCCGTTTGCCCGCCGGACAACCTCCGGCATTGCTCACAATATTAGCAGACTGAATCCACAGGAATTAATTCATTGATTGACTTGGTGAAATGGCGGTCCCAACGGGAGTCGAACCCGTGTTTTAGCCTTGAGAGGGCCACGTCCTAGGCCACTAGACGATGGGACCAATTGATGAACTGGGGAGAGAGGATTCGAACCCCTATAAGCAGATCCAGAGTCTGCCGTCCTGCCATTGGACGACTCCCCAAAAAAGAATCAATTCAACGACTTATTAGAGCGATAATATACCACAAAGCGGTAAAGGCTGTCAAAAAATGCTGGAAATGATCCAGCGTCTTTCTTCGTTGGGTTTTATCATCACTCATGAGTCTTTCAAAGAGCTTCGTCACTGTGATGAATGTCACAAAATATTTCTCCTGAAAGTAGCATAATTATCTTATAGTCTGCTGGATCTGATGGGCCCGACATGACACTCCACGCAGGCATTAGGAGAAAGTTTTTGATTATATTCGGCTTTTCAAGGAGATGCCTGTTCCTTTACACATTATGCCTGCTTTGTTTGACAACTGTATGCATGCCGCATGCCGTCCACGGTGAAGTTTCAAGGGGAAAAGTACCTATATTGCTATACCACCGCTTCGGTCCGGTTGCAGCTGACAGCATGACGACTACAACATCTGTTCTTCAGTCCCATATCGAATACTTACTGTCCAACGGATATAGGGTGATCCCGCTGAGACAGCTTGTTAACTTTTACTTGCATAAAGGTCCGGCTCCTGCACCCAAATCCGTCGTCATTACTGTTGATGATGGACACAAAACAGTCTATACTGAAATGTTTCCGTTTGTCAGAAAGTACCGTATACCAGTAACCCTTTTCATCTACCCTTCGGCAATATCAAATGCATCATATGCAATGACCTGGGAGCAGCTGCGTGAACTGCAGAATACAGGCCTATTCGATATTCAGGGGCATACGTACTGGCATCCAAATTTCCATCACGAGAAAAAGAAATTGAGCCAGGCCGAGTATGAGAAAACGGTAGATATGCAGCTGAGCAAATCGAAAGCAAAGATTGAGCACGAATTGGGCACCAGCATTGATATGCTTGCCTGGCCGTTTGGGATCTTCGACGATTATCTCCTGTCTAAGGCTGCGCAGGCGGGGTATGTGGCAACTTTTACGATTGAATCCCACGGGGCAGGGACTTCCGATACTGCAATGAAGCTTCCACGCTTTTTATTGAATGACAAAAACAGAGGCAGGGCATTTGAATGGATACTGACGAACTAAAAAGTGACAAGAAAAAAAACAGAAGATATGTGGCTGCGGCTGTACTCGTCATGACCGCCTTCATTCTATTTGCGGCATGCATCCACAGGGACTCCGGAGATGCCAGAGTTGCAGATGCGCGCGTGCTGACAAGTGGAATGGTTGTCGATGACTCAACCGGAAAACCGCTGGCCGGAGCTATCATTACGCTTGATGCGGAAGAGACCCTGCTCACTGATGAAAACGGTCATTTCCAGATCAAGCCAACTGCCAAGAAAGTGGCCGCCCGCGCGTTCGGATATACGAGGGCAGATCTCGACTTGGCAAGGTTGAGACCAGATGAGACAGCAGAATTACGGTTGAAACCATTTCTGCCCAAAGCACTTTACATGACGGTTTACGGTATCGGCGATAAAAAACTCAGAGAGTCGGCCCTTAAGCTCATCGACGAGACCGAGCTCAATTCGCTCGTCATCGACGTTAAGGGTGATAGAGGTTTTATTCCGTATAAAAGCGCCGTACCTCTGGCCGCCGAAATCGGCGCGCAAAAGGTTATAACGGTAAAAGACATAAAAGGACTGGTACAGTCGCTGAAAGACAAAGGCATTTATACAATCGCCAGAATAGTGGTATTCAAAGACAACCTGCTGGGGCAGGCCAAACCTGATCTGGCCGTCAAGACTGCAGACGGAAAGATTTGGCGCGACAGAGAAAATCTGATATGGATGGACCCCTCGAAAAAAGAGGCGCAGGAATACGCAATCAATATAGCAATCGAGGCGGCGCAAAACGGTTTCGACGAGATACAGTTCGATTATGTCAGATTCCCTGACCGCAAAGGTCTTGTCTTCGGCATAACCAACAACGAAGAAAACAGGATCAAGACAATTTCAGGATTCTTAGCTGATGCCCGCAAGAGGCTTATGCCATACAACGTATTCGTGTCCGCAGACATATTCGGATATGTCGCTTGGAACCTTGACGACACACAGATCGGTCAAAAAATAGACAGGCTGGCACCTGCGGTCGATTATATATCATTAATGCTCTATCCGTCAGGTTTCCAGTGGGGAATCCCTGGATACAGGAATCCAGTTGCAAACACAAATAGAATTGTCTACTTGTCTCTAAAACGTGCTCATGAGCGTACTAGCCTGCCCACAGTACGTTTCAGGCCATGGCTGCAGGCATTCAGAGACTATGCTTTTGACAGAAGACACTTTACAGGCACTGAAATTAGAGAGCAAATAAAGGCTGCTGATGAATTCGGTTCCGGGGGCTGTATGCTATGGAATCCGCGCAATGTATATTCGTCAGATGGCTTGAAGAAAAAACCTTCTACTCAAGATAAAACTATAAGCTGATCAAATATACACCACGTTGCGGCGGATGGCTTTAAATATCCGCCGCATGGTAAGTTACTCCAGCCGGGATGAGTTTATAAATCCAGGCCTGGAGCCCCCATGCCGACTGAAATCAAACATTCTGTCTGCCCCTATGATTGCCCTGACACATGTGGCTTGCTTGTGCACATCAATAACAACGTAGCAGAGAAAGTATCGGGAGATCCTGATCATCCGTACACACGCGGCACGCTCTGTCCCAAAATGAACCATTATGAGAGAACTGTCTACTCGCGCCTTCGCATTAGAACGCCTTTAGTGCGCACTGGAGCTAAAGGATCGGCACAATTTAGGGCGACATCATGGAATGAAGCCATAAACCTGATAACTGACCGCTGGAAGGCTGTCATCTCCTCATATGGCGCTGAAGCTATCTTGCCATGCTCTTATGCAGGAACCATGGGACTCGTTCAACGCAACTGCGGTCATGCTTTTTTTAACCGTCTCGGAGCATCGCAGCTGGAGCGGACCATTTGCTCTCCGGCAAAAGGCGCGGGATGGAAAACAGTCATGGGCAACACTCCGGGACTGCATCCGGACGAAATAATCCAGAGCGATCTTATTTTGCTATGGGGAATAAATGCAGCAGCAACAAGCATCCATACGCTGCATGGAGTGCACGAGGCTAAAAGGCGCGGAGCTGATATCTGGCTCATAGATACTTATGAAACGCACACAGCCAGGACGGCAAACCGTCTTTTTCTCATACGTCCCGGCAGTGATGGGGCACTGGCACTGGCAATGATGCATGTGCTGGTCAGAGATGGTCTCGTGGACAATGAATTCATAGCAAGACATGCGCAGGGCTATGCAGAGCTATGCGACAGCATTCTGCCGAAATATGCTCCTGCAGCTGTCAGCAATATAACCGGACTGTCTGCAAGTGTCATTGAGGAAATGGCAAGGCAATACGGCACGGCAAGAGCTCCATTTATCAGGCTGGGCGGTGGATTGTCGCGCTATGCTAATGGGGCTATGACAGTCAGGGCTATCACTTGCCTCCCGGCAATTACTGGAGCATGGGCCAAACGCGGTGGCGGCCTTCTGGCAGGCACTTCTGCCGGACCTGCGATAGACACATCAAGAATCACGCGGGAAGACTTCATATCCGGACCGCTCAGGCAGGTAAATATCAATAGACTTGGCCATGCGTTGACAGAGCTTGACGACCCTCCGCTAAAAAGCCTTTACGTCTACCATTGCAATCCCGCTGGAGTTGTTCCAGATCAGAATAGGGTTTTGCAGGGACTGGAATGTGACGACCTTTTCACGATTGTGCACGAGCGCTTCCTTACTGATACCGCCATTTATGCGGATATAATACTGCCGGCCACGTCTTCGCTTGAACACAGCGACATATACCTTGCTTATGGCCATTACTGCGTGCAACGCGCTTTTCCAGTAATCAGCCCTATTGGAGAGGCAAAATCAAACTGGGATACATTTAAGATTCTAGCGTCTGCAATGGGATTCAACGATTCTTATTTCGACCAGACTGCCGATGCGCTGATAGATGATATTCTCGCAAATCCCACGGTCTGGCTGGCAAAAACCGATATCGCAAAACTAAAGAGTGGTGAGCCTGTAGAGCTTCCCCTGAAACCTGACTACAAAATGGATTTCAAAACACCGTCGGGCAAAATAGAGATTCTAAACACAGAAGATCCGGAGCATCTGCCGCTCTACATGGAGCCATACGGAGATGACGCAGCTTACTGGCTGATGACAGCGCCAATGCCCATGATGCTGAATTCTTCGTTCAACGAGCGCCACGATTTGCTGGCGAACACTAAGATGACTCTCAAAATGAACCCGTCCGATGCAGCTGACAACAGATTTGCCGATGGCCAAAAAGTGGTTGCCTTCAATTGCAGGGGTGAAGTGCCATTCCATCTTTCAGTAACCGCAACCATTCCCAAAGGTGTAGTTGTGGCAGAAGGCGTCTGGTGGCTTAAGAAAGCTCCCGGCAAGCGTACTGTCAATGCGCTTACGTCTCAACGGCTTACAGACAGAGGTAATGGCAGCACCTTTTATGACACTAAAGTTAACGTCAGGGCGCTATAGCTGAGCAAAAAAGCTATTTTCCATCCTTCTCCCTGATTTCCACGCGGCGTATTTTGCCGCTTATAGTTTTGGGCAGCTCATCGACAAACTCAACTATGCGTGGATATTTATAAGGTGCAGTTACTTTTTTTACATGATCCTGAAGCTCCCTCGCCAGGCGTTCGCCGGGAACATATCCTCTCGCCAGAACGACCGATGCTTTTACAACTTGCCCCCGCAGGGCATCGGCAACCGGCGTTATTGCGCATTCCAGCACAGCAGGATGTTCAATCAATGCGCTTTCCACCTCGAAAGGACCGATCCTGTAGCCGGAGCTTTTTATAAGATCATCAACCCTTCCAACAAACCAGTAGTATCCATCCTTATCCCGCCGAGCCACGTCGCCCGTATAATAAATGCCACCATGCCATACATTGGCCGTCCGATCGGGATCACGGTAATAACCTCCGAACATGCCTACCGGCGTCTGCTTGTCTGTGCGGACAACTATCTGGCCTTCTTCGTCTATTTCACATGGTTTTCCTTTATCATTCAATAATTCAATGCAGTACCCCGGAGATGGGTTACCCATCGAGCCGGGCTTCGGCTCAAGCCACGGATAGGTTGCAATTGCCACTGTCGACTCGGTCTGCCCATAACCTTCCATCAATCTTATACCTGTTGCATTGAGGAACTGCGCGTAAACCTCCGGGTTGAGGGGTTCGCCTGCGACAGTGCCATATTTAAGCGTATCAAATTTATATTTTGTCAGATCCTCCTTGATAAGAAAACGATACACTGTCGGCGGCGCACAAAAGGATGTTATGCCGTATTTGATAACTACATCCAGAAGCTTTCCCGGCTGGAACTTGTCGTAATCATAAACGAACACAGCGCAGCCGGCTATCCATTGTCCGTATATCTTGCCCCAAGCTGCCTTTGCCCAACCAGTGTCCGCCACAGTAAGGTGTAAGCCGTCTTCTCCGACATTCTGCCAGTACCTTGCCGTCAGTATATGTCCGAGCGGATATGTAAAATCATGCTGAACCATCTTCGGCAGTCCGGTTGTTCCAGATGTAAAGTACAGAAGCAAGATGTCGTCGTTAGATGTCGCAGCATCGCCGGATGGTCTTACAAATCCGGATTGCGCGCGCTCCATCTCGGAGTCAAAATCAAGCCACCCGTTGCGCTTTCCGCCAACCAGAACTCTTTTTTTCAGCGTCGGCGACAGCGGCACAGAATCATCCACATGCGTGACTACCGCCTCGTCAGCAACGCTCACTATCATCTTGATGTCGGCAGCATTGTTACGGTAAACAATGTCCTTGGCAGTCAAAAGATGTGTTGCCGGAATAGCAATCGCGCCTATTTTATGAAGAGCAAGGATACAGAACCAAAACTCAAAACGCCTCTTCAGAATCAGCATCACGGGGTCACCTCTCCGAATGCCTTGAGCCAGGAAGAAATTAGCAGCCTTGTCGCTGAAGTGCTTCATTTCAGCGAAGGTAAATTTCCTCTCTGCGCCCCTGTCATTGCACCAGACAAGCGCAACCTTATCAGGATTGATGGCTGCTGTTGCGTCTACAACGTCATAAGCAAAATTGAAATTGTCAGGAACTATAATGCGAAAATTATCTGCGAAGTCTTCATAAGATTCATAGTCCACTCTCGAAACAAAACGTTCCAGCACTGATTGTCTCATTTTCCGCACCTCTGCAGCACTTCTTCCACGGCCATGACCATCAGGCGCACAGCCTCTCTGCCCTTCTCCACCGAAGCCTTGCCGGGATTGCCCCATACTCCCCCTTTCCAATATTTTGAATAGTCATTGCATATGAAGGGTTTGGGAATCTTCGGGAACTCTTTCGCAGACCTGCCCTTTACAAGTTCAGGAGCCAAATATAGCATTATGGACGTCTCTATCTCGCCGGCATGGGAATCATTGGGCGTCTCGGCAAGGGCCGCAAACTCCTTCCATAAAACATCATATGGCGACAGTACAGCAATGCTTGCCCCCTTCAGAGCTCGCGCTTGCATCTCGGCAGCTTCCTTGAGTGCCGACATATGCAGGCTGCCGCCGTGGCCGGAGATCAGCAGAAAATTTCTCAATCCCTTGCGAAAAGAATCCCTTACCAGGTCGGATGCAATATGTCTGAGCGTCTGAGGCGTGATGCCTATGGTACCGGGATGATCTCCTGTAGTCGTGCAGACACCATAGTATATGAGTGGTGCCATAAAGAAATCCTTTCTGCAGGAGGCTCGTTTCAGTACTTCTTTGATGGTAAGTGCATCAGTATTCAGTGGCAGGTGCCGGCCGTGCTCCTCAATAGTGCCGAAAGGGAAAACTATGGTCTGCGTCTGCTTCAGATAACGTTTGTAATCGGCCATGGTAATATTTTCAAGTTCGATCATTACTTATCTCCTCGCAGGTTTTCATACATTTTACAGTAAAGAATAACAAATTTGAATCACGCACAATCTTGCCTTCTGAAATCTGATATAATTTTAAGAAATACCTCAGCATGGAATAGCGATGTACACTTTAGCCCATATATTGGAGCGAATAGACAAGAAGAAAGAGGATTATGAGCACTACAACTTTTCGGAAAGGGAAAATTCTGCCCTAAAGACATTCTTTGATCTTGCACAGGAATTTGACTCCCTCGACGATTTCTGCCTGCTGGCTGTTGCAATCCCAAAAAGCTTTTATGCACTGGATGCAAGATTGTACTTAATAAGCGCCAAAACCGGTGATCTGTCGCTGGTCGCCACCACGCTAAAGGACGATTCAACACTTCAGACAGCCATCCCTTCTTATATACAGACGAGAGAGTATCCTTATATCACGGGTGACAATGTACTATTGCTAAGCATTCATGGCAAGAAGCCCCACATAGATCAGCTGCCGTTCAAGGCTGACGGAACAGCAATGGGAGTTATTGAGATATTCCCGTTCAAGGGGCATTCAGTCAGCGAGGAATTTTTTTTCGAAAAGTATGCCAACCGCATCGGGTTTAACCTGCACAACCGTTTCATAGCCCAGAAAAACATTGAGCATCTGCGATTTATCAAATCTCTGGTTGCCGATATAGAACATAACATAATCGTCCCTAATATAATTTACAGGCTCTATCTTAGAAACTTAAACAGCAAAATCAATAAGAGCGTTGCCATTGAAGAGATGCTGAGAAGTTGCATAAAAGAGGGATCATGCAATGGTCAGGCACTAGCTAATATCATGACGGAGATTATCGACAATAACAAGAATTTGCAGGGTGAATATGACAATATTGAGAAGCACTATAAAAACATGAGCCTTTTTCTTGAGACGCTCCTGAGACGAAGCCATTTTGATCTGGGAAGACTGACACTTAGAACAAAGCCATGCAATATCAACAAAGAGATCGTGAGGCCGCAGCTCGAAAGATATATTGAGCGTTTTCATGAGATGGGCATTATGATTGATGATCTGATCAGCGGAATTCCGGATGAAGATGTCATCGGCGTAATGGACGTTGGCCTTATGTCGCAGGTCTACGCCAACCTTTTTTCAAATGCCCTGAAATACACTCATGAAGTGTATGCTGACAATGGCGTACTGGAGAAGCACATGTCCTATGGAAGACAGCTTATCTCTGATTATTTCGGGGAAGGCAAAGACGGCGTAAAGTACAATGTATTTACCACCGGACCGCACATACCTGCGGAGGAGAGAGACAGGCTTTTTGAAGACGAATACCGCGGATCAAACACCGAGCTTAAGCCTGGATCAGGCCATGGGCTTTCGTTCATAAAGAATGTCATAGAGATTCATGGCGGAGTTGTCGGATACGAAGCAACACATAATGGGAACAACTTTTATTTCATCCTGCCTAAGACATAATGATGTAAAGTCAGTCTAGTTCCGCCCTTTGCGCGCAAGGTCATCCAGCGCTTGTTCAAGTCTTACGGACTCTTCAACTATTATACGAACATACTGCCATTCGCTTGAGGCAGGATTAAGCGTTTTCTCAAGCTTCTTTGCAAAACCTCCTATAGTCACAAGCGGATTTCTGATTTCATGCGCTACGGCTTGCATCGTCCTCTGAGCTGCATCGCTCTGATTATCCAGGCCTGCAAAGGTCGGCAGCACAAAACGGGAATCAGCTTCGTTGATCTGAATCATTCTGTCCGACAGTACACTGAGTGCCCTGTTGGCCTTTTCCACCAGCTCGAGCATATCATTCTGTCTGTTAGTCTCAACTTTAAGGCTTTCAGCTATCTCTTGAACTTCGTCAAAGCATGCCGCCAAGACATCAGCTATGATATCGTTATCCACGCGGTAGATGCCTTCAGCCATGTTAAAGGAAGATTGCCAGTCTTTCGTCTTTTCACATATGAGTTCAGCAAATTCCCTTGCCATTTCGGAAACCAAGGCAATCTCTGAAATATCCGGCGTCTTTGGTCCTACATAATAAAACCTCTGGCAATCCACTATCTCGTGAGGAAAGTTCCAGAATTTGAGGGCCGCAGCTCCGACCTGGCGATGGTCCAGTCCATAATGCTCCCTTTCCCACTGCAAAAGCCGATCCAGAGGAATCAATTGCATCTTATCGTTCCCGGGCTTGCCTTTAACGAATATGTCGTAAAAAACCAGAGCCCCTATTTCCAGAACCAGCCCTGCAACAAAGGCCTCATCCGGCTTGCATGTCCTCAGCCTATGTGCAAGCGACTTCGCAAGCAGTGCCCTGTAAAGAGAAGATTTCCAGAAGAGTTCATAATCCAAAGGCCCCGTTTTCTGCATCGGAAATGTATCTTTCAGCGATAGAGAAAGAGCCATGACCCGCAGCCGATTAAATCCAACCATCTGGATCGCCTGCTCAATAGTAGTTATGGAACCTCCCGTGCGGAAAAATGCACTATTGGCCAATCTAAGAAGGCGTATCGGCAAGGATACATCTTTTTCTATAACATGAGTGAGATCTTCTACTGAAATGTTATCTTCAGAGGCCATTCTGACAAGGCGCATCGCCACCGGCGATAGGGTTGGCAGCGAATAACCATCGGCTATTCTGTCAAGCTTCTTAGACGGATCGTCCATACTGGAAAGGTACCAAGAATCACAAAATCTGTCAATTGGCGTGCTTAAATACGGCGCTATAAAAAAGAAATAAAATGCCTAAAGTGAGGGCAGAATCTGCGATGTTGAATGCAGGCCAGTGGAACGTTCCAATATGGAAATCCAGAAAATCGACAACGTATCCGCGCATAAGGCGGTCCAGCAGATTACCGGCAGCACCGCCTAACAGAAGCGAATAAGGCATCCTGTTGGCCAAGTCTTTAACTATCATAACTGACAGCGCTATCACGGCCAAAGAAGAGACCATGATAAAAAAAGTGCTGCCCAGCGATTTGAATAATCCGAATGCGGAGCCGATATTTTCAGCATAGACTATGCTGAAAAAAGAGGTGACATTAATCGTGTCAAATGTACCCAAATGCGCTTTGATAAAATACTTGGTAACTTGATCAAGCACAAGCACAATAATGGCAAGCATAAAATAAGAAAGCGGCAACTTTTTCATTTAAGCGCCGCGTGACACCTTTCGCAAATACCGGGATGGTCGCTGAAAGATCCGACTAGAGTGCTGCGGTTCCAGCAGCGCTCACACTTTTCGCCAGGCGCCCTGCCGACCTTAATTGACAGACCCTTGATATCCGCACTTTCATATGCATCAGTCTCAGTATTCCCTGCTTTGTGGATAACCACCTTTGATACTATGAACAGCGCCGGCAGAAAGGATTGCTGCTCTTCAAGCAGAGCGTAGTCTGTATCCGGCAAATAGAGAGAAAGCTCTGCTTCAAGAGCATTTCCCAAAAACTTGTCTCTTCTCTTTATCTCGAGAGCCTTATTAGCCTCGTTCCTTATCGCTATGAGTCTCTCCCATTTCTTCTCAAGCATATCATCCATTAGCCCCTCATCAGCTTCAGGGAAGCTGGCCAGGAATATGCTGTCGTTCATTGAGGGATCACTCTTGCCAACCGCAGCTTTGGGAAGGTAATTCCAGATCTCCTCCGCTGTAAATGAGAGAATAGGTGCGATAAGACGCGTCATGTCATACACTATTTTGGACAATACCCACTGTGCAGCTCGTCTTTCAGGCGAATCTGCCCGAAAAGTATACAATCTGTCTTTCAGTATGTCTAGATAAAAGGAACTCAAGTCCAGAACGCAGAAGCTGTATACAGAATGGAAAACTTCATGAAAGTCAAACCTATCATAGGCAGATGTTACTTTCTTAATAAGACCATTTAACCTGGAAATTGCCCACCTGTCTATCTCAAGCAAGCTCCCACTATAGTCTTTTCCGTCGAAATCGCTGATATTGCCGAGCAGAAAACGTCCGGTATTTCTGATCTTGCGATATGCTTCAGTCAACCTGCTGATTATCTCCTTTGACAGTTTGATGTCATCGCGATAATCCTCGGCAGACACCCAAAGCCTGATAATCTCGGCACCGTTGGCCTTGATTACTTCCTGCGGCGCGATCACATTGCCCATTGACTTGGACATCTTTTTGCCCTGGCCATCAACAGTAAAACCGTGCGTCAGCACAGTTTCATAAGGCGCCTTCCCTCTAGTACCGACAGATGCAAGCAGCGAGCTCTGGAACCAACCCCTGTGCTGGTCACTCCCCTCTAAATACAGCGCCGCCGGCCATGAAAGTCTATCGTCTCTTTCGAGTACAGCTGCGTGGCTTACTCCTGAATCGAACCAGACATCCAGAATATCCATCTCCTTCTTATAAGAAGACCC
This sequence comes from Dissulfurispiraceae bacterium, assembly GCA_035319125.1. Classification (GTDB taxonomy): domain Bacteria; phylum Nitrospirota; class Thermodesulfovibrionia; order Thermodesulfovibrionales; family Dissulfurispiraceae; genus Fen-1308. The sequence goes on along the minus strand of DATHDG010000028.1, from coordinate 72,365 downwards.
ACCGCACTTGGAACAAGATCTACCCTTACCTAGAAAGTCTTCGACACTCCGTTCAAACCAAATGTCAGCTCCCTTCTGTTCGGTAAGAGCAATTATCTTTTCAAACACAGAGTCGTCCTTAATAAATTCTCCGCAGTCGCTGCAAGAGATCAGCATGATCGGGACACCCCACGATCTCTGACGCGATATGCACCAATCAGGCCTGCCTGCAACCATGCCGTGTATCCTGTCCCTGCCCCATGACGGCACCCAAGAAACCCTGTTTATTTCCTTTAGCGCATTATTTCTGAGGCCACCCTCTTCCATGGAAATAAACCACTGGGCAGTCGCCCTGAATATTACGGGTTTCTTACATCTCCAGCAGTGAGGATATGAGTGCCTGATCTTATCCACCCTTAAAAGCGCATCCCTATCCTTCAGAAGCTCTATTATTCCATCATTGGCCTTGAAAACGAATTGACCTTCGAATTGCGGGACAAGCCTCGTAAATTTCCCATGATCGTCAACAGGCGCATAAATATCCAGGTCATATTTTAATCCGGCTTCATAATCGTCTTCGCCATGACCCGGAGCAATATGGACTACCCCGCTGCCTTCCCCGACAGTCACGAAATCACCAAGAATAACTCTGGATTCTCTATCGATGAACGGGTGCCTTGCCCTTAGGCCTTCAAGCTCGTTCCCCATTATCTCTGCAACAATTTCGCCTTTGATGTCCAGTCGCTCCCTGAGGCTATCGAGATTTTCACGGGCAACTATAAGGAATTCCCCGTCCTTTTCAACTGCAACATATGAGAGATCTGGATGAACAGCCAACGCCAGATTGGCGGGCAGCGTCCACGGCGTAGTAGTCCATATAACGACAGAAACTCTTTTCCCTGTCAATCTGCCGAAATATTTCGTAATGTCATCATCGAGCACACTAAATTTTACGAATACGGAGGGCGACTCTTTGTCATTGTACTCCACCTCGGCTTCAGCAAGGGCTGTAATGCAAGATGGGCACCAGTGAACGGGCTTCTTGCCCTTATATACCATGCCGTTACGGACAAACCTGAAGAATTCTCTGACAATAGATGATTCATAGCCGAATGACATTGTCAGGTAAGGTTGCATCCAATCACCAAATATACCCAGTCGTATAAATTCATCCCGCTGAATATTAACGAATTTTTCAGCGTATTCACGGCAGAGTTGTCTTTTCTCGGACACGCTTACACTATCTTTCTTCTGCCCGAGGTTCTTATCAACCTGAAGCTCGATCGGAAGGCCGTGGCAGTCCCATCCAGGCACGTAAGGCGAATAATATCCCTTCATAGACCTGTATTTGACTATGATATCTTTGAGTATTTTGTTTAGCGCATGGCCGATATGAATGTTTCCATTGGCATAAGGAGGGCCGTCATGCAGGATATAGCGCTTTCCGCCTTTATTCTTTTCCTGAAGACGCTCGTATATTCTATACTCTTTCCAGTACTGCAACATCTCAGGCTCTCTCTGACCGAGATTGGCCTTCATAGGGAAATCAGTTTGTGGTAAATTAAGGGTATCTTTATAATCCGTTGCCATAGAAGAAAAAATTAACACTAAAGGCTTTATCAAGTCAAGAAAAAGAGGCTGGACAATGCCCAAATCTGATTCTAAGCGGTCTAAAACATCGAGACGACTTGGCGTGCATACCTCCATTGCAGGGGGTGTACTCTTGGCGCTCGAACGCGCACACAATCTTGGCTGCAACACAATGCAGATATTTTCGCATAACCCGCGGCAGTGGGCAGTATCAGATCTGGAACCGGAAACAGCTGCTGAATTTAAGAAAGCCAAAGAGAAATTGGACATCTGGCCCGTATTCGCACATACATCTTATCTGATCAACCTGGCCGCGACCGACAAAGAAATTTTAGGGAAATCTGTGCAGCTGACGAAACGCGAGCTGGACCTGGCCGATGCACTCGGCGCCGAGTATGTCGTGATACATACCGGCAGCCTTTCCGATGGCAGCGAAGGGGAAGGCCGCAAGGTCGCAGCAGAATCGCTTAGAAGAGTTGCGGGCTCCGGCGAGTGGAAAACCAGGCTGCTTCTTGAAAATACAGCGGGCGAAAAAGGCGACATAACTTCTCATATAGAAAACCTCGCTGAAATTATGGATAATCTGAAGTTGCCGCTTATCGCAGGCATAACTCTTGACACATGCCATGCCTTTGCTGCCGGCTATGACATAAAAACAAGCGACGGTCTGTCTCATTTAGCTGGTCAAATAGAAAAATATATTGGAATAGATAAAGTGAAGCTCATCCACCTTAACGACGCCAGAAAGGGCCTTGGATCGGGAGTTGACAGACACTGGCACATTGGGGAAGGAGAGATCGGGCTCGACGGCCTGAAGCGGCTCATCAACCATCGGGACTTCAATAACATCCCTCTGGTCCTGGAAACACCAAAGAAAAGTGAAGAGGATGATCCACGGAATCTGAAGATTGTAAGGAGTATGCTTGACGGTTGAACGAATTGTGTTCGCCTAATCTTCGCGCTGGTTGCAATTCTTTTCGTACCGCTATGTTGCAATGATCTTTGAAATATTAACCGGCGATAAGAATTTCGTCTTGATCGTGTGCTCAAATCAGATTCAGGATTTGAAATTATATCCGGGCCGAATATGGCAGCAAGATAGTATTTTTTATTCTCATTTACTCTCCTGGCAAAAGAGGTTATATTTTAATCGACAACATCGAGTTTTCCGAGGAGGCAATAATGAACGACGTCATTCAAGCTATCAAGAAAAGGAGATCAATAAGATCTTACGATTCCAGGACAATTCCCAGAACCCATCTTAATGTTATCATCGAAGCTGCCAACGAGGCGCCGTCTGCCATGAACAGCCAGCCATGGCGCTTTGTAGTGGTAGAAAACGACATCGCCAAGAAGAAACTGCTTGACGCTGCACGGCCCAATGCACACAAGATACTCGATATGATAAAAGACAGCGATCCGGAGCGTTACGAGATGATAAAGAAACGTTATGCTGAACTGCCGGATCCAATTTATTACTCTGCACCGGTCGTTGTTTTTGTGATCGGGTCTGGCCGTTATGCCGCTCATTCATGCCCGCTGGCTTGCGAGAACATGATGCTAGCAGCTCACTCCTTAGGCATCGGTAGCTGCTGGGTCGGTTTTGGCGCAATGGTTACTGATGATGAGGAAGTAAAAAAAATGCTCGATTTGAACGAGGATGAGGCAATTTTCGGTCCAATCCTTCTCGGTTATGCCACAACGCATCCTGACCGGCCGCCAAAGAAAGATTCTGTTATAAAGTGGATTTGAACGACACATAGATGGCAGTCTCTCATTTGACTGCAATATCTCAGTTCCTTCCAGGCTAATCAACCGGAACCTGTTGCAACATGTCGGTATGTCTGATGAGCTATTATAAACAATGGAAAAGAAAATGATTCTTGTCACATGCCCCAAGGGGATTACACCTTATCTGGCAAAAGAGTTGTCTGTACTGAACTTTCCAATCATTGATGAAACAGCAGCAGGCATTCAGACTGAAGGTACCATAACTGATGCCATGTTGCTGAATCTGTGGCTTAGAACAGGCCACAGGGTTCTGTTTCATCTGAAGAGCTTTTTTGCTGCCGACGCTGCTGATCTATATGCAAATATTTATGATATAGAATGGGAAAGGTTCATCGATGAAGATGAATATCTATCAGTACATTCGTCTGTAGACAATCCTTCTATAACCAATCCGTTGTTTGCCAATGTCAAATGCAAAGACGCTATAGTCGATAGAATTAAGGCAAAACTTGGACGTCGTCCTGATTCAGGAGCAGATATGACCGGCGCGGTTATTTTTCTATATTGGAAGGGAGACAAATGCAATGTCTACCTGGATACCTCAGGAGACCCCCTGGCAAAACGCGGATATAGAAAAATCCCCTTAAAAGCCCCGATGCAAGAGACCTTGGCGGCTGCTGTGGTCATTTCTACAGGCTGGGATGGAAATGGGCACTTCGTTAATCCTATGTGCGGCAGCGGTACGCTTGCAATAGAAGCGGCAATGATAGCCCTGAACCGTGCGCCAGGCATTCTCCGGAGCAATTTTGGCTTCATGCATATCAAGGGCTTCGACCAGCAAAGATGGGATGAAATACGCGCAAAGGCCAAAGGGGCGAACAAGAAATCTATTCCCGGCAGGATTATTGCCACAGATAACAATCCTGCTGCAATACGAGCAGCAAGAAATAATGCAGCCACGGCGGGTGTCGAGCATTTGATTGAGTTTAAGGTCTGCGATTTCAGAGAGACAATAATTCCTGAGGGCAGCGGCGTTATTATAATAAATCCTGAATACGGCGAAAGGCTTGGCAGGGCGTCTCAACTTGAAACAACGTACAAGGAAATAGGCGATTTTTTCAAGCATAAATGTGGCGGCTACAGAGGCTTCATATTTACAGGCAATTTAGATCTTGCAAAAAAGGTGGGCCTTCGTTCAAAGAAAAGAATTCCTTTTTTCAACAGCAATATTGAGTGCAGGCTGTTGGAATATGAACTTTACGATGGAAGCAGGCGCATATCCAATGCAGATCGTGCACCATAGGCTGCAAATCGGATAGCATTAAAATTGCTATCGTCTGTCTGTTGATATCATATCAAAGTGAAAGCGATGGACGTGCTAAAAGTTCGGCAAGACAGATCTTTTGCCCTTGTATTAGAGCCTGCAGTACATAGAGTGCTCTGCCGGCACACAGCTGAGACTTTCCTGTTTAGTATAAGCAAGTCCTTCCTCAGCTCAGTGCCGCCAGCGCCTAAATCCTACGGCATTCTTAATCGATGCTAAAGTGTAGTCGCAACGGCTTAAGCTCTATATTCTTTCGGCAATCTCTGAAGGAAAAAGTTCTTGTACTGCCTATCTGTCGAAAGCACATGATCTGATATCCAATTTTTCAGAAAAAGCACGACCTCCATTGTAAGAACCGGCTTCCCATCAGTGAAATCTTTATGGATTGTATAAGTCTTCTCTCTGAGCTTCCTATGTTCGCTGGCATGAGCTTCATATCCGGGATATGAATACTTCTCCATATAACCTTCCTCAGTTGCAAAGTGCATGACTACATAATTGAGAAGAGAGTCCAGATTCCTCCGAAGTTTTTCCTTATCCCCTCCTGCATAAATCGTCTGAACAAGCTCATTATACAAAGTGAAAAGATTCTTGTGCTGAATGTCTATTTCCAATATCCCCAAACTATATGAACCATTCCATCCAAGATGCATGTCATCCTTCCTGCGCCTAAATATCCAGTCAAAAAATCCCATTTCCAGCTCCTTAGTTAATATCTTATTGCTTGCCACAAACTGGCAGCTTTGAATCTCAATTCCAGCAGCACACCAACTCAGTTCAATGCGTTTTTCTGCACAAACGGCAATCTTTCAATCTTCCACTTGAAATCGCATCAAGGTAGTAATTAATATTATAAAGCAATACTCCTTAGAATAATCACTAATAATAATCTTAATACTATGAATTTTAAGATTTGGTGATAACAATCACAGGGAAGATTGCACAATTGGCTTATTTTGATTCACTCAAGCAGATATTCATCAGCGAATTACTTTGCCATCATCTCCATATGTCAAACCAAAGTTTTTAGAACCGGCTTCAGTTTCTTTTAAATTGGAATGAGTCACTTCCCACCACTTATAGCTATAGGCAAGATTTAAAGGCAGCGTCCACCATAGTTGAATTGGTGATCTTGACAACCGTTTGGTAATACTGGGCAAAGAATAGAATCGCTCATTCGACTGCCTAAATCCATTGAAGAGTTGTTCCACGCTCATTTGTCTCGGCTGATAAACAACATCCGTGCGACTGTTGTATCTGCTCCAGTCATAAGTTAATATCCGCGCCTCTTGTTCTAATTTTGCAAAAAGCGCTGTGCCCGGGAAGGGTGTCAGAATATTGAAAGTCGCGTTCTGAACGCCTGCATCTTCCAGAAAATCAATTGTTGATTTAAATATATCCGGCGGATCATTATCAAATCCAAATACTATTCCGACTTGTACAGCTATCCCGTGATTATGTATGTTCTTAATTACATAACCGTAATCTTCAACACGGTTAAATCTTTTATGAATTTCCGTCATGCTTTGTTGGGAGATTGACTCCAGTCCGAGAAATAACTGCTTGCATCCGCTGCGAGAGGCTGCTTTAAGAAATTCATCGTCCAGACCAGCTTGAATGCTGGCTTGACTACTCCACCATTTTCTGTAGGGTGCTATATAATTGAACAATTCCTTTGCATACTCTATATCTCCTGCGATATTGTCATCCCAAAAAATGATTACCTTGCCTTTGAATGAAGCAAGTTCTGCTGCCACCTCTTCAATAGGCCGCTTGCGCAGTCCATGCCGATACATCAATACAATTGTGCAGAAATCACATCTGTATGGACAGCCTCTAGTCGCAAAAAGGGCACCGCCCGTATAGTCATGCCGGTGAAACAGTTCTTTGCGTGCCTGTGGAATATTTTCCAAAGTTGGAACTTTAGCTTGCTCATAGACACTGTGATAAATCCCTGATTCATAACCTGTTAAAAAATCCTCCCACAGGCCTTCCGCTTCTCCAATAAATATGACATCAGCATGCTGCCTTGCCTCATCAGGCAAAAGTGTCACGTGTGGGCCGCCCAAAGCAACGCATATTCCTCTCGACCTGAAGCGTTTTGCAATATCATATGCATGATAGGCACTTGGAGTATGAAAGGTCATGCCAACCACATCAACATCCATATCCCAGACGATTTCACTTACTTCTTCATCGATATGAATTACCTGCCAACCGGAAGGAACTCTTGCGGCTAAGTAAGGCATTGTTATCTGCTGAAAGTTAAGAACGCGTGGTTTTCGGATATTTCGTATGGTGGGAGCTGAGACTGTTATCAGTAGAAGTTTGGGCATTGATATTCTGTTATATAATTCTGCATGAAAACGTTTTGGCCTTGTTATATTGATTCAGTATTTATTAATAGACATAATAACATTCTCATCGATTTACCAATCAGCAATGAGCATATTTCCTGAAACATAGGGCTGTTATGCGCTACCTTTGCTGCTATAACTCATTTTTTCTTCAAAAAACGGCACTCGATTGAAGAGTTTGGCGCTCCGGATTCAATTTATCTTGATAGTTACACTAACATTTGCTCCTGTGGATAGTGATTATAATCACTAAAGTAGTAAATTTATAGAATCTACAGCTTTTTTCTCTTTACTACTTATAGTTATATATACTACTATTAATATATAATGTAAAAGGAGGTGATAAAGACAGGGATGAAGAAAGAAATACGGGAAGAGAAGTCGGACCAAAGAAACTCTGCATATCTGTCCAAGGAGGAATTAGATTCCTTAAGAGACGCAGCATCGAAGCTTGGAATGTCAATCAGTGCATATGCGCGTGACATCCTTGCAAAGAACAATCTGGAAAACAAATAATCGCCGTCAACTCCATTCCCAATTTCAAGAAGACTCTTTAAGTCTTTAAAAGTCGTTCTATTGCGAAAGTCTTACCCCATAGGAAGTGGATTAACTGTTTAACCGGCTTCCATAAAATTAACCACTGAAAAATCAGACTACAGTATCCTAAAAATAATCCCATCCGATAAATATTTATCAGCTCATTACAAATAGCTGGATCTTGGGCACTGGCTTATACGACTGATCCGGGCTAGAGAAACGCATAGAATATATCTGGCATTAATATCCTTGCATGTCATATTCTGTGACAAGTATAGATGTTTGTCGCATTATCATATACTTTGGCACAAGTGCTAAAGCGCATGAACTCTCCAATCAGAAAAGAATGTTCTCGCTCATATAACCTCTTGATATGTAGAAAAAGCAGCTGTTTTCTTATAGACTGGAGGAAAGGCTGAACTAGGGGGGAATAAGATGACTAAGGGATTCATAATGACTTTAATTGTTGTGGCATGCATCAGCATATTTTCGTCTGATGGCGCCTTGGCCATATCCCCCTGCATTCAGGGGGATGCAGTCCGAATATGGAGCGCCCCTCTTGTAGCGCGGCCCGGAGAGAAGCTTGAGATCATAGCAGTTGCCACTGATAGCGAGCTGTCAGAAATCGTGGTCACTGACCCTGCAGGACGTCGTACCGCACTCATGTCTGTCAAGGCCGGCGGTCCACCCTGGAGCCTGCGTGGCTCGCTTGCTGCCCCTGCGGCCGGCACCTACAGCGTAGAAGCGCAACGAGCTGGACGAACGGCAGCTTGCACTAAGGTCGAGGTCGGAGGCAGAGCAGGCGATCGAGGCAAGGGCACGTGGGATCCGGCAACCCAGGCGCTGTATGCAACATGGGTAGAGCACCTTTTTGACGCGCCGCCGCAGGTGTCTCTGAGTTTCCCTTCTTTAGAACCCGTGCTGCGTGATCCAAACCGTAATTTCCTCTACAATTATTTGCGCAAAGGGGAAGATATGCAGATTCCTGCCAGGCCCGACTGCGCGGACCTCTCCTTTTTCCTGCATGGCTACTTTGCCTGGAAACTCGGTTTGCCGATCAGCTATCGCACCTGCGACCGTGGCAGCTCTCACAGAGCACCGCGATGCAGCAGCGCTGAGATCAATCGCAGCTTCGTCGGCACTGCTGCCTCACCAGCCGTCTTTCGTCAGGTCAGCCGCAGATTCATGGATCGGGCAAATTCAGGCAATGGCCGGACAGCACTAAATACTGAGGACAATGACTTCTACCCCGTCGCGCTGGACCGAGCCAGCCTATGGCCAGGAACAATCTATGCCGATCCATATGGTCATACTTTAATTATCGTAAAGTGGGTGCCACAGACATCCCGGCAAAGCGGTCTTCTTCTGGCAGTAGATGCCCAGCCAGACAACTCGGTCGCCCGCAAGCGCTTTTGGGAGGGGAACTTCCTCTTTGCTCAAACACCGAGCGCAGGACCCGGATTCAAGGCATATCGCTTCCCGGTTTTTAACTATGCCAAAAGGGGCTGGCACCCTGTACCGAACAGTGCACTCACGAAACACTCGGTACTACCCTCTTACTCGCTTGAGCAGGCTAATCTTACGCCAGAATTGTTCTATGCCCGAATGGAGCAGCTAATCAACCCGCTCGGACTCGACACTGAAGCTGCCTATACAGCAAATCTTGATGCTCTGATGGAACAGCTCGAGACTCGTGTCCGCTCTGTGGACAATGGAGAGAACTACATGCGCAGCCATCCCGGTACAATTGCACCAATGCCGCGTGGACTGGCCATATTCGAAACTAGTGGTCTGTGGGAGGATTTCTCCACTCCCTCGCGGGACATGCGCATCCTGATAGCCCTAAAGGTGCTGGCTGATCTGCCAGAACGCATTCGCCGCCATCCTGAGCTTTTTATCTTGAGTGGTGAGAGTCCTGCAACTGCGGCTAGTCGTATCGAACGCCTCCACAGCCAGAAGCTCAAGGAACGTTTTATCACCTATACCCGCAGCAACGGTAGCACCTGGCGTCTCAGCCTTGGTGAAATCTACCAGCGCCGTTCAGGGCTTGAGATTGCTTATAACCCAAATGACTGCGTGGAACGCCGCTGGGCTGCAACACCAGGCACACCCGAGTTCTCCACCTGTGGCCGTCAAGCCCCGGTTGCACAGCGCGCACGAATGGAAGAATACCGCATCTGGTTTCGTGAGGCGCGCCGGCCACCTCGTTAAGCAAGCTTGGATTGCGGCAAGAAATTCCGAAAAACCAAACGGTAAAGCATAACCAGTTCTAACATCAGAGTGACTATGCTGGTGAGAACAATAAGAACTCATCTGATCCAGCATATTCTTCGGCCTTGTTAATATTCGACGCGCCGCTGCAAAGTCACTTTTTCTTTATCAGATAAATACCATCGCGAATAGTTAGAAATAGCTTATCTGTCCGTTTATCTGCCAGCACTAATTCATTAAAGTCCGCAACTGCCTTGCTTTCTTCATCTTCAGGTTCAAATATCCTTCCGTACCATAAAACATTGTCAGCCAGTATATAACCACCTCTGCGCAAGACTCTCATCGATTCCTCATAATATGCCATGTAGTTCTGCTTATCAGCATCAATGAATACGAGATCTGCCCATTCGTCGCCAATATCGGCTAGGACATCAAGCGCCTCTCCCAGCCGGCTTGTGATCTTACGGCCATGCGGGCTCCGATCAAAAAATTCTCTGGCCAGCGCAGCATGTTTGGGATTATTCTCAATCGTAATTACATTACCGCTGTCCGGCATTGCTTCTGCCATGGCCAGCGCCGAATATCCCGTAAATGTGCCGACATCAACTATCCTGGTTGCTCCTGTTAGTTGTGCTATAAGGCTAAGGAATCTCCCTTCAACCCGCCCGGTAAGCATGCTTGGATAAGATGTATTGGTGATAGAATAATGCTCAACCTCTTCCAGGACGTCCGACATGGGCGAACTGTGATCGGCAGCATACAGCTCAGCCTCCTTGGACACCACGTCCATAAAGCAATAAATACCCTTCATATGGTCTGCTTTATCCGTCAATTATTCAAATTCGGCCTTTCAAAATTCAATCTTCGTTCAGGATCGAATTAATTTCAAGGTTATTTCAGCAACGTGCCTTCCCTGAAATCGCGCGCCTGCCAGTTCATTGGCGCTCGGCATCCTGCTGCCGTCACCTCCGGCAATTGTGGAAGCACCATAGGGTGAACATCCCGATATTTCGTCTATGATCATCTGACCTTGAAACGAGTACGGTAACCCAACAATAATCATTCCCTGATGCAGAAGTGTCGAGTGAAAACTAAGGATAGTGGATTCCTGCCCACCATGCTGCGTAGCGGAACTGGCGAAAACACTGCCAACCTTGCCCACAAGAGCGCCTTTAGCCCAAAGACCACCCGTCGCATCCAGAAACTGCCTCATCTGCCCGCACATGTTCCCAAACCTCGTAGGTGTACCGAAAATTATCGCGTCTGCTTCAGCCAGGTCATTAACAGTGCAAACAGGAATTTTGGAGAATGTCTTTTGAATCTCAAGAGCTCCCATCTTCTCGATGATGTCATTGCTCAGCGTTTCAGGTACACGCTTTATATCTGCAACGGCTCCCTTAACCTCCCTGACGCCTTCTGCAACGGCCTCGGCCATGCGAGCTATATGTCCGTACATTGAATAATACGCTATCAAAACTTTCATTTCGTCCTCCTTTAGATGTACAAATATCAATATAACGTGTTATAGGATTTGTGGCAAGAAGTCAGAACGCCGGTATTGAAAGTGACTTGCGGAGTTAGAAATTCCACGATAATTACGGCTGAATGAACTGGACGGGTTACACCATACGCCTGCTGATTATCGGTTCAAGCGTGGCTATTACCTTGCCTTTTATAAACACTGTCACCCTGCCTGTGCTTTCTGACACAACTATAGCGATTGCTTGCGTTCGGCGGGTAATTCCAGCGGCAGATCTATGTCGGGCACCCAGGCCGCGAAGCTTTTTTGAGACCGTACCGGCGCCCTCCAGGAAGCGACCGGCCGCTTCAGCGACGCCTTCCTCATTGATTACGATCGCTCCGTCAAGCTTGGCCAATTCCTTGATGCTTTCTACTACTTCCGGCAGAGTAATCAATCGCTCAATCGCTGGATATCCTTTAAACGGATTGAAAACCACCTGATGTGACATTTTCATTACGCCGGCAGAATCACCTATGACGAATATGGTGCCGACTGACTTGCCTTCCCTTCCCAACGCCCCGATATCCAAGGCTATTTCCAGAACAGCCATGATCGTATGGAATGCTTCATGTTCAATAATGGCATGAACATCAAATGGGAAGTCTTCGCTCCATGATAGGCTAAGGTCATGTATAGTTATAGTATCGAGATGCCCCTTATCGTAAGGGCCTAGAACACAAACCACTTTACTATCCGCTGTTATAATGCCCTGCATTACACCTTGCAGAAAGGCATATTTGATCCTCGAAAAGCGGGTTTGATTTCCTGTCCAGCTCCTTATGACAGCAACACACTTCTTGCAAAGATCTACGTCTGTCAGTCTAAGTCTATCCGGAACCACAACGACAATATCATTGCGGTCTGGAAAAGCAGTTTTAGAAAACCAGCGGCAGGAGCTTTCAGTGTTAAGGAATAAAAAGAGTTTCTCGCTATGAGTGTCTCGCGCTATTCTTATCGCGTTATCTACAATAATCTTTTTCTGTTCTTTTGCCACTTAAGCAATTATCTCTGTGCCGATGCCTTCATTGGTAAATATCTCCAGCAGAAGACTATGGGGCACCCGCCCATCAACAATATGCGTTTTCATAACACCACTATCAATTGCGTTTGTACAGGCCTGCACTTTGGGAAGCATTCCTCCGCTTACAATTCCTTCATTGATCAGTTCCATAATCTCCAGCTTGTTAAGCGTAGACATCACATTGCCCTCGCCGTCCTTTATTCCGGGCACATCCGTAAGTAGAACCAGCTTTTCAGCTTTCAGCGCCGATGCAATTGCCGACGCAACGTAATCGGCGTTGATATTCAAGGCTTCTCCGGTCCTCCTGACTCCAATAGGCGATATGACAGGAATAAAGCCATCCCTCTCAAGTGCGTTCAGTATTGACGGATTTATTTCCTGCACTTCGCCGACCAGCCCTATATCTATTAACTCCTCATCTTTCTTGGATCCTTTCTTCAAAAGCTTCTTCTTGGCCCTGATAAGTCCGGCATCCTTGCCGCTCAGTCCGACAGCCCTGCCCCCGTGACCATTTATAAGGGAAACGATCTCCTTGTTGATGAGTCCTCCCAGCACCATCTCAACAATATCCATAGTCTCTCTGTCGGTAACCCTCTGACCCTGAACGAAGGTCGGCTCCTTGCCCATTCGTTTCATCGTTTCGCTTATCTTTGGTCCACCGCCATGCACTATAACGGTACGTATCCCTATGAAGTTGAATAGTACGACATCCTGTGCAAAGCATTTCTTCAGAGTGTCGTCAATCTGCGCTGCACCTCCATACTTTATTACAAAGGTCTTTCCATAGAAGTTCCGTATATAAGGCAGAGATTCGATAAGTATATTTGCTTTTTCCAGAAGTTTCTTCATCATATCTCCCATGCTGATGCCCTAAATCTAATATTTGGTAATCAGAACACTGTAGCCCTCCTGAGCCAGTGCTTTTGCCAGTTGAGCCGCATCAGAGCTGTTAGAGAATTTACCGATTCTAACCCTGTAGTAATTATCGCTACCTATAGTTGCCTGCATTATATATATTCCCTGGTAATGCAGGTCGAGACCCTTCTTCAGCCTTCGAGCGTTGGCCTCTTCTCTGAATGACCCTATCTGGATTGTAATTATCTGGCCATCCAGACGGCCATATTTGACATCTTTTACATACCTTGTATATCTGCCGAGCGGTTCTATCTCAACCATGGCCACGCCTGGCCCGATAAGCCCTATCTTCTTCGCAGCAGCATATGACAAATCTATATCACGACCGCCGGCGAACGGCCCCCGGTCATTAACAATGCATTCGACCTCGCGACCGTTAGCAGGATTGCTTACCCTGAGTTTTGTTCCTAAAGCATAGTCGCGGTGCGCACACGTGAGAGCAAACATGTTGAAATTTTCACCTGATGCTGTAGGCTTGCCATGGAACTCGCGGCCGTACCACGACGCATAACAGTTTTTCTTCTCCCCCTTGCTTTCCACGAACTCAGCCGTTCGGCCTTCATCTGGACGCACCTCTATTTCTTGTCCGGCAGGAATTGATGTCGGCTTCTCAACATGTTTAGATGCGGCACAGGATGTGAGCAAAGCAAGCGACAGTGCACCCAAGCCGATAATATACATTGTCTTGTTATGTGCAATAGTCTTCACTTGGCACGCGTCCTTAAAGAATATATCTGCTGAGGTCTTCGTCCTTTACAATATCGGACAATTTTTGCTTTACAAATGCGCGGTCTATGTCTACAGACACATTTTTCATATCAGGTGCATTGAATGACACATCTTCAAGAAGTCTCTCTAAAACAGTGTGGAGCCTCCTCGCCCCGATATTTTCAGTCTTCTCATTGACAACAGCCGCAATGGCTGCCAGTTCGTCAATGGCATCATCCTTAAATGATAACTTGACGCCTTCCGTTTCAAGCAGGCCGGCATACTGCTTTATAAGCGCATTATGCGGTTCAGTCAATATCCTGACAAAATCGTCCTTTCCCAGAGACTCCAGTTCAACGCGTATCGGGAATCTTCCCTGAAGTTCAGGTATCAAGTCCGACGGCTTTGCCATATGGAATGCGCCGGCTGCGATAAAAAGGATATGCTCGGTTCTGACCGGGCCGTGCTTCGTAGTTACCGTAGAGCCTTCAACAATAGGCAGGAGGTCGCGCTGCACGCCTTCTCTGGAAACATCCGGCCCCTGACCATGCCCGCGGCTTGCTATTTTGTCTATTTCATCGATAAAGACTATGCCTGACTGTTCGGTTCGTTCAATCGCTTCCTTCGTAACCTTTTCCATATCTACCAGCTTATTTGACTCTTCCTGAGTGAGTATTGCAATGGCTTCAGGCACCTTCACCTTCTTGCGTTTCGATTTTTCCGGCAGAAAACTCCCCATCATCTCCTTCAGATTGATCTCAAGCTCTTCAAGGGCAACATTTGATATCACGCCAAAGGGCATAGACTTTTCTTTGACTTCTATATCCACATATCTGGAATCGAGCTTGCCTGACCGGAGCTGTTCGCGCAGCCTCTCACGGGTATCTTTGTAATGGTCTTTGTCTTCAGCTTCATCCGCTGTGTCCTTGGGCTGCTTCTGGATCGGCAGCAGGATATCAAGGAGTCGATCCTCGGCAAGAACCTTGGCTTTCTCTCGGACTATAGCCATCTGTTCCGTCTTTACCATGCCCATGGCAATCTCGGTCAAATCCCTGATTATGGATTCCACATCCCGTCCGACATATCCAACCTCTGTAAATTTCGAAGCCTCAACTTTGATAAACGGGGCATTGTCGAGCTTTGCTAATCTTCGAGCAATCTCCGTTTTGCCGATTCCCGTACTGCCTATCATTACTATATTTTTCGGCAAGACTTCATCTTTGAGATCAGCAGGCAGATTCTGGCGCCGCCATCTGTTTCGCATGGCAATAGCTACCGCCTTCTTAGCTTTCTCCTGCCCGATTATATATTTATTAAGTTCTTCTACTATCCGTTTTGGCGTAAGGTTATCCATGCAATTCCTCTAAAGTGATGTGCTTATTAGTGTATATGCAAATATCGGCCGCGATTTCCATCGCCTTCTTGACAATTTCCGCTGCATGCATATCGGTATTGTCAAGAAGGGCACGGGCTGCAGCCTGAGCATATGGCCCCCCCGATCCTATGGCTGCTATTCCGCTTTCAGGCTCTATCACATCGCCTGTGCCAGACAGTATCAAAGTGTGCTTGGCGTCAGATACCACAAGCAGAGCTTCAAGCCGCCTCAAAATTTTGTCTGTCCTCCAATCCTTAGCCAGTTCAACCGCAGCCCTAGTCAAATTGCCCTTGTATGTTTCAAGCTTGCCTTCAAACTTTTCAAATAAGGTGAATGCATCTGCCGTTGCACCCGCAAAACCACCTAGAACTTTATCGTTGTACATCCTCCTTATCTTTTTTGCGTTATGCTTTAAAACGGTGTTTCCCATGGTGACCTGGCCATCACTCGCCATTGCCACTCGATCATTCCGTCTGACGCATAAAATCGTAGTTCCGTGGAACATCTATTTTTTACCTCCTTGTTCTTCATCTGCAAAGGGATGAGCCTTGTCATACACATCAATAAGATGCCCTACATCCAAATGCGTATACTTCTGTGTAGTCGACAGCGATGAATGGCCCAGGAGTTCCTGAATAACTCTCAGATCGGCTCCACCCGTCAGAAGATGCGTAGCAAAAGTATGTCTGAGCGTATGGGGTCCAATCTGCCCGTCTATGCCGATAGCCCTTGCATACTTCACTACTATACGCCTTATTTGCCTATCGGTCAACCGTTTTCCACTCTTATTCAGAAACAATGCCTGGTCTGCCGTATCTGCGGACTTCCTCTTGAAAAGCGCCCTCTCAATAAGATACGACTTGAGGGCTTCGATTGCTTTGTTTCCAACAGGAACTATTCTCTCTTTTTTCCCCTTGCCTCTTGCCTTGACAAGCCCTTCCCTGACATTAAGGTCATCTGTATTTAGACCCGCTACCTCGCCTACTCTTAAACCGCTGGAATATAGAATCTCAAGGATTGCCCTGTCTCGCACAGGAAGAAGCCCTATACCATTAGGCGATTTAACAAGTCCAAAAACATCATCAACATCCAGGAAGGATGGCAAGTGTTTAGGAGTCTTAGGCGACGGCACCAGCTTTGCATAATTGATCTTAACAAAGCCTTCCTGGTAAAGGTATTTGAAGAAAGACCTCAGGGTTGCCAGCCTTCTTGCAACTGTTGATTTAGCCTTGTTCTTACCCATCTGAGCCGACAGGAATCCTCTTATATCTATCATCTCGACTTCCTGCGGCTCGGACTGGCAATAGTCAGAAAAGACCTTCAAGTCTTTTTTATAAGCCCTGATTGTATGTGCTGAAACCCCTCGCTCCACCTCAAGATATCTTAGGAATTTCTCAATATATGAAGACATTCCTTTCACTTTAAAGCATACTCCTTCTTGAGCATATCGATGTATTCCGACCATTGTTCGACCGCCTTTGCAGCCATTTCTTGGCGACGCAACCGCTTGTCGCGTAATCTCGTCAACGTGTCGTCAACAGGCAGCAAACCAAAGTTAATGTTGCTCGGCACAAAGTTCTTAGGGTCGGAATCAATAAGATGTGCAAGAAGAGAACCGTGAGCTGAGGCCCTCGGAGGAGGTGGAAAATTCTGCCCTTTAACGCTCATCGCTGCCGAGATACCGGCAAGCAGTCCAATGGCGGCAGATTCGATATATCCTTCCACTCCGGTAATTTGACCCGCACAATAAACCCTCCGCCTGCATATACCGTCAGCACTAAACTCTTTAACAGCGAGGTCTATGTTCAGATGTCTTGGCGAATTTAAATAAGTATTTCTGTGTATACTGCCAAAACGAAAAAATTCAGCCTGGTCAAGTCCAGGGATCAGACGGAATACCGACTTCTGGTCTTGCTGTTTAAGACGCGTCTGAAAACCAACCATATTGAAAGCCGTCCGTGCCTTGTTTTCGGGTCTCAGTTGGACAACAGCATATGGAATCCTGCCCGTACGAGGGTCAGGAAGTCCTACTGGTTTCAGCGGTCCAAATCTCAGGGTATCTCTACCCCTGCGCGCCATCACCTCTACAGGCATGCAGCCTTCAAAAACCTTTATATCTTCAAACTCGCGTGCAGCAAAGGAATCAGCCTGTAGCAATGCTTCGAAGAATCTGTCATATTCTGACATGCTCAAAGGGCAATTTACATAATCCTCACCGCCTTTACCATAACGGGAGGCAAGGTACACCTTAGAGTTATTAAGACTCTCAGCAGAGACGATCGGTGCTATTGCATCATAAAAATGCAGGTCATCATCTCCTATCACAACTTTCATTGCATCAGCAATGCCTCCTGATGTCAGCGGGCCGGTAGCAATAATTGTTGCTCCTTCTGATGGAATTGAGACTACTTCCTCTCTGACGGTTTCGATCAGAGGGTGTCTTTCAATAGACTGTGAGATCAACATTGAAAATTGTGCCCTGTCTACGGCAAGCGCTGTGCCTGCGGCTACTCTGGAATCTATGGCTGCTTTCATTATCAGTGATCCAGCAATTTCCAATTCCTTCTTCAACAGCCCCGGGCCTGTAGATAATTCCCGCGAGCGGAGGGAGTTAGAACAGACCAGTTCTGCTAGGCCAGAGGTCTTATGAGCATCCGTCATCTTTACTGGTCTCATCTCATATAGCCGCACCCTAACGGCCATCCTTGCAGCCTGCCATGCGGCTTCGCAGCCGGCAAGTCCACCTCCGATGACGTTGACTATTTCCATATCTTCAAGGGCTATTTATAGAGACAGGCGGAAAACTTTCCCGTCTTTACCTTTACATATTACGCATTGACAGCAATAACTCAGTGCTGCTATAAATAATAACTTATGCTGAGCAAAACTGAAAAGATTTGGATGGACGGCAAGCTTGTTCCTTGGGACAAAGCAAATGTGCATATTTTAACACATACTCTGCACTATGGATTGGGAGCCTTTGAAGGCATTCGCTGCTACAAAACACCGAAGGGATCTGCCATATTCAGGCTGGACGAGCATATAGAACGCCTTTTCCAAACTTCTCATATATTTCTTATTGATATTCCATACAGCCGCGACGAGATAAAGGCTGCCATTATAAAAACAATCAAGACTAACAAATTGGAAGAATGTTATATCCGGCCACTGGTTTATATCGGATACGGTGCGATGGGGCTTTATCCCAAAGACAACCCTATCAAAGTAGCAATTGCAGCCTGGCCCTGGGGCGCTTATCTTGGTGAAGAAGGCATAGAAAAGGGCATTAGGGTAAAAGTTTCGTCATTCATCAGAAATCATGTCAATTCGAACATGTCGCGAGGAAAGGTATGCGGCTATTACGTGAACTCTCAGCTCTCCAAGAAAGAGGCCATGACCGGCGGTTATGATGAAGGCCTGCTTCTAGATACTGAAGGTTATGTATCTGAAGGCAGCGGGGAAAACATATTTATCGTGCGCAACGGAGTCATCAAAACAACACCTCTGACATCGATACTGGAAGGTATAACCCGAGACAGCATACTAAAACTGGCTTGTGCTTTAGGCATTCCAGCAGTTGAGCAGCGCTTTACGCGTGACGAAATATATATCTCGGATGAAGCATTTTTCACAGGCACGGCTGCAGAGGTAACTCCAATCAGAGAACTCGACAACCGCACCATAGGCAAAGGCAAGGCAGGTCCGGTCACAAAGAGGCTTCAGACAGCATTCTTCGATATCGTAAAAGGCAAGAACCCAAAATACGATTCCTGGTTAACCTACATTTAGCCTATTCTGGATATTCGCCTGTGCCACGGACCTGAGACCAGTGCGGAGCTACCGTGCAAAGTTCCACACGTTTAATTTTGCCCTTCACGCCTTCGACCAGAACAACTGCTAATTTTCTGTCCTTCTCTCCTTGCGACAGGATCAGACACGGCTGACCCTCAACAGCAAATGCCGCCTTGATATATGCACGATCTTGACTACCCATGAAACCAAGTTCGGCGATCAACTGCGCACCGGGCGTATTTCTCAGCGTTACAAACTTTTTCCTCAGATAATCAAGCACCGCTTCTTTCCCTTTAAGAGGCGCCAGAACTTGCTGGCTTTCATAAATGATATCGTCATCCAGCAAAGTTTCAATGTACGAGACATCAAGATTGTTGTATGTTTTTCCGAGAGCAGTAGCAAGGATCAGTAACTGCAGCTCATAATTCAGCGGAAGATTGCCGAACATCAGCTATTTTGACCTCCTTTGCCCTGTCCTATATGATCGAGGATTTTCAGAATCAGATCATTCTGACGCTCCAGATGCAGCAGTATTATATCAATCTCTCTTTCCGCTTTGACATTGACTTCGAAATCTGATTGAGCACGAGCCTCGGAGTGCCGTCCCTGGAGATTCTGGCCTATCATAATAAGAGGCATTAAGAATATCTGAAGCATGTTAGACAAAAAAAGCCACAACACAAATGCAGGATATGGATCAAATCTCAACTCACGCGGACCAAGCGTGTTCCAACCAAGCCACATTAATGTCCACAGAAAGATAATGATAAAAAAGCCCATCGAGCCGACTTTGTCTGTTATACATACAGCAAAGCGCTCGAGACGGGTCAGACTCTTCCTATGCTCAAGATTTACATTCCTGACCGCTTTATGGAGTTTATCTTTTTTCAAGTCCTCGTGTGTCATTATTTGAGGCGGATTCATATATAATCCTCTTTTTAAACTATATTTAATTCCATATGCTGCACAATTATACCATCGAGCTTGCCGCTATTTGCTACTTTGAATATTGCAATTTATATTTGTTCATTTAGTAATGCAGCTGTACATATCATCAATTTGCTCTCATGTCACAAGCTTCCCGGAAATTACTGATGCGGCCAAACCGATAGTCCGATATATGGTTGATCAAAGTTGCATACAGTATGAAAACACAAATTAAAAAGGCAGGAGAGACGTGATTTGATAAATCTGTTATAAGTCTAAAGTTTATAAAAAAAAGGGATGATCACCTACAATGATCACCCCCGAATTTATTCAACTAATCTCTATTTCAACTTCAGAGCTGCTGCAGCGGCTTTGATATCATCATCTGTCAACTTGCCGTGCATGGCTTTCTTCGGACCTTCCTTCAGGGCCTTTGAAAGATCGGCTGCTGTAGCGATCTTCCCTTTTGCTACCATCTTATCGACTGTCTTTTCACCCTTGTGGCACTTCTCACAAGGCTCAAGACCGGCCGCAAAACCGATGGAGGCAACACCCAGTGCAAAAATAACTGCTACAACTAATGCGAGAACCTTTTTCATCATTTTCACCTCCTTTCAGAATGTCGTTCAAAGGCAGCCCATCTGCCACTTTCGTTTCTGATCCGTATCACTCACTTAATCTTGCAAATATAATACCCATAATTAAAGCATATTCTGCAATGACTTTGCTACAGTAATGTCATAGAATCTTTCCCATTTGCGGAATACTCTCCTCTTTTAGGCATCCTGCCCGCCGGGAGTTCCCAGTTTCTTTCTGAGCAGATCATTAAGCAATTTGGGATTTGCCTTGCCTCTGGTGGCCTTCATTATTTGTCCAACGAAGAATCCCAGCAGCTTTTCATCGCCATTGCGGTATCTTTCGACCTCGTTAGAGTTCTTGGATAATGCATCATCAACAGCCTTTTCTATCTCGTCCGAATCACTGATTTGAACAAGGCCTTTTTCCTTTACAATATCGACGGCAGACTTTCCGGTCTTATACATTACTTCGAAAACAGTCTTTGCGATCTTGCCGCTGATTGTCCCATTTTCAATGAGCCTGAGCATTTCGACAAGACCTGCCGGAGTGAAAAGCAGTTCTTCAATAGTACCGTTTCCCTCATTCATCAAGCGCATCATATCGCCCATTATCCAGTTAGAAACTGCCTTGGGCTGACCTCCGGATGCAACCGCCAGTTCGTACCACTCAGCAACTACCCGTTCTGCAGTCAGTAACTCAGCGTCATATTCGGGCAATCCGTAATCACGAATAAATCTGTTCCTTTTTTCATCAGGCAGCTCAGGAAGAATCGATTTAATCTCATTGATCCATTCTTGACTAACAAGTACGGGTGGAAGATCCGGCTCCGGGAAATACCGGTAGTCATGGGCCTCTTCCTTTGAGCGCATCGAACGTGTTACGCCTGATGCTGAGTCCCACAGCCTTGTCTCCTGAACAACAGTACCGCCATCTTCAACCACATTGATCTGTCTTTTAATCTCATATTCGATTGCTTTCTCCACAAACTTGAAGGAATTGATATTCTTTAGTTCAGCCCTCGTACCAAAAGCCTTCCGGCCAAACGGCCTTATAGAGACATTAGCATCGCACCTTAGAGAACCTTGTTCCATATTGCCGTCGCAGACGCCCAAATACCTAAGTATTGCCCTCAGCTTCTTCATATACTCGGCGGCTTCATGGGGACTTCTCAGATCAGGCTCAGACACAATTTCCATCAACGGCACGCCAGTACGGTTGAGGTCTACAAAACTGTGATCACCTCTCTCCTCGTGAATGTTCTTGCCGGCATCCTCCTCCATGTGGATTCTCGTTATGCCAACTCTCCTTATCTCTCCTTCAACGACTATCTCTACAAATCCATGCTCGCACAACGGCAACTCATATTGGCTTATCTGGTAGTTCTTCGGTAAATCCGGATAAAAATAATTCTTCCTCGCGAACCTGCTGTAAGGGGCTATAGTGCAATTCATAGCAAGGCCGGTTCTTATAGCGTATTCCACCGCCTTTTTATTCATCACCGGCAGCACTCCGGGCATTCCTATACATATTGGACATGTCTGTGTATTTGGCTCTGATCCAAATTTGGTAGGACAACGGCAGAACATCTTAGTATCTGTAAGAAGCTGCGCGTGTACCTCGAGGCCTATAACCACTTCGTACTTCTCCTTTACGCCGGAGCTCATAACGAAGGCCTCCTGAGATGCCAATCTGTGCTTTGCTCATATGCATAAGCAATTTTAAGAATCGCCTCTTCGTCGAAATGCTTTCCTATGATCTGCAAGCCAATCGGAAGGTTTTCAGCAGTCAATCCGCACGGTATTGATATGGCTGGAACACCGGCAAGGTTAACAGATATAGTGAATATATCCGAAAGATACATTTGCAGCGGGTCAGAAGCTTTATCGCCAACTTTGAATGCGGGTGTGGGCGATGTCGGAGTAATAATGACGTCAGCATTGCCGAACGCTTTGTCGAAATCGTCCCTGATCAGAGTCCTGACCTGTTGGGCTTTCTTATAATATGCATCATAATAACCGGATGAAAGTGCATATGTGCCGAGCATAATCCTCCGTTTCACTTCCGAACCGAACCCTTTTGCACGAGTATTCATGTACATATCTATCAGATCTTTACCGCGCTCTCGAAACCCGTATTTTACGCCATCATATCTTGCAAGGTTAGACGATGCTTCGGATGTGGCAAGGATATAATAAGTGGCTATGGCATAAGATGTATGAGGAAGCGTAACCCCAACAACCTCCGCTCCCAGTGATTCAAGCTTCTTGATAGCCGCGTTAACGGCATTATTAACCTCCTCATCGATCCCGTCGATGAAAAACTCTTTCGGTATGCCGATACGAAGGCCTTTTATATCCCTGCCCAAAGCCCCAGCATAATCCGGCGATTCGACCGGAGCGGACGTTGAGTCAAGAGGATCGCAACCCGCGATAACCGTCAGCAAGGAGGCAGCATCCGCCACACTCCTGGTTATCGGCCCGATCTGGTCCAGAGAAGAAGCGAAGGCTACAAGCCCGTATCTGGACACACGCCCATATGTGGGCTTAAGCCCGACAACACCGCATAGTGAGGCCGGCTGCCTTATCGACCCGCCGGTGTCGGAACCGAGGGCTGCAATACACTCCCCGGCTGCCACAGCCGCCGCGGAACCGCCACTGCTGCCGCCCGGCACGCATTCGAGATTCCACGGATTCCTTGAAGTGTGAAAGCCGGAGTTCTCGGTGGAAGATCCCATTGCAAATTCATCGAGGTTTGTTTTACCGACCAGAATATATGATTGCTGTTTCATTCTTGCTGTAACAGTGCTTTCATAAGGCGGAACGAAATTATTCAGTATCTTCGAGGCACACGTCGTCAGCAAACCCCTGGTGCACATATTGTCCTTCACAGCGATCGGGATGCCGCTGAGCAAGGAAGCCCGATTCGAAACTATCGACTCCTCAGCAGCATCTGCCATGCGATATGCCTCGTCCTTTGTAATCGTTATGAAAGCCCTGACCCTTTCCTCAACCTGATCGATCCGTGAATATACCTCATCCAGCACCTCTCTGACTGAAACTTCACGGTTGTCAAGCAGACGCCTCAGTTCAAGGACGGCCAATTCATTTAGCTTCAAACTTCCTCCAATCGCGATTATGAAATGATGATTTCATCGAAATACAATTTTATCACTCTGATATAATACTTGTAAATTATGGAATATACCAGAACCGGGGAATGCGCGAGGATCATACAATTGATAGTTGCGCAAGCGGACCTGCCGAAAAGGCTCGACATCTTTGCCGCTGAGAAATCAGGCATAACGCGGTCGCAGGCGCAAAAACTGATCCGGGACGGACTTGTTCTGGCAAACGGGAAGATGGAAGGCCCGGGATACAGGATTAAAGTGTTCGACAGCATAGAGATCACCATGCCGGGAAGAACGGGCGAAGAATTAATACCGGAAGCCCTGCCTCTGACAATTCTTTTTATTGATAATTACATTGCAGTGGTTGATAAGCCGGCCGGAATGGTAGTTTATCCGGCTGCCGGCCACAGCGGCGGTACTCTTATGAACGTGTTGGCTTATCACTCGCCAAAACTGGCATCCATTGGCGGAGAACTGCGCCCCGGCGTTGTTCACAGGCTTGACAAAGAAACATCAGGCATTATGGTAGTGGCGATTGATGACGAGGCTTATTACAATCTGGTAGATCAATTCAGAAAACGCACTATTCAAAGAAAATACACCGCTCTCGTATCAGGAGTGCTGGAAGAAGACTCCGGCGAAATTTCTCTTTCCATCGGCCGATCTGAATCCGACAGGAAGAAGATGTCTACACGCACAAGGCGTGGAAAGGAAGCGGTAACTCTCTGGAAAGTCCTTAGCAGACTCCATAAAGCAACTATAATCGAGGCGAAGCTTGGCACCGGACGCACTCACCAGATTCGCGTTCACTTTGCAGCAATAGGACATCCGGTACTGGGAGACAGCACTTATGGCAGAAAAACCGAGGTCGAGATAAGGGGGGCGAAGATTCGCATTCCACGACAAATGCTCCATGCAGAAACTCTAGGATTCGAGCACCCGCATACAGGGCAGCATATGCAATTCTCGTCGCCCGTGCCGGAAGACATGAAGGAACTTATCGAGAAGTTGAGCTGACTCAAGGTGAGTAGATTGTTCGGATTGTCCGGATCGAAGCGCGACGCCTGAGTTCTCAGGGCCACGGAAGCAGGCAGAGCAATCTATTCGCTGGGGAAATATTTTCATTTCATTCCGACGCGACCTGCAAACACTTAAGGTCTAATCGGCGCGCAAGAGCCGGATAAGCCGAACAAATTATTGCTGCCTGATTTTAAGGAGTCCCTCCACTGCAATGATCAGTTCCGACATGTCCTCGCGTCTAACCACATAAGCATCTGGTTTAAATCCCCAGGCAAAGAACTCTTCCTTGTATTGCAAGTTTGTATAAATGATAAAAGGCACATTAGGGTTTATTTCCTTTGATGAGTTGAGCAATTCGATACCGTCTATCTGGGACTGAAGAAGACTGGAAATCACCAGGTCAACCCCGTGGGATGCCATGAATGCTAAAGCATCTTTCGCAGTTCCGAAATGGACAAGCTCAATCTTATCTCCAAATTTGCTTTCAATCGCATGTGAACATTTTTTTATAGTCCCATGCTCTCTTTCTACTAAAGCGATTGTTTTAATATTATCAGACATTATTGTTTGCAACACGTGTCAATATTCAATTCAAGTTGCCCTACAAAGTAAGTATATCAATAATCCTGGGCCTTACGATTTCTTTTTGCCTTGTGGTATTATATTCATCTTGGCAGCGCCCATAGCTCAGCTGGATAGAGCGTCAGACTACGAATCTGCAGGCCGGGGGTTCGAATCCCTCTGGGCGCGCCATTCCCATCGTCTCATCGACCGAAAGCACTCTAATTACAAAGACTTTGCTTGACAGCAACAATTCTGAATTGGTAGAGTATACGGAAATCTATATATAGAGAGGGGTGAGCAACGAATGCCCTCTGTTAAAGTCAGGGACAATGAATCGCTTGATTCCGCGCTTAAGCTTTTCAAAAAACAATGCGAGCGTGAAGGCATTCTTTCTGAAGTAAAGAAGCGGGAGTTTTACGACAAGCCGAGCGTCAAGAAGAAGAAAAAGATCATTGCAGCCCGTAAAAAGGCTTCAAAAAAACCGCGGTCTTACGCATCGAGGTAATTTTGGTTTTTCTCGATATTCTTAACACAGCTTTAAAGGAGGCCTTGAAATCCAGAGACGAACTTAGAGTTTCGGTCATCAGGATGATAAAGGCCTCCTTGAAGAATAAAGAGATTGAGAAGATGAGCAGCCTTTCCGATGAAGAGATCCTCTCGGTCCTTTCAACGCTTGCAAAGCAGCGAAGAGAATCTATTGAACAGTACTCTGCTGCAGGGAGAACCGACCTTTCTGATAAGGAAACAAAGGAACTTGAAATTATTCTCTCCTATCTGCCGAAACAACTACCGGCTGATGAACTCGACGACATTATCCGCACTGCGATCAGTGAGTCAGGAGCCTCTTCGCCTAACGACATTGGCAAAGTCATGAAGGTTTTGATGCCCAAGGTCAAAGGAACGGCTGATGGCAAAGTCGTGAATCAGCGGGTTAGAGAATTTCTAGGCGCTAAGTCTTAAGTTTTGATACAAGAAAATAAGGGACAACGATGAAGCTTTCCGAACTATATAGAAAAGCGATTTCTACAGGCATTGACAACGACCCTAGAGGCAAAGAAGCCGTCATCAAGAAATTGGAACGCTTGCGAAAGAAGTTCGACGACCTCAAATCCGGCGAGAAAGAGATTTTTGATGCTGAGTCACTTGAAAACCCTTATGCAGACTCGCGGATTCTCGTTGGCGACGGGGAAGAAGATATAAGCAATATCATGGTCGGCATAGACATAGATGTTGGCGAGATACTGCTTGCCGATGCGCTTCGCCAGAGAAATACTATGATCGATCTCCTTATTTCTCATCATCCCGGCGGCGGGGCTTTTGGCAATCTCTTTGCTGTCCTTTCCATGCAGTCAGAAATTCTGCGACATTTCGGAGTGCCTATAAATGTGGCTGAAGCGCTGATGGAAGGAAGGTCTAAAGAAGTGGAGAGGCGCCTTATGCCGGCAAACCATGCCAGATCGGAAGACGCGGCCAGGCTCCTCGGTTTTCCATTTATGTGCCTGCATACGCCGGCAGACAATATGGTTGCCAAATACTTGCAGGTAATATTCGACAGCAGGCAGCCTTACTGTCTGGATGATGTAATAGATATGTTACGAGAAATCCCTGAATTCAAGGCTGCAGGCAAATACAACGCAGGCCCTGACATCCTTATTGGTTCAGGCAAGCGGCAGGCCGGTAAGATTTTTGTTGATATGACCGGCGGCACCGAAGGCGCCAAAGAGATATACAAGAGTCTCAATACGGCTGGCGTAAATACTATCGTGGGAATGCACATGAGCGAGGATCACAGGAAAGAAGCAGAGAGCCATCACATTAACGTCATTATAGCCGGACATATCGCTGCCGACAATCTTGGAATGAATCTGCTCCTTGACAATGTTATTGGCACGGATAAAATAAATGTGATCGAGTGCTCAGGATTCAGAAGAAACCACAGAACCTGATTTTAAAGTACTCGCCATCCACTCAGAGGAATGAAACCTGACGGACTTATTGACGAGATCAAGTCGCGCATCGACATACATGAACTGATCTCTGAATATGTCGACCTGAAGCGCGCGGGCCAAAACTACAAGGGCCTCTGTCCGTTCCATTCGGAAAAAACGCCTTCCTTCATGGTCAATCCTTCTCGACAGATATTCCACTGTTTCGGCTGCAACAAAGGTGGAGATATTTTTTCTTTCATAATGAATCACGAAAACATGTCGTTCGGTGAAGCCATCTCGTTCTTAGCCAACAAGGCAGGCGTTAGTATAGAGTCTTCACATGCAAACAGCGCCAGCAAGGGGATAAAAGAAACCGTTCTGTCAATACATGAGGAGGCTCTGACATTCTACAGGCAGAATCTCAGAGATGCAAAAAGCGCCCTAGCCTACCTCACTGAAAGAGAAATAAGCAGCGAAATAATCGAGCAGTTTTCTCTCGGATATGCTCGGGGTGATAGCAATTCGCTTTTGAAGCGCCTTAAGTCTGCTGGTTATTCCGAGGTAAACATAAGAGCGTCCGGATTGGCATATTTCGGCGGAGATTCCCCACACGATTTTTTCAGAGATCGCCTGATATTTCCGATATTCGACCTGCGTGGCAAGCCGGTAGCATTCGGCGGCAGATCGCTCTCATCATCCAAGCACATCCCCAAATACTTGAATTCCCCTGAGAGCCCTATCTTCAAAAAAAGCGAGTCGTGTTACGCGCTCAATCTTGCCAAAAACCATATTGTTAAAAAAGGATATACGATCGTTGTCGAGGGTTACTTCGATGTTATCGTATGCCATCAGTTCGGCTTCCTCAATACCATAGCACCATTGGGCACAGCACTAACGTCGGGTCACTTGCGAAAGTTGAGGAAAATTGCTGACAAGGTTCTATTGACCTTTGATGCCGATACTGCAGGTCTAGCAGCAGCCAGGAGGGCTGTTGAGCTGGCATATTCCGAAGGCATGCTCTCTAAAATTGTAATGCTCAGTGAAGGAGAAGACCCAGATACCTTTCTTAGAAAATACGGTGCTGGAGATTTCAGGAAATTTCTGGCTAAAGCCCTCTCTCCAGTCCAGTTCTTTATTTTACGGGCAGGCAAGAGCAGGATAGATGGCGTTCGGCAGTTTCTTGCCATTTTATCTTCATGTCAGGATGGCCTGCTCAGAGACGATGCCCTAAGAGAGCTTGCAGATCTGGCAAGCGAGAAGGTGCTAAGAGCTGAGCTAGCTAATCTTGCCCGGAAGCGCCTAAGCGTTGGACACCAAGTGCCATCAGCCGCGCAGCCGCAGACGTTTGAAAAGTATCAGGGAGCATACGCAGCTCACATGAGCAAAGAGGAGGAAATTCTACTAGGCATATTGCTAAACATGCCGCGTATTGGAAAGCATATAGCAGAACGAATCAAGGGTCTGGACATCGAGCATCCGCTTGTAAGGAGAATATTTGAAACCGTCATGACTTATGATTCCGATGAATACTTCTCTCCAGATGTTATCATGGCATCCTGCAGTCCTGAAGAGCAGGCGCTTCTCTCTAGGGTCTCTATTGATCCTGGAATAGACATGGACGAGGTCATGCATAACATCGAAGGCTGCGTAAATAAAATTGCAGTCAGGCAGATCGATAAAAAGATAATTGCTGCCAGAACCATTGGGGATGAGAAGTTGCTGAGCAGTTTGCATGCTGAAAAGAAAGGATTGTTGCAAAAGAATGTTGAACTTTTTAAGTCAAAAAAATCAAAATAAGAGAGGAGGTAGCCTTGAAAGGACCCTTTGGCGTTTATAAAAACGGCTTCGATGATGATGAAGATGACGACTCTGACGGACAACTGCCGGATGAACGTGCGTTTCAGGAAGGCGATGCGGCAGAACTTGAAGAGACCGGGACCGAAACTGACAAGGAGTTCGATCCCCTTAAATCTTACCTGAAAGGCATTAGTACCCTTCCTCTTCTTACAAAAGAAGGTGAAATTGAAATTGCCCGCCAGATTGAGGAGGGCAAAGAGCAAATCGCAGGACTCCTGTACACTATCCCATTTGTCATAATAAAGCTTGTTACATTAGGCAAACTTGTGGATAGTGGAGAGGCCCCTCTTGTAGACCTTATCCAGGATGGTGAAGATCTTTCTGATGAAAACATAATCGAAGAGAAAGAGAGATTTTCCCGAGTCACAGCTGAAATTGCAGATCTGGCTGAAAAAAGAAAAAAGCTGATGAAAGCAGATATGCCGTCAAAAAAAATTAAACGTTCTCAGGCATCCGGTTCGTCTGCATCGCCAGACTCTAAATTGGCGAACAACAAAGATTTACTGATAGAAAAAATCAAAGAGCTTAACCTGCGGCCTGATGTTACAAATGCTTTTTTTGAAGAACTCAGAATAATGGGCGAACAGATAAAGAGGTTGCAGGAGAAAATATCTGCCTTGAAAAAGTCACACAATGACAGCGAAATGAAAGAGTGCATGGCGGAAACAGCTCGCATCGAAGAATCATTCGGCGTCAACAGTGCTGAGATCATTAAGATATCAAGTGAAGTCCTTGACGCAGATCAAGAGGTTGACAAGGCAAAGAGCAGACTAGTGGAAGCCAACCTGCGATTAGTCATCAGTGTTGCCAAAAGATACATAGGTAAAGGCCTCACACTTGGAGATCTGATACAGGAAGGAAATATCGGCCTAATGCGAGCGGTCGATAAATTTGAGTACAGGCGGGGCTATAAGTTCAGCACATATGCAACCTGGTGGATACGCCAGGCGATTAGCCGTGCACTGGCAGACCAGTCCAGAACAATCAGAATACCTGTGCACATGATAGAAAACATAAATCTTATAAATAGGACAGCTAAGCAGTTAGTTCAGGAAGCCGGATCAGATCCAAATGCTGAGGATATTTCCAAACGAGCAAAAATACCGGTCCATCGCGTTCGTAATATTATGAAGATTACGAAAGAACCGATATCGATAGAGACGCCAGTTGGCGATGAGGAAGATGCTATGCTCAAGGACTTCATTGAAGACAAGTCCATTCAATCTCCTCTTGAAATCGCAATACAGGATGACTTGAAAGCTCAGATAGATAAGGTTCTTTGCACTCTTTCGCCAAAAGAGCAGCTCGTGATTCGCCGGAGATACGGGCTTGACGAAGACGTGCCGCGCACCCTCGAGGAAGTTGGACAGGAGTTTGATGTGACAAGGGAAAGGATACGACAGATTGAGGTCAAGGCAATCAGAAAACTCAAGCATCCTTCCCGCAACAAATGGTTAAGAGATTTCCTCAACAAGCAATAATTCGTTCCGCTCATCTATTTGACACGCACAGCTATTTGCGATTATAGTAAACGCTTACAGGCGTTAGCGTTTTGCTTTACATATCGGGCTGCCGCCGTTTCGTCTGCTTTTTAGCGGGCCCATAGCTCAGTTGGTAGAGCTACCGGCTCATAACCGGTTGGTCCCAGGTTCGAGTCCTGGTGGGCCCATCAAATATCGTCAAGTCGCGGCCGGGTTCATGCACCGGACATCCGAAGTACGAGAGGAGTAACAGTGGACGAACAGTTGCAGTTTCTGGTCGACCTTCAGAAGCTCGACACAAGTATACTTAACCTGCGCCTTAAGATCGAATCGGCTCCATCGGCATTGCAAATGGACGAGGCTCCGTATAAAGAGGCCCTAAAGTCTTTCGAGGCAGCACGCCAGCAGCAGCAATCCCTTGAAAAGAAGAAAAAGGACAAGGAACGGCTGATTGACGATCTTACTGAAAAGATCAAGAAACTGAGGGCGCGATCGCCTGAAATAAAAACCAACAAGGAGTATCAAGCGAATCTTAAGGAGATTGAATCGGTTGAGGCTGACATCAGGTCTGCCGAGGATGATATTCTTGCCATCATGGAGATCATAGATACTGCAGCTAAACGCACAGAGGCCGAAAATTCTCTGCTGGCAGAAGCTAAAGCCAAAGCAGAAGCACTAATAAAGGAGAAAAAACAGGAGGTCAGTATTCTCGAAAAGGATCTTTCTGAATTGAAAAACAGCAGGAAAGAGTTCGCAGAAAAAATTGAATCTGATTTATATTCTCTCTATATGAATCTCCTGAAGAGCAATAGAGGTCTCGCAGTATCTGTAGTGCAAAGCGAAATATGCGGAGGGTGCAATATGAACGTCCCTCCTCAACTCTTTCTTGAGATAAAGAACGGCGATAAGATATTCCAATGTCCGCAGTGCAGGCGCATCCTATACTTTGAAACGCCGGCTGAGGAAAACAGATCGTCAGAGGTAGCGCAATAATAGAAATTACCGTATCAACGGCATGCATGGCATGAAGACTGCTGGAGTTATGGCAAAGCTGCTAATTTCTTTATAAACAATATTTATGCTATATTATTGAAAATATGGGAATGGAAGATCACAAACTCAAGGTTTTCTGCACGGTGGCTGAGACGAAGAGCTTTTCTAAGACTTCGGAGATTATCCATCTTACTCAGCCTGCGGTCAGCCTGCAGGTCCAGGCGCTCGAAGAGATATATGAGACGAAGCTATTCGACAGGACAAGCGGGGCTATCAATCTGACCCCGTCGGGCGAAGTGCTTTATAAATACGCCAAAGACATCCTTGCACTTTATGCCTTAGCCGAAAAAGACATCTCCAAAATCACAGGGCTCGTGAAGGGCAGTATTAAAATAGGTGCGGGCACAACCTTCGGCAACCATATTCTTCCAAGCATAATCGTCGATTTCAAGCGCACACATCCAAAAATCGAAATCGATGTCTTCATTGGCAATACAAAGAGGATTATGGACCTACTTCATGCCGGTGCAGTCGATGTAGGTATCGTCGGTGATGTTCCTTCGAAAAGCAAAGTGGTGGTAGAACCGATAATGTCCGACGAGCTTTACTTTATCGCGCCGCCGGATCATCCATGGGGCAAGAAAAAAACAGTTTCAGTCCTTGAGATACAAAAAGAGCCTATTGTATTTCGAGAGGAAGGATCAGGTACGCGACTGATAATAGAACGCTTCCTGGCTGACAATGGAGTAAGCGTGGCCAATCTGCAGATAGCGGTTATCCTTGGCAGCACAAGCTCTATCAAGGAGGCCGTTGAAAAAGGCATTGGAGTGTCAATTCTCTCAAAGTGGGCCGTTAGAAAAGAGGTCCAGAGGGGCATTCTGAAAGCTATTGCACCAAAGGAAGGAAGGATTACAAGAGAGTTTTCGCTGGTTATTCCGAAGAACACGATTCTGCCTCATGCAGTAGATGAGTTTATAAGCTATCTCAAATCATATTCCTACGAAAAAACAGTTCCAGAATATCGAATTTAGTTATTCTACAGCCAATATTCCCGAACCGCGAACAACCTCGCCGATAACTGAATGGTAGATATTCGCGCCTTCAAACAGCTTCAGGCCATCTTTTTTCACAGCAATGAGAAGCCCGCCGGATGTCTGAGGATCGCACAGAATAAGCCTAAGTACTTCTGAAATGCCGGGGTTAAAGTGAACCTTGCCTTCCATGAACTTTAAATTGTGATATGCGCCTTCAGGCACCATGCCTGAATCAGCTAATACCCTTGCCCTTTCTATAACCGGCACACCTTCAGCTTTGATAACAAAATCAACAGATGAATCCCTTAACATATTTACTGCATGGCCCAAAAGGCCGAATCCGGTTATGTCCGTACATGCGCTTGCCATAGCCTGCACAGCTACTACCGATGCGGCATCATTAAGAGTAAGCATCCAGTCGACCGCAGGACCTATTTCAGTATCGGTCAGTTTGCCGCCTTTGAGAGCTGTCGTCAGAATGCCGATCCCTATAGGTTTTGTCATTACTATCACATCGCCTTCTGCTGCTCCGCTTACCCGCAATATCCGCTCCTTATCAACTATTCCGGTGACAGAAAGGCCAAATCTGACTTCGTCGTTCTGAAAGCTGTGTCCACCTATCAATGTCGCCCCTGAACGGGTCAGAGTCGAAACAGCTCCCCTAATGATTTCTCTCAGCACGGCAGGCTCGTAATCGCAAGAAGGAAAACCGGCTATTGCCAGCGCTGCCAGCGGTTTGCCGCCCATGGCAAAAACGTCGCTTATGGAATTTGCAGCGCTTATAGCCCCGAAAGTAAACGGATCGTTCACAACCGGCGCAATCACGTCAACAGTCTCGACTATCGCACTGTTGCCTATCAGATGCACCCCGGCATCGTCACCGGGCCCCACAAGTATCTTAGGCGATCCGCTGTTGCGAATATCACATATTATTTCTTCCAGGTCCGCCGGACCTATCTTGGCCGCTCAGCCGGCAGCCTTGATCTTTTCGGTTAAACGGTAATTCATAAATGTCTCATCACCATATTGTCCCGGCACACAATCGCCGGGATATTATAAATTTATTCGCGCTGAATCCGATAATTATACTATATAAATTATGATAACGCATTCAGAAACACTAAGTAACCCTCTCGCCAGAATCCTCATTGTCGAAGACGACCTAAAGGATCAAAAGCTCATGTCTGCCAATTTCTTGAGACACGGGTATATCTGTGAAACAGTATCAAGAGGGGCTGATGCCATAGCAAGTGCCAAGTTATACAATCCCGACATCATATTGCTGGATGTGATGTTACCGGATATCGATGGCATTAATACATGCAAGCACTTGAAATCATTGGAAGAAACACGCCATATTCCTATCATTTCGCTTACCGGAGCAGATGACCGAAAAATGCGGTTGGACTGTCTCGATGCAGGAGCGAATGACTTTATCAACAAACCAATAGATTTTGCGGAACTTCTGATCAAGATCAGAAATCTCGTCCAACTAAAACAATTCGAAGATATCAAACTCAAGCACGCCATCCTTGCAGAATCTGTAAAGGCAATCGAAGCAGCCAAGAGGGAATGGGAACAGAGTATGGATTGCATAAAGGACGTTGTGATGCTGATCGACGTGACCGGCCTTCTGCTGCGATGCAATAAAGTGCTCAGCACCCTTTCGGGTAAACGCTATGGCGAACTGTTGGGCCGTCATTGGCGTACCGTCCTGGAGGAGGGAGGCTTCCAGAGCGTTAAAGACTCCGAATATCACCATTCAACCGGCCTGTATTTTTCATGCTCTACTTATAATGTTTCTGCAAGGAATCATGATTTCGCTGCAGTTTCAATTATCACGCTTCATGATATAACCGAAAGAAAGAAAATGGAGGATGAGATAAGGAGGCGCAGGAGAGGCCTCCAGAAGGCGGTTGATGAAATATCTTCGCTTATTCGTGAAGTGTCTCTCAAGAAAAACTTCAGCGTAAGATTTGAGAATCGTTCTCAGGAAAAAGACATTTTTTCAGATATCGGGGAGCAATTCAATAACATGATGCAGATACTTGAAACCCAGCACCTGGAACTTGAAAAGGCATATAATGACCTCAAGATGGTTCAATCCCAGGTGCTCCAGCAGGAAAAAATGGCATCAATCGGCCAGCTTGCAGCAGGCGTAGCGCACGAAATAAACAACCCTATTGGTTTTATAATCAGTAACCTCGGCACCTTACGGAAATATATGGACAAAATATCGGAATACGAGGCATTTCAGTCGACAGAAGTTGCGGGATGCATTAATAGATTAGGCGATCAGAGTTTGGTAAATAAGATCGCAGAAAAGCGGAAAGATCTTAAGATTGACTACATTGAGAAAGATCTCTCAAATCTGATTTCTGAATCTTTAGAAGGCGCAGACAGGGTTAAAAAGATAGTCCAGGACCTCAAGAGTTTCTCACACGTGGATGAATTTGACTTCAAGACAGCTGATATTAACTCTGGACTGGATAGCACCATAAACATAGTCTGGAATGAGCTCAAATACAAGGTAACGCTCGCAAAGGAATATGGAGAGATACCTCTCACACTGTGCAACCTGGGACAGTTGAACCAGGTATTCATGAACCTTCTGGTCAATGCAGCCCAGTCGATTGACAGGAGCGGCGAGATAAAGGTGAAGACCTGGCACAATGACGGCTTCATTAATATTTCAATATCAGACACTGGTTGCGGCATACCCGAAGAAATTCAAAAAAGAATTTTTGAGCCTTTCTTCACAACAAAAGAAGTCGGCAAGGGCACCGGGCTTGGCCTCAGTATTGCCTACGATATCGTCAGAAAGCATCATGGCGAAATAACAGTTTCCAGCGCAATCGGCAAGGGAACTACATTTACAATGCGCATACCAGAGGTATCGAGGTAACAGTAATGCAACAATTCATGTCGGCTTTCGATAACTTCCCTGCCCTGATAAGAAAATGGGGTGAGAATGCCAAGTGCGATTATTTCAATAAGACATGGCTGGATTTCACCGGAAGACAGCTGGCCGACGAATTAGGCGACGGATGGATGGATGACATACATCCGGACGATTTCGAACGGTTCATAGAACAATTTAACAAAGCTTTTAATGCGAAACGCAATTTTGAGATAGAATACCGTCTCAAAAACTTCGACCAGGAATACAGATGGATAGTAGAGATGGGACGGCCGTTCGATGACAGCTCGGGAGTTTTCACCGGTTATCTCGGATCTGCTTATGACATACATGAAAAACGGCAAGCTGAAGAGATTCTGAAGGTATCACAAGATTATTTTAAGTCATTCATCGAAAGCTCTCAGGACTGTGTGGCTCATATATCACATGATGGCTCTTTCCTGAGCATAAACGAAGCAGGTTGCAAGCTTCATGGGTTTAAGGAGCCATCTGATGCAGTTAGTCAAAATTTTTGTGAGACTGTCATAACAAACCGAGAGCAGGCGGACAGCGCCATCAAGAATGCAGCTTCCGGCAATTCAGACTCCATTCGTTACATGTCTAGAGATTATCACGGCAATGAGCACTGGTGGGATGCCAAGTTCACGCCGGTATTGGATTTCGGGGAGCAGATCAGAAGCATACTACTGGTCTCCAGAGATATCACGGAGCAGAAACGCGCTGAACATGCGTTGGAACAGAAGAACGTGGAGCTCGAAAATGCATATGTCGAGCTTAAAGCTGCGCAATCTCAAATACTTCAACAAGAAAAAATGGCATCGATCGGCCAGCTTGCGGCAGGTGTTGCACACGAAATTAACAACCCCATGGGGTTCATCATGAGCAATTTGAACACGTTAAATAAATATATGGATAAAATCTACTCATTCATGGACTCGCAGCATAGTGCCCTGGAATCGTGTACTTCCGACCAGGTCCGCGCTGATGTCTTGACCCAGCTAAATGAAAAAAAGCGGCATCTGAAAATTGATTATGTCACGGATGACATCCGTAATCTTATCGCAGAATCTCTTGACGGTGCCGACAGGGTAAAGAAGATTGTGCAGGATCTGAAGGGCTTTTCCAGGCTGGATGAAGCCGAATACAAAATGGCCGATATAAACGCTGGCCTTGAAAGCACCATAAACATCGTCTGGAACGAGTTAAAATATAAAGCGACTGTTACTAAAGATTTTGGTGAATTACAACAAATAAAATGCAGGCCAGGCCAGTTGAATCAGGTCTTTATGAACCTTTTGCTTAACGCAGCGCAAGCCATTAGCGATCACGGAGAAATAAGGATTAAAACCCATCAGGACAATAAAATAATCATCATAGCAATTTCCGACAACGGCTGCGGCATCCCTGAAAATATACGCAAGAGGATATTTGAGCCTTTTTTTACCACTAAAGAGGTAGGGAAAGGAACAGGCTTAGGTTTGAGTATTGCTTACGACATTATCAAGAAGCACGATGGCGAAATCAGAGTAGACAGCATCGCCGGCAAAGGAACCACTTTTACAATAAGCATCCCGGTTATGGAGGGATAAATGGAAGAAAAGATTAAGATTCTGTGTGTAGATGACGAGTCCAATGTACTTAATTCCTTGAGACGGCTTTTCATGGATGATGACTATACGGTCCTGACAGCGTCATCGGCCAGCGAAGGACTTCGCGTACTTGAAGGCGAGCATATTCAGATTGTTATTTCGGACTACCGCATGCCCAATATGAACGGAGTAGAATTCCTCAGAGAAGTCTGCACGCGCTGGCCTGATACGGTTAGAATAGTGCTTTCCGGCTATGCAGATACGGCTTCTATTGTATCGGCCATCAATGAAGGCCAGATATATAAATTTATACCGAAACCCTGGAACGACGATGAACTCAGGGTTACCGTGACAAACGCCATCGAAAGATACCATTTGTTTAAGAAGAATGCCGAACTCACATCAGAACTTCTCAAAGTCAACAAAGAGCTTAAAGAACTGCTTGTTGAAAATGCCAAACTTCTGGAACTCAAGGGCAGAATGCTGGAAGCCAGCCAGACGCTTATTTTTTCCCTGCCCGTTGCCGTAATGGGGATCAGTAACGATACCATTGTACAGTGCAATCAGGCCTGGGCTGAAGACACTGGAGACAAATGGATGTCTCTTGGCAAAACGATTGGAGATGCCCTGCCGCCTGATATCATAAGATTTGTCAGCGATGTAAAAAGCAATGTCAGGAAAACCGCGAAGATGTCTGTTAACGGCATTGAAGGGTGGCTGTTCGGCTCAACAATACAGGGTGATTCAGGCCAGACAGAAGGTATCATGCTAGTCTTCATTCGTGGAGATAAAATATGACTCAAGACCACGTTCTGTTTGTCGACGACGAGCAAAATATACTGAATGCATACCGGAGACTTTTCTTCTCAGATCCGATTGATGTGCTGACGGCATCAAACGCTCCAGATGGAATGGAGCTTATTGAAAGTATTCCAGTCGCAGTAATCGTATCAGACAATGTCATGCCGGGAATGAGTGGCATAGAATTTCTCGCGTGGGCCAAGTCAATATCCCCGGAAAGCGTACGTATCCTGGTAACTGGATATGCAGACCTGTCCTCGGCAATAGCCGCGATAAACAGGAGCGAGGTTTATAAGTTTATCACCAAACCATGGGACGAAGCCGATCTCAGGCAGACAGTTCTGGATTCAGTGGACAGATATAAAATAGTAAAGTCCATTAAGTCTTCCGACGAATCCACTCTTCTTGCCATGGCCCAGACAATTGAGCTGAAAGACCCGTTGACCAAAGGGCATTGCGAGCGCGTCGCTTACTACGCTATGTTACTGTCCGAAGCCATGGGTTTATCGGACGATATGAAAACCAAGATCAAATACGGCAGCTGGTTGCATGATTGCGGTAAAATCGGCGTCCCTGAATTCATACTGAACAAGCCCGGACTTCTTGACGATGAGCAGTTTGAGACCATAAAGAATCATTCACGCTGGGGCGCAGATGTGGCTAAAGCAGCCCAGTTGCCGGAGCCAGTGATTAACATCGCATTATACCACCACGAGAGGTACAATGGAGCCGGTTATCCGCTGGGGCTTCAAGGCCATGAGATACCGATAGAGGCCCGGATAGCCGCGATCGCTGACTCTTTCGATGCAATGACCACTGACAGACCTTACCGCAGAAAACTTAGCATTGATGATGCTATTAAAATTCTCATAGAAGACAGAGGCATATCTTTTGACCCTACTATGGTCGACCTTTTCATTAAATGTCTTTCGGAGAGGCTGGATGGCAATGGAAACGGCTGCTAAAGAAAACATAATCCCTAACAACATCCTTTTCGTCGATGATGAGGAGAATGTTCTTCGCTCATTGAAAAGGCTTTTTTTATCGGAAGACTATGAGGTATTCACTGCTTCTTCAGGTGCAGACGGTCTGGAAATCCTGAAGCATAATGAAATGCCTGTGATAGTCTCAGACCAGCGTATGCCTGTTATGACAGGCGCCGAATTTCTTGAAAAGACACGCGATCTTTCTCCTGACTCAGTGCGCATTATTCTGACCGGCTATGCTGATGTGGAAGCAGCGATAAACGCCATTAACAAAGGAGGCGCATATCGCTATGTCTCCAAGCCTTGGAACGACAATGATCTGTTGCTCGTTATAAAAGATGCATTCAAAATGTATCGCTTGATAAAGGAAAACAAATATCTCACCGAGCTTACGAAGCAGCAAAATGAGGAACTTAAAAAATGGAGCACAGAGCTTGAGTTCTACGTTCAGCAGCATACTATAGACCTGACGAAGCAGAACAAAGAGTTGCAGAAGCTTAACGAAAAGATGAAGAGAAATGTCTCAGAGGTACTAACCTCTCTTTCTGGCCTAATAGGTCTTAGAAACAGGCCGATGCGCAACCATTCAAACAATGTGGCGGTGATTGCAAAAACTATGGCGTCGGCAATGGGGTTGTCTGAGTCTGAAATAGAAACTATTGCCATCGCTGCACAACTTCATGATATAGGCAAGATAGGCGATCCGGATATTGTCTTCATAAAAGACATCGGCGAACTGTCGCCCGATGAGAGGACGGAATATGTAAAACACCCCGTGCGTGGCCAGGCGGCAATTGACTGTATCGAGGACCTCAGAGAGGCAGGCATTCTAGTGCGTCACCATCATGAATGGTATAATGGCCAGGGTTTTCCGGATGGACTGAAAGGAGACCAAATCCCGATCGGGGCTCGCATAATCTCCATTGCCGACGGCTTCGACAGGGCAGTGCAAGGCGGATTGCATACAGCTGCAGTCGGCCTCGAACGCATAAAATCGGCACTTGCCACCAGATTCGACGCTGTACTCTTCAGTCTGCTGGAAAAAGCTGCGAAAGACTTCATGTCGATAATTTCAGAAAATATGGATTCAGTAGAAGTAGAGTTGAAGGCCAGAGACCTTGCGCCCGGCATGCTGCTGACACGAGATGTAAGCAGTGGCACCGGACTTCTCCTCCTTCGCAAAGGGACATTGCTGAATGACAAGAATATTGATACGCTCAGGAGAGCAGTATATTTAGATCCCTCTAAAAGCGGTATATTTGTCACGAGAAAAAAAGGTGCCTGAATGATCGAGTACAATGAACTGGAAAAGAAGGTTGTACTCAAGCTTGTATATTACGGACCGGCCATGTCCGGGAAAACAACCAACCTGCTTAGTCTTCATGATTCTATCGACAGATCAGGCCGGGGAGATCTAATGATGCTTGATACAGCCGATGATCGAACGATCTATTTCGATCTGCTTCCCTTTTTTATTGTGTGCCCCAGCGGACTAAAAATAAAGCTGAAGGTTTACACTGTGCCCGGTCAGGTTAAGCAT
Organism: Dissulfurispiraceae bacterium; assembly: GCA_035319125.1. GTDB lineage: Bacteria > Nitrospirota > Thermodesulfovibrionia > Thermodesulfovibrionales > Dissulfurispiraceae > Fen-1308. The sequence continues at coordinate 31,957 of DATHDG010000028.1, read as the reverse complement.
GACGCAACGCGCAAGGCTGTGCTTACCAGGGCTGATGGAGTGGCGTTCATAGCTGATTCTCGTCTGTCTGAGATGCAAAATAACGCCGAGAGTTTCGATAATCTTGAAAATAATCTTGCCTTTGTCGGTCTCGATATCGAAAAAATGCCGCTTGTGATCCAATTCAATAAAAGGGATCTCCCCGATATAATCCCTGAAGACGAAGTCTGCAAGTCATGGGGCAATACCGGCCTGCCGGTGATTATGGCTTCTGCACTTTACGGCAAGGGGGTCATGAAAACATTCCGCATGCTCTCGGAGCAGACGTATGACGCTGTAAATGATCGCCTTGGTCTGAATTCCATACACGGTCTGTCGCGGGAGGACTTCACAGGTCGGCTGCTCCGCCAAAGCACTACTTCAACCGGCAACTGACCATGAGAGCGGATATATCAAGGGCAACAGATAAGACTGTAGGTCGCGAGCTCAGACTGGGCGATCTTCTTAGTTCGGCAGACGTTACTCCGCTCTTGACCAAGCTTGTCGAGGCCGGAGCCGATGTCGCTGCGATATCTGATGAAAATGGCCAGGTCTTATGGACCGCTTGCTCGGGGTCAGACATCAATGCAAGCAAAACATCGATAGTCAACGACATACAGGAGGGCAAGGCAAATGGCACATGCTGTCGGAGCACTCCTCTCATGCATGAAGGCGAAACAATAGGAAATATTTTCATCAGCATGACCGGATCATCAAAAGATGAGTCTTTGGTAATGGGGATTGGCATCGTCTCGGCGGCGCTGGATTTGGTGATGCGCTCCAATTCCAGATGCATAATGACCACCGAAATACATGGAGATGTTGTGGAACGCTCCTTCGAAGAATTGATGGAAACAAACCGCAGGCTTTCTGTATCGGAAAAAAAGTACAGAGAGCTTTCTGAAACATTGCAGTCCAGGGTTGAAGAAAAAACGGAAGAGCTCAAGCGAATCTTTTCGCGTATTGTTAAACAGGAGAAGCTTTCATCTATTGGACGGCTGGCAGCCGGGATGGCTCATGAGATAAACAATCCGGCCGGGTTCGTATCCAGTAATCTCAACACATTGGCTAAATATATTAACAACCTTGGCAAAATGGTCTCTTATTACCATTCACATGAGGCAGGAAGATCTCCGGAAACTAACAACCTATATGAGCAATTTAAGATAGACTTCATCCTGAAAGATACGCCTTACCTAGTCACGCAAAGCACTCAGGGGATCCGAAGAATAAAGGATATAGTTGCAAACCTCAAAGATTTTGCACATGTAGACGATTCAATGCTTATGGTGGTAGACCTTTCCTCAGAGCTTGATAAGGCATTGAATGTACTGTACAGCAGAATAGCTGACAGATCGGTCAGCATTATCAAAAAATACAGCGATATTCCAAAGATTGAAGCCAATCCGGCCGACATCGGTCTTGCCTTTCTCAACATACTCCTCAATGCCTTAGAGTCGCGCGAAAAAAGCCTGGAAATCTCCCTTTCCACAGAGTTGGTTGGAAATAACATCATTGTGACTATTGCTGATAATGGCTGCGGGATACCGGAAGATATTCGAAGCCGAATATTTGAGCCATTTTTTACCACAAGAGAAATCGGGAGAGGAATGGGATTGGGGCTGACAGTATCTTATGAAATTATTTCTGCTATCGGCGGCGACATAGAGGTAAACAGCGAGGAGGGGAAAGGAACAGCATTATTGCTATCATTCCCTTCAGGACAATCGCGATAATTATGTCTCAATATTTGATTATGGATCTGACACGTGTCTAAATACGCTGATATCTTTAGATCGAGCTGCAAAGCAACTCGCGATGCAGGCAATCAAGCAAACAGCGAAGAGTCAGCGGAGGTAGCAGCCGGCCGGTTCACGCTGCTATTCGTCGATGACGAGGTATCTGTCCTTAATGCTCTGAAGCGCATCTTCACAGAAGAAAATTACGAGATACACATAGCCACTTCGGCCAAAGACGCGTTAGCTGTAATGGAAAATGAGAAAGTTCATCTGGTCATATCCGATCATCGTATGCCTGGAATGACGGGAGCTGAACTTCTGAAGCAAATCAAGTTATGTTGGCCTCATACCATTAGAATCATGCTCACCGGTCATGCTGATGTCAGTTCAGTCATGGGTGCAGTTAATGAGGGGGCTGTTTATAAGTTCATAACAAAACCATGGAATGATGACGACTTGCGATTGACGGTCAGCCTTGCTCTTCAGCAATACACTCTGCTTCAGGAAAACAGGAAGCTGAAAGACATTGCAAGAGACCAGCATTTGAAGATCAAGAACTACTCTAATTTGTTTGACGAGTATCGCGGGATTCTCGGTTCGATATTGATAAAAAGCGGGCGAATTTCATCCGATCAGCTAACGAGAGCCATAAGGGAGGCCAATAAGGATGAATTCATCGGAGATACTGTTGTGCGGCTTGGCTTCGCGACAGAATCCCATATCGTCGAAGCGCTTCAGAAACACCAAAACCTTGCGTATGTGGATCTGGATGAAATGCAGATCAATCCCATGATAGTGAGGTTTCTGCCGAGGGAGCTGTGCGAAAAAAATCGCCTTCTGCCTCTGAGACTGGAAGGCAGACAACTGCATGTTGCCATGGCTGACCCGTCAGATATTCTCAAGATAGACAATATCGCCATGATGACCGGATTCAAGGTCATCCCTGCCGTGGCCAAATCCTCAGCAATACTCTCAAAGATAAAAACTATTTATGGAGATGAATCTTCGCAGACCGCAGCAGATTATGCCGCTGAGTCGGATGTTTGGGATCCCTTCGAAGAGATAGATGTAGTAATCGAAGATGACGAAACAGAAGTGAGCACGCATGAACTCCTGAATTCTTCAGGTGTTCCGCCAATAATAAGAATAGTCAATGCTATCATAATGGAAGCGCTTCGATATAAGGCAAGCGATATCCATATCGAACCCAAAACCAAGTATACTATTGTGCGCTATCGGATTGACGGTATGCTTCATACCAAGATCAAAATACCTTCTCACCTTCATGCAGCAACTGTTTCTCGCGTTAAGATCCTGTCTAAAATGGACATATCCGAGCGCAGAAAACCACAGGACGGCAGGATTACAATGAAGACCGGTACCAGGCTTGTGGACGTAAGGGTTTCGTCCATGCCTACGATAAGCGGGGAAAAGATAGTTATGAGAATACTCGACAAGGGAGCGGCCCTGAAGCAGGTATCTGAACTTGGCATGCTTGACGACGACCTCAAGAAATTGCAGCTCCTTATCAAGAAACCCCAGGGTATTGTCATATCAACCGGACCTACCGGGAGTGGAAAGACTACGACGCTATATTCGATCCTGCATGAAATGCTTAGTTCTACCAAGAATTATGAGACAATAGAAGATCCTGTCGAATACTTCCTCGAGGAGGCGAGTCAGATTTATGTGCGTGAGCGTGTCGGCCTTTCGTTCGCATCTGTGTTGCGTTCAACGCTGCGTCAGGATCCGGATGTGATCCTGGTGGGTGAAATCCGTGACAGCGAGACTGCGGATGTTGCGTTCAAAGCCGCCCTCACAGGCCACATGGTGCTGACAAGCCTGCACACGAACAATACAGTGGCTTCGCTGACCCGGCTAATGGATATTGGAATAAAGCCATACCTTATAGCCTCTGCTATCGAAGGCATCATTGCTCAGCGTCTCGTAAGAAGGATCTGCCCGCATTGCAAGACCAGCGTGAGGCCCGATGCAGCTCTAATTGATATGCTGACAATACCGCGGATAACATTTGACGAGGCAGCGGCCGGCAAAGGATGCACGCATTGCAACAATACCGGTTATCTGGGACGGATAGGCATATTTGAGATATTTATCATGAACGAAGAGTTTAGAGAACTTGTCAGCTCAAGTTACAGGGAGTCTGAAATCAGAAGTTTGGCTCGGACAGGCGGTATGAGAACGCTACTGGAGGATGGTCTGGAAAAAGTACGGCTCGGCATTACAACGCTTGATGAACTAGTGAGGGTAATAGGCCCGCCTGCTCGGCACGAACGACCCTGTGAGGGCTGTGGAATGCTTATAGATCAAAAATTTCTCTTTTGTCCCTATTGTGGAGTCTTCAGGCAGAATCTTTGTCATAACTGCAAGTCTCCACTCGAAACGGACTGGATCACGTGTCCTTCTTGCGGCACCCGGAAAGGTACTACAAATAAAGCTTAGAGGAGGCTTCATATGCAAACAAGCAACATACTTATCGTCGATGATGAAAAGAGCGTGCTTGAATCTATCAAAAGAGCGTTCATGGACGACCCATATGACGTCCATATAGCCCAGAACGCAGAGGACGGTATGCGCTTGTTATCTGCAATAAAAATGAAAGTTGTTATCAGCGATGAGATGATGCCCGGCATGTCGGGAGCTGACTTTCTGGCAAAAGTGAGCAGCAATTTCCCAAGGGTTATCAGGATAATGCTTACAGGACATGCAAGCCTTGCCTCTGCCGTCAAAGCTATAAACAAGGGTGAGATCTATCGCTTCTTCACAAAGCCCTGGGACGATTTTGAGCTGCGATTCGCCGTCAAAACCGCTATCGAGAAATTCGACCTGGAGGAAGAAAATAGCCGCCTGCTGGAAACAGTAAAAAAACAGGCGCTCAACCTGAAGCTGATTGAAAAGGAATTCCCAGGGATCACTCAGCTGGAATATGACGCAAATGGCAGGATCCTCATTAGTGACTTCCCGGATGAAGAAATTGACCAGATAGTAAGAAAACTGGAGAAGGAATATGGGTCCTGATATGCTTGCTTATGCTGTTGACAAAGGTTCGGACATGGTGTATGCTATTGATGAATTCAGTGATTCCCCCCTTTGCAGGGTTAAATCATAATCATTAATATTACCGACAGGCTATCTATTTAACTTAAGGAAAAATCCGCAGGCCCTAACGTGCAACGATCAGCGACACCGCCCAACACACATCGAGAGAGGAAGAAACGAATGGAAAACTATATTTCAATTTCCGAATTGAAACAGAAGAGCGTGGATAGCCTGACGGCCATTGCCAAAGAGCTCAATGTGGACGGTGCGGGTGGTCTGAGAAAGCAGGAACTGATCTTTGCCATCCTCCAGGCGCAGTCGGAAAAAGCTGGAAACGTTTACGGATCCGGCGTGCTTGAAATATTGCCGGACGGGTTCGGATTCCTGCGCTCACCAGATTACAGCTACCTGCCCTCCCCGGACGACATTTACGTTTCGCCCTCTCAGATCAGAAGGTTTGCGCTGAGGACTGGAGATTATGTTTCTGGTCAGATAAGGCCACCCAAGGAAAGTGAACGCTATTTTGCGTTACTTAAGGTTGAGACCATCAACACTGAATCGCCTGAGGAGAATATAAGCCGCCCGCTGTTTGACAATCTGACCCCATATTATCCAACCGAAAAAATAAATTTAGAATATTTGCCGAACGATTTCTCGATGAGGGTAATGGACCTCATCACTCCGATAGGCAAAGGTCAGCGCGGACTGGTTGTTGCCGCGCCGCGCACTGGAAAGACAATGCTTTTGCAATCGATAGCGAAAGCCATCAAGAAGAATCACCCTGAGATACATCTCATCATTCTCCTGATCGATGAGAGACCTGAAGAGGTTACAGACTGGAAAAGACAGGTAAGCACAGCCGAAATCATTAGTTCAACATTCGATGAACCACCGCAAAGGCATTGCCAGGTATCGGAGATGGTCATAGACAGAGCAAAGAGGCTCGTTGAAGAGAAACGGGATGTAGTGATTCTTCTGGACAGCATCACCAGGCTTGCCAGAGCCTATAACGCAATAACACCTGCCAGCGGCAAAGTCCTCTCGGGCGGTCTCGATGCCAATGCCCTGCAAAGACCGAAAAGGTTTTTTGGCACTGCTCGAAACATTGAGGAAGGAGGCAGCCTTACCATTATGGCCACGTCTCTTGTAGATACCGGCAGCAGAATGGACGACGTGATTTTTGAGGAATTCAAGGGTACCGGTAACATGGAGCTTCATCTAGACCGCAAACTGGTGGATAAGAGAATATTCCCAAGTATAGATATAAATGCTTCCGGCACACGTAAAGAGGAACTTCTGGTTGATTCTGATCAGCTGAACAAGATGTGGATACTTAGAAAGGTGTTGAACCCCCTAAGCACTGTTGAGAGCATGGAGTTCCTGCTCAGCAAACTCAAGGGCACCAAGAGCAATAAAGAATTCCTCGAAATGATGAACAAGTAACACCCGCCCCGATGGCCATTATCGACGACGGTCAATGCTTCGTATGCGGCAAGAATAACAAAAACGGGCTGCAGCTGTCATTCACCTCTTCCGGCGGCAAGAGCCTATCTGAATTTACTCTTAAATCTAATTTTCAAGGGTACAAAAATATTATACATGGCGGTCTGATAACGGCAATTCTGGACGAAGCCATGATTTATGCTGCGATGTCTGAAAAGTGCAATCCGGTTACAGCTGAGATAACTGTGCGATTCAAGCATCCGCTCAGTGCCGGACAAGCGGCAACGGTAGAAGCAGAATTGACAAGAAAAACGGACAGATTGGTTGAAGCGAAAGCTAGAATTACTGAGCTAATATCGGGAACCCTTGTGGCTGAAGCAACATCTAAAATGATACCGCTGAAAAAATATCCCTGAGGTATTTTACAGGGGTGCGACTAGTCGCACCCCTGCCTGATCATTATCTAACCTTGAATGTAGTCTCTCTGGAATCGCTCGTATTACCCGCAACAATGGTTGTCTTGACAGTGTAAGTGCCTGGCTTGGCATCTGATGACAGATAAAGCGGTACAACCGACTGGAAAGTCCCGCCTTCCCTGTTCACTTTGACCTCAGGGTTGCCGACCACTTGGCCCGCATGAGTAATTTCTCTCTTTTCAATTACCTCAACCTGACTACCCGAAGCTGCACCAAGCACTGCATATGTTGCTCTGAGATCAACCTTGTCACCGGCACTGACAGTGGATGGATTCGCGGATGCATCTTCGATCCTAACTGATATTGCCGAGGAATTATAATTGTAGCGGCTGTTGGTGTCCTGCGCAGTTCTTTTCTGGTCAACAGCATAATGCCCGATAGCCCCGCCGAGCAGCGCTCCGGCGAGACCGCCCAATACTGCCATTTCCGTCTTGGCGCCGTGCGCACCCAGCAATCCACCTGCAATTACACCTGTAGCGGCTCCAATCCCGGCTCCGGTAGCAGCACCCTGATGCTCCTCAGGAATTGAAGCACATCCGAAGATATTTACTAAAAAAAGACTTGCAACTAACAGTGCGATAATTCTTGATCTCATCCTGACCTCCATGAACAAAAGATACGCCCCGTAACAAGGCGGATTTTACCTATTTGCATTACTGTATAATAAGTGTAGGCTCAAAAATCAAGACCTGCAAGTCAGACATTACTCTATTGCAAGACAGTAATCGTCGTTTCCATATATAATGCCTCAGCGTGCGCCTGATTGCCCGTGCCAATACACATCGCCCAGCAGACAGGTAATATACAATAAATAAGCTTGCTAAGGCGGCAGTCTTCAGGAGATACCAAGCCTTCTCATTTGCTCAACCATCAATCTGACAGATCATGCGACCTTCTTGACAATATCAAGTGCAGGCCATATAATGTTAGTAAGCACTTACAAACCTATCTTTCGGAGGGACTAAATGTCCGAAGGTCAAATGTCAACGCGAGACAAAATATTGGAGCACGCCCTGCACTTGTTTTCTGCAAAAGGGTACCTCGGCGCAACTACAAAAGAAATATCATTGGGATCCGGTGTCGCCGAAGTAACCCTTTTCAGGCATTTTCCTTCAAAAGAAGCTCTGTTCAAGGAAGTCCTCTCCACCTTCACTTTCCTGCCTACGTTGAAGAGCATCATGCCTTCTGTTGAGGCTATTCCTTATGAAGAAGCATTAGCAGAAATAGCCTCCAGTTTTATTGAAACGCTTAGATTACGAAAAGACCTGGTCAGAATAATGCACTCAGAATGTCATCTTTATCCTGACAAGATAAAAAACTTGCAGAACACATTCCTAACAGAGTTACTGGATATACTAGCTGGTTTTTTTGCATCCAGAAGAAAGAAAGGTGAGCTGAAATACTTCGATGAATTGCTTGCAGCACGATTATTCTTAAGCATGTTTTACCAATATTTCATTGCTAAAGAAGTCTTTGGCTTGGGATTATTAGGTAACTATGATGATACTTCAGTTATAGAGGGTTACATCAATATTTTTTCTCGAGGCACAAGAATATGACTGCGCCTTCTTCGTATTCATTTTTTCTTCGTATAGTTCTGCTGCTGTCACTAATGCTATTTGCCTGTTCCCAGCAGAAGAGCCCGCCGCCGAAGCCCATTGTCCCCATTAATGCGGCTATGGTTGATAAAAAGGATATCCCTTATGAAATTTCAGCCATCGGCAACATCGTCGAATATGCAGGAGTAAATGTCCGGGCTCAGGTCGGTGGATATCTGTCAAAGATACATTTTCAAAAAGGACAGTTTGTTAAGAAAGGCGATACCCTTTTTACTATCGATCCCAGAATGTATCAGGCCTCGCTTCTGCAGGCGAAAGGCACTCTTGCTAAAGACGAAGCTCAGCTTGCAAATGCCCGTGAAGACGAGCATCGTTATGCCGATCTCGTAAAGAAGGGTTATATCTCAAAGCAGCAGTATGATCAAGCACATGCTTCTGCTAATGCCCTGGATGCTCTAGTGAAGGCTGACAAGGCGGCTGTAGAGTATGCAAAAGTCCAGCTCAGCTTCTGTTATATTCATGCACCCATATCGGGCAGACTCGGCGATATTCTCGTTGATGCGGGCAATCTTGTCAAAGCTGCTGACGATAACAAATCGCTAGTAACTATAAGGCAACTGTCTCCTATTTACGTCAGTTTTTCTGTTCCGGAAAAGGCTCTTGCCAACATAAAAAAATACATGTCAAACGGAGAGCTTGCAGTCTCTGTGTATATCGACAAGGGAGATGCCAATCCGGAGAAAGGCTTTCTAACTTTCGTAGATAATACAGTGGATCCTTCCACTGGCACAATACGGCTCAAGGGAACTCTTAGGAATGAGGCAAGCCGATTATGGCCGGGGCAGTTCGTAAATGTATCTCTCACTTTATACACAGAGAAAAATGTGGTGACTATTCCTTCCCAAGCTCTCCAGTCAGGGCAGCTTGGACAATATGTTTATGTAATCAAGGACGACCTTACAACAGAGGTTAGACCCGTAATAGTTGCTAGAACATATGGGACCGATTCAGTGATCAGTCAAGGATTAACCACTGGCGAGAAAGTTGTGACCGATGGTCAGCTACGACTTGTATCAGGTGCTAAAGTTCAGATAAAAGACAAGATCGAAGCGATTCCGCCAAAGGGTACTGAACAGTCGACTCAACAAATGCCTAAGGAGCCTGGCAAAGGCAAGGAATAGCCGATATGGTCATTTCTGATATCTTCATCCGAAGACCAATCATGACGACACTTATCATGATTGCAATATTGCTGTTCGGCCTTGTTGGCTATAAACTTCTTCCGGTGAGCGATCTGCCGAATGTAGACTTTCCAACTATTAACGTATCAGCAAATCTTCCAGGTGCAAGTCCCGACACCATGGCTTCTGCCGTTGCCACGCCTCTTGAAAGACAATTTTCAACCATAGCAGGACTAGATTCAATGAGTTCATCCAATTCGCAGGGGATTACTAACATAACTCTGACATTTAGCCTTGACAGGAGCATCGATGCAGCTGCACAGGATGTTCAATCTATGATATCCAAGGCTGCCAAACTGCTGCCTCCGGATATGCCAAGTCCTCCCTCATACCAAAAAGTAAACCCTGCTGATCAGCCTATCCTATATCTGGCTGTAAGTTCACCGGTTCTGCCTCTATTCCAGGTATATGAATATGCCGATACGTTCATAGCACAGCGCATATCAATGATAAACGGTGTCGCCCAAGTTCTGATATTTGGCTCTCAGAAATATGCTGTCAGGGCGCAACTGGATCCTAAGGCTATTGCATCAAGAGGTATAGGGATAAACGAGGTCGCTTCAGCCGTGCAAAAAGCAAATGTAAATCTGCCGACTGGCATACTTGAAGGCAGCCATAACGAGTTCACGATACAGGCCGCAGGACAGCTATACAATGCTGCTGCCTACCGTCCGCTCGTTGTATCATACCGAAATGGCATGCCAGTTAGGCTCGATGAGCTGGGAAAAGTTATAGATAGCGTAGAAAATGACAGGATCGCTGCCTGGTACACGAATAGAAGAGGCATGGTGCTAGCAATCCTTCGCCAACCCGGAACAAATACAATAGAAATAGTCGATGCAATAAAGAATTTGCTACCCAAATTCCGCCAGCAAATTCCGGCATCGGTAGATATAAACGTATTGTACGACCGCTCCAGTTCCATAAGGAATTCGGTAGAAGATGTAAAATTCACACTATTTTTATCTATATGTCTAGTCGTGCTCGTAATATTTTTATTCCTACGCAATATCTCTGCAACCATAATCCCTAGCTTAGCTCTGCCGATGTCCATCATCGGGACTTTTGCTGTGATGTATCTTACTGGCTATAGCATAGACAATCTGTCGCTCATGGCATTGGTCCTTGCTGTCGGATTTATCGTTGACGATGCGATAGTCATGCTGGAAAACATAATGAGGCATATAGAGCAGGGAGAGAGCGTGCGAGAGGCTGCCTTAAAAGGATCTAAGGAAATAGGTTTTACGATCCTTTCCATGACCATCTCTCTTGTCGCCGTCTTCATTCCTGTTCTTTTTATGCCGGGCATTCTGGGACGCCTTTTGCATGAATTCGCTATCGTCATTAGCACATCGATACTGGTATCCGGCGTCGTATCGCTAACTCTGACCCCCATGCTCTGCAGCCGCTTTATCCACCATGATGGGATGCAGAAGCGAAGCAGACTGTTCAATCTCTCTGAAAAATTCTTCTCTGCCATGCTGAATGCATATGAAAGAAGCCTGCAGTCTGTCCTTAAGCGTAGGCGGCTAGTCATGGCTGTAAATGGATTGATTCTGATTGTAACCATAATTCTTTTCGTTTTCTATCCTAAAGGATACGGATTTATACCGAATGATGACACCGGCAGACTTTTGGCATTTACTGAAGGGCAGCAGGGTATTGCCTTCGAATCCATGAAAGAGCACCAAAAGCGGCTTGCGGATATTGTTAGAAAAGATCATAACGTAGGCGATTTCATGTCAGCTGTCGGTCCCAGTGGCATCTCATCGACAGGCAACATAGGCAGAATATTTATGAGGCTGAAGGACCGGTCAGAACGCGATCTAAGCGCTGACGAAATAATAAAAGAGCTTACGCCTAAGCTTGCAGCTGAACCAGGCATGAAAGTTTTTATCCAGAATCCTCCTCTCATCACGATCGGGGGCAGACTGACCAAAAGCCCTTACCAATTTACACTTCAAAGCACCGATACAGATGAACTGTACAAGAATGCAGTTCTTTTTGAGCAGAAGATGGCTGCGCTGCCATTGCTGATCGATGTCGCAAGCGATCTGCAGATCAAGACTCCCCAGGTAAATGTAACAATAGATCGGGACAAAGCGGCGTCGCACAACATAACTGCCCAACAAATAGAAGACGCTCTGCAGACAGCATATAGCCAAGAGCAAATATCTACAATATATGCACAGAACAACCAGTACCAGGTAATCATGGAATTGTTGCCAGAGTATCAGAAAGACCCTTCGCTGCTGTCGCTCATTTACATTAAGTCCAATACAGACCAATTGGTTCCGCTAAGTACGTTAACATCTATCACTCAGAGCGCAGGACCTCTGACTATCAACCATTCCGGCCAGTTTCCATCGGTTACTATATCCTTCAATACCAGACCGGATGTATCACTTGGCGAAGCCGTCGGTTCAGTAGAGAAGTTGGCACGTCAATCCCTCCCAGCCATAATTAGCGCAAGTTTCCAGGGACAGGCCCAGGCATTTAAAGATTCTCTAAACGGCTTATGGCTGTTGCTAGTATTGGCCATAATCGTGATCTATATAGTACTTGGAATACTTTATGAAAGCTTTATTCACCCTATAACTATTCTTTCTGGACTTCCGTCAGCAGGGTTCGGCGCTCTCATTACGCTAATGTTGTTCGGCTATGAACTCAATATATATTCATTTGTAGGCATAATAATGCTCATTGGAATAGTTAAGAAAAATGCAATCATGATGATCGATTTTGCACTGGAAGCCCAGAGGAATGAGGGCAAGACAGCAGCCGACGCAATATTCCAGGGCTGCATTATCAGATTCAGGCCAATTATGATGACCACTATGGCTGCGCTAATGGGCACATTGCCGATAGCTCTAGGCTTCGGCGCAGGTTCCCAGTCAAGACGGCCGCTCGGACTGGCTGTTGTCGGCGGACTTCTTTTTTCACAGCTGATCACCCTTTATTTGACGCCGGTTTTTTATACTTATATGGAGTCATTACAAAAAGCATTCACAGGAATGCTCAAACGCCGCAAAGCTGGTAGGGATAATGCTAATGCATCTCAAAATGCAGTTTAAGCTGACCCAATTTCAGGAGGAATTTATGAAGCATGTAATATTGCTAATCTTCATCACTGTTCTGTTACTGCCAGTCTCAGCAGCAGCGCAGGATCCAGCCAATACCATCAAGCCAATAAACGACGGAGAAGCGGTTACCTTAAACAAATGCATCGACATCGCTTTGCAGAACCAGCCATCAATGGCTGCCGCCAGATATAATATAAGGGCAGGTGAAAGCAGGATCGGTGAAGCGCAGTCAGCCTATTTCCCGCAGGTGAACGCTCAGGCCGGGTACAGCAGGATCAAGCCAATTTCATCAAACAGCATTTCCAATTCATTGACCGGCGGCAGCAGCTCTTTCGATCAGTACTCGGCAAGTGCCTCTCTAACGCAGACTATATACGACTTCGGTAAAACCCCTACTCAGGTTAATATCCAGAAACTGAACCTGAATGCCATCCAGTCGGATTACGATGCAACTCGAGCCCAGACGATTCTAGCTGTAAAGCAGGCATATTACGGGTTGCTGCAGGCTCAGCGAAACCTTGAAGTTGCCAAACAAACTGTGGCTCAGCTAGCGCAGCACCTCGATCAGGCAAAGGGTTTTTATGAAGTCGGCACCCATCCCAAGTTTGATGTAACCAAGGCGGAGGTTGACCTGAGCAATGCAAAGCTGAATGAGATTACAGCAAACAACGCGTTACGTATCGCTCATGTCACTTTGAATAATGCCATGGGGTTAATTGATGTGCCGGTCTATTCAGTGGATGACTCTCTTGAATATATCAAGAAGGACATTTCAATGTCACAAGCGATCGAATCAGCGCTAAAGAACAGGCCCGAAATTCAAGCCACTGATCATAGGGTAAGGGCTTCCGAAAAATCGATTGATCTCGCCAGGAAAGGCTACTTCCCTGTGATAACCGGTAATGCCGAATACAACCGCCAATCAGGTGATACTTCATTTCGAGATGAGGGATGGAATGCAGGCATTATGGTAACATTCCCTATATTCAGCGGCTTTCTCACTCATCATCAGGTCCAGGAATCGATTGCAATTTCGGATGCCGCCAAAGCTAATTTCGATCTTTTGAAACAGAGCGTAGTACTGGAAGTTCAACAGGCTTTTCTCAATCTGAAGGCTGCTGAGGAACGCATTCCTACCGCTGAACTGGGCGTCAAGCAAGCTACCGAAAACCTGGATATTGCTAACGGCCGTTATGCTGCCGGCGTGGGCAATCCTGTGGAAGTAACGGACGCGCAAGTAGCCTACACAAATGCTAAAACGTCATATATTCAGGCTTTGTATGACTACAATATAGCCTTTGCATCTCTCGACAAGGCAATCGGCATAAAATGAGGGAATCTAATATGAATAGGATTAACATTGCCATAGTGTTTCTGATGATCGCAGTATTAGCATTTCTGCCGGTTGCCGGGTGGTCGCAGGAGCAGTCGACAACATTGACGCTTGCCGACGGTCTCAAGGCTGTTACTGATGAAAACAGAGTTCTCAGGATTGCCTATTTCAACAGAGATTTAGCGTCAAAAGATGTTGCATTGGCACGTTCTAAATTCTTCCCTGTAATAAACGCCTCCGCAGATTACACTATGCTTGCTCATCAGCCCGGTGCCGTATTCGGCCAATTAAGTATGCCCACTGCAAACAAAGACTACCCCTCTTATACGCTCGCCGTACATCAGACCCTGTTCGACTTTTGGGCACGCGAATCTCTGTACAGCGCATCACAGGAGTCCATGGAACTAACTAAGACCGACATATTGAGAACGAAAAATCTTGTTGCGCTGGACTTTGTAAATGCCTATTTCAACCTGCTTGAATCAGGGCGAATGATAGAGGTCGGGCAGCATGAGGTTGATGCTCTCAAATCGCATTATGAGATGGCAAGGAATCTTTTCGATGCCGGGGTAATAACCAAGAATGATTTACTACAGGCCGAAGTCAGATTGTCAGATGCGCAACAAAGGCTGCTGATTCTGAAGAACCAGAAAATATTCAATGCATCGAGGATCAATAATATACTTTCGAGGCCGCTCACAGCAGATGTTTTCCCTGCAGAGACATCCGAAGATCTGCTTCCGATGCAGGTTCTGGATAAGTCTTGGGATGCTGCGCTGCAGCAAAGACCTGAGATTCAGATGACAGATCGCCAAATCAAGATTAACGAACTGCAGGAAACTGCCAAGAGGTCGGATTTCCTGCCTGCTTTCTTTGCAGAAGGAGGTTATAACTTTACCCGCAACCAGTATCAGCTGCATGAAGACAACTGGTCACTCGTCTTTGGCCTGACTATCAATCTTTTCAATGGCGGAGCCACAAAAGCCCAATTATCAAAGATCAGAATTAGGACTGAACAGCTTCGGGAGGAAAGAAACAAACTCCTGGACGATATTCGGCTGGAAGTACAGCGATACCATCTTGACGAAAGCAGCGCTCGCGACAACGTGGCGACTACAAAAGACGCTATCAAGCAGGCAGAGGAAAACCTCCGTATAAACAAAGTACGCTATGAAGAAGGTGTAGGTACTGCAACTGATGTTCTCGATGCGATTTCGTTGCTCACCGTGGCTGAAAAGAATTTCTACAAGGCTCTTTATGACATGCGCAGGGCCCATGCCGGCCTTCTATATGCCACAGGTGAGGATTTGACGCTTGCATATAAATAATATCGGCTTTTGAGGGAGCAATTCATGGAAGATGAAAAAAAAGAGAACGGTAACAACAATCATAAAAAAAAGATCGTCATAACTGGATTTGCCCTGGCATTGGTTGCAGGCGCAGCGGCACTGTTGTTCTACATGGACTATAAAGCCCATCATATAGCAACTGATGACGCATTTGTCGACGGACGGGTATATACCATTGCGCCAAAAATACCGGGGACAGTAAAGTCTGTAAACACAAATGATAACCAGATGGTCAAGAAAGGCGATCTGCTTGTTGAAATAGCTCCTGAGGATTACGATGCTCGCATGCAGGAAGCCTTGTCGTCTGTCAATGCTGAAAAATCGAAGCTTGTCGAAGCAAGGGCCAAGGTCTTTTCAGCGAAAGCCCAGCTAGAGCTGCAGCAAGCAAACCTCCGTCAGGCTCAGATTGACATAAAAAGAGCTGAATCATTATTGGAAAAAGGGGCAATCTCAAGGGAGCGATACGACAAGACAAAGACCGGCTATGATGTGATGCATGCAGAAGTAAAGGCAACGCAGGAACAGCTTCGTCAGGCCGAGGCCTCTGTAGCATCTCAGACATCTTCCGTGACAGCTAGAGAAGCCAGACTTAAGACCGAAGAGTTGAATATAGGCTATACAAAACTCTTTGCCCCGGCAGACGGACGCATAACCAAAAAGAATGTCGAAAAGGGCAATCAGGTGCAGCCAGGACAGCCTCTCATGGCGTTAGTTACGTTAGACGATGTCTGGATTGTTGCGAACTATAAAGAGACTCAGCTGGAAAAAATACGCCAGGGGCAGAAAGTAGACGTAAAGGTAGATAGTTATCCGGGCACGACATTTCAGGGCAGGGTTGACAGCATAATGGCTGGCACCGGCTCGGCATTCTCGCTGTTTCCACCTGAAAACGCTACAGGCAATTATGTTAAGGTTGTCCAAAGAGTGCCGGTAAAGATAGTGCTGGAAAAGAAGGATACTCCTCATATTCTGCGCGTTGGCATGTCAGTAGCACCGACGGTGATCATCGATCGATGAATAAGTGGAACAAATGGATCGTCGCTCTGACGGTCATGCTTCCTACGCTGATTGAGATAGTTGACACATCTGTCGTCAATGTATCGCTGGACCACATCCGCGGCAGCCTTTCTGCGGGCATAGATGAATCCACTTGGACGGTAACTTCATACCTGGTATCAAACGCTATTATCATACCGATGACCGGATGGCTCAGCAGGCTGTTTGGCAGAAAGCGCTACTTGATAATTTCGATTGTGCTTTTCACCATCAGCTCCTTTCTATGCGGTTCGGCATGGAGCCTTCAAAGCCTTGTCTTCTTCAGGATACTTCAGGGCATTGGAGGCGGAGCATTGCAGCCCATATCCCAATCAATACTTCTTGAAACATTCCCGCCGCGACAGCACGGCATCGCAATGGCAGTATTTGGAGTGGGTATAATGTTCGGCCCTATCATAGGACCGCTTCTTGGCGGCTGGATAACAGACAACTGGTCGTGGCATTGGATCTTCTACATAAATATCCCTATTGGCATCATTTCTATCTTCATGACGATGATGGTCATAAGCGATCCTCCTTATATGGCGCGGCAGAAAATGAGAATAGACTACTGGGGATTGCTACTGCTTGCAATCGGTCTTGGCTGTCTCCAGATAGTTCTGGACAAAGGCCAGCAGGACAACTGGTTCGAATCCAGCTTTATCTTCACGCTTAGCATCGTCTCTGCCGTTTCGTTAATTTTATTCGTTATGGTAGAACGCTTCTTTGCACAGCATCCGGTCGTGGACCTCAGGACATTTAAAAATATTTCATTCAGTACCGGCAGCACGGTGATGTTCATAGGTTTCTTCAATCTTTTTGCCAGTATTGTTCTTCTGCCCATCTACCTTCAGACCCTTATGGGGTATACGTCATATCTGGCAGGAGTAGTTTTGGGACCCGGAGGCATTGCAACATTGCTTTCACTTCCTCTTGCTGGCAGATTGGTAACAAAGGTGAACCCCAAGATGCTTCTGTCGTTTGGCATATTGGTTAATGCATATGCAACCTACCTTATGTCCAATTTCACACTTGGGGCGGACTTTGCCACGGTTATCTGGCCGAGAGTGGTGCTTGGCATTGGTATGGGCTTTTTCTTTATCCCGCTTACGACGCTCACGATGTCCGGCATTAGCAAGGAAGACATGGCCAATGCAACCGGAATATATAACCTCTTGAGAAACCTTGGTGGAAGTTTTGGCGTAGCCTTCGTGACAACCGTTCTAGCCCGCAGAGCTCAATTTCATCAGGCGCACCTGGTTGATAACCTGACACCATATGATACAACCTATCAGATGGCTGTTAATCACAGCCGGCAGGCACTGCAACTCAGCGGGGCAGATCCGCTGTCAGCACATCATGGAGGTCTTGCAACCATTTACGGTGAATTGCTAAGACAGGCTTCAATGCTGTCTTTCAATGACGCCTTTTATATGGTCTGTATCATTATGCTTTGTGTGTTGCCGCTTGTATTACTTATGAGGGCCGGCAAGACTCCTGTCGCGCCTGCAATGCACTGAACACTGTGCATGGTATAATGAAAGCATGGAAAAGTTAGATTTAAGCGGCGTAGCGCCAGGTGCAGCTGACAAAATACGACCTTTCTTTGATGAGATATTGGCTTGCTGTCCTGAAAAAGTGAATTCACTTTATGTGACTGGAAGCGCAGTCACTTCGGACTTCATCCCTAAGACATCGGATCTGAATTCATTGATAGTGCTGGAAGACTTGCATTTCGACTTCTTCAAATTTATAGCGCCTCTCGGTAAAAAATACAAGTCAAAAGGCATATCAGCGCCCCTAGTGATGACTCCTGCTTACATCAATGATTCATTGGATGTATTTCCTGTTGAGTTCCTCGACCTCAGGACGATCCATAAAACAGCATGGGGCGCAGACATTATTAAAGACATAGAAATCAGCAACGGGCTGTTGAGGCTTCAATGCGAGCGCGAAATTAAAACAAGACTAATAGGTCTATGGAATGGCTATATAGCGTCGATGGGTGAAACTGAAAAAATTTCTCATTTGCTTTATAGATCTGTCAGGGGCTGCATCCCGCTGTTCAGAGCCATAATCTATCTTATGGGCAAGCAGCCGCCTATCGTAAAAACAGATGTTATTGGCGCTATTAAAGCCGCCACCGGCGTCGACGGCGAAACCTTCATCAGGATTCTCGCACTTAGAGACAACCCGATAAAAGATACAAATGAACTCCTTATACTTCTGGAACGATATTACGGCAACTTGGATTCAGTGGCCAGGATTGTAAATGCTCTCGCGCAGTAAATTGAATCATTCGGCTAAACGCTTAACTAAGGCCCTCCCCTTTCTTGTCTTGGGATATTTAATCATATCCACGCTTTCAGCCTATGCTATAACGCCGGAGCCGCCTGTCTCGCCTCAGACTTATGTAGTGGATCTTGCCGGGATCATAAACAGCGATGTCCAGGCTAAGCTTGATGCTTATCTGAAAGAGCTGGAACAGAAAACCTCCGTTCAGATGGTTGTCCTGACAATCAAAAGCTTAGACGGAGACAGCATTGAGGATTTTTCAATCAGAATGGCCCATGAGAAATGGAAGATTGGCCAGAAGGGAAAAGATAACGGCCTACTGCTGACCGTAGCCCTTAATGATCGCAAATACCGCATCGAAGTCGGGTACGGGCTGGAAGGAATATTGCCGGACAGCCTTATCGGAACTATAGGCAGGCAGTATCTGGTTCCGTATTTCAAGAAAGGTGATTATGGCGAAGGGATATTCAACACAACCTTGGAGATAATAAAAACTGTAGCAGCAGCTCAGGGCGTTGAAATCACCGGGCTGCCGAGAGCGGCCGCGTTAAAGAGATCAAGCAAAAGGGAGTTAAGTCTCTCTGACATCTTCTGGATGTCGATTTTGATAATGTTTCTGGCGCCCTTCTTATTCTCTCTTATGAGACGAAGGACTTACGGTGGTTATTGGGGAGGTCCTGGGGGATTTGGCGGAGGCGGATTCGGGGGTGGCTTCGGCGGCGGAAGCGACGGCGGTTTCAGCGGAGGCGGAGGCGGATTCGGGGGCGGCGGGGCTTCTGGAGATTGGTAGCTGCTTGGAATATTAATTACTCATCTTTATAGTAGAGATATTATACTGGCGTTGAAGATTGAACAGATACATTTATAATATTTTAGAAGGAGGATCAAATGGGCAACGGAGTAAAAATCGCATTGGGCATATTGGCGGTCATTGCCATAATAGTTGTTGGAATCGGCGGCTGGGCTGTGGGACAGTACAACAAGGCAATAGCATTGGACGAGCAGGTTAAGGCGCAATGGGCACAGGTAGACAACCAGCTCAAACGACGCTATGATCTGATCCCCAACCTTGTTGAAACGGTTAAAGGCTATGCTGCCCATGAAAAACAATTGTTTGAAAACATTGCTGAAGCTAGAACCAAATACTTTCAAGCCAAGGACCCCGGTCAGCAGATACAGGCATCCAACCAACTTGAAGGTATGCTCTCACGGTTGCTTGTACTCAGAGAGACTTATCCTCAGCTTAAGGCAAATGAATCTTTCCTGAAGCTTCAAGACAGCCTGGAGGGAACTGAAAACCGCATAGCTGTCGAAAGGAAGAGGTATAACGAAGTAGCCCAGACGCTTAATACTTACCGCAGGACAGTAACGGGCAGCATCATAGCGTCGATTGCCGGCGTTCAGCAGGCTGCATATTACGAGATCCCTGCTGCGGAGAAAGAAGCACCAAAAGTGAAATTCAATTAAGCGTAAGGGCGAGGATATCTCGCCCTTCGATATCCGCATATACCGATGAAGATTGACATACCTGTTACCGGGATGACCTGCGCAGCATGTTCAGCTGCTGTAGAACGTGCGCTGAACAAAGTCGATGGTGTGAAAAGCGCTGTTGTCAATCTTCCGTTGGAACGCGCCACCATTGAGTCCCTTGAGCTTGATATCCCAAAGCTCTTACCGGTAGTTATCGATGCAATCAAAAGCGAAGGCTATGGAGTGGGAACCCGGAAACTTGATATTGCCATCAGCGGAATGACTTGTGCAGCATGCGTTGGTGCAGTAGAGAAGGCATTGAAAGGGCTTAACGGCGTAGTCGAAGCATCGGTAAATATTGCGACAGAAAAAGCTTCTGTAGAATATATTCCCACGGTTGCGGGGTTTGATGACTTCAAGCGAGTTATTACAGATGCCGGATATTCTGCAGACCTGATTACTCCAGAATTCAAAGATGCCGAACAGGAGACTCGCTACAAAGAATTCGAGTCTCTCAGATTGCGTTTTTGGGTCAGCCTTTTGTTGACGGTACCTATAATACTTGGGAGCATGTTTACTCTTCCTTTGATTTCCGGCTGGCATGTGCTTCTTGCACTTGCAACGCCGGTGCAGTTCTGGTCCGGCTTGAGATTCCATAAGGCGGCCATTTCAGCTGCCGGACATGGCTCCACAAACATGAATACCCTCATAAGCGCCGGGACAAATGCAGCATACTTTTTTAGCCTTGTAGCTACTGTATACCCTCAATTATTTACAAGCAGCGGGATTGTGCCGAACGTATATTTCGACACTTCTGCCACAATCATCACTCTGATACTGCTAGGAAGGATGCTTGAAGCAAGGGCTAAAGGCAAGACGTCAGAAGCCATAAGAAAACTCATCAATCTACAACCCGAAACAGCCTGCGTTATAAGGGGTGATCTGGAAAGGGATGTTCCTATTGCAGAAGTTTCAATAGGAGACGTTATAGTGGTAAGGCCCGGCGAGCGTGTGCCAGTGGACGGAGAAATAATGTCCGGCACATCGACAGTAGATGAATCCATGTTGACCGGAGAGAGCATCCCTTTAGAGAAAACAGCAGGCTCGATGGTTTTCAGCGGAACTGTCAATAAAGCAGGCAGTTTCAGATTTACTGCCTCACGTGTGGGTAAAGAAACATCTCTGGCCAGGATCATCAAACTTGTTGAAGAGGCGCAGGGCAGCAAGGCGCCAATTCAGAGGCTTGCCGACAAGATCGCAGCAGTTTTTGTCCCGGTTGTTATGGGCATAGCTGTCCTGACCTTTATACTCTGGATAAGTTTCGGGCCAAAGCACGCGTTCGCTCTGGCATTTATGAACTTCATCGCGGTGCTTATCATAGCCTGCCCATGCGCCCTTGGACTCGCAACACCGACTGCCATCATGGTGGGAACCGGAAAGGGAGCGGAAAGTGGCATTCTCATCAAAAACGCTGAGGCTCTCGAGCTTGCCCACAAGATAAATGTGGTCATTCTCGACAAGACGGGGACAATAACAAAAGGTGAGCCGGAAGTAGTGGATATAATAAATGCCGGCACTTACCTAGACAAGCCTGTTGCCGATTTATTGCAGACCGCTGCGTCAGCGGAAAAATTATCGGAACACCCTCTCGGCAAGGCGGTTGTCAGCAAGGCCCTAAGCGAGAATATCGCTGTGCAGGAGCCGCTAAATTTTGTATCCGTGTCAGGTGGTGGAGTAAAAACCACAACGGCAGGAGGCTTCAATGTTATCATGGGCAATCAGGCACTTCTGGCCGGAGAGGGAATAGACACATCCGGCGTAGAGGAAATCATCAGTAAATTTTCTTCGGAGGGCAAAACACCCGTATTTATGGCTATAAATAATAGCCTCGGTGCTGTATTCGCCATTGCAGATCCCGTAAAGGATGACTCGGCTGCCGCAGTACGCGAACTCGTATCTATGGGGATAGAAGTTGTGATGCTCACAGGTGATCACAGGAATACGGCAAATACTATAGCCCGGCAGGTGGGCATCGAGCGCTTCTACGCTGAGGTGCTGCCCGACCAGAAAACAGAAATCATCAAGAAGCTCAAGGCTGAAAATAAAGTGACCGCTATGGTTGGAGACGGCATTAACGATGCACCGGCGCTCGCATCTGCAGATGTCGGGATTGCAATAGGCACCGGCACTGACATTGCTATCGAGGCGTCTGAAATCACCCTTACCAGAGGCAGTCTCAAATCAGTTGTCGATGCTATAAAGTTAAGCAGGCTCACTATCAAGACAATCAGGCAGAACCTCTTCTGGGCCTTTATTTACAACATTGTCGGCATTCCGGTTGCTGCCGGTCTGCTATATATCTTCGGCGGGCCTCTTCTCAACCCGATGATAGCGTCGGCTGCCATGTCCCTCAGTTCTGTGTCAGTTGTTACGAATTCTCTGCGGCTCAAGGGGAAGAAACTATAGCTCCATGCCTTTACAAAGATTTTCGAATCGTATATGTTAATGTGATTGAATATGCCGGACACTCCAGAACAATCTGAGACAGATTCGCTCCTGGTCATACCGCTTGGAGGAGTGGAGGAAATCGGTCTCAACATGACCGTCTTCCAGTATGCCGACGATCTCATTATTGTCGATGCCGGCCTGATGTTCCCGGAAGAAGAGATGCTGGGCGTAGATGTTGTGATCCCTGATTATTCGTACATCCTGGACAATAAAGAAAAAGTTAAGGGTATAGTGCTCACTCATGGACATGAAGACCACACAGGCGCCCTGCCCTTTCTTCTTAAGGAAATAAACGTTCCTGTCTTTGGCACGGCACTTACACTTGCCCTTGTCAAGGAGAAGCTGATCGAGTACGAGATACTCGACGTCCCTCTTATACCGGTCAAACCGCGTGACATAATAACTCTGGGAGTATTCAAAATCGAATTCATA
The DNA here is from genome assembly GCA_035319125.1 of Dissulfurispiraceae bacterium. Classification (GTDB taxonomy): domain Bacteria; phylum Nitrospirota; class Thermodesulfovibrionia; order Thermodesulfovibrionales; family Dissulfurispiraceae; genus Fen-1308. Next base: position 8,916 of record DATHDG010000028.1, on the reverse strand, counting down.
CGTGTCACACACAGCATTGTAGATGGAGTTGGTCTTGGCATACGAACACCTCTAGGTAATATTATCCATACCGGCGATTTCAAACTAGATCCTACGCCGGTGGATGGTGAGTTAATGGATCTGCACAAATTCACAGAGTACGGCGAAAAAGGCACGCTGCTGATGCTGTCTGACAGTACCAATGCAGAGAAAGGCGGGTTCACCTTTTCGGAAAAAGAAGTGCGGCGGGCTTTTGAGGATATCTTCAGCAAGTCAAAAGGCAGGATTATAATAGCCACCTTCGCGTCCAACATCCACAGAATACAGCAGGCTATCGATGTAGCTGTGCAATATGGGCGAAAGGTTATCATGTGCGGCAAAAGCATTGTCTCCAACTCTGAAATCGCGCTTGAACTAGGATATCTTAGGATGCCGCCGAGCACCTGGGTTAAGATGGAGCACCTCAAGGACTTGCCTGACGAAAAGATCGTGATCATTACAACGGGCAGCCAGGGTGAACCGATGAGCGTGCTCTCCAGAATCGCCATAGATGAGCACAAGCAGATAAAGATCAAGGAAGGAGACACCGTTATCCTCTCGGCAAAAATAATACCGGGCAACGAGCGGTCAATCGGCAGAATCATCAATCACATGATGAGAAGAGGCGCGGATGTTAAATATGAAAAAGTATCGGACATTCACGTCTCGGGCCATGCGTCAAAAGAAGAACTAAAGCTGATGATGAATCTGGTCAAGCCAAAATATTTCGTGCCGGTGCATGGTGAATACAGGCACCTGAGATATCACTACCGGCTGGCTGAGAAATCAGGAATACCAAAGGAAAACATCTTTATTCTGGAGGATGGCGGCATACTCGAAATTACGGATAGTGGAGCTGCCACGACGGGCAAGGTGAATTCAGGCCGGATATTTATTGATGGCAGGGGCATTGGCGGCGTTGAGGACATAGTGCTGCGAGACAGGCGACGGCTCGCGCATGATGGCATCGTAATCATACTAGTCGTAATTGAAAAAACCACAAAAAAGATAATCTCCGGGCCGGATATCATCTCAAGGGGATTCATCTTCGAAGATGTTTCTCAAGACATTATCAGCGAAGTGAGAGACCTGATGGCCGAAACATTGATGAACCTCGAAGACGACATTATATCCGACACATCGCTCATTCAGGCAAAGCTAAGGGCAACTTTAAAGAAATATCTCCGCAATACCATGGATAGACGACCCATGATCATGCCGATAATAATGGAAGTTTGAAATGTTAATCATCAATTGTGTCATAAGAAAATGTTGCCCCTGAGGCCTAGGATTCCCGTTTCTTGTGCGCCGAATAGTCCTTGTGCGCCTAATCTGCGTTATCAATCGCTGCGAAACGGAAACCCCAGCTCTAAATCATTTACCTTACCATGACACATAGAGTCAAGCTCGGCATTAGCTCATGCCTGCTGGGCAACAAGGTCCGCTATAACGGCGGAGACAAGCTCGACCTCTACCTTCGGGATGACCTCGGAAGATTCGTTGAATGGGTCGCGGTATGTCCCGAAGTGGAGATGGGACTTACTGTTCCGCGTGAGCCCATGATACTTGTCGGCGACGAGTCATCGCACCGTTTGATCGCAGAGATGACACAAATGGATTACACGGATCAAATGAAAAATTGGGCAAAAGAAAAACTGACCATGCTTCTAAGCATGAAGCTTCACGGATTTGTTTTCAAGAGCAAGTCACCAAGCTGCGGCATAAGGGCACTGAAAGTCAGTAGACTATCTGGAATCACATATGAGCAGGGCGTCAGCATTTTCGCAAGCGAATTCATGAAGCGCTTTCCTCATATTCCCGTTGAAGACGAAATCCGTTTGGCCGATGCCAATTATCGTGATCAGTTTCTTATGCAGGCGCTTCTGGTAAAAAATCAGGAAATCGGCTAAACAAAATAAGTCATCGAAGCTTACGTGAATGTCCCTCACAGACGTCCGCTGACCATTACGCCTGGGATATACAGAACATAAGATCCATGAGATGTTTAACAAAACTTGCATTGTGATTACCGGTCAGATCAAATAATGCCTTGTAATGGTTTAATCGAAAAGCAGTAATACTGGATCTCAGTGTCACCTAAAAAGTCCGCATTCTTTGAGGTGATAGGATTTCTAAGATTTTTTGACAGAAACCCGCAACGGGGTCGATGCTACATTCTCGCAATGTGTCAATTGAAAAGCCGCAAGGTTGGATCTCAATAGCATATGGAAGTCCTCACCGACCTCTTAGCTTGAGGCCGCGTATAGGGCCTCGAAGCTAACCCGGCTGCTTTTGATATTGCCTTCGGTTCCGGCCGGTGAGAGTTTTTTGAGTCGGGCCGTGTTCGCGTGATTTCAAGTTGAAGTCAACAGCATCACATTTCCCGACACCCGACAAGTTTTGTTGAAAAGTTGCATATACCAAGTGACCGTGCGTTCCTGGCCATTATCGAATACGCGGCGGTGCCGCCGTCTTCTCACTGCGTAATCTTTATCACCACATATGGATGTCAGACTGCACGCATAGCCTATGATGCGATGGCCAACTCTAGCCGAAATGCTAATTACGTCCTGGATATAGTAGTGCTGGTCAGTTCCAGATTTATGTCGCAAAGTATCTCTCATGTCTATCGTGGGATCAATTCATCGGTTAACCAGTTACTTACTCGTCCTTGACCTTGTGCTCTAAAATAAGAAACGTGTCCGCCAGCTCAACCAGATCGTGCTGCTTGGTATCGGCCGAGGTGAAGCTCACCGAGCAGGGGGTATCTTCCAACGGGAGTTCGAAGGTCCAGCGGTCGATGGGTGACAAAGCCGCCTCGCCATCGAACAGGCAAGGGAGAACTTTGTAATTGGCGGCGCGTCTAGTAAATCCCGTAAGGGAACAAGCACCCATACAAAGATCTGCCATACATCTTTACTGCTATTTGACCACTACATTGTTTGGAATTAGCGGAGAAGTAACATTCCATTGATTCGGCTTCGCGAAGCTATTTGCGGGTGGCGTTGGTGTGCTCAGGATAACGGAAGTCATCGCTGCACCTGCCGATCCGCTATCGACTTTTAAAACCAAATCCGGGAAAGCCGCTGAATGCACAACAAAACCGGTGTTAAAAGCTACTACATTATTGCCAGGCACGAATTTCCATTTCTGAAGATTGGGATCCTGCGATCCGACAGCACCGAATGCAAATTTCAAATTTTGCTCGACCTGGTAAACCGGCACAACATTGGGAAGATGATGGACGGGCTTTCCGGAAGACCGAACGGTAACGAACAATCCGGCAAAAGTCCGGATATAAACAAACCCGTCTCCGGCATCCTCAAACTTGAATTGCTGCCAGTCAGGTATGTTCTGAGCATTAGCGGGGCTTGTATCCAGTAAAACATGAAGCGAGCGATCCCCGTTGGGCAAGTGATCCACATTGCGGACATTCAAAGTCATTTTCGTGTTCTCATATTCTAAAGTATAGGGAACGAACGGCAAAAACTGACCGGTAGTTTTTTCCATCTCCGTGCTCAGCACCTCTGAAAGGTCATGCGCTGCGGCATACCTTGCGCCCATGTATGGCGGGTTTTGGCTCAGGAACCTTCTGGCAATGGTTTTCAGGATGGACGTATGATCGAAATGAAGGTTGTCGTTAAAAATTCCTGGCCTGGCCAGTTCTTTTTCATTTACAGGGGGTCTGATCACGGTGCCGTCATGTCCGAACACAGAGCCACGCTTTATCCAGGGCGAGATTACAAAAGTAGGAACGCGCAGGCCGGTAGTCTTTGGCAATTCAGGCGATACCTGCGCGGCATCAGGGGGAGGCACATGGTCATAAAACCCGCCATGCTCATCATAGGTGATGATCAACAGGGTCTTTTCCCAATTGGGGCTGGCGCGGACAATCCCGACCAGGTCGTCAATAAATTTTTGGCTGTTGCGTATATCAGAAGGGGGCTCGTCACAAAAGCCGCCTGGTGGAAAATCCTTGAAATGGGGATCAATAAAACTAACCGATGGGAGCGCGCCGGACAAAGCAAGATTGACAAACCCATATTCCGGGTCGTTAAAGCTGACCACATGTTCTGAGTCGAAGGTATACCGTTCAAAAAGCCGCAACTGGCATGGGCTGTGCTCAAAATAATTCCAGGAAACGCCTTGTTGCGACAAATGATCAAATATACTCTCAGTAAATAAAAACGGCAAAGGAGAATCAGTATAATAATCCCACATGCCCCAGGGATCAATATTGGGCCTGCCGGATAGCTCAAAAAAACGGTTCGGGAATGTTTCGCCGGGAAAGGAACAAAACCAGCGATGACAAATAGCAAATTCCCTTGCAAGCGCATCATAGGTCGGCACATTATCGAAGCTATGGTATCCCATCACGCGGTGTGCCATCGTGTTCCCATACGCATCGGCATGTGCCTGCGCAAATCCGTCCATTCTGCCGCCATTAATGGCAGTCGTTGTGGATTCGAAACTGTTCGATGGCCCCGGAGAAAAAACAGTGTCCCCGTAAGGGAAACGGAACGGTCTTGCCATTCTGCCATTGCATATATTGAGCTCTCCGCCTTTGAGGCCATCTACATCGGCACGGTTCATGCCCCCTTTATCGTCGGGCAGGCTCAGGTATCCCAGCATGTGGTCAAAAGAGCGGTTTTCCATGGTGAGCACGATGATGTGATCGATGTTGGCGAGCGTGCCGGGGTCGAGCGGCCCTCCAGGCCAATCCGCTTTGCAGGGCGCCGGAAATTGAAAGTTGTTTTGTGGCCCGATATAATCTAATGTCAATACGCCATTATTTAATCCCAACCCTGTAAGCCTGCAGGGGTTTGGATACGGCAGCGGGACGGTATTCGCACCGTTCACCACGCCGCCCATCAGCGCTGAACTTGCCAGTGAATTCAATGCTTCTCTTGAAGCCATAAATTTATCTTTCGCCGTTCCAGGAATTTTACCTTTCAAATAGTTTAGTAATTTATCAACACCTATGATTGATAACACACCACCAAGAACGCCGGTAATTGCCACCAATATTGATGCCATCACATAAACAATGGAGGGCAAAGAAACGTCTTGCTCAATGTCTAAATAGTAAACCTCATCTATCAGGCTTTGTACGAGATCATCGTAAGTCGCAAACCCGCCGGAGCCTATCCCTATTTTGCCGCTTATAGGGCTCCCCAAGAAATTACCGCTGTAAGTATAGACCGGCTCATTGGAATTCATATAAGCAAATGTTAGTTGTATGTTACTTATATCCTGCATCCATCCCATCAAATCCACAAGCCCATTTACGGTATCGGGCCTTAAAGTAAGCTTTGCCTTTTTTAATATAAGCTTTGTTATGTCGATAGTCTCACCCCCCGTAACCTCAACCGGACCGTCTGTTTCAAAATCTAAGCCGAAGTTTAAAGGGGTTTGCAAATCATTGGTATCAATAAGCAAGCTCAATGATTGCAGATTCATGTCATTCACATGCGCCTGCGCTGGCCAAAAATCGCTGAAAGCAGGCAGATCGCTCATACCGTGTGGGTATTCAAAGTCCATGGACTGGTTTGGCCCCAATATGATGTTTGGTGCCGGCGGGGCATTGTCAATATGCTGGATATCAGCGTAAGACCTAGGTTCAGCATAGTCGTCATTTGCCTGAAAGGTAAAGCCCAGGGATTTTATCAGATCATCTGTATTATTAACGCGGATTTTTATCAGGGGATCCGGGCTGCCAGCCACTTGCCGGTTGAGCAAAATTTCATTAAGTTTTTTTCTCACATCTACCAGCGAAATGATTTTGTGCCGGACTATAGGAGACAGTGTTAAAGATGCCTGCGGGTTATTTATAATACGGCGCCCGCTGTAAAGCCCCATGTGCTTATGGCGGTCGTAGTCTAAAATTACGCCGGAAGTGGCCCATGAGTATGGTTGGGTATTGTCGAAATAAAAAGTGATTACATAGTCAAAGATCCAGGTTTCGTCATCATCGGAAGGAACTATATTGATATATACAACGGGCAAAACAATGTCTCCCAAAAAAATATTATTGGCTGCAATGGGCAGTTCGAAAATATGGTCGCTGGGGTCATCAAAATATTGATTGGTTGCAATGTCTGATACTACTGAAATGTCCTGGCTTTCCGTACTGGATTTTCTATTGACAATATGTACGTTCACAACGGTGCTGCTGCTTTTATCGTTGTTATGCGTTTTGAATTCAATGGTTGCGCGGCTCAGTATGGGCCCTTTGTATTGTCCCTGTGGTGGCGGGGGAAGTTGCCGAAGGTTCAGCTCGGTGCCTATTCCCGAATAATTGGGATTGTCCTGGTCCATGATAACACCGGTGATGCCATTAACGTTCGAACCAAATGGCGGCAATTGCGTTCCATCGTCAAGCGTAATAGCTACGGTATATTCAAATTTCCAGGTGTCATAACCTCTTGGAATAATAAATATAAGTATTTGCGGAAGGTTAAGCTCTTCAACAGGAATGGGCTTTTTGCGCAGTGAAATATTAACCTGCCTGGTATCGTCATCGCCAAAGCCACCTCCCACATTTGCCGATAGTGCACGCCCCAAATAAGAATTTTTCTCGAACCAGTTATTCTCCGCATCGGCATAGTTTTGTATGTGCTGTGCCAATGATCCGGGGTCTCCGGAATCAGACGTATCGCTTTGGCGGTTTTTTATAAAAAGGTGTAACTGTGTTTCATCGTCCACACCGTCACCCAACATTTTGAAGGTAACCGTAATGGAACTGACTACCCTGCCGGAAACTCGCCCAAAATCTGCCACATCATATACTGCCGGTTGTGCAAATGTGTTATCGCCTTTGCTCAATGCTGTATAGACGCCTGCATCGCCAAAGCCAACAATACCAGCCTTTCCGGCGCCGCCGATGTTCGCGACCGTGCGCACGGTCTTATCGATCGTCCAGCCCGTGTCGATAGCAAAATCTGTAGTGGCAAAAAAAGGAGATGAGGAGAGGTTGGTAAAATCTACGGTCAAGACCCTCGTGTCACCAAAAGCAATCAACTGTTTTCTTTGCCCATCGCCAATAACGTCTGCCAAAAAAATAAGATAAGATGTAAAATCATCAATGCTAGGATCAGACTGAAAATACTTATATAAATACCCAAGTGAAACGCCGGCAGGTCGTGGTACCTGGAATGTGCCATTGCCAATTCCCCATGCAATGAGAACTTCGGCATCCTCTCGTGCCACCACAATAGATGCTTTTCCCGTGCCGAGAATATCGCCGACAAGCCGAATGTGCTTATTTACCCGCCAGCCCTGGTTATAACCCAGGTCAACAAGTCCCATTCGTACCGGGTTAAAAGTGCCATCCCCTTTATTCATGGCCACATACACACCTGCATCGAAAAAGCCAATTATATCGGGTTTGCCGTCTCCATCTAAATCGACCAAATACCTTGGATGTCTGTCAACGCGCCATCCCTGGTTAACTCCAAAATCTGCAAGAATATATTGTGCCGGATAAAAAGTGCCGTCTCCTTTATTCATGGCTGTCCACACGCCATCATCGCCAAAACCAATAATGTCTGCTTTGCCATTTCCGTTTAAATCCACCACAAATCTTGGATGTTTTTCCACGCGCCAGGCCTGGTTGTATCCAAAATTCTCAAGAACAAGTTCTACCGGCAGAAAAGTACCGTCACCATTGGCCCGGGCAACGAACACACCGGCATTGCCGAAGCCAATGATATCCGGATAGTCGCTTGCGGTGAGGTTCGCTAAAAACCTTGGATGCTTTTCGATTGACCAGCCCGTTGCTATGCAGAAATCAGTAATGCCAACAATGGGTGCACTGAAATTGCCGTTTCCGTCGTTTAAAGAAACCCATACCCCGTCATAGCCAAAGCCAATAATATCTGCCGCATGGTTACCGGTAAGATCGGCTGCAATCCTGGGGTACTTCTTGCCCCAACTTTGATAGGTCCAGCTCATAACATTCCTCCTTAAATTCTTTTTGGCTCTCCGTTGCGGGCTAAGGGGGAAGACGAAATCCAAACTGCCGTTGCAACGACTATTGCTCATTCTCGCAACAGTCACATATGAATTCTTTATATCAAGCACTATACGTGATGTCAACTGTCAGTTTCATGCCATCTTAGTAGACTGTGCTCTAGCCGTGTATTTATTACTACTATATTCCTCTAATACATCGCCAGACATTCTACTTGATGTGTCCCGCGTCGCAATTCGAGATGCTCATGCCTACTTTCAAAATCGCTGATTAAGTTTACGAGAGAGACATTGTATTCGCGGTGACTTTGTCGATACTTAGGACAGGACAGCAGAGCGGGAAGAATTTACTAGATTATTTCGCTTATCTGATATGGACGTTGTAAAAACAACTAGTGTACAGATTATACGGTGCGCTTACAGGCCTTCTCCATCCGCATGCTTGTGAATCCCCGAGAGTTACGAACTGTATCAAACATTTTACCTCCGACACTTATTCCCTGAAAAACATCATTTCAAGCAACAGGCAGTCCTTGTGGGCTTGAAGATGCCAGTGGCAACGATATTTTTTGACAGTAATCAACAGTCGGCGGGGTTTCTAAAATAGTGTGATATTCGAACCGACAATCTCATCAACCAAGTCTCAGTAAGAACTAGAAATCCGCATCAGTCATAACTGATCTGGTACAAATAAATATCCCGGAGTTAATCGGAGTCGTTGCCGAAAGCATGCTGTCCGGACGGCAGGAAGTTTACTTAGTTGGTCGTCGTTACGCGATATTCCGTTTGTAACGTTGATGAATTAGCCCCTAAAGAGAAGCAGGCTGGCTACGGATCCAAAAATGCGCAAGTCACCTGCTACATCGCACCGCACCCGAAATTAGAGCCTCACTAATTCCGGAAATAATCCTCGCACTGACGAAAAAC
>DATHDG010000027.1:0-38420 GCA_035319125.1 Dissulfurispiraceae bacterium | reverse complement strand
AATGTATATGGAGAGGGACAGTAGGAATCGAACCCACCAAGGCACCTTATGAGTGGCGACAGGCCGCTTTTCAGCTGGCAAGTCTTTGGCCTTGACTCTGGTTTTGCAGACCAGGTGAGGCACCAGCCCCATGCCCCCCGATGGCTGATCATAATGAATTGCACAGGGATCTTCATGATCCCGCCTCGTAAGCATGCTGTTAACTATTGGGCCTGGAATGAGTTCTGAACTGGAGCTGCGAAGTCGAAGGGTCTTCATCTCCTCATGCTTCCTGCTTTCCTGGATATCAAGCAGATGGTAGAAGTAACGTGAGTAAGATGCTGATGATTTATGATCGTTGTATTGATCATTTGCACATAAATCTAATATAGAAGTAATAAATAAGTAAAATAGATTAATTAAATATTAAAAGCCGTAACGATAGGTTTATACCATGCTATTTTGAGTTGCATCGTCAGGCAGGCACCGCATTCGGTGCAGCGGGAGGAGATGTCAGCAATCAACTCCCGCAGGGATGTCCTCACTAGTGATATCTATTTCTCAACCGGATTCCCCGCATCTTTCCATTCGGCAAAAAGCGCCTGATAAATATCCGGGTAGGCCAGCTTGATCAGTTTACGGTAGGCCATATAGCTTCTACTGCCGGTATTGCAATAAACTATTATTTTCTTCTCTTTCGGGAGCACTTCGGACTTAAGCGCAAACGTCTCAGACGGGATATTGATAGCTTCCGGGATATGACCCTCTTTGTATTCCGAAGTGTCCCGTACATCCACGATTACGTAATCATTCTTATGTGTCTTCATCAGTTCTGCGAGTTCCGCAGGATGATACATCCTAGTCTGAATCTTTTTACCGTAATCGGGCCCGGCCGTGATCTTCATGCCTTTTTCTTCCCAGACGGGGAAACCTTCAGCATAGAGTATTATTTTGGAATATCCGGCGTCTGTAGCCTTTCCAGCGACCTTCCTGCTCTTCCCGCATCTCACGCCGTTGCAATAAATGACCAGCAGATAGGACTTGTCCGCCGGAAGCGTCGAAAGCAGCGCATCAAACTTCTTTTCAGGCATATTGATTGCTCCTGGTATGTGTGCCTCGTCGTATTCCTCTTTCGTGCGCGCATCAATCAGCACAAATGTGTCTTTGTTGTCCATCATCGCCTTCAACCGTGCTGTATCGATATTTCCATATTGCATCTCAGCCGAAGCCTGAGTAACTGGAACCAAAAACAATACAAACATAAGAAGCATGAAAAATCTGATTTTCTTCAGTGATGGTTGCAGCGATATCATCTGACCCTCCGGATATGATACTGTCTATTGAGGTTTCTCAACAGGATAATCGGACTGCTCCCAAGCCTTGATGCCTCCAGGGTAGCGATAGACATTCTTATATCCGAGTTTGACAGCCCACATTGCCCCATTGTGGCTCCTCGTGCACTGCGTAAAACCGCAGTAGACCACGACCAGCCTGTCCTTGTTGGGACCGAGCATTTTTACAAGATCGTCCTTAGTCTTATCATCGATTGATACCATTTCCGGGATGGGGAATACCAGATTCAGAGCGGCAGGGATATGAGCCTTTTTATAGCTGTCTTCAGAAGGCATGGTGTCTATGATAAGCATATCTTTCTTTTGGTCTATCCAGCTCTTAAGTTCAGCAGTGCTTACTACTTTATACCCGCCCCTCTCAACTTCCCGCTGAAAATTTACGGCGATTTTTTCGTTGTCCAGATCCTTGGTGCCAATTGCCAGGACGTTTCCCGTTATACCCAAAATAAATGTTGCTGCCAATACTGTAATCATAATTCTCTTCATCGACATTTTCTAAATTCCTCCTTTGAATGACCTGATTTTCCCCCACAGGGAAAGACTTTGCAAATTCGACGGGCGCAACCTGCGGTGTACTAACAAAAACATAACAGCAGCAATCATAGCCAGGTCCCGATATAAAGCCTGTGCAAGGTTGCCGCGATTTGCTGCTTCCTCCGGTGAAAAACAACCGCAGTCGACGTCCATATTGTTAATGACTCCATACAACAGAACAGCAATGAACAGCACAAGCAAAGCCAGAATAGCTGTCAGACTGCCTGCAATATCGAATATCAATCCGACGCCGGCAATGACTTCAAAAGCCGGAAGGCCGACTGCAACCGCCGGAAGCAGCGCATCGGGGATTATGTCATACTGGTCGACGGTACGGGCAAATGCATTGATAGTGAGGAGCTTTACAATTCCGGCATAAACAAAAATACCCCCCATGACAATCCTTATTGCAAAATAAAGCTGTCGTGATCCTATAAATTTATGCGTGAAGGATCTGATCATGCCGCTGAAAGTGTTCATATGAAAATAAGAGCATGAGCCGGCGCATGTCCAATAGTTTTTTGCTATGGTAAAAGCATAAAAGATAGGAATAAAGGATCATAATCAGGATGCTCTCAGCGTTTTCTTTAAACAAACCCGGAGAATTTTCTTTTAGCTCGTTTTATAATAAAAAGTAGCTCAAATGGCGAGAATGATATCTGCAGTATTTCTGACTGTCTGCATCTTTTTTATATCCGCTTCTTTTGCGGAGGATCAGATTTTTTTGCGCGAAGATTTCCGCTCATTGGATAACTGGAAGCCGCTCTACTTTCCCAAGATCAAAGCCCACACAATATACAGCATAGCATCCGAAGGAAGCGAAAGCGCACTCAAAGCGGAAAGCAACGCCTCTGCCTCCGCAATGGTTGATGTGAAAGAGATCGATATTTACAAGTACCCGAAAATCAGATGGAGATGGAAGGTGAGCAATGTTTACACCAAAGCGGTCCCCGGCACAAAGGATGGAGACGACTATCCGATTCGGATTTACGTACTCTTCAAGTACGATCCTGCACGATTGGGCCTGATGGAAAAGATAAAATATAATGCTGCGAAAGTCATGTATGGCGAATACCCTCCCGACAGCACGTTAAGTTACGTTTGGGCCAGCAGACCTGATAGTCCACCAGTCATGACAAGCCCTTACACGGACAGAGCTAAGCTGATAGCTCTCGAACGCGGACCTGAAAAGGCCGGACAGTGGGTTGAGGAGTCGGTCGATATTCTTCAGGATTACAGAAAGGCCTTCGGCATTGACCCGCCTGCCATGGCAAGCATTGCCGTTATGAACGATTCCGATAATACCGGAGAGAAATCCATATCGTATGTCGGCCATATTGAGGTGTTCAGATAAGATTTCAGCGACATTCGGTTTGTGTTATGATCATATAAAATTAGTCGTCAAGGAGGCTGGCATGAAATTCGGCGCTAGGAATGCTGTGGTAGCAAAAGTCAAATCCGTAAAGAAGGGAGACATAATGTCGCTGGTCAAGTTTGATGTGACGGCGCCGGCCGAAATGGCGTCAGTGCTTACGACTGAGTCGCTGCAGGCACTCAAGCTGAAAAAAGGCGATAAGGTTCAGCTTATCATAAAGGCAATCCATGTATTACCGGTAAAGGAATAATACATACACCTGAGCCGGCAGCTGCGAATTTGTTATTACGCTGCGAAGTCTTGCTTTGCAGCGAGACCGATCCAAGCTGGTTTTCAAAAGTACACTTGAGGGTGCGGGGAGAGCCACACTCTCAAGTGCCAGAAAAAAGAATCTCGGGTGCTTCCAAATACCATGCCTATTCTATAGTGATATAGCCAGCTGAAAAATTGTGAAATGGCGTCATACATCAAAACAATTGGAAGTTTGATATGTTAATATTCTAAAAGCAGGTATGGCGGAATTGGCAGACGCGCCAGACTTAGGATCTGGTGGATAACCCCGTCCGAGTTCGAGTCTCGGTACCTGCACCATCAGATCAGGCACCAGGCTCTTTATGCTGCATGCTGGATTCTTTTCAGCACCTCTCCTCTGATGCCTATGACTATCTCTTCCATCGGGATGCTTTTGCCCGACAGCTCCATGGCTTTTTTGACTATCATCGGTAACTTTGAACAGCACGGCACCTCCATGTCTACAACTGTTATTTTCCTGATGCCGGCATTTCTGAATATTTCGACGAATTTGGAAAGATACTCCTGCGGATCATCGAATTTAGGGCACCCTATCATCAGCGCCTTTCCTGCCAGCAGCTCGCCGTGAAAATCCGCATAGGAATAAGCAGTACAGTCGGCTGCAACCAAAAGATGTGCTCCCTTGAGAAACGGTGCGGTCGGCGGCACAAGCCTTATCTGTACAGGCCAATGAGTAAGCGCGGAAGCGCCTTCGCCATGGCTGACCGGTCTGTTTGCCTCCTGGCAGGGTGACCCGAAGGTATGAAGTCTGCTGCCGGGGCAACCTGAATGCACGGAGGCAGGCGCCTCCTTCCCGCCGTGGGTCTTTAGAAGCTCCTCTACCGCATGCTCGTCAAACTCCTCTGCCTCACGTTCTACGATTTTCAACGCACCCTGCGGACAATGTCCCAGACAGGCACCCAGCCCGTCGCAATAAATTTCTGATACCATCTTCGCCTTGCCGTCCACTATTTTGAGCGCCCCCTCGGCGCAGTTCGGCACGCATTCGCCGCAGCCGTTGCACAGCTCCTCGTTGATTTCAATTATCTTTCTGACTGTTTTCATCTTATCCTCCTGAACTTGTTATCTCGTTATTCTTAGGTTATATCAGATAATTCATTTCTTCCTTGACTTAGATCAAGGGCTGTAAACATTTTCATGCCGATACTATCGATCACTTCGCCGAATCTCTCGCCTTCAACCGTATGCGCAGTGTAAATATCAATGCATTTTTCAAATAAGACAAGGGCTTCCTCGCTCGAAAAAATACCTTCCAGCTCGCTTCCCAGTCGAGGATGCCTTCCGAGTTTTCCACCTATCATGATACGCCATCCTTGCCGGCCTTGCACGAGCGTTCCCGATGGGCACACCTTACAGCAATTGCCACACGACAGGCATTTGCCATAATCCATGACCGGGCCTGCAGTCAGTTCTATCGCATCTTCACGGCAAGCCTCTACACAGGCTCGGCAGCCGCTGCACGGGTCGTTAGTAACAGAGGGTCTGCAAGCACCGATAAGTCCTATGTCTGCAATCTGGGGCCTCGAACATGCGTTGGGGCAATCAGAAATTGAGACCTTGAATTCGTGGTGAATCTTTAGCGGCCCCTTGACTTTGAGTTTGAAAAAGTTTCTTAGGTTCTTCTTTTTGAGCAAATTCTCGACCTGCACTGCTATTCCTTCGTCGTCAACCACGCGATTCGGACATCCCGAAGGCCCAAAGCAGGTTTCGATCTGGAAGCCTGCAACTTCCTCTTCCATATTATTCAGATACCTCTTTTGGCAGATACCGACATGCTCAATGGTTATTTCTCGGCTGCCATGAATCGCAGCCTCTGCCTCGATTCTACTTCTCACTCTCTTCCTGACAAAGAAAGGAACACGGGCAACCGCGTCTTCAGCCTCTTTCGTCCATTTCATGATATGCCTCCGAATGCCGATACCAAGTGATGAGTGCTCAACATCAATGGCCCGCCTTACTCTTCCGATATAGTTTATATCACTGCCTGCAAATATCCTTTGACATAAATCAAAAAAACTGTTATTAAATCTGTACGATATGGAACTCGCTAGCCTAGTCGCCGCAATCCCTCTTTTCAAAGGCCTGCTTAAGGAGCAGCTGGACGAGATAGTTAACTCAATGGCGGACCAGACATTCGATCGCGGCCAGACAGTACTGCTGGAAGGCGAACCAGCAGAAGGCTTTTTCGTTCTAGTCCAGGGCAGGGTCAAAATATTCAAGATTTCTTCTGAAGGCAAGGAGCAGATCCTGCATTTTGTCGGCCCCGGAGAGTCTTTCGGCGAGGTACCGATGTTCGCAGGAAGCCGTTTCCCAGCCAACGCGGAGACCATCGAAAAAAGCCGGATATTCTTCTTCCCGAGGGCGGCATTTCTGGAGTTGATAAAAACCGATCCATCCCTTGCGATGAATATGCTTGCAGAGTTATCAGGAAAGCTGCGCCAGATGACGCGCCTTGTCGAAGAATTGTCGCTGAAAGAGGTGCCAGGCAGACTGGCGGCATATATTCTTTTTTTGAGCAGTGAGAGCGGCCATGACAACGTTGAACTGGACATTACGAAGGGCCAGCTTGCAAGCCTGCTCGGTACAATACCTGAGACGTTATCGCGCATACTTGGCAGAATGAGTGGCCAGGGTGTGATCTCGGTTCATGGACGAAAGCTCCGGATAATTGACAGGGGAGCTCTTGAAGATTTGTCATCTGGCGGCAAGTCTATAATCTGACGGCAATTTTTTCCCGTTCGGAAAATTATGCCGTGATATGCGCCAAAATAATGACATAGGCGCAAGCTTTTCAAGTCATGCCCGAGCCAATCTGATTATTTTTCAGTGTTATATAATATTTGGCACCTATTTTGCTAATATGTCAAAAAAAGCCAGAAAGGACAGCTAAATGGGGTTCAAGACAATAATAGATGACCTGTCGAAATATCTCAAGCGTATGGTCTTCTTCAACATGCTGGTCTTCTGCCTTATCATTCCAATAGTTCTTCTTTCCCTAGGCGTTGAGACCTCCAGCGTGGCGGCGCTGACCGCATTCGGAGGGATGTTGCTTTGTATGGCCAATTTCTATTTCATCAATGGTTTCTTTGTCCGCAAAACTGAAATATCACTAACAGAGTCTTATGCATCAATACAAAACGAATATCTGTACGACGACCTTACCAAAGTCTACAATCGCCGTGCAGGCCTTGTCCGCTTGAATGAGGAATTCGCCAGGGCCAAAAGGAGCGGAGCCAAGCTTTCAGTAGCAATGGTGGACGCAGACCACTTCAAGAATATAAACGATACCTATGGACATCTGATTGGAGACAAGGTGCTGGCCCACATCGCTTCAACCATCAAAGCCGAGCTCAGAGAATGCGACATAGTAATCAGATATGGCGGTGAAGAATTCCTTGTTCTGCTGCCGGATACGCATGGCCCGAATGCCTCGCTTCCACTCAACAGGCTTCGCAGAAAACTGGCGGACAACAAGCTTCGCTATAACGGATTAGATATCCATGTCTCCGTCAGCATTGGCGTATCAACAGTATCTGCTCTGGATGAAGATCCGATGGATACAATCCGCAGGGCTGACAGCGCGCTTTACTCAGCAAAAAAATTAGGTCGTAACAGGGTTTTCTATGACCGTCGCAGACGCCATCTGACGCCGGTGTTCAGCAACGCATAATTTAGCTGCAATCGCTGATTCCGTCAATTGGCTCTCCTGCCTTTCCAGATCTAACAATAGTCATATCTTGCCGTGAGTTCATTTTCTGGCTATATTTTTCTTACCATCATGGCCGCGAGGTAACTTCTTGGACTATACAATAAAGATCGGTGGTTCAGCCGGTCAGGGATTACAAACCATAGGCGATACACTTGCCAAAGTATTGGCACGGTCAGGGTATCATGTCTTTTCTCATCAAGACTATGAATCCCGAATCAGGGGCGGACACAACTTTTACCAGATTCGCTTTTCAGATGGGCCGGTAATGTCATCCAGAAAAAATATTGATTTATTGGTTGCACTAGATAGTGAAACCATATCGCGCCATTCATCCGAACTATCAGATAAGGGTTTAGTTATTTACGATCCCGATACGCTTAAAGTAAACCATGAAAGTCCGAGTTTTTTAGGCATTAGTTTCTTGAAGCTTGCGATAGAGTATGGTGGCGATAGAGTGATGGAGAATACTGTTGCGACCGGAGCAGTTCTCGGCATAATAGGGATTGACATCAGCTTCATTACAGACCTCTTGCGGGAAGCATTCGAAAGAAAAAGCAATGAGATCATCAGTGCCAATATCAAGGCAGCGACTGCAGGATATGATTATGCGATAAAAAATTGCTCTCATCGCCTGTTCGACGCAAAAATCGCCGCAGCGCGTAAATTACTAATATCCGGTATAGATGCCTTGGCGTTAGGCTGCATCTCTTCGGGTTTGAAATTCTACTCGGCATATCCGATGACACCTTCGACCGGCATCATGAATTATATCTCAGCGCACTCATCAGAATTTGGCGTCATAGTCGAACAGGCGGAAGATGAAATAGCCGCTATCAACATGGCAATTGGAGCCTCATTCGGCGGTATTAGAGCTATGACGGGCACTTCTGGGGGCGGATTCGCTCTTATGGTGGAAGGACTCTCGCTGGCAGCAATGACTGAGACACCTATTGTCATTGCACTAGGTCAGAGGCCCGGACCTGCAACCGGATTACCGACACGCACCGAACAAGGCGATCTGCAATTTGCACTCCATGCGGCCCATGGCGAATTCCCCAGGGTAATACTGGCACCCGGTTCCCCGGAACAAGCATTCCATGCCGCAGGCAAAGCCTTCGATCTTTCAGAAAAGTATCAAATACCGGCCATTATTATCTTTGATCAATATTTAGCTGATTGCCAATGGACTCTGGAAGATCTGGATACCGGCATGATTGCTTATCGGGACTACCGGATTAGAGAGAACGATTTTAAGGCTTTATCTCATTACAAGCGGCATGAATTCACAGAAACCGGCGTGTCCCCTCTAGCAGTGCCCGGCGATGCCCAGCATATTGTCATAACCGACAGTGACGAGCACGATGAAAACGGCCATATCAACGAAGACGCAGAAATCAGGAGAAAGATGCTGGATAAACGCCTGTTCAAAAAAATGCCGCTAGTCAGGAAAGAGATATCTTTCCCTCAACTCTATGGAGACATAAATCCGGCTATTGTATTGACGGGATGGGGATCTACATACGGCCTGATGAAAGAGACCGTTGATGTACTTTCCAATAAATACGGCATAGCAATGCTGCATTTCAGTGAATTATATCCATTCCCCGACCTTAAAACCGGAGGCATTCTAAAATTACTTAGCGAAGCTAAAGTATCAATATGCATAGAGAACAATGCCGGCAGTCAATTTGCAAGATTGATGAAGACAGAAACCGGATACGATTTCAGGCATAGCATTAATCGCTATGATGGCCGTCCTTTCTTGTTGGATGAGTTGATAGGAGAGATAGAAGATGTCATTGGATGAGAATAACGATCAGAAACCTGCGTGGTGTCCGGGATGCGGCAACTTCGGAATATTAAAAGCCTTCAAAGACGCGATTGATGAGCTGGGATTCAAGCCTTATCAATTCACGATAGTGTCCGGCATAGGACAGGCCGGGAAATTTCCTCACTATCTGAAATGCAACACTTTCAACGGTCTTCATGGACGCACGCTGCCGATAGCTACAGGGTTGAAGCTTGCAAACAGCAGCCAGCTTGTCGTAGCTGTTGCCGGCGATGGTGATTGTTATGGCGAAGGCGGAAACCATCTGCTTCATGCTATCAGGAGGAATATCAGCGTGAAGCTTTTCGTTCATGATAACCTGGTCTACGGCCTGACAAAGGGCCAGGCTTCTCCTACAAGCGTTGAAGGCTTCCGGTCAAAGAACCTGCCTTTTGGAATGCTGTCGGAGTCGCTCAATCCAATGGCCCTTGCCGTTGCTATGGATTGCAGTTTCGTGGCACGGAGTTTCTCAGGCGACACGGAACACCTTCGGCAGGTCATTAAAGCATCAATTCTTCACAAAGGATTTTCACTGGTCGATATTCTTCAGCCGTGCGTAAGCTTCAACAAAGTCAATACTTACGAATGGTATGAGCAGAGAATCTATCATCTCGACGAATATTATGATCCGCAAAACAGACTTTCAGCATTTGAAAAGGCTCTGGAGTTCGGAGATCGCATTCCAGTAGGCATCATTTACCGCAACAGTCGCCGCACTTTCGAGGAAGGCATCCCTATTATCCGTGAACAACCTCTAGTCCGCCAGATACAATCCGTTAACAAGATCAAACTGCAACAAGCGGTCAGAGAATTCTACTAACCTGCAATGTTTGTCTTATAGTCCGACATGATATAATTGTTGCGGAGCTGATCTGCCATGGATGCATTCGAAAAACTCAGGTTGCTTTCCCAGGATTCTCAATACGATCTTGCGTGTGCGTGCGGCACAAGCAAGGACGAGCACAGAAAGCGGGGAATGAACGGGACCTGGTTATATCCCGTAGCACTTCCGCAGGGCGGTTTTACTGTTCTGCTTAAGACCCTGCTTTCAAACGCCTGCTCCAATGACTGCAAATATTGTCCTTTACGCGCAGATACTGATGTGGTCAGATGCGCTTTACAACCTGATGAAGTGGCATCCATTTTCATGGAGCACTTGAGACGCCGGAAAGTTTTTGGGCTTTTCCTGAGTTCAGGCGTCATCGGCAACTCTGACAATACGATGGAAAAGCTCATTGCAACAGCACGCCTGCTTCGCAGGAAGCACCAATACAGAGGATACATTCATCTCAAGATAATCCCTGGAGCCTCCGATGCTGCTATCGAAGAGGCTGTTTCCATGTCAACTGCAGTATCCCTCAACATTGAAACCCCCGGCAGGCAACATTCTAACAAGCTTTCATCGAGGAAAGATTATGATAAAGACATACTGCACCCGATAAGATTGATGGGCAGGCTAACCGGCAAAGGCATGAAACATTCTCGCGTGAAATGTACTACGCAATTCATAGTAGGGGCTTCGGATGAAACCGATGGCGAGATAATCCGGTCAATGTCGTCTCTATACAAAGAATTCAACTTTAAGAGAGTGTATTTTTCAGCATATCAGAAAGGACTCGGCTCCGCTGATATACCGGGTGAACGCCGGTTCCTCGCGAACCCTGGTGAGCATTTCATGCGAGAGCATCGCCTGTACCAGGTTGATTTTCTCATGCGTAAATACGGGTTCGATACCACAGAAATACCTCTGGACCTGAGCGGTAACCTGAGTCTGAGCAAGGACCCAAAAGAGACTTGGGCCGACAATCACGAAGATATCTTCCCGCTTAAGATCAATACGGCTGACATGCAATCGCTTTTGCGCGTACCAGGTCTTGGACTTGAAACTGTTAAACGTATACTGTCATTGCGCATGAAAAGCCGCATTAACCGCCCCGAGGACCTGGGCATCAAAGGCAAAAGACTCCAGAAAATAAAACGATATGTTGTTTTCGAATAAAAAAAACACGCCGGCATTTTTGGGAGGGGAGCCGGCGTGTCTGGGAGGGACTCTTGACGACTATTTCAATTGCAGCGCCGCAGCGGCACCGTTGATGTCATCATCCGTTAGTAATTTGTGCATGCTGCTCTTCGGCCCTTCTTTAAGAGCCTTCATCAGATCGGCAGCAGTTGCAATCTTTGCCTTTTCAATCATCAGGGCAGGCGCTTTATCGCCCTTATGACACTTGTCGCATTTCTCAAGTCCATCAGCAAAGCTGATTGAGGCAAGGCCTAAAACAAATATCGCAGCCACTACTATTGCGAGTATTCTCCTCATCCACTCCACCTCCTTTTAATTTGAAACCAAACAGCGCCACAATTATTCATGACTCGCTGTCGTGCTTACAGAATAAATTTATATCATTAAGATTGCATGAAATAATAATTAAGTTTCTTTCATTTTATATACGCACAGGTGTGGTCATATATATCCTGTGAGTTGCATACAGTTTATACATGCCGCTGCAGATTATTTATTTCCCATTTAATTTATCTGACAAAAATGTATTATAATTAAAACGGTGAAGCCGTCTATAGAACTTTGCGCTGAATCCGATAACTAAATAACTAAAACGGACAAAATAATGAGGGGCTATGTTGACTATACGTAATTTATTGAATTTCAGAAATCTTCCAATATTCTGGAAGATCAGTTCCTTGCCGATTATGGCAATGGGCATAACAATACTGGGAATGCTTTTCTTTTTATTGCCAAAGGTTGACAGAATGATCATTTCCGAAAAACAAGAGGTACCTAAAACGGCTGTTGAGGCTGCGATGGGTATAGTTGAATATTATAGCAATCTGTCTGATAGCGGGAAAATGGCCCAGGACAAGGCTCAGGAATCGGCAAAAAACGCCGTTCGCGCAATGCATTTCGAGTCAAATGATGACTATGTCTGGATCAATGATGCATCTACTGTAATAGTTCACCCTAAAGCTGAAATCGAAGGAAGGCCGGTATCTGAATTCACGGATGCAAAGGGTTTCAATGTTTTTCAGCAGGCGACGTCGTTGACACAGAAACAGGGCGAAGGCTATGTATCTTATCAATGGAAGAAATCGGGCGAATCCGAGCTGCAGGAAAAGATATCTTTCGTTAAAATGCAGAAGAAATGGGGCTGGGTTATCGGCTCCGGCATTTACAAGAAAAGTGCAACCCTTCACCTTTGGATAACAGCCATGGTGTTCCTTGCCGCTGTTTCAGCTCTGATTACTGCCCTGGCATTTCTTATAGGCGGCGGACTGATCGCCCGGCCTGTAAAGCAATTCGAGCAAAGACTGCATGAGCTGGCAGCAGGAAGCGGCGACTTAACAAAACGCATTGAGTTCAAAGCGGAAGACGAACTTGGCGCTTTTGCGAAAGACATTAATTCTATTGTTCATAACTTTGGCGAAAAGGTTGACGGAACGCTCTCAGCCTCGAAGAATATCGTCAACTCTGTTGAAGATCTTCGCAACATAGCTAATAAAACGGCAGGCGGTGCTAAGACACAGGCGGCGCAAGCATCTCAAATTGCTGCGTCGGCAGAAGAAATGAGCCAGACTATAACAACAATTGCTCATAATGCCTCAGAAGCATCCCAGACCTCTCAGGTTGCAATGAGTACTGCTACATCGGGACAGGTAATAACTGAAAATGCAATCAGTTCAATCTCCAAGGTCAATACCTCGACTGTGGAATTATCCCAAATGATGGCAAGCCTGACTGAAAAGGCGCAGGAAATCGGAACTATTGTTACTGCCATAAAAGATATTGCCGACCAGACAAACCTTCTTGCACTGAATGCCGCCATCGAAGCGGCGCGCGCCGGTGAGCAGGGCAGAGGATTTGCCGTTGTTGCAGACGAAGTCCGCAAACTGGCAGAAAGGACCTCAAATGCGACTGAGGATATAACTCATAAGATTTCTTCCATTCAGAATGAAATTGCAGTGACAACTAGGTCTATGGATACGGCAACGAATGAAGTCGAACATGCTACCGGCCTGGTGAGAGAAGTTGGGAACGCTCTCCAGCAGATTGTCGACGCATCTGAAAAAGTCAACGCCCAGGTAACTCAGATTGCAGCTGCCGTGGAAGAGCAATCGTCTGCATCAGAAGAAGTGGCAATGAACATTGAAAAGACCAGCATCATTTCGAGCGAGATCGAGAAACACACTGAGGAAATACTCCGCAGTTCCGGAGTTATAGTAGATGCAATCGATCAACTCCGTGCGGCAAACGCAGGGTTTCGAACCGGTAAAAGCGGGAGTGTAGCGACTGAGCTTGGAAAGGCTGATATCAAGAATATGGTCAGTAAATTCGAGGCTTGCGCGGCGGGCACCTTCAAACTCTCTGCATCTTCGCTGCCGGATTACAGGTCCAGCCGCTTCGGGCAATGGTGTGATAGCGCAAGATCACAATTCAGCGACAGCCCCGCATTTGTCGAACTGGAGCGACTCAGTGAAAGATTTCACGCCGCCGGTGCCGGCGTTGTGGCACAGGTCAATGCTGCAAATACGCATGGTATTGAGAAATCTCTTCAGGAAATGCATTCAGCGGCAGACGCCATTATTAGAAAACTGTCAGAACTGGCGTAATCTGATGCAGTAAGACAAAATCAGGTCTATTTATTCCTGATGTCATAGCCTTGTTCGGGTTGTCTTCAGCTTCTCTCGAAACTGATCGCGCCAAAATATTCAGGCATATGGAAATTGAGCTCCGGCACCGGCTGCCATGATGCCCAGTGAGGGTGCGAGGTTTCGTCGCCGCATTTATAAAAGTTCGCCCTCCATTCGCCATCCTGCAGTTCTCCAAGTGGTCCGGCATATTTTCGGAGCAGCGTGAATGGAATAAAGAATTCAAGCGTCCAGGTTACAGGAACCAGAATTTCAGGATCAACAACATCGGGTAATGAGTGATATGCTGCAACACATCGCGCGTCATCTTCTGCAATACAAACAAACTCCCTGAAGCCGTCACTGGTTCTCTCCGAATTTGTTATGTAACTAGAGAGAAATGTGCCGCCGCAATTAAACTCAAAATTAAAATAGCCCTTCCCTCTGCCAGGCTTCACGAAGAATTCGACACAGCTATCCTTAAAAACAGGGGCGCCATAACGAGTATGGATTGCACGGACATAACGGTCTCTGACCCTGAAAATACCAAATAAGCCGCTGTTGTCATAAAGAAGCCTGACTGATGTCTTGGGCCGATGTTTGCTGCCCTCGGGTCTAAAATGCAGCAGCTCCAGAGTCTCAGCTTTTGACCATGCAAGGCTGTCCCATTCGCCATTCATTTGCGGCAGTTGTTCTGCAATTCTCACCAGATACATTCGTCATTATAACCAATAAGGAGCATTGCATCATATTTCAGTTTTAATGCCGAAACGATATACTTATGATCATGAAACCTTTGATAGCCCTGATAACAATGATGGTTTGGCCGGTCATTCCCATGTTCTGGATACCGGCACATCTCTTCAGCAGTTCACTCAAGAAATTCGGACGACTGACATATATATTGACAGGTATTGCTTGGCTGCCGGTGGCCTATGAAATATTTTCACACCGCAGTCTTATATTCGATCATATAGTAGTGATGCCGGGCATCCTTGCCATAGCCGGACTATTCATGCTTTTTATGGGAACTCTACTTCATATCTGGACTGGAGCGATCCTTACTCCGCGAGGTCTAATAGGTATCCCTGAAATTATTGCGCCGGATGAATCACGGCTAATGGACAAAGGGCCATTTGCTGTCATACGTCATCCGACATATCTGGCTCACACCATAATGTTTCTTGGTGTCTTCCTCTACACGGGCTCGATTGCAGTGGGGATTCTGACTCTAGCTGATTTCACAGTCGTCAATGCCGTAATAATGCCGATAGAAGAGCGTGAACTATTGCAACGCTTCGGAGATTCTTACCGCACATACATGAGCAAAGTACCTCGCTTGATTCCTCGCTGCCGATTAAAGTAAGTAGTCCCTCATATCATGCTTTAGATATCTCTTGACGGGCACATATCCGACAGAATGCACACACCATGCTGCGGCTTCTTCGCCTGACAGACTTTTCGTCCGTGCAATATAAGCATATGCGTGATATTGCCCCACTCTTCTTGAGGGACAAGTGGCATAAGATCTCTTTCAATCTTGACTGGATCATTATTTTCCGTCCAACCCAGTCGCCTTGAGAGCCGGATGACATGAGTATCAATCGCTATCCCCACATTAATGCCGTAGACATTATAAAGAATAATGTTTGCGGTTTTTCTTGCCACTCCCGGTAAAGTAATAAGTTCTTCCATTGTCCGTGGAACCTTACCGTTAAAATTTTCAATGACAAGGCTTGCCGTTTTTCTGATGTTCCTGGCTTTGTTCCGATAGAAATTAACCGAGCTTACATCATGCTCAAAAATATCAGGATCAGCATTTGCGAAGGCCTGCACACTTCTGTATTTCTTGAATAACACCTCTGTCACCTTATTAACATGCATATCTGTTGTCTGCGCTGACAATATGGTTGCGACAAGCAGTTCAAAGGGATTGCTGAAATTTAGCGCCGGTTTTAAAACCGGGTATTCTTTTTTAAGTCTTCGTATGATTAACGCAACTGATCTCTTCCCGTCCATTTCATCTTTTCCTTTCTTATGAATTGGGCACAACCTTTCTGAACTCTTTGGCTTTCCCTTCGAAGTCCGCTAGTATCGAGTCAGCCAGAGAACTGCCTGTACGGAAATTATGTTCTTTTATCAGCTCCATGAGCCGAAGCGTGTCTTGAGCATCAAGTGGACATGATTTTACATAGACTGAATTCAGACGGTCGTTAAGACTTCCGCCATAATCTATCATGTAGATTACGCCACCTGTCATACCTGCGCCTATGTTATTGCCGGTTTCACCGAGAATTACAACTTCGCCTCGCGTCATATATTCACAGCAGTGCTGACCTGTTCCCTCCACAACTGCAGTCGCCCCGCTGTTGCGCACTCCAAAACGTTCACCTGCAATTCCAGCAGCATAAAAAGAACCGCCTGTCGCACCATACAGCACCGTATTGCCGACAATTACCTGTCTGTGCGGATCAGAGAGGGTTTCATCCGGCTTTATGGCGACTACCCCCCCGTGCATGCCCTTTCCTGCATAATCGTTCGCTTCTCCAATCAATGTCAAAGAGATTCCCTTGTGATTAAATGCGCCAAAGCTCTGCCCAGCCGATCCCCTGAAGACCAGATTTATAGTGTTATCCGGGAGGCCGTCTGCACCGTGCCTTTTGGCAACAAGATACGAAAGGCGCACTGGCACGCTCCGGTCGGTATTGCGAATATCATATTCCGTGCTTACGGCTTTCTTATTATCAACGTGATCTGCAAGGTCTGCAACTAATTTATCGTTCAGCGAAGATCCAGGACCATCGTTTCTTCGTCCCGCCCCCATTCGGGGTCCAGATGAAGGAGGCGGCTGAAGCATAGGCATGATTCTCATGCGCCGGGAGCCTGGAAACCGTTCATCCGGTTCAACAATTATTAGATCGGACTTTCCAACAATATCAGCGACGCTGCGGAATCCCATTTCTGCAAGTGCAGATCTGACGTCGCTAGCCACTGCCCTAAAATACTCCATGATGCCTTCGGGGGTACCTCTGAATTTGGCCCTCAGACGCTCATCCTGCGTCGCAATTCCTGTAGGGCAGGTATTCATATGGCACTGGCGTGCCATTATGCATCCGGCTGAGATCATAGTTGCAGTGCCAAATCCATACTCTTCCGCACCAAATAAAGCTGCCAGAATGACATCTTTGCCGGTTCTGAGACCGCCGTCGACTCTGAGTGTTACCCTGTCCCTCAACCCGTTTTCGATGAGAACACGCTGCGTTTCGGAAAGGCCAACCTCCCAGTAATTTCCGACATTCTTTATAGATGTTATGGGAGATGCACCTGTGCCTCCCTCATATCCGCTAATCTGGATAATGTCGGCATAAGCCTTTGCAACACCGGCAGCGACTGTCCCCACCCCTACCTCTGAAACAAGTTTGACGCAAACCCTGGCTTGCGGATTAGCCTGTTTCAGATCAAATATGAGCTGGTTGAGATCTTCAATAGAATAGATGTCATGATGAGGAGGCGGCGATATAAGCAAAGTTCCCGGTTTACAGTAACGGAGTCGCGCGATGTAATCTGTAACTTTGCTTGAGGGCAGATGACCTCCTTCTCCAGGTTTTGCTCCCTGTGCAACCTTTATCTCGATCTCTTTAGCAGATGCAAGATATGTCGGAGTAACACCGAATCTTCCGGATGCGATCTGCTTGATAGCACTGTTCCTGGAAGTACCGTAACGGGCAGGGTCTTCCCCGCCCTCGCCGCTGTTACTGCGCATCCCTAAACGATTGCATGCCTCCGCAATGGTCTCATGGGCTTCCGGGGAAAGCGAGCCAACCGACATTGCCCCCGAAACAAATCTTGAAATAATCGATTCTTCAGGCTCAACATCTACAACTGAAACAGGCTTTAGCGTACGATATCCTAATATGTGCCTTGCATAGACTGGCCTGCCTTCTGCAGCGGATGCGAATGACCGGTAGCCTTCCGCCTTTCCAAGCCGAACAAAACGGTTTAGTGCTGCAACAGTCGGAGACGCCCAGGCGTGCTCTTCTCCATCCCTGCGGTATTTGAGTGTGCCGCCGTCGTCAATCCGCGGCTGTTCTGCACTGTATGCAGCATAATGCCGCTTCACCGCCGAATCCTCTATTTCATTCAGACCATCTGCTTCCATGCTTACCGGCAGCTGACCGAAGTATTCCTCAACAATCCCTTTATTCAAACAGATAATGTCGAACAGCTGAGCACCATGATATGAATCGAGCGTAGAGATGCCAAGTCTACCGAGCACTTTTAGCATGCCATCCTCTACCGCCTTGCGATAGTTGTCAATGGCAATTTCGAATGGAAGGTTGACAACACTGCGCGCACACAGGTCAGATATTGTCCCCGGCATAAGCCATGGATAAACAGCGGCAGCGCCAAATCCTATTAGACATGCAATATGATGAACATCGCGGGCCTCGCCGGTTTCAGCAATTATGCTGGCGCAATGACCGCAATCCCTGCGCAGAAGCTCCTGGAACACAGCCGATACTGCAAGCAGCGAAGGAATTGCGACACGCTGTGCTGAAATATCGCGGTCTGACAGTATGAGCATCTCAGCACCGCTCCCGACAGCCTCAATAGCTGCCTGCCGCAACGCAGCCAGCGCGGCAGGGAGACCTCCTTTTACCGCATCATAAGTTGTCGGGAGGCGTTTGACCACAAATCCGCTTCGAGTTTCTATCTCCCGGATATCGCCCTCAAAAAGAAGCGGAGACTGTATGCAATACCGCCTGGCATGTCCTGCCGTCTCTGAGAGAAAGCTCATGCGGGGTCCCAGATGCATGGCAAGTGACATAACCATCTTTTCCCTGATTGGATCAATAGATGGATTGGTAATCTGGGAAAAGCGCTGCTTAAAATAGCGAAACAGTAACGGTGGTTTTTCAGACAGAGGCGGGAGCGGAGTGTCGTCACCCATCGAAAATGTCATTTCAACTCCGGTCTGAGCCATCGAGAAAAGCATGGCCTCAAGCTCTTCTTTCGTGTATCCAAAGGCAATCTGTTTTTGTACTACAGAACCATTATCAACTGGCTTTGCCACTTTCTGCGCCCTATGATGCACCAGAGAATCTCTCAACCACTGGCTATATGGATGCCTTGCAGCAAGCGTTGAGAGTATCTCTGCAGTTTCGCGGATCACCCCAGTGCCTAGCCTGACTGCCATAGTATCGCCGGGTCCAAGTCTCCCCTTTCTAACAATACGCCCGATATCCGCATGTATCATACCGGCCTCAGATCCGGCAATCACCGTTCCATCTTCGGTCAAAACATATCTCAAAGGCCGCAGCCCGTTGCGGTCAAGGTGTGCACCAATAGTTGATCCATCAGTAAAAACAACCGCAGCAGGGCCATCCCATGGCGTCACCTTTAAGGAAAAATAATGGAGTAAATCCTTCTGATCAGAAGGCAATGTTGCAAATTCCCAGGCTGGCGGAATGCAGAGATTCACAGCGAACTCAGGTGTATATCCCGAAAGAATGAGCAGTTCGACAAGCCGGTCTAAAGAAGCCGAATCGCTCTCATAATCTGCAATCAGTGGCGAAATAACAGCACGTTCTTTATCCCCGAATCCTTCCAGCACTGCTTTCTCTATTGCCTTCAGGGCATTGCGATTGCCCTGAACAGTATTAATTTCGCCATTGTGGGCAAGCACCCTGAAAGGCTGTGCCATGACCCACTCCGGCAGCGTATTTGTGGAGAACCGCTGGTGAAATATGCAGAAAGACGACTCGATATCCTCCTGCTGAAGGTCGGGATAAAATATGTCTAATTGAGGCGCCACCAACAGCCCCTTATAAAGAAGCGTTTTGGAGGATATATTCGACACACAGACATCGCTGCCAAACCTCTTCTCCACAGTCTTTCTGGAAAAGAATAATTTCAGTCCCCTTTCTGGATATGCAATATCTCCTGCATCGATAAGGAGTTGTCTAATACGCGGTTTTGTGAGAAGCGCCGCCTTGCCGAGAGCGTTATCATCTGTCCTAACATCCAACCATGCCATAGGACGGAACCCATAACCTTGCAGAATCTCTTCAATGCCGTGCTCAACATCGCCGTACAAAAAAAACGAGCCGACTGCCAGGTTTTCAATGGAAGATATGACAAGGCCCAATTCAGTAATCTTTCTTGAAAAGAAGCGTCGAGGTATCTCTAAAAGAATACCGGCACCATCTCCTGTCTTGCCATCTGCACCAATAGCTCCTCGGTGCGTAAGATTCTTTACAGCCTCAATGCCCCATCTAATAGTCTGGTGGCTTTTCTTCCCATAGATATTGCAGACAAAACCGACGCCGCAACTTGAATGATTACGGTAACTCATATACCCCGCCTATGAATGTTGGTAATTTATACAATTGTATAATAATGTCATGATGTATGGAAGAGAAGAAAGCAACCAGTCTGAACCGTCACGGCATACTCAACTGTTTATAGATCAAGAAGTCTTCCATTTATCTCGATAGCTGATATCGCGCCCTCTCCGACTGCTATGGCTACTTGATCATGCCCGGTCAACGGACCGAGGATGAAAAGTCCCTTGACAGAGGATTCATAATTGCGATCAGTTACATACCTAATTCCACTTGAATCCTTTTTCAGATTAAGCCCGGATAGAAACTCGTCGTTTAGTGTGAGATCGAAGTTTGACATTATAACTTCGCAATCAATAGATCTTCCGTCAGCCAATTCAATGGATTCCATCCTGTCTTTGCCAATAATCCTGACAGGCCGACCGCTAATTAGCCTGATTCCTTCGCTTTTCAGCTCTTCCACATAAGATTCGGGCGGCTCATAAGAAGAAAGAATTAGACCAATATCTTTAGTGTATATCTGCTTCATTGCGAAGGCTAGCCTAACTGATTGTATCGAATTGCCCAGAATGACAAGTTTTTTGCCGGTCGCACGATATCCATCACAATCCAGACAAGTGAAGAAGCTTTCGGCAAAAAACCGGCTTACATTCGCGACTTCAGGTATGTTGTCACGGCCACCAGTCGCGACTATCAGGTTTTTGGATCTGTAAATACTATCCTCTGCTGCAACTTCAAATTCCTGCTTCTTCCGGATGTTCGACACAGCTCCCTCAAGTATTCTCACGTTGAAAGATCTCGCTTGTTCCAACCCCAGAGTTATGATCTCTAGGCCGGATATCCGTCTATGTCCAAAATAATTTTCTATATGTGCCGCATGCCTCGTCCTGCCGCCGCCGCGGTCTATAAGAAGGACTTGCCTGTTATATCTGCCCAAATATATTGCGGCCTGCAGCCCTCCCGGACTAGCACCAACGATAATGCAGTCAAAAAGCGCATTATCAGGCACAGGACCGGAAATACTCATTTTCAATTCGGAACGGAAAGAATCAATATCCCTGAAACAGATAGTATTTAATCCTTCCTCACGAGCCCTTTCTGTGTTGTCTTCGTTGTCATCAATAAACAAAACCTCTTCGGGCCTGACACCGATAGTACCACAGGCATCTCTGAATACGGTATGATCCCTTTTACTTTTATGAATGTAATATGAATTGAATACATATCTGAAGGCATGAGAAAACGGGTTCCTGCTATCGAGCTCATCAAGCCAGTTAGTCTGATCACTCAATATGGACACAATATAGCCCTTTGACTTCAATGAGTTGACAATCTTCATCATTTCCGGCCTTACGACAAAGCGCCCAAGTATAATCTCTCTCAGCTTAGAATCGCTGCCCGCTATGCCCGTTAAGACTCTTAGTTCATTCCACCATGAAGCCTCACTGGCCTTTCCTACAACATATCCATTGGGCTTGTGAATCAAATCTACTGCAGAGTTGAAAATAAACTCTGAGTCCTTTCCATTTGCATTCGCGATATCAAACAGACCCTGCCGGAAACCCTCTTCCGCAATGACACCGCCAAAATCAAATATCACAGCCTTTATCACTATTAAACGCTCCTTGCGGATAAAAATATCTTAATTATATCAAGCAAATTCATATTCTCAAAGCATATGCAGAGACCTATACAAACCTTGGTGTAACAGCGCTTTAGTAATTGTTTTTTCAGTTTATTTTTATATATCGGCATTAAAATTAAGAAATCTTAATTTTTTTTTAATCTAAATTTCATTTTCGTAGACTAAATTTATCTCGTAGAGCATTTCCAATTTAAGGAATAACTTCACCTGAAGTCTATCAGAGCGCAGAAGGGGGGCCGCGATGATGAAGCATGGCGAAGAGACTTTCACACTGGGACTACCTTCGGTATATTCGATTACTGAAATACAGGGTGCAGTTCCGCAAATATCTTATATTCCATCTGAGTCACCGTCGGAAACGGAAAATCCTTTTACAATGGGGAGATCTTTGCTGGTACTGGCTCTAATTGAAACAATAATCGGAGTTGGAATATACAAATACTTCTTTTAAAATTTCCATAAGCTGTTCGCATATTACCCCACCTTTCCAAGTCTCGCTTTAACTTGATTGCGAAGCAAGCGGATTACACCGTCCTAATACATATTCTATGCTTTTATTAGATCGCCATTAAGAACTACATTGACAGACTTGACATTTTCTGCCTTAATGCTATCCTTTGAATAATTATGGCTGATCACAGTTCTTGGAAGAAGTTTAATGCCGGCATAAACTTTCTGAAGCCGGGATGGTGGCTTGTGCATTTAACAGCCATAACGGCAGTCTATGCCCTAGGGCATTTTCTATGGAGGTAGCATGATACAGCATTTTCTAAGATATAAGCCGGGGTGGTGGATCCTGCATATAGTTGCCGTAGCAATTTCATACTACATTGGGCATATGGTCAGATTCTCGTTCTAATACGATGAAGAAATATTCGCTGCTTTCAGCGCTCTTTCTACTTGCCTTATGCGGTCTTCTGCTCCACCTAAGAATCCATTATTTCTTGATCCCAGACAAGGCGTTGCCGAGTCTTGTACGTCTCGACCCGACACGATTCCTGGCATTCTTCTTTTCAGTAATGGATGTATTCGTGGTGACTATTCTTTTCATGTCGCGCAAGACTGCGGCATACGGATATTTACTGAATGGCCTTATTGTTATATACGGTACAATAATAATGGCGCATTTCAGCATCGCGGAGATGTCAATAAAGGCTATACCTTTAAGCCAGATGGTGCTAAAATCCACTTTAGCAGATATTGGAATAGCGTGGGCTGATTTTTTTGTTGGAAAGGCTCTATATGATCATTATCTCAGAGGCGGCGAGTAGATCGATTTACTCCAGATGCACATGACTATAGGGCGGTCCCTGCGAGACCGCCCCGCCATATTTAATACCTTCTATCGTATCTCTCCCCTTCACAAACCTCTTTAACATGATCTCTTATCAGGCGGCCTTCCTCCCACACCTTTTCATGGATTTTCTTGCACCGTGTCGCGTCATTATAACCAGCTGGTTCGGCACGGTATTCTCCACGTCCGTCTTCAGTCCTGTAATATACCGGCTTGTTCGCCTGCACTGCTTCACGCGACGCCCTGTCCGAAATATCACCAAGTGTGGCCCCGAATGTTCCTCCCAATGCAGCACCTATAACTCCGCCCCGCCATGGATTCCGGTGATCAAGCAGCGCACCGGCTACTCCACCGACTCCAGCCCCGATACCACCGCCACGCACTTGAGATTCCGTACAACTCATAAGTACAGCAGCCATTGCCAATACAGTTATGAATATTATCAATCTTTTCATACCATTACCTCTTACTTATCGATTTTCAGCCAAAGGCTTACTATCATTGATACTAACCCTGAGCTTTACAGTTCTTCTAATGATCAGAAGCAAAGCCCCATCAACTGCAATCTATATGCTTATTTGTTTCGCCCGTCGCATCATAGATAAGAACTCCTCCACTATTCCGCTTATTCACCTCCATATCAGCCTATTGGCTGTTGATAGATCAGCTTCATAATTTCAATGCCCATCTCATTGAGTCATGAAACGGGATCGGGGGTCTGCCGCAAACTGTCTCTACGCCATTAACATGCGCTCCTCCATAGACTCCGCATACATTGTCCTTCCACATCATAAGCAGCATGTCTGATGAAAACGGAGGGTTTTCCATCAGCTTTTCAGCTACCCTGGCGGCCCATTGCAGTGTACGCTTCGGTACGCTAACAAATATAAATCTCTTATTCCAGATTTCTGATATGGATTCAACCATCTTTCTGAAACTTATCGCAACTGGACCACAAAGCTCGTATATATTGTTATCTGTTTCATTATTTTCCAAAGCCGCTGCAAACGCGCATGAAACATCCCTGACATCGACCGGCTGTACTAATTGATTACCACCGGCAGGTAATGCAAAAAAAGGAATGATATTAACTATTTTTCTTATATCAGCAAATAATTTCTGTTCCGGACCTAGAATCAAAGAAGGTCTGAATATAGTGTGTGTCAATCCTGATGCCTTCAAAAACTGCTCTGCCCTAAGCTTTGCCTTGTGGTATCGAGCCGGAGCATCCGGATGCACTCCAAGAGCGCTCATATGAACAATTTTGCGTACATTTGTCTTACTGCATGCATAGTAGAGGTCTCTTGAAATTCTGAAGTGAACATCCTCAAAAGTAATCCCTATGGATGGCGCTTCAGATATTATTCCTATAAGATTGACAACAACATCAGGCTTAAATGAGCTTAACGCCTTTCCCATAGATCCTGCGTCACTGAAGTCAATTGACAGACTATCAATCCGATTCCCAAATATCGTCCTTGCCTTCTCAATGCTTCTGCCGCCCGCACACACCTTGTGTCCCTGATCAATCAGCTTGTTTATCAAATGCAAGCCGACGAAACCTGTTGCACCTGTTACAAAAACCTTCATATTATCCTCTGACCATGCATCGCTCAAGTCACAGTGACGGACCCGGTCCCTCTATCTATATCCGGGACTGGGTTCCATCTTGTCAACGCTGTCAATTTCTCTGTTACCCCGAAGATTAATACTCTCCCGCCGCATTATCTCTTCATGTATGATGACAAAGCTGCGTCCTGCTGAGCGCATCCTTATGATTCCTTCCGGAGGGAAGCCATAGCGTCTCGATATAAATCTTATATTGACCAGATTAACAATCTCTGAATCGTCCAGCCCACCATTTCTCAAATCTTTTTTATAATATCCATAGGCCTTGCCATAGGGAGAGCCTTCAGACCCTCTGGCAGGCGCAAAATAGATTTCAGGGTTCAATCGATAATACCGCGTTATATCCATCCAAGACATGCCCCTGTCTCTCATATCCAAGACCCCCGCATAAGGCACTCGGGCCTTTCGCGCAATAAAGAGAACAACAGGAACTTCTTCATCTCGAATCTTTCTCTCTCTGATAATCACAATTTCATGCTCAGGAATCCTGTAGTAATCACTAGCAGCATGATAAAATCCCTGGGTTCCTATTTCAGCCGCCTCTGCATATGCACAATTAACTGCATCAGCGCTGCTGATACACACATATGCAGCAGCAATTATTGACAAAACCGCCAGAGCAGCTTTCATCGCTTTCCTCCCATAAACTCCTTTTCCACGTAGGACTGCTCACTTCCGATACTGATTGAAGTTTAACAGATCATTATGAAAATTGAACGAACGAATTGTGAATGATTATGAATTACTGAGTATCGCCGGATAATGCAATATCTAGAAGAAAATTATAGCAGCAGCATATATAAGGTACAAAATACCACCTGTCATGACTGTAAACGGCGACAGCCTTTTTCTGAATAATATGTCGGCTAAGAGTAACAGAGATGATACCAGCGCCAAAGCTGCGGAAAGTAACGCGAGACCTGAAATAGTCCACTCGGTAAATAAAAGGCCCAATGAAACAGGGAACGCAGACTGAAATACCATAGCGCCCGTTACGTTGCCCACTGCGAGAGAGTCTCTACCCTTAAGTGTCCAGCTGACGCTATTAAATTTTTCAGGCAGTTCTGTAGCTATTGGAGCAACTAAAAGAGAAAAGAGAAGCGGGTTCAATGACCACGACAATGACAGGCTTTCAAGGCCGGATACAAAAAAATGTGCTCCTCCGATCATCAGAGAAATTGAAATGAGCACTTGCAGAAGTGGCATTAAGATGCCGGTCTCAATTCCCTTTGACATTTCTGCTGAGGATGATCCGATTAGACTAAATAATTTCTTGAAATAGAGTTCATCAAATTGAGCAATATATCCGCTTTCATCGTGAAAGGTCAGATATGCATAATAAAAATAAGCGATAACAAGTCCGGCAGCAAGAATCAAACGGCTTTCGTGGAATAACAATGGCAGGGAAATAGCTGAGCCGTACATCAGCACAAAAAATATCAGATCACGTTTTATGTTATGCAATTCAATGTTCAGTTCAAATTTTCTACGCTTAAAAAAATAGCCTGCGCTTGCCGACACACCTATTAGAAAGAATGCGAGTGTTGCCAGCATAAAAGGTGCACCCAA
The DNA here is from genome assembly GCA_035319125.1 of Dissulfurispiraceae bacterium. Classification (GTDB taxonomy): domain Bacteria; phylum Nitrospirota; class Thermodesulfovibrionia; order Thermodesulfovibrionales; family Dissulfurispiraceae; genus Fen-1308. Next base: position 12,212 of record DATHDG010000027.1, on the reverse strand, counting down.
TATGGCGCCAACAGCTATATTTATACCAGCTTCACCTCCATAAAACAGGATAGCCACAAACGGCAGTATGGTTTCCGGCATGGCAGTCCCAATAGCTGCAAGTATACTGCCCACGACCGCCTGTGAAAGAGCAAGCCTGCTGCCGACAACTTCGATGCCATTTGTAAACATCTCGGCGCTGGCGAGTATCACTATAAGGCTGATGACAAGCAGAAAAATATCCGGCATAATCAGTGGACTATAAACACCGGACAGTGGGATGACCTTATAATAGATTCTGAAACGCTGCCAAGCATAAGTCCTTCAAAGAAGCTCTTCCCCCTTGCACCCATGACAATCATATCAATGTCCATATCCTAACTCAATTCGTTAATTCTCGTATATGTGTTAGTGCATAATCCATTACATGAAGCAGCACCAATTCGACTCTTTCACCGCAGACATCTGCCAGCCATGCGGTATAGGCTAAAACTGCCTCAGTGTCAGGGTCGAGCGAGACAGCAGCAACTATATTTCCGCAATCCACTCAGGAGCCATCCATTCGGCAACTGCACGAAAAAGTCTGAAAAACTTCACCGGAAGCATAAATTTTGTATAAACGCATCTACCTAAATTATATATTTAAGCAAAAAAAAAGAGGCAACTTATATGTCACCTCTCTTCAAAAAAAATTACAGAATTATTTTATTGAATCTTTCAGGGTTTTACCGGCTGTGAATTTCGGCACTTTTGTTGCTGCAATCTTAATCTCCTGTCCTGTCCTGGGGTTGCGACCCTTCCTCGCTTTCCTCTTGGAAACTGAGAACGTTCCGAAGCCCACAAGGGTAACCTTCTGTCCTTTCTTAAGAGAAAGTCTAATGGCGTCTATAGCGGTGTCAAGTGCCTTCCCGGCATCCGCCTTGGTGAGACTTGCTCCTGCTGCGATCTTATCGATCAAATCGGCTTTTGTCATAACTTTGCCCTCCTTTCTTTCAAAAATAAATTCTTCGTTGCTATAAACAATACCAAGAAGAACGGCTTTTGTCAAGAGGTAAAACAGCGATAATACTACCTCCGGACATGTAGTATCCCATCCATCTGGGATATCTTATTCATCAGGCCGACAAGCTGATTCTTATCCTTCACTTCCATGGTTAATTCAATTGTTGCCCTTTTGTCCGATGTTGAATCAGCTTTCAGAAAAGCGATGTTGACATTCACCGAAGAGATAAGGGCGCTAAGATTTGCAAGAATGCCCGGCTTATCAAGCGTTTCGAGATAGACTTTAGTTTGGGTAGTGGTTTCGCCTTCATGTCTCCACTGGACCTCAATCATGCGTTCCAAGTCTACCGCCGTTCTTTCGAGACTAGGACATTCTTTGCGGTGAATCGTCACTCCTTTCCCCTTAGTAATAAATCCTATGATCGCATCGCCCGGCACCGGCATGCAGCACTTGCCAATACGATACAGCACATTATCGATCCCTTTAATCGTAATAACGTCATGCTGCTTCTTGGCAGGGCGAGCGACCTTTGCAGTCGGCACCTCTTCCTTCTCCGGCTCGAATTTATTAATAACCTGTTTTGCTGATATCTTCCCATAACCGATCAGGACATACAGATCCTCTATGCTTTGTACGCTGAAGCTCTTCATGACTTCATCCATCTTTTGGGACTTCAGAATAGCCAGCGGCAAGCTATGCCTTCTGAGTTCGTCTTCGATTAGTTTTGTGCCCAGTTCAATGCCGCTCTTCCTCTCTTCAGCCCTGGCCCACTGCCGGATCCTGCTTTTTGCCCGTTGCGTCACAACAAATTTCAGCCAGTCCTTGCTCGGCGTCTGGGTTTGAGATGTGAGGATCTCCACTACATCACCACTGTTAAGCTTGTACCTAAGCGGAACTATCCTGCCGTTTACCTTAGCCCCAATGCACTTGTCGCCCACAGCCGAATGGATGCTGTAAGCAAAATCTATCGGAGTCGAATCGACAGGAAGTTCCTTTATATCACCGGCCGGCGTAAAAACATAGACTGTATCCGGAACTACCTCTCCCTTGACTGCTTCGAGAAATTCCTTTGCGTCGGATATCTCCTTGACCAAATCGCGCAACCAGGTAACAAAGCGTGCTCCTCTGCTATCCCTGGTGTCCTTCTCCTTGTAACGCCAGTGTGCAGCAATGCCCTCCTCGGCAATCTCATCCATTTCTTTTGTACGTATCTGAAACTCCACCCTGTCGCCGGACGGTCCTACTACTGTTGTATGCAATGACTGATACATGTTGGATTTTGGCAGGCTTATGAAATCTTTGAAACGCCCCGGAACGAGCGGCCACATGGAGTGTATGATTCCAAGAATATCGTAACAGTGTGCCACAGTATCCGTAATTATCCTGATGCCGACAACATCATAAACCTGTTCAAATGGTATTTTTTGTTTAAGGATCTTCTGATAAATACTGTAACTGTGTTTCACCCGGCCCTTAATCTTGGCTTGAATGCTTGTAGGTTCAAGCTTGTCGCTGATTATCGAGATGACCTCATTAAGGAATTTTCCACTTTCTTCCTTCCTTTGAGCTACTTTTGCGTGCAGTTCATTGTAAAGATCCGGCATAAGTGTTTTGAAACAGAGGTCTTCAAACTCTATGCGCAGCCATCCTATACCTAATCTGTTGGCAAGAGGAGCGTATATATCAAGCGTTTCCTGAGCTATCCTCATCTGCTTCTCTTCAGGCAGATGTTCGATAGTTCGCATGTTATGGAGTCTGTCTGCAAACTTGATAAGGATAACTCTTACATCCTTGGCCATTGCCAACAGCATCTTCCTGAAATTCTCGGCCTGAGCCTCCTCGCGAGTCATGAATTCCACTTTACTCAACTTGGTTACCGCGTCTACCAAAAAAGCAATTTCACTGCCGAACATCTCTTTTATGTCTTCGGTCAGCATGCCCGTATCTTCTACTGTATCGTGCAGAAAGCCGGCAGCAATAGTCGCAGAGTCAAGCTTCATATCAGCAAGGATGTCCGCTACAGAGAGGGGATGTTCAATATAAGGAGAGCCCTCCATCCTTCGTTGAGAGCAATGGGCCTCACGCGAAAAAATAAAGGCTTTCTTTATGATATCGATGTTTGCCTTTGGGTTGTAAGCCAGAACTTTTTCAAGCAGGCTCTCGATTTTTTCCATTTATCATTATACATTTTTTATATTGGGAATGTGCGCTTATGTTTTCAGTAATCCCGCGTCAATGCTGTGTTACAATAAGCGGATGGAACAACTCGTAATAAAAGGCGGCAAAACCCTTAAAGGTGAAGTGAAAATCAGCGGTGCCAAGAATGCTGCGCTCCCTATCATTACTGCATCTCTGCTGTCACCCGGCGTTCACCAGATAACAAATGTCCCGGAGCTGCGCGATGTAGCTACAATGGGGCGGCTTATCGGGCATATGGGTGGCTTGACCGGATATCGTGAGGGCACTATAACGCTTGATACAGGACGCCTCCGCACGCCGGAGGCTCCTTATACGCTGGTAAAAACCATGCGTGCATCGGTGCTTGTTTTGGGTCCGCTTGTGGCACGATTCGGAAAAGCCAGGGTGTCACTGCCGGGCGGCTGCGCTATCGGAGGGCGTCCGATAGACCAGCACATAAAGGGATTAGAAAAGATGGGCGCCAAAATAACCCTTGAAGGCGGCTACGTCATTGCAAAGTCCCGTCGACTGAAAGGAACAAAGATATATTTTGATATAGCGACAGTTACCGGTACAGAAAACATCATGATGGCGGCAACACTGGCAAGCGGAACGACTATACTCGAAAACGCTGCCAGAGAACCTGAAATAAAAGACCTCGCCGATTGTCTTACAACAATGGGTGCGAAGATCAAAGGCGCTGGAGAGAGTGTTATCGAAATTACCGGAGTGGATAGTCTGATACCCATTGCAAACTACTCAGTAATACCTGATCGTATCGAAGCCGGAACTTTCATGGCCATTGCGGGAGCAACGGGAGGCGATATATTGATCAGAAATTGCCGCTCTGACCACCTGGATGCTGTGATTATGAAACTGAAAGATGCCGGCATCCGCTTTGAAGATACAAAAAAGGGTCTGCGGGTTGTCGGACCAAAGAGACCTGTAGCCGGCAGTATCAAGACACTGCCATATCCCGGCTTTCCGACGGACATGCAGGCGCAGTTTATGGCTCTGATGACCGTTGCCTCGGGAACAAGCATAATACATGAAAGCATCTTCGAAAACCGCTTTATGCATGTTGCAGAGTTACGGCGCATGGGCGCTGACATCGCCATCGATGGCGGCGCAGCTGCGGTCAAAGGCGTGGAACGGCTTACAGGCGCTCCGGTCATGGCGACCGATCTGCGGGCGTCAGCATCACTGATAGTCGCAGCACTTTGCGCAAAAGGCGAAAGCGTTATTCAGCGAATTTATCATCTCGACCGAGGCTATGAGCGCATAGATGAAAAACTGAAAAAACTTGGTGCTGATATCAAAAGGATTGCAGAATAGGATGTTCTCTGGATAAAGGCTGCAGGCGGATCTACCTGTTCTTTTTCAGCCGAAGGGGATTTTCAATCAAGATCCCCTCGATTACCTGACCCGAATTAAGGTCTTCGGTCAACACCTTTTCGCATTTCGCTTCATACGCGGCGACAATGATTAGAGCGTCCCCAAAAGATATGCGGTATTTCTCCTCGATCTCGGCTGCCCTTATAATGGCTGCAGGAGAAAGCTCCTTGATGTTCCAGCAAATGTATGCCGTCAGAATTTCCCTTGCTTCAGATTTGGAGATCGTGCTTTGAATCTTCTTCGTGACGGCGACATAAAATTTCTGCAATACCTGATTGCTTAAAACGCCTGCCCGTTTATTCCAAAGCTCCTCGACAATTGTGCGTGCCGCAGAATGTTTTTCTCCCGCGTCCCTGTCATGCGCGTAGACAAGGATATTCGCATCAAGAAAGACCCTACCGCTCATGCAGCTCGTCCCTGGTATATTTTATCTTTCCTCCAAAATGGTAGCCCTTATCGAGAATGGACAAGGCCTTCTTCTTGCACTGCTCATAATAATCGTCTTCCTCGACGATCTGCTTCAGGAAATCGCTTAAGAGCCTGTTCAGCGACGTCTCTTTCTTTGATGCGATTACCTTGCCTTTTTTGATCAAATCCTTGTCAAGACGAATCGTCACATTCTGTTTCATCTGCAGCCTCCTGCTTACATGCTTAATTTAAGCATGGCACGTTATTTACGTGCAGTCAATAAAGACTAGCTGCTATGCAACGTCATGATCGCAAGATCCATTTTCGAACGTTTTCATTGCAATTAGAAGTGAATCTATCACGCCTTGCTGCAAAGTTCCCGAAGAAGGCTCTCAGGTATCGGCATTACGATCAACTGTCATACCGCTATCTTTCCCACTTAAATGTTTTCAATCTTCTTTTTTCCAAGTATCAAGTCTTCTATGTAGGATTTGATTTCAAGGGCTTTACTCGTAGCAGCTGTGCGCATACTCATTATATCTGACTGAGCTTCTATTACATCCCTGATAATGGTCTTCTGTATCTCAACGGGTGGAAGCGGTATATAAAGATTTGAAAGGAATTCATAAGGTACACGCTGTTGACCGGCAGACCCAATAAAATACCTCTGCGCAGTGTGACGCAAGTGATCGAGTCGCAGCAATATCCAGATATAGTCCGGAATTAGCCTGTCAATATTCTTTGTCCTGATAACATGAAATTCTGTCGATCCAATACCAATGCCGTTCTCCATATTTCTCACAACTGCACATTTCCCGTTTTGCATACATGGCGTAATCTTGGCCCAGATTACATCATTATCACGGAAGCGTGAATATCCGTTTTTTACTTCGCGGTATTTACGTGTTTGCGGTGTGACAAGTTCCCCTGTTTTGTCTGATACGGCTTCCATAGGGATAAAGGAGACTAATTTATCGTCAGTCAACGAATAGTTATCAGTCGGATTTATGAAAGCCTCATCTGATAGTACTACCATAGGATATTTGCTCGATAATAGTAATTCGGATATTTTCCATTCCCATCGGTTAAATTCCACGCCCCACCTTTCAATATCCTTCCAATCAATAGAGAAAGATACTGTACGCTTTCTTAATGGAAAGAGTTCAATCCCTGCCTTTCCCAACGCATTACTCGAAAGGTCTTTTTCTATAGTTTCTATTTTAGCTCTCATAGATTCTATCTCTTCTTGCGTCTTTGTCCAAAGTTCAACGATGCTTTGTTGAACGGGAAGCGGTGGCACAGGCACTTCAAGTCTCTCAAATACTGCTGGTGGAATACGCGTCTTGGTTGAGCCGCCGTGTGACAAACCTTCAAGAAGATTGAGGAATGCCTTGCTTCTTAGAACAAGCGTAAGATAAGCAGGTTCACAAATCGCATGATTGACAATATAAACAGGATATTCTGCACTAACTGCGAGTCGACTTATTTCATTGGGAACAACCGCAAATGAGCCCTGCTTTACACGTATTTTACTATAAATGAGGTCACCGCGTTCAGCCCAAAATAATCGCCCCTTATAGTTTTTTCGCTTTCCGGCATCAGTAATTGATATTATTCCGCCAAAAGTAATTTTTTCGATTATCGGTAACATGATTACGTTTTCCAAGTCACTGACTTGATCTTGCTTACGGGTCAAAATATTGCTTAGAGGAACAATAAATTTTTGGGGCCAATTCCAGCATATTTTTCTAAAGAAACTACAGTCCCATCGTTCGAGTTCATTGAACCAAACTGTAAATATTTTTTGAGAAGTATTGGAAATTGCCATCATTCTGCCGTCTTTTGCATAATCGTTTTTGAATTATCTTGAAACTCCTTATACCACTCCAAGCATGATTTTTCCATTTCTGGAGGCTTGTTGTCGTTCGGATACAGCTCATTATAATCCGGTTCACCTGTTGCGGTAATGCCAACCTTTTCTGCGTCATACATGAAAATCGGATAGTTGAATCGGTCTTTGAGGAGCGCCCTGGCTTCTCTTGTTATTGCTTCCTCGATTTCTCGCAGTGCTTTTTTTGCTTTATCTTTTTCTTCTTTAAGTCTGGCATTGGCTTCTTTAGCCTGTTCGGAGGCCTTTGCTCTTTGGTCTTTCGTAGGGGATTTATCTTCAGGTAAAAAGTAGATCTGATTATAGTTCGGTTTTGAAATGATCTCCAAAAGCGGTGCCTTTTGTTCTTTGTATTTTTCTTCAATCTCGGCCAAGGTTGAGGCTTTCAGTGTCTGGAATTCTGACTTTTCCTCTTCTGTAAACTTTTGCATAAAGAGAAGAGATGCCTTTACGCTGGCACCGGATGAAAAGAATGTCTCTTGCGGTAGAGAAACCACGGCCCTGATAAATGCCCTGCCTTCGCAATATTCCCGCACGTATGCAAGCGATGGATTGTTGAAGATACCTTCCGGCAGGACAATACCGAGTTTGCGGCGGGTTTCAGCAAGGCAAGGCAACGCTCAATGAACAGAATCTCTGTTTTAATCTTTCCGGTCTTGGGCAAGTTTAACAAGCTGAGAATAGACTTTTCGACGGCCGCCTTTACTTTGTTTATAGCATCCGAATATAGCCTGCCGTAATCGGTTTTATATTTCTTTTCGACATCTTCCGGGATGGCAACATGGGATTCTTCTATTATGTCTTCTTCATCGACATTTGCCCCAAAGGGCGGATTGGTAAGAACAATATTAAAACGCTCCTCGAAAATTCCATTGACATTTATGAAACCGTCATGATGATGAACACCGCCGTGGCCGTCGCCGTGCATAATCATATTCATTTTGCTGGTCCGCGCCATTCTGTCGTTTGCGTCGCAGCCGTAAATGCACGTATTGGCCAGCTTCCATATGCGGGAAGCCTGACGGTCTTCGCGGCCCGATTCAGCCCTGCTGGCGTAAGGATTTATCTGTCTCTGCAACTGTTCATATTTCAGCCGCAGCAACTCAGCCTTCTTTTTCTTCGTATATTTTGTCGCCCCGATTTCTTCATTATATCTTTGGTATTCATTGTCAACATCGCGCAGTATCTGTTCTCTGACAATTTCAAAAAATCTGATCAGGAAACCGCCGGAGCCCGACGCCTGATCGCAAATCACATCGCCCTCTTTAGGTTCCATCATCCTGATCATAAATTCGACTATCGTTCGGGGTGTGAAAAATTGGCCGATTTCTCCGCGAAAAGTACGCCCAAGAAATTTTTCAAAGGCTATTCCCTTCACGTCTTCCGAGGTATCGGAAAGATTATAGCAAAGTATGGCTGATCTCTGCGGCAGACCGTACTACTGACACTATTTCCTGAACATCTTCTTCATCTCGCTCATTGATATCCTGATCCTCGTAGGCCTGCCGTGCGGGCAGCGGTCGGGTTCTTCACAAGCGCCTAAATCCCTCAGCAGCTCCTCGATCTGTGGCCTGTCCGGGATTTCCCTGCCTCTCACTGATGAATGACAGGCTAGTCGTGCTGCGACGTTCCTTCGGATATCCGACAGCGGATCAGCTGCTTTCTGAGGAACAACTCCCCCGTCAGCCATACAGGACGCCGCGTCCATTAGCAGAGCGCCGACATCAGCATCTTTCAACACTTCCGGAAGACTCCGCACAATGATTGTTCCATGACCAAAGTCCTCAATCTCGATGCTAAAATCGGACAGCAACTGAAGATTGTTCAGGACCGCATTGTATTCTCTTGGACCCAGCTTGACCTGCTGCGGAAAGAGCATCCTGTGAGAAGCAGCCTCTTTCCTGATCAACAACCGTTCATAATTGACCCGCTCATGAGCTGCGTGATAGTCAATTACAGCAAGACCGCCCTTTTCCGGTATAGCCACAAATGTCTCACCAAGATAGAGAAATGGAGCCCCTACTTCATAAGGCAGTGCAAGCGCCTCAGCGATCTGGGGTATATCCATGCCGTGCTGCCATTCAGCCAATACTCTGTTTGCCTCATTATTGAAGGCCGCACCTGCGTTATCCACGGGCGCATTAGCCAGTGAATAATGCCCCTTGATCCTTTCTCCTTTATCGGTCTCCGAAATAAAATCCATCCCGGCGGCGCTTAGTGCCTCTCGAACTGTCCTTAGTATGAAATTGTAGATGCCTGTCCTATCCTCGAAACGCACTTCTCTCTTAGCAGGATGAACATTCACATCAACTTTTTCCGGATCAATATTCAGGAAAAGAAAATAAATGGGATGTCTTCCTTTTGGAAGCAGCTCATTGTAAGCAGTATATACAGCATGATTAACCGCCTGATCACGAACAGGCCTATTATTGATAAAGAGAAACTGGCCATTTTTGTTGCTTCGTAGGTTAGAGGCCTTGCCGATAAAAGCGTGGACATAAAACTCACTGTCACCTGCTGATGTCTCAAGCAACTCATTTGCAAACGCCTTCCCGTATATCTGCGTGATCCTTTCCTTTATCGATGATGCCGGAGGCACTGACAGGGGCTCCTCGCCATCGATTCTAAGTACGAAGCCGATCTCGAAATGAGATAGCGCTTCGCAAGTCACTGCGTCGATTATATGATAATTCTCAGTAACATCTGATTTGAGAAATTTCCTGCGGGCCGGCGTATTAAAAAAAAGGTCCTTTATCTCAATCGTCGTACCAGTAGCCGGACATAACTTCTCGCTTCTGGTCTGGCCTCCTGCAATTTCCAGACAGAGACCATTTTCATTTGCGGCGGGTTCATCCTTGGCAGCGGTTATAAGTTTGACCTTCGACACAGCGGCTATAGAAGACAAGGCTTCGCCTCTGAAACCCATAGAGCGTATGCCTGCAAGATCTTCCTCACGGCTGATCTTGCTTGTAGCGTATCGTTCGAAAGCCATCAGGGCATCCTCGCGGCTCATGCCGCCGCCGTTGTCAGAAACTCTGATCAGCCGCTTGCCAGCGCTCACGATCGAAATTTCTATCCTTGTGCTATCGGCATCAATAGAATTTTCAATAAGCTCTTTAACGACAGAGGCCGGTCTTTCTACAACCTCTCCGGCAGCTATCTTATTCCTGAGCAAAACCGGAAGGACTTTAATCCTGTTCATCCTAGACAAGACCCCATTCCGTCAGCTCGCTTTTGATATAAGCATAATAGATCGGCGCCGCGATAACACCGGCCAACCCGAAAGCAGCTTCCATTACTATCATAGCTATCAGCAATTCCCACGCATGGGCGCGTATCTGGCTTCCGATTATTTTTGCATTAAGGAAATACTCGAGCTTATGAATGACGAGCAAAAACACAAGAGATGCAGCAGCTGCGGCGAGTGAGTTGCTCATGCTGACAACAACGATAGCCGAGTTTGAGATCACATTGCCAATGACAGGTAGAAGACCCATTATGAATGTAATAGCAATAAGAACCTTGATCAGCGGCATATGAACGCCGAAAATAGGCAGGGCTATCCCCAGGTATATCGTAGTGAACAAAGTATTGAGCACCGCGATCCGGATCTGTGCAAACACCACGGAACGAAAAGACCAGCTGAATTTAGAGGCGCGGTCAACCAGCGCGGCTGCAAAAGGCTTATTGTCTTCCGATGAATTTACTTGCCTTATAGCAAGTAATGCGCCGATCACCATCCCAACAAGAACATGAACCAGCATAAGACCGGCCTCCCTGCCTACAGTCCTCACTTCTGCAGCATGTTTCTGCAGCCACGATACCAGCCCCGTCCTTATTCCTTCCGGATCTCCCGGAAGGTATTCAATAACCCATGGAGGCAGTACCTCCCGGTATTGTTCAATAATCTCAGCCATTTTATTCATAAGGGCCGGGACATCCCCCGACTCGCCATGAAAGAAGACAATGCCTCCCCAGATCAATAGCGACAGCATGGCAATTATAGCCGTAGCAAGAAGAGCCACTACCACTATCCTTGCAAGCCTGCCACGGAGCTTTGCAATCTTCAGCGGCGGGGCCAGCAGATGTACCGATTCATATACAAAAAAACCTGATAGAAGAGCCGGCAGCAGGTGCAACTTGAGTATCAACAGCATTGCAGTGCCGGAACATACCAACGCTGCAATCTCAGGCCCTGTTATTTTTTGCTTTTCCAATTCCACTCCCATCAAACCTCCGGAAACTCTTAATCATTTTAGCTGCAGGAAATATATAAGACTTGCAGAAATAGTGAACCTCGGATCACATCTGAACCTTCGTCAATTCGTATTATAACCCTTTGGGGTTCCCCTTTAAAGGAGTTTATCCCTTACGGTTGATCATGGAGTAAAATAATAATATGCGAAACATAAAAATTCTGCTGCAGTATGACGGCACAAATTACCTCGGATGGCAGATTCAGCCTTCAGGCAGAACTATTCAAAGTTGCATTCAGAACTGTCTGCTGCGAATAACCGGCGAAAATATTAATGTTATTGCCGCCGGCAGAACTGATGCAGGAGTGCACGCAATCGGACAAACTGCTTGTTTTATGACTTGTTCACAGTTGAGCACATCGGTCCTGCAGAACGCACTAAACTCCCTTCTTCCCAGTGACGTACGCATTACAGAAATTTCTGAAGTTGACAGTTCTTTCCATGCGCGCTATTCTGCCAGGAAGAAATCTTACGTATACCTTTTAACGATGGACAGAAATGTATCTCCGTTTATATATCGATATGTCTGGAGAATACCCTATAATTTGGATGCGCCGGCAATGAGGTCTGCTCTATCATACATAACCGGTACACATGACTTCTCCGCGTTTCGCGGCAGCGGCTGTGGAGCCAGGACAACTGTACGCACATTACATACAGCATCATTGGTTGAGATGAATGCAATAGAAGTTACAACTATTCAACATAGCGGTTCCTTCATGAAATTCCGTTTTGAGGGCGATGCATTCCTGAGGCATATGGTTAGAAACCTGGTTGGGACAATAGTTGAAGTAGGCAGAGGGAAACTCAAGGCAGAGGATATGACACGAATACTTGAGAGCAAAGATAGAAAATGTGCCGGTATGACTGCTCCTGCCAATGGTCTGTTTCTCGAAAACATCACATACTGAATAAATTGTCAATAGCGAGCACATTCCGTAACTGTTTTCTATTTGCTCCCGACTGACACAGTCCTTGAACTTGTCGGCGACAAACCCTTACACCAAGAAATCAGCATTTTCTCTTGACAGTTGTCCGATAGTCGGGGTATAAAAAGGTAATTCTATGGTAAGCGACTCGTGTTAGGCAGAAAGCTCGATAACAT
>DATHDG010000026.1:0-92557 GCA_035319125.1 Dissulfurispiraceae bacterium | reverse complement strand
GACGAGCATGGAGCGCGAGAGCATTTATTCGTATCTGACGCGACGAGGCGTGTCGCGCAGAGATTTCCTGAAGTTCTGCGCAACAACAGCAGCAACTTTGGGACTCTGTTCTTCGGGGGCGACGCAGATAGCTGAAGCCCTTGAGAAGAAACAGAGGCCGTCGGTCGTATGGATGCATTTTTCAGAGTGTACTGGAGACTCAGAGTCGGTACTGCGTGCGACGAAGCCTACCATCGCCCAGATTGTGCTTGACATCATTTCACTCGACTATCATGAGACCCTGCAGGCTGTTTCCGGTTTTGCCGCTGAGAAGTGTCTACAGGATATATTAAAGAACAAGAAAGGCCAGTACATTGCTGTTTATGAAGGCGCAGTTTCCTCGAAAGATGGCGGCGTATATTGTTGTGTAGCTGGCAAATCGTCGATGCAGATTCTTAAGGAAGTTTCAGCCGGAGCGATGGCAAACATTGCTGTCGGCAATTGCGCATGCTATGGTGGCCTCTCTGCTGCCAGTCCGAACCCGTGCGGGTATATGGGCGTTCAGGAAGCCATTGGCGGAACGGTTGTTAATATTGCCGGTTGTCCGATGAACGTTGAGAACTTCACAGCCACTGTGGTTCATTTCCTCACCTTCGGCGCTCTGCCTGAGCTGGATAGCAATGGCCGTCCGAAGTTTGCATATGGAAAGCTTATACATAACAACTGCGAAAGGCGGCCGCATTTCGATGCAGGCCAGTTTGTCAAGAGTTGGGGAGATGAAGGAGCCAGGCAGGGCTGGTGTTTATACGAGATGGGCTGCAAAGGTCCTATGAATTATCAGAACTGTCCGACCGTACGATGGAACGGTGGAACCAGCTGGCCGGTAATGGCAGGACATGGTTGCATTGCATGCTCAACTCCTGGTAACTGGGATGCAGCTTATCCATTTTACAAGAGAATGCCCAAGGTTCCAGGTGCCGGAGTAATGGCCAATGCCGATAAGATAGGACTCGGCGTTGCAGCCGTTGCAGTGGTCGGTGTAGCAGCCCATGCTGCCATCAGAACCGCCACCAAGGGCAAAAATAAGGAATAATAGAGGGAGGAACAACGGATGGCTAAAATAGTAGTTGATCCTATTACGAGAATCGAAGGACATATGCGTGTCGAGGCCAAGGTTGACGGCGGCAAGATCTCCGATGCCTGGGTCGCCGGCACCATGTGGCGAGGCCTGGAAATAATGCTTAAGGGCAGAGACCCGCGGGATGCTTGGACGTTTGTGTCCCGTATCTGCGGAGTCTGAACGACCGTTCACTCCACCAGCTCCGTGAGAGCTGTTGAATCTGCACTGAACATTAACATTCCTGACAATGCCAGAATCATCCGCAATATCATTAATGCATCGCAAACTATTCAGGACCACGTAATCCATTTCTATCATCTCCATGCCCTCGACTGGGTGGACGTAGTAAGCGCTCTCAAAGCTGATCCCGCAAAGACGGCCGCTCTCGCTTCGTCATTGTCCGATTGGCCGAACAACAATTCTGTTGGGCATTTCAAGGACGTAGCCGCTAAGCTGAAGGCTTTTGTAGAAAGCGGCCAGCTCGGCATATTTGCCAACGGTTTCTGGGGTCATCCGGCATACAAACTGCCGCCTGAAGCTAACCTAATGGCTGTTGCGCATTATCTTGAAGCACTTGACTTCCAGCGTGATTTCATCAGGATCCATGCACTTCTGGGAGGCAAAAACCCTCATCCGCAGTCATTTATCGTCGGCGGCATGTCTATCCCTGTTGATCCTAACGCACAGAATGCCCTCAACGCTGGCAGCATAGCGCTTATGAATGAGCTCGCCCAGAAAGCTAAGGATTTCGTCATGAAGGTTTACATACCCGACCTTCTCGCAATCGCGTCTTTCTACAAGGATTGGGCTGCAATAGGCGGCGGCGTCGGAAGCTATCTCTCCTATGGCGAGTACCAGAATTCCAATGAGCCCAACACGGACAAGACATGGTTCCCAAGGGGCTATATAAAGAAGAAAGACCTCAGCAAGCTCCTGCCGGTCGATCACATGAAGATGACCGAAGAAGTATCTCGCGCCTGGTACAAATATAAGGGCGGAGACGAAAAGCCGCTGCATCCATGGGCCGGCGAAACCGAACCGAACTATACAGGCCCCAAGCCGCCTTATGAGTCCCTCGATCTGGACAAGAAATATTCATGGGTCAAAGCGATCCGCTACGACGGTGCTCCGGTCGAAGTAGGCCCGCTTGCCAGGATGCTTGTCAATTATGTTGCCGGGCACAAAGAGACTAAGGAAGTTGTTACCATGTGTCTGTCTAAACTTGGCGTAGGACCTGAGGCATTATTCTCTACTTTGGGTAGAACAGCTGCCAGAGGTATAGAGTGTGCACTGGTCGCTCAAAAGATGCCCGACTTTATCGGTGAGCTTGCGGCCAATATGAAGAAGGGAGACTTTAAGACCGCCAATACCGAGAAATGGGAACCTTCTTCATGGCCGTCAGAGGCTAAAGGGTATGGCTTCCATGAAGCTCCCCGCGGCGCTCTATGCCATTGGATCGTCATAAAGGACCAGAAGATAGATAACTATCAGTGCGTAGTTCCGGGCGGTGTAAACGCTTCGCCGAGAGACGCCAAGGGGCAGAGAGGTCCTGATGAAGAAGCCCTTATGAATACGCCGATTGCCGATCCGAACAGGCCTATTGAAATTCAGAGGACGATACACTCGTTCGACCCTTGCATGGCCTGCGGCATTCACGTTCTAGATGCTTTCGGGAAAGAAGTTACAAGTATTAAATTAAGATAAGGAGGCTGCTATGAGTCAAGTCTATGTTTGGGAATTTCCCGTGCGGATAGCGCACTGGCTGATAGCCTTGAGCATAGTCACGCTTTCCGTGACGGGATTTTATATCGGCAACCCCTTCCTTTACGGAAATGCCGATACGCTCATTATGGCGTACATGCGGTTTGCCCATTTTGTAGCTGCCTTCGTCTTTACGGTATGCGTCATCGTCAGAATGTATTGGTGGTTTGCAGGAAATAAATACGCACGCCTAAACCAGTTCATTCCGACTACAGGCGAGAGGATAGAAAATACCGTATGTACGGCTATGTTCTATGCATTCTGCAGAAAGGATCTGCCGCACTCTCCGGGGCACACCGGCTTGGCAGGCCTTTCATACACCTTCCTCTTTGGACTGTACGTCATTGAAATCATAACCGGTTTCGGCATGTACAAGGTTGCCATGGGAGGCGGTGCCCTTTGGACGCTGCTTGGCGGCTGGTCGCTGGGCATCATGAGCGTAGCATACCTCAGGCTTATCCATCATCTCGTTATGTGGGTAATCTGGCTCTTCGTTATAGCTCATGTTTATATTTCATGGCATAATGATCTGATCGAGAAAAACGGCCTGATAAGCTCGATGTTCAGCGGCTACAAGAACATGGAGGATGGACACTAATTTGTCTACGCTGCTGTTGGGACTTGGAAATATCCTGATGAAGGATGAGAGGCTCGGGGTATATGTAGTTAATACGATCAATGAAAGATATGATTGCCCTGATAGTCTTAAGATAGTAGATGGCGGCACATTGGGCCTTGATCTGCTTCCACTGTTCGAACAGTATGACAGAATAGTTATAGTAGATGCAGTTAATTTCGGCAGGGAACCTGGTTATATCGGGGTACTCGAAGATGACCAGATCCCTGCCGTAATATTTTCGAAGCTCTCAGTCCATCAAATTGGTCTGGCCGACTTGGTCTCAGCGGCAAGGCTAAAAGGCATTATGCCATCCAAGCTCTGCGTTATCGGGATGCAGCCTTCCTCCGTCGATTTTTCATTCGGCCTTGAAATGTCGGACGTGGTTAATGCTAATATAGATAAACTGATCGACGCTACGATAGACAAGTTAAAGGAGCTTGAACTGGAATGTGTCTTGCGGTCCCCTCAAAAGTAATCAATATTGACGACCTTTCTGCTACGGTTGATGTTTTTGGTGCACGAAGGGAAATTAGCCTCCTGCTTTTACCGGAAGAGGCAAAAGTAGGCGATTATGTTCTCGTCCATGCCGGTTTTGCTATTCAGAAAATAGATGAAGCGGTTGCCCTCGATTCCATGAGACTCATACGGGAATATGCGGAGGCCTTGGAAGAGTACGAGGACAGCATGCCCGAACAGCCGCGAAGTATTTTCGAAGCCTGATTCAGCCATTCTGATTATCATGCCGTTATGCTTTTTTTGACAGGGAGGACTTGTGGTCAAAAATGACAGGTGGATTCGTGAGTCTGCGCGGCAGGGCATGATCAAGCCTTTCAGCAAAGCGCAGGTTCGTAAGGGAGTTATTTCCTATGGTGTCAGTTCCTATGGATACGACATGCGCATTGGTGATGAATTCAAGATATTCACCAATATCAACAGCACATTCGTAGATCCAAAGAAATTCGATCCGGCCGGATTCGTGGATTTCAAAGGCGATGTCTGCATCATACCCCCCAATTCCTTCGTGCTTGCAACCTCTATAGAATATTTCAGGATACCCCGCGATGTGCTCGTGATATGCCTGGGCAAGTCGACGTACGCAAGGTGCGGAATGGTTGTTAACGTCACGCCTCTTGAGCCGGAGTGGGAGGGGCATGTGACCATCGAGATCTCGAATACGACCCCGCTTCCCGCCAAGATATACGCTAACGAAGGCATAGCCCAACTGATATTTCTGCAGGCGGCTGAGATCTGCGAGACGTCATACAAGGACAAAGCGGGTAAATATCAGGCTCAGAAAGGGATAACGCTGCCGAAGCTTTAATGACATGTCATGGAAAGATAAATTAATAATAGCCCTCGATGTGTCGAGCGCAGACAAGGCCCTAAGCATTGTAGATATGCTCGGCGAGGACGTAAGTACATACAAGGTTGGTTTTGAGCTGTTTGTATCCTCCGGGCCTTCCGTGGTCGAAAGGCTTCACGAAAAGGGCAAGAGGGTCTTCCTCGATTTGAAGTTTCACGATATTCCAAACACTGTTTCAAAGGCAGCCGTAGCAGCGGCGCGCATGGGCGTCTATATGTTCAACATGCACGCTTCGGGCGGCGTAGAGATGATGAAGAGCTGCAGGGACAGGGTTGAAGAAATATGCGCAAAGGAGAATCTGAGGCGGCCAAAGATAATCGGCGTCACGGCCCTAACGAGCATTAACGGCGAAATGCTGAAAAACGAGCTTTGCGTACAGCATGGCGTGAAGGCTCATGTTAAGCATCTGTCAATGCTGGCTCTGAAGGCCGGTCTTGACGGAGTGGTTGCTTCGCCTCAAGAAATATCGATAATCAAGAATGCCTGCGGGAATAACTTTCTGGTTGTAACGCCAGGCATCAGGCCGTCATGGACCCCTCCCGATGATCAGCACCGCACTGCAACTCCACAGGCTGCTTTCAGGGAAGGGGCCGACTACATTGTCATGGGAAGAGGCATTCTTAAGCACGAGGACCCCATCAGGGCCCTTGAACTGATATCCCTTGAAATCCTTACTGCCTAGCAGCTGCCTGAAATCATCTTTATTATTTCATCGGCAGCGGCCCTGACCTCGGCGCTCAAGTTTTTTCCATATTGCATGCTCTCAAACTGAATCCCTAAAAAGATTACTTTCGAGCCGGTGTCTTCCGCGATCAGGCGCGAGACTATATTGAGCGGGAAATTGTGCGTGCTATGAATACAGTCCTGGACGGAACTATCCGGTATGATGCGCGCTTCTCCGGGCCTGCCGCCAAAGTTGGCGGCATCTACTATGACTGTAGCCGAGGGCTTAAGCTCAATGGCCTTGAAAATGATATTCTCCGGTCTCTCTCCGGCATTGAGAATGGCAATGTGATCGAGCGGATTTTTCACTCTGTCGGCTATGTAAGGTCCGACGCCGTCGTCGGACCTGTACTCGTTGCCTACCGTAATAGAGTAAAATGGTATTAAAGAGTTCACCTGAGCAAGACATAATGCATAGCGGAGGCATTACGCAAGCTCAGAAAACAAGCCTAAATCGACCTTTTCAGTGCTAACGATTTGGCCAATTTATATTAGCTCGGCAAATGCGGAACGCCATCAAACCCTGACAAAGGGATTGGTATAATTTCACAGGGATGTTCGTAATCCACCGTGGTAAAGCTGCTGACGCCTATCGATTGCCTGTGAGCATAATCCGGGAAGGCGACGCAAATTGCTGTCGGGTCCAGGTAAAACCAACGTTCTCCAACATAGACAGCAACATAAACGTGGGTTGCTGTCGGCGGTACGCCGTTTTCAGTGTGGTGGGTTTCAGCAATGGCAATCCGGTACCGGGGATAGATCATGCGGCCCAGGAGTGTTGCAAATATATGGGCTTTTGAAAAACACGCTGCCCATACGATCTTTTTATGAAGCTTATAGTACCTCGCGTAATCAAGTATTGATGGCCATTCGCCGGGAAGAGAGGATATTGTCGCATAACTAACCGGATCATAAATGACGTTATTCTTCAGCCATGTCCATACCAGACTTATTCGATCCCATACCTCTTCCTCGCTCTCAGCTTTCCTCCAAGTGAAGCCTACAGCCCTCAGAAGTGCATCAGTATCTGAGTTTGCAGTTTCGTAATCCCTGAAGAAAATTGAGGATTGCGCATTGGCATCGAACCCCGCTCTGACCCAGAAGTTCCATTGTTTGATATACAGCACATCGCCTTCATGCTTGGTGGTCATACGCTGCCAAATAGGACTCTGAAGCGTTCTGAATTTGCCCATATCTATTATATGAGGATGTATCTGCCAATCGCTATAAGTCAATTTTTTGATACTTGTTCTCTTTTGCATGGACGCTTTCTTTTTTCTAATGCGGCCTGTCTTGCTGCTTTGTTTCTTTCCCATATTGAGCCATCCTCCTCTATTCGTTTATATCTACATAGACCGGCCTGTGATCGCTCGGCCTTTTCTGCCGATCGCCTGATGCGCCCGGGTCCAATGCAGCGTTGTAGTCTTTATGCATGATGCCGCTTGCTACTATCTTGCCTGATAGTGCAGGTGAAACGCAGATGTGATCGAGAAGGAGCTGTTTATTCTGCTCCTCGATAAAATCGTAGAATTCCACAGTGTACCGCTCCGACATGGCTACTCTGTCGATGAAGGAATGACGGAATAACAGTTCATATGCGAATGTACTTCCAAGAATGATATCTATGACGTTGTGAGTGAGGTAGCGAAGCTCGAAATAGTCAAGTCCAGGGCCATCGTTCATATCGCCTGTTACAATGACAGCCAAGGTAGGGTTGTTAGTGGTCACGACGTCCAGGTATTGCCGTATTCTCATTGCTTCTGAGGATATTCGCCTTCGGTCTGTCAGTGCAATATTTATGAACGCCTGCCTCCTGCTTGGATCCTTCCACATTTCTTCGCCAAACTGTACATAATTGGATTTGGTATGCATAGCGACAATCCTGCATTTGCTGCTGCTGTCGAGTTCCCCATCGATTACTATGGGCAAGCGCGTAAACTTATACAATTCGGTCACCCCGTCACCGTTTACGTCACTCTCCCATGTATCTTTTAATGCTTCCGTCTCAAGATCAGCGGCTGGCGAACAGTTCTTTAATGCACCATTTTTCTTCACCAGAGCATATATCTTCTGGGCGCTCCCGTCAATGCCTCCAAAAACATCGTACAAGGCCGCGCCGTCATTGCTGAGGTAGGTAGAAACGAATAGTTCCATTTCTCTCTTGTCGCTCGGCCCTTCCTCGACCGTAAGCACATCCGGGTCTGCAGCCAGGATCAGGCCTGCCACACGTTTGGCCAGGTCGTCCACATTGTCGATGCCCTTGGCAGGATTATTCTGCCTGAAGGCGATCTTGTTGCCGCCGACAAACCAGTCATTCATCCATTCGATGTTGAAATTGACTAAACGCATATTAACCTCCTCGCATATGTGATAAATGCATAAAGCAACAGAGCTGGGATTCAGAAGCAATCTTCTTCGCAAACCGAATGCGTCAGGCGTACTTAAAGTATATGCACCATATTTATCCGCTAGAATTTAATGATCAAGAGTATCAGATTATACATAAGCTGTCTATTGTGAAAAGTACGTATTTGGCATTGCTGAAACCTTTAGCAGGATTTGACTACTCTTCGGGCAGCAGGCCGTGATGCTTCATCTTTGTCCTGAGCTGCTTGCGGGAGATGCCGAGGGCTTCGGCAGCTTTGGTCTGGTTCCAGGATGTCTTTTCAAGAGCACGCATTATAAGGCGCTTCTCCGTTTCAATCAGGGTCAACCCTTCACTGAAAGCGACTCGGGTCGCCATGAGATCACGAATGGCACGCGGAAGAAAAGGCATGGTGATAGATGGCGAAGGACAAAGCACAACCGCACGCTCTATGGTATTCTCAAGCTCTCTCACATTGCCGGGCCAGTCATATCTCATAAAAGCTTCAATTACATCACTGTCTATAGAGGATATCGTTTTGGCATTAACGGTAGCACATTTTGACAAAAAGTGAGCGGCGAGGATGGGTATGTCTTCTTTTCTTTCCCGAAGAGGGGGTATAGATACCCTCACAACATTGAGTCTGAAAAAAAGATCTTCACGAAAATTACCTTTCTTGATATCCTCGTCAAGATTGCGGTTTGTTGCCGATATTATTCTCACATCAACTTTAATCCTGCTACTGCCTCCCACACGGAGGAATTCACGTTCCTGAAGGAACCTGAGGAATTTCTTCTGTACTGTTAGGGGCAACTCTCCTATCTCATCAAGAAAGACAGTCCCTCCGTCAGCATATTCTATCTGACCAGTCTTGCGTTCGTGTGCACCTGTAAATGCACCCCGTTCGTGCCCGAAAAGCTCGCTTTCAAGGAGGTATTCCGGAAGGGCAGTACAATCTATTGGTACGAAAGCTTTAGCAGCCCTAGGGGATTCATAGTGGATAGCTTTTGCTACCAGCTCCTTGCCGGTTCCACTTTCACCTGTCACTAGCACGTTCGAGCTGCTTGCAGCAACGGTTTCGATAAGTGAGAAAAGCTCCAGCATGACATCGCTCTTGCCGATAATGTTTTTGAAATTGTACCGGTCTTTTAACTGTGACTTGAGAGATATATTTTCCATCACCAGGCTGTGTTTAGAGACAGCCTCTCGCATAACGGTGAGCAACTCGTCTGGATTCACCGGCTTCGATATGTAATTGAATGCGCCTATTTTCATAGCCTCCACTGCCATTTCTATTGAGCCGAAGGCTGTAAGCATTACAACTGGCAGGTGAGGAGCTTTCCTTTTGAGTTCCTGCAAAAACATTATCCCATTAATGCCGGGCAGCTTATAGTCAGTGATTACCGCATCGAATGCGATTTTTGATGCTTTGTCCAGACCTTCTTCAGCCGTTCTGGCTGAGGTTACATCATACCCGCTGTCTTTAAGAATAGCAGTCAGCACCTTAAGGGTATTGATCTCATCATCAACAAGCAGTATGCAACCTAGAGCAGCTGACATGATCCGTGCTCCAGAGGTATTGAAAAAATGAATTCAGTACCTTTTCCTTCTTCGCTCCGTACCGTGACATTGCCCTTATGGTCTCTGATGATGCGCTCTACGCAGGCGAGGCCTAGCCCAGATCCCCTTGTTTTTGTAGTGTAAAAAGGTTTGAATATCTCCGGCAGAATATCTTTCTCAATGCCTTGACCGTTATCTTTAATGATAACATCTACCGAACTGTTGCGTGATACCGTTGTGATCTTAATCGCATCTCCAGGAAGGGTTGCATCTATCGCATTGACCAGTATATTAAGCAGAGCCTGTTTAATCTGCTGAATGTCAAAGTCGAAGGGTTTCAGTGAAGTATCCAGCTCAGTAATAATCTCGACATTGTTTTCAATAGCCTCCTGTCTTATAAGGCTGACCATATCTGATATTGCGCTGTTAAGGTCTGCATGACTTACCTTGATCGGCGCCGGTTTGGAAAATACAAGGTATTCAGTAACTATGTCGTTAAGCCTTTTGGTCTCCTGCTCAATAATGGATAGAAATTCTCTCAGTACATCGCCTTCGAAGTTATCTTTCAAGTATGAGACGGCGCCACGTATGGCATTTAGCGGGTTTTTTACTTCATGCGCTACTGTCATCGACATTTCACCTAGCGCAGAGAGTTTTTCGAGCCGGGCCTTCTCCCTGTTGCTTTGCTCGAGCTCGCTTAGGCTATCCCTTAAACGTATCACCATATCGTTAAACGCCTCTATAAGCTCCTTGATCTCGTCACCACCTGTCTTTCGATATACCTCGCAGCCGTGACATAAATCTATTTTGTCCTTTACGCTGCTTTGCGTCAAGCCGTAGCACTTGGTGCCAATTATAGTCCAGCAACGCTTTTTGCCAAAGGCCGGGCAGTCCGAACGGTCACATTTGAGTACATCGCGGCAGTCAGGTCCCGCATCTTCAATGACTATGTCCAGAGCTCCCGAACGTACACGCTCCATCTTCTGTTTCAGATGACGCATCGGTGTTGTAAGCACTCTTGACAAGAGTACAGCACCGCCTATGCCCGTGATCAGCATGATACATGAAATCAGTGCCACATAATGTTCCAATCCAGTAAGGCTTTCGCTTATTAAGCTCTCCATCCTTTCTCTTGAAAAGCCTGCTACTACTGTCCCGATCTTTTCATAACCAATTTCAACCGGCAATATTATTTCTTTTATCGATGTTTCAGGTTGCATCGAATAGCCCTGTGATTTTGGACTCTGATCGGCAGATGAGTGATCAAATGCATACTGTGCCAGCATTGTTCCCAATTGTTTTCTATCGGTGTGAGCTACAACTCTGCCGGACCGGTCTGTCATCATGGCATATACGCAGCCTGGTGTTTGGGACACTACCTGGATATGCTCATCCAATTTCAACGGATCAAGGAACATTAGTGGTTCAGCGTTGTCTTTTGCAAAATTTCTAATGATAAGAAGCTGGCTGTTCTCCATCTCATCCATAAGGGCGTTTTTCTGATAAGTAATGATCAGTGTGTTCACAGCAACCATTATAACTATGATCAGCAATACGACTGAAATCGTGAATTTTTTGGCGATGGGCAGCTTTCTGAATAGTGATGTAATACGTTCTTTCATACTCAGTATTTTTTCAGTTCTTCGAGTTCAGTCTCATCAGCAGGTTTGAACTTTCTTATATGTGCCGCATTCAATATTGTTGAGTCGTCAATCCTGATGAGCAACTGTCGGACCATGGATGCTAGGGCAGGATTATTCTTGCTCGTCGAGGCAATAGGCCAGTTTGGAAGAGGGCTGGTGGTTGCTAATATTTTGATATTGCTCATATCAATCTCGTCTTTCAACACCTGCAAGGCTGCTTCGCGGACGAAGCCTGCATCGGCCTGTCCATTATATACTCCTAGAATGACCCTTTCTTGTCTCTTGGCATCAATAATTGTTAAATCGCGATCTACATTTATGCCCTTTCGAGCAAGAAATATTTTTTGAGATAGAAAACCGCCAGCGGACTTGGGAGAAACAATCATAACGCGTTTTCCTTTCAGGTCATCTACACTTTTGACTCGGCTGTCATTTCTTGCAATGATCACGCCCCGAAAAGATTCATCTCCACCGCTTTCCTCGTCGGAGCGCCCAATTGATGATACGAGGGCAGCTATATGATATTCGCGATCGATTTGCGCATAGACGTAAGGATTCTGATATGAAAAATCGACCGTTCCGCTCTTGATGACCTGCGTGAATTCTTCGAAATCTCTAGGAATTAACAGCTTAAACTCATACCCGGTCTTATCTGAAAGATATCTCATAAGTGGTTCGTAACGGCGATATATGGTTGTGGCCGGATAAAGCGGCAGAACAGCAAATCGCACAGTTCGAGGACCATATTCGATATAATCACTTCCGGTCAGATTCTTGATCATTATCCTTACTAAGTCGAAGTCTCTATCTTCTGCAGGCGCAAAGCCTTCGAGGTTCTGTTCGATTGATGCAAGTATACCCTTGTCCTTCAAAGCTACAAGACTTTTGCTGAGGATCTCCCGGTCTTTTTTGGGCAGCTTGGCAGAAGCGCACAGGAAAAGCTGAGGCACCGGATCGGAGCGCTTGATTATTCTTAACCCGTCGGCAGCATATTTTTTTGCTACGGCCTCGCTTAGGCCGCCGACGTCGTGAGTACCAATCAATACAGCAAGTGCAATTCTGTCTTCCTGTTGCATGTAATCCACTCTGGCAAAATCGCCTGAGTTAATACCTACATCGTGGAGCATGGCCAGAGGAATGAGGTGGCTGAACGAAGAATGTTCACTGCCCAGGGCAAGCCTTTTGCCTTTTACGTCGACAATCTTCTCAATGCCGGTTATGTTCTTTGTAACCAACACACTGCGGGATGCTGCCGCGTCTGATACTACTGCTCTGACCAGAGGGATCACTTCTCCCCTGTAATGCGCCCTGGCCATGCAATATACAGCCGGGTCAAGGTAAGAAAGATGCACTCTGCCTTTCGCCAGGCTATCGATCGCAGCATCATAATCGCGTGCAATCGTCAGGAGCACTGGCCTTCCCAGTTCCCGCTCAAGATAATATTTTAACGGAAGGAACTTCTCAAACATTGACCGCGGGCTTTCAACCGGGAGAACGGATATTACAAGCGGCTCTCCACGTAGAGCTACAGCAGATTCTTGAGCGTGAGTCTGCTGAGGTGCAGGTGATTTGCCCTGACAGGATATGCAAAAAAGAAACAGTACACAGGCAATTGACAGAATGATCTTCACTATCAATAGTGTACATCAAAAGAGGGCGGCGGAATCCAGTCATAGCGCTTAACGAAGACCTTTTCAATTGCAGAGAATATGTGATATGCCTCATCCGGTTCGTTTGCGGAATGCTTCTATCTGATTGACATTGGCCTGCTGATTAAGGATAAATATTGCATGGTTCTGGGGGGGGGCTGGAAAAGTCAATGCAGTCTTTAGATAACAAATATAGTGACTGCCGTTGTAATTCTCATGGGCGCATCAGTCATACCTAAGCTTCAGATAATCAAGTCGTGGCATTTTGTTCTGATCGCCATGATAAGTTCTGAAATACTCACTGCTCTGCTGAGCGTGTCTATCAGTTATGCGCTGTGGGGATCCGTTTCGGGCAGATTATTGTTTATAGGGTTTGTTGATTCCTTAATGGTATCTTTTATAGTTGTCTCCATTTCCATTTACTTGCTTAAAAAGGTTGCCAGGCTCGAAGAGCTGAGCCAGATGCTCCAAGCCCAGATCGACAGTCGCATAAAGGCGGAAGAGACCCTTCGCATGAGCGAAAGGCGTTTTCTGCAGATGGCTGAAAATATAAATGAGGTTTTCTTAGTCACGTCGGCGGACTATGGCCAAGTGCTGTATATCAGTCCCAGTTACGAGCGGATATGGGGCCGCTCCTGCGACAGTCTGTACAGAAATCCGGGGGATTGGTTTGACTCTATCTATCCCGAAGACCGTGAGATAGTCCAGACAGTCATCGACAAGACGAAATCAGAGAAGGCGAACTTTTCTGTAGAATACCGGATCGTTGGTGCAGACAGGTCTGTCCGCTGGATATACTGGCGCGGATTTGTCGTAAGCGATAAGAGTGAAGGGTACCGGGTAACGGGCATTGCCGAAGACACTACGGAACGCAGAAGCCTGGAGGATCAGTTGCGACAGTCTCAGAAATTGGAGGCAGTCGGCATCCTTGCCGGTGGAATAGCGCATGAGTTCAGCAATATTCTGACAACTATAAAAGGGGCGATGTATCTCATTCGGAGGAAGTTGCTTGATGGAAATCAAACCGCTAGATATGCAGAGCAAGTAGCTAATGCGATCGACAAGGCAAACAGTCTCAGCCAGAGTCTTCTGACATTCAGCAGAAAGCAGACAATCGTGCTGTGCCCCGTTAATCTGAACGATGTCATCCGTAAAGCCAATGCGCATCTGCTGCAATTTGTCGATGAGCGCATAGAGCTGGTAACGGAATTGACCGCGGAACCGGCCGTTGTTATGGCTGATATGAATCAGATCGAACAGGTGCTTATCAATCTGACTACAAATGCCAGGGACGCCATGCCCGAAGGCGGGGTCTTGACTATACGAACCGATATTGCGACCATCAATGACGCATCCCTGAGTGACAATAGCTGCCGCGCTTTCGGGCTTTACGTATGCATGTCTGTGCGCGATACCGGCTCCGGTATAGATAAGTCTATTAGGGAAAAGATATTCGAACCCTTTTTTACGACTAAGGCATCGGGCAGCGGATCGGGGCTTGGACTGGCTGTAACTTACGGGATAGTCAAACAGCACAATGGATTCATTGATGTCCAGTCAGACTCCTCAAACGGGACCATGATCCGGGTCTATCTTCCAAAGGCGGAAGGGAAAGTCCGGCAACACCTCGATGAGGGTATGCCGCGTGACTATGCCGGCATCGAGACCATTTTGCTGGCAGAGGATGATAGAGATACGAGATCGACTATAAGAGAAATGCTGGAGATTAGCGGCTATGTGGTGCTGGAAGCGCGTGACGGGGAGGAAGCCATCGAGATCTTTACCAGGAGAAAGGATAAAATAGATATGCTCCTCCTGGATGTGCGGATGCCTCGCAAGAACGGCATGGAAGTGTATCAAGAGGTCATGAAGATAAGGGCTGAAAGCAAAGTGCTGTTTATGAGCGGATATACGGACGATATAATAAATAGTCACGGAATAAATGAAAAGGGGTACAGTTTCATTTCAAAGGCGGCATCTCCTGACGAAATCCTGGGCAAGATCAGGGAAGTCCTGGATGCAAATGTGAATGAGGCATCAACAATCATCCATCGCTCTCTCCGGAACGATCAGTAACGTGGATGTTTAAATTATCGTAGCTCAGGCCGCTAAAGTCTAACGAGCCCGTGACGTTAACGGCTTGTCCTGATGATCGTGGTCAAACGGCAGACCTGTCTTGATAAAAAATAGTTTATGAGATATGATGTAAACATACGATCGACAAGAAGGAGGATGAATGATATCTAGAGATAAAGTTGAGGAAGTTTTGAACAAAATCAGGACCGGTCTCAAGTCGGAGGGTGGTGATATAGAGCTTGTAGATATAAAGGATGATGCCGTCTATGTTAAGCTGAAAGGCGCTTGCGGCACATGTCCGATGTCTACACTTACTCTTAAAAATTATGTTGAAGCGACACTAAAGAAAGAGATCCCGGAGATCAGAGTCGTAGAGGCCAGATGAATTTTACCCTCTGCAACAAAGCAGGGCTTGCGGTTATGGCAACCGGGTTCCTGCTTTTTTTATTGTTTATAAGTTTTCCAATAGTTGCATGCGGCGAAGAACCGGCTGTATTAAGAGATGTCCGTCACTGGGAAAATCCTGACTTTGTTAGATTTGTATTTGAGATATCAGCTCCTGTTGAGTTTACAACAGGCAAGTTGTCGCATCCGGAAAGACTTTATTTGGATTTAAAACGTGCCAAAGTTGCAAAGGCGCTTAAGAAAGGAATTGAAGTTGATCATCCTGCCCTGAAATCAGTGAGACTCGGTCAATACAGCGCTGAAACGGTTAGGATTGTGTTTGATATAAAGAGCGAGACATACAATTTCAAGGTGATCAATCTTGAAGATCCGGCGAGGCTGGTCGTCGATATTTTCAGTGGCAGAGATAAAGGGAAGCTTAAGCCGGATTTGCACGTGGAAACTAAGCCTGATGAAACAGCACTCCCTTCTAAGTCTCAGTCGGAACCGGAAGCTCGAATTCAGGAAAGTCAGGTTGTAAAGAGGACTATCGTTATTGATGCCGGTCACGGTGGTCATGACCCTGGGGCTATAGGTCCATCGGGGCTGTATGAAAAGAGTGTGGTTCTCGATATTGCGCTTAAAATAAGAGAGATAATGAAGAAGGATTACCCTTCATATAAGGTAGTTCTAACGCGAGATTCGGATGTGTTTATCCCTTTGCCGCAGCGTGCCGAAATAGCCAATAACAATAATGCTGATCTATTCGTCTCTATTCATGCCAATTCCAGCACTAACAGGAATACCAGGGGTATTGAAACGTATTTGCTCAACTGGTCTAATGATGCCGAGGCTCTGAAGGTGGCTGCCCGAGAAAATGCAATATCGGTAAAAAAGATGAAGCAGATGAAGGGCGAACTTGGAGTTATTCTGGCGTCACTTGAACGGGAAAGCAAGCGCGACGAGTCAGTAAAAATTACCGGCAGCATACAGACTTCACTTGCAATGGCCACCGCGGAGAAGTATCCGGATGTAAATAATCTAGGTGTAAAGCAAGCGCTATTTTATGTTCTTGTGGGTGCCAAGATGCCATCAACCTTGGTTGAAGTATCGTTTCTGAGCAACCCTAAAGAGGAAAAACTATTAGCAAGTGATTTGTATCGACAATTGCTGGCAAAATCAATCGCCAGTGGTATTAACAGATATTTCTCTTCGGTACCGCCTCAGCACATAGCGCTTGACGAACCAGTACATTACAGCAGCGTTGCGAAGGCAAAGAACATTAAGTATACGAGAATAAAGAGATAAGAATGTAGACGATCACGTCCATCTCCTATTGTGGGCGGCATGCCGTACACTCGCATCTTCCGGATTCAGTTAATATTATGAGGTATAAGTGTTAGATTATTTGATCAAAGACGGCAATGTCATTGACGGCAGCGGCTCTGCACCGATGCTTCTGAATGTTGGCATAGAGGGCAAACGTATATTTTATGTCGGCAGAGATTACAAAGCAGCCAGGAATGTTATTGATGCGAGTGGCCTCACTGTCTCTCCCGGTTTTATTGATACGCATGCCCATTCAGAATTCACAATATTGGCAGATGGCAGAGCTGAGGGCAAGTTATCTCAGGGAGTTACAACAGAGATAAATGGTAACTGTGGCTTGTCGGCTGCGCCATTGTTCTCAGAGGCATTTGACAGACGGGAATTCGACAGGCACGAAGTCGGTATCAATGAAGCCTGGCATACATTTGAAGAGTTTTTTAGACTTCTGAACGACAATGGGATAGCAATTAATTATGCTACCTTGTGCGGTCATGGCAATCTGCGAGCCTCTGTTATGGGGTACAAGGACGGACCGCCTTCAAGATCGGAAATGGCCGAAATGAAAAGGCTACTTGCCGGCGCGCTGCACGCTGGTGCCAGAGGGCTTTCGACTGGCTTGATATATCCACCTGGTGTCTACTCAACAAGCGATGAAATTATAGAATTAGCGAAAATGACTGCTTGTGAGAGGCCTGGAGCGATATATGCCACGCATATGAGAAGCGAAGG
This sequence comes from Dissulfurispiraceae bacterium, assembly GCA_035319125.1. GTDB lineage: Bacteria > Nitrospirota > Thermodesulfovibrionia > Thermodesulfovibrionales > Dissulfurispiraceae > Fen-1308. The sequence goes on along the minus strand of DATHDG010000026.1, from coordinate 75,257 downwards.
TGATGCCCTTGTCGAGTCTGTTGAAGAGACATTGAACATAGGAGTTGCAGCCCGAATTCCAGTCCATATCTCTCATTTAAAAACATCTGGAGAGAAAAATTGGCATAAGATAGTGAATGTGATCGATATGATTGGAAGATCTCATGCCGCAGGATTTCAGATAACCTGTGACCGTTATCCATATATTGCATCTAGCACAGATCTTGATACGGTGTTTCCTTCCTGGGTCTATGTCGGAGGTGTTAAAGAGGAATTGAAGCGGTTGAGAGATCCTGATGTATGGGCCGGAATAAGGTCTGAACTTGCCGACTATGCCGACAATTATTGGAGAGGCGTTTACATCTCTTCTGTTTCAAACCCTGGAAATAAGTGGATGGAAGGAGAAAATATTCTCGATATAGCGGCAAAAAAGCACATGCATCCCGCGGACGCTGTAATGAATATTACTCTTGCTGAAGATGCAAGGGCTGGCGCTATTTTTTTTTCCATGTGTGAAGATAATTTGAGGAGTATTCTTTCACTGCCATTTACCATGATCGGTTCTGACAGTTCGGTAAGATCATTTACAGGCCTGACCTGCATTGGAAAGCCGCATCCGAGAGGGTTTGGCAGCTTTGCGCGTTTCTTGAGCAAGTATGCAAGAGATGAACACATTGTCACTCTTACGGAGGCCGTGCGGAGGATGACGTCTCTGCCTGCAAAGGTGTTTGGTCTAGAGCAGAGAGGGCTGATCAAACAAGGGTATTATGCCGATGTCGCTATTTTCGATTATGCTGGACTGCAAGACAAGGCTACTTTTCGAGAGCCTTTTAAGGGTGCATGCGGTGTTGAACATGTTTTCGTCAACGGCAGTCTATCGTTCAGCAGAGGTTTCTTTGGTAATAGAAGGGCGGGTATGGTTCTCCGATGAAACCATATATTGGTATTACGACCGGCTATGAGGGCGACAAACTCAACCTCAGATGTGACTACATCTCTGCTATAGATAATTCAGGTGGCGTGCCGATCGCATTGCCGGTATGTAAAACACCTGCCGCGTTGTGCAGCAGAATCAATGGACTTTTGTTCACAGGCGGTGCTGATATTATTGCTGATTATTACCGACGCGAGCCTTCTGTGCCCGAAGAATACATTAAACCTGAGAGGAAAGAGCGAATTGAATTCGAGATCGAGCTGCTGAAGGAAGCTCTTTTGCAAGAAAAGCCTATACTGGCCATATGCTTCGGTATGCAACTCCTCAATGTTTATCATGGTGGCACTCTCTTTGATGACATAAATTATCAGCTGGCCAGCATCGGAGACCACAGCAAGGGATTTCACGAGATCAATATAGTTGATGAGCCAGGCGGATTCATTAATAAAAGGTATACCGTCAACTCATCTCATCATCAGGCTGTAATGGATATAGGCGACGGACTTTCTGTGTTTGCTTCATCAGATGACGGTATTATTGAAGGTATTTTCAAAAGGGATTATAATTTCTGTGTAGGGGTACAGTGGCATCCGGAGAGGATTTTCTACGACCAGCTTTCGGTCTGGCTTTTTGATGCCCTGATAACCGCTGCATCTCGAAAAAGGAGTGACCGGGAAGGCACATAATCGGGCTGGCGGAGTGACTTCAAAGAGATTTTATACCATAACGCTTCTGTCTATTGTAGTAGTATTGGGTTATCTGACTTTCCAGATACTCAAGCCATTCTTGTCACCAATCGCTTGGGCTGTTGTAATAGCACTGGTGTTCTATCCTGTTTATGCCTTTACTCTTAGGTTTGCTCCATGGAAGACAGTTTCTTCTTTGATTACTATCAGCATAATTGTGACCGTCATTGTAGGTCCTTTTTCATACTTTATAGTATTGCTTGTTGCCGAACTGAAGCATCTTTCCGACTACCTTGACAGTGACAAATTAAGTTCTCTCAAGCAGGGGCTTCAACACCCCGCGGTAAGCAAAATCATCGGAAGAATCACCGACATTTTCGGCATTACTGAGGCGGATCTGGATGCGGCTATTATTGACTATTTTCAGCGCGTAGGAAAGGAACTGGTTACACAAATTACACTGGGGGCCGGAAATTTTATTGCAGTTGCCGTAAATTTTGTCTTCACGATATTTTCAGTTTTTTTTATGTTCAAGGACGGTGCAGACTTTCTTAGCAAGATTCGCGACTATATGCCCTTCTCGGACGAAGAGAAATTTCTTCTGGCGACGCAAATGAGGGATATCATAATATCAACCATATATGGAGGAGTACTGGTAGCTATTGCGCAGGGTATTATCGGAGGCATTGCCTTTTCGCTTCTGGGCATCCCATCGCCGGTCTTATGGGGTTTTGCAATATCGATTGCATCATTTATTCCTCTGGTCGGATCGATGGCTGTTTGGGGGCCTGCTGTAATTTATCTGTTTATCCACGGCCTTGTAGGACAGGCGTTTGCGCTTATTATAATAGGATTCTTCGGCATCAGCATGATTGACTACCTTCTCAGGCCTGTCATTATCGGCAGCAGGACAAAAATGCATGTGCTGGTGATTCTGTTTAGCGTTATCGGAGGAATTCAGTTGTTTGGAATAATAGGACTTGTGATGGGGCCACTGGTGCTTGCGGTTTTTGTGTCGGTGATTAAAATATTCAGAAAGGTCGAGACGAATAGCGAAGAATCAGCTGCTGCATAGCCGGATTATTTTTCGCGGAGTTTCTCTTCCTCTTCTTGCTCGGTCTTGCAATCGATGCACATCGTAGTGACAGGACGCGCCTCCAGCCTCTTAAGGCTGATTTCCTGTCCACAGATTTCACAGATGCCGTACAAGCCGTTATCGATCTGATCTATAGCTTCTTCTATCTTCTTCAGGAGTTTTCTCTCGCGGTCTCTCAGGCGCAACGTGAAATTGCGATCGATTTCTGCTGATGCCTGATCTCCAAGTTCAGGAAAAAGTGTTTCATCAGGTAAGGCATTGCGAGTAATACCGGCGCCTGAAAGCAGCTCTTCTTTCTGCAGGAGAAGTTTCTTTCTTATTTCCTGAAGTTTCTTTTCTTTCGCAGTCATCGCTTTATCGGCTTTCATAATGATTTGTCGGTCCTCTAAAAGATTGATCAAACTTAGCTATACTGAGAATAACAGAAAGAGTTTGTACGAGTCAAACGACCGTTAGACCTGAATCGAGGGGCAAAAACTGAATAATCCTGTATGCATGAAGCCGAAATACAAAATACTTGCAAGGAGTTATCAAAGTAGGATAAAATTATCCTAACTTTGAGCGCGGCTTCATATTGACCGCATCTAAGAGTGTTGATTCAGTTGAATGGGGGAGGTTATGACAAAAGCTGATATCGTAAATTTATTGTTCGAGAAAGTCGGGCTTCCTAAGAACGAAACGCAGGATATTGTTGAGGTTTTGTTTGAAACCCTGAAACAGACCCTTGTGGCTGGAGAGTCCGTCAAGGTGTCCGGTTTTGGGACTTTCACTGTGCGCAAGAAAAGCGCACGAATTGGAAGAAATCCTAAAACAAAACAGGAAGTGGAAATAACCCCCAGAAAAGTCGTCACCTTTAAGGCTAGCGATCAACTTAAAGAGGCGATTGAGAAGGAATAGGGTAACGGTAAATGAATGAAGCTTTCCATAAACCGCAGGTGTTAAGGCTGTTTCCGGAAAAGCTGTTCTATAAGATTGGAGAAGCAAGTCGTCTGTTAGGCGTAGAAACGTATGTATTAAGGTACTGGGAATCGGAATTTCCATTTCTTAACCCGAGAAAGAGCAAAGCCGGACAAAGGATATATACAAAGAGGGATGTTGATCTCCTCCTGCTGATTAAGAGACTTCTTCACGAAGAACGTTACACAATCGATGGAGTTAGAAAGAAGCTAGGTGGGATGCTGCCGGGACCCGAGGCTCAGATTGTGGACGATAGACCTGATCAGACCCTTTCCAGTGAACAAATTCTCGACATAGTTAAAATGAGGCTCAGGCATATGCTTGAGGCCTTGTCTTAGCCGGGGCGTAGCGCAGCTTGGCTAGCGCACTCGCTTGGGGTGCGAGAGGTCGTCCGTTCAAATCGGATCGCCCCGACCAATGAAAATAAAGGGTTTGTCTGTTTCGGCAAATCCTTTATTTTTTGTAACATTAATTCAATAGCATGATTTTTTTTAATAACTGATTGCTTGCATGAATCGACAGTTACAGGATGCATAACAAGAAAGAGGTTTAGTATGGCAATCGACGAAAGCAGAAAAAAATCACGCGTAAGATTCAAGGAAAACATTACCATAAACAAGCAGGCCATGGCTCACTGCGCAAACATAAGCAGTGGAGGTCTTTTTATTTATACTCAACAGACCGCAGATCCAGGCACGCTGGTAGAACTCTCTTTCCCGGTTGATAATCTTACTATGAACGTTGAGGCCTCTGTGCAGCACTATCATAAGGGCGTGGGCATAGGAGTGATGTTTGTCCATCAGACAGAAGAGCAGCGCAATATGCTCGATAGTTTTATCGATAATCAGGAAATGAAACAATCCGGATCTCGGAAATACGCGATTCTCCTTATCGATGACAATGAAGAAAAGAGAGGGCTGTACAGGACTGCCCTGACACAAGCTGGATTTTCTGTGCTTGAAGCTGGATCGGATGAGAAGGCGTTTGAGATATTGAACTCATCAAAAGTCGATATGGTAGTCTTCGATCCTTGCATTCAGCCGCTTGGAAAGGGTTTTATGATCCTGAGCAAAATTAGAATGAACCCTCAGTGGAGAAAAATATTACCGGTTGTTTTATCGTCCAGACCGCTGCCTCAGGACAAGATAAAGAGGTTTTTCCCCGCTGTACGGCACATACTAATGAAAATGACAACGTCACCTTTCAGGCTGCAGCAGATCGTTGACAAGTATCTGGCTACAATCAAATGAACGTTTTTGCAGACCGCGACTTTGAATGATCTTTATAATTAGCCCTATCTAAATAGGGCTAATTTGGAAATGATAATATAACTTATACCAAACAGAATATATTGTAATGGCGAGTATTGAATATTTGAAAAAAATAGGCCTTTTTGCAAGCCTGAGTGACGAGGAAATCGGTGAAATGGTTTCCTCCATAGAGCGCGGCAAGTTCAGAAAAAAAGAGGCCATCTTCTCTGAGGGAGACCCATCGAACTGGTTCTACATCCTGGTTTCAGGAAAAGTCAAGATAACCAAATTATCCCATGACGGTAAGGAAATTATTATTGAACTTATATCGCCGGGGGATTTCTTCGGAGGCTTTGCTGTTTTAAGAGGTTTTCCGTATCCTGCCAATGCGGTGGCTATGGAGGACTGTGACACTGTCAGGATATCCCGTCACAACCTTCTGTCCATAATTGAGCGATTTCCAAGCTTCATGTATGATATTACGGCTAATCTAGGCGAGCGTGTTCGGGAATTTTCCGATACTCTGAAAAATATTGCCCTGGAACGCGTCGAATCGAGGATTGCGTCACTTCTTCTGAAACTCGCTGAAAAGACCGGAGAGAAGGCTTCTACCGGCGAAATTGAGATTGCTATGAAGCTAACGAAGCAGGACATAGCTGAAATGGTCGGAACTACTGTTGAGACATCAATAAGAGTCATGAGCCGCTTCAAGAAATCACGATTTCTGCGAGAGGCAGACGGCAGGATAGTCATTATAAATCTGAAAAGCCTGAAGACATTAGTTAATCCGGAATAGCGTAGTCTGCATCTGTCTGTCATTGTTCTGATGCAGCCTGGTAGCCTCATTTTTTTACTATCCGAGATCCTCATAGATACAACCAAGCCGTAAATTGCTATTGACGCAAACATTGTGTAAGATCATATTAATTGATGTCGACTCAAGAATTATGTGAGATAAAGGAGGCATGCTGGCCGGATATTCTGTGTGTGCATGACATAATTTATGGAACATGAAAATTTAATACTAGCCGAATCCAAGAATGGCAATACTGAGGCGGTCAAGCGGCTTGTTGAGGCCGGCGCTAATGTCAATTTTAGAAATAATTTAGGAGACACTCCATTGATGTGGGCAGCGCGCAATGGCCACACTGAAACCGTAAAGTCTCTTATCGCATCGGGCGCTGATGTAAATTTTTATAACAACTATGGCTGGACTGCGCTACTGTGGGCGGCTCGCTATGGCCATAATGAAACAGTTAAGTTGCTTCTTGAGAAAGGCGCAGATATAAATAGCGAGAACCGCCAGGGCAATACAGCACTTCTGTTTGCAGCATATGACGGCAATATCCAAATGATGAAGCTGCTTCTTGAAGCTGGTGCCAATGTTAACGCCAGGAACGGAGAGGATGCCAGTGTCTTGAGCTATGCTAAAGAACTCAAAGACGAAATCAAGAGGAAGATGGTTATAGAGATGTGCAGGGAATATAAAGCGGTTGAATTGACCGGTAATGATGTGAGTGACAGATCTTAATTCCAATAGATGTAATTTTATGCCGATAATGGACAGGGCTTAAATAATCTCTCACGCCATATGAAGGAGAAAACCATCAAAAAGGCTAAATTAACTTTACCGGAAATAGCCGTGATAGCGGGCACGCGTGGGATGTTGGGCGCCGGGGCGGCACTGCTGTTAGCTGATAGGCTGAGTGATAGCGAAAGAAGAGTTATTGGGTGGACTCTATTTACAATTGGAGCTGTTAGTACAGTACCATTGGTCATGACTGTTCTGAACAGACGGAGGTAGGCAGACATAGGAGTCTGAAAATTATGTGAATTGAAGAATATATGATTTGTGTTTGCAGATTATAGAACCGATTATATGAGAAGATCTAAGTTCGGTTCTATGCATGGAAGAACATCGGTTATGCCATAAATTCGAAGCTGTCTTACCGCAATTGACGTCTGGGCTCCGTCCTTATTCCAGGATTTACTATTGTATTTTTTTATTAAACGATTAACAACGCTTGAACTGCAACAGTGTAGCAGAAATGGCTCAAAACATGTCTGAGCAAGGTTTTACAAGGGGGCGAAGGGTGAAGCTAAACTGCTAATCGAAGAAGAAGTGAACATTCTAATGTCATATTTGCAAGGTTTATGGCTTGCGGAAGTTACATCCGATGGATTAACATAGCCCAAAATTATTGAGGTTCGTTGGCTTACGATTAAAAGACCCTAGAAAAAAGTCTGCTCCCAAAAACCGGCACCACGCGGAGAGCTGCGTGCAACTATTACAATAGTACTGGACTGACAAAGTTACAGGGGTGCGGGATGGCCAAGGGCCGCCGACTATCACATTTAGCAACCGTACTGATTTCATTTCAATACATCCATCTAAATTTGCTGTACCCATCGCTGTCTAACGTCAATAATATTATTCTGTCTAATAAAAAACCGCGAGGAGATAATTTATGTCATCGCAAACTCTGACTATGGAGGGTGAAGCAATCGGATCACTGTCGGCGGAGGTAGCGGCCAGATCGGGCCAGAACCTCAAGGCCTGTTATCAATGCCGCAGATGTGCCGCAGGATGTCCTGTGGGAGACGACGCGGGCGTGACGCCTGATCAGCTGATACGCATGATCATTTTAGGCATGAAGGAAGAGGCCATGAACAGCCGCCTTGTCTGGAAGTGCGTCGAATGTTACACCTGCGGGACGAGGTGTCCGAACAATATCCATACGGCCAGGATAACAGAGGCCTTGAAGTATATGATCAAGGAGCAGCACCTGCCGCCGGTGGTGCCGAAGGTGGCTCATTTCCATGGTGCTTTTTTGACGTCGACGTCTCACTTCGGCAGGGTAAACGAAATGGAGTTCATGGCGATTTACGAGATGAAAAATGCGAAGGATGAGCTCGCAGGCGGCGGTGGTTTAAAGGCGATAGTGGATGAGATGAAGGCCCAGATGGGACTAGGTATGGTGATGATGAAGCTGAAGAGGATCCATGTCGGCCTTGATAAGATCAGGGGTGTCGGTGAAATAAGAAGACTCTTTAATAAAGCAAAAGCAGTTAAGGGGTTTAAGGGTTAACCCCCGCCCCCTCCAAACTCTATAACCGTTCATGAGGTGATGAGATGGAAATGGCCTATTATCCTGGATGTTCGCTGCACGCTACTTCAGCATTTTATGATGTGCAATGCAGGGATGTATTGAGCAGGCTCGGCGTCGACCTTAAAGAGATCAAGGACTGGAATTGCTGCGGTGCGACGTCGGCGGCAAAGACGAATGGGTTCCTGGCGGTGGCACTGCCTGCGAGGAATCTTGGGCTGGCGGATGCAAGCGGCTATAAGGAGATGATGATCCCGTGTGCGTTGTGCTACAGCCGGACGCTTCTGACGCAAAGGGCGCTTGAAGGTGACAAGGACCTGCGGGACATTATAAATGCAGAGCTTTCGGAGAAGGTGCAGGGAAAGATCAAGCTGCGGTCTATTCTTGATGTGCTGGCAGCGAAGGTGAAATCGGGTGAGCTTGCAGCTGGGGCTGAAAAAAAGCTGGTCGGGTTAAAGCCGGCCTGTTATTATGGCTGCCTCCAGACCCGCTATCCGATGGACATCGACATAGGTGACAGTGTGGAGAACCCGCAGGGGATGGAGAAAGTGTGCGGGGCTTTGGGAGCGGAGGCAATACAGTGGGGATACAAGACGGACTGCTGCGGTGCATCTGCGTCTTTGAATGACACCGACGTTTCGCTCAGGCTGATGTCAAATATTGTAAAGGATGCTGTAGCAAGGGGTGCAAATTGCATCGTTACAGCCTGCCCGATGTGTCAATTAAACCTTGATGCATACCAGCCGAAAGTCGGCGAGCGTTACGGCATTAATGAAAGACTGCCTGTCTTTTTTATTACTGAATTGGTCGGCATCTCAATGGGAATGAGGGCTGCCGAGCTGCAGATCGACAAGCATGTCATAGAATCAATAGAACTCTTGAAAGGACTAAATCTGCTATGAGCGACAAGAAAGGCTCAGTTCTGATCGTTGGCGGCGGCATTGCAGGAATGCAGGCTGCCCTGGATGTGGCGAATTCTGGATATTATGTCCACATAGTTGAGAAGTCTCCGTCTATTGGCGGCGTCATGTCTCAGCTGGACAAGACCTTTCCGACCAATGACTGCGCGATGTGAATAATCTCGCCTAAACTGGTCGAGGTCGGCCGGCATCCAAACATAAAGCTCCATACGCTTTCAAACATCAAGTCGGTATCAGGCAGCGAAGGAAACTTTACTGTAAAGATAATAGAAAATCCCCGCTATGTCGATATGGAAAAATGTATTGCATGCGGAGATTGTGCTGCCAAGTGCCCCACCAAGGTGCCTGATGAACACAACGAGGGGCTTGGCCCAAGAAAGGCCATTTACGTAAAATACTCCCAGGCAGTGCCACTTAAATATGCAATAGACAAGGAGCGCTGCCGCATCCTGGGCCTCGGCAAGAAATGCGGCGTCTGCGAGAAGAAATGCCCGACGGGAGCCATCAACTTTGAGGACAAGGCAAAAGAGGTTGCGGTAAACGTCGGATCGATCATCCTCGCCCCCGGCTTCAAGCCCTATGACGCCAGGGTCCGCGAAGAACTGGGACTCGGGCTCTGGAAGAATGTGGTGTCCGGCCTCCAGTTTGAAAGGGTCCTGTCGCCGTCCGGCCCATATCAGGGACATGTCACGCGACCATCGGACAGCGGCCATCCAAAGAAAGTTGCATGGGTGCAGTGTGTGGGCTCAAGAGATTCGCACAATGCAAATCCCTGGTGCTCCTCGGTCTGCTGCATGTATGCCACCAAGCAGGCGGTCATCGCAAAAGAGCACGATGCGCATATAGAACCCACAATCTTTTATATGGAAATGCGTGCTTACGGCAAGGATTTCGACAAATACGTCGAGCGTGCTAAAACCCAGTTCGGCGTGAGATATCAGCGGGCAATGATCTCCGCCATACGGGAAGATCCCGGCACCGGAGATCTCATTATCAGGTATGCCGACGAGCATGGAAAGCTCATCGAAGAGACTTTCGGCATGGCGGTGCTTTCAGTCGGCCTTGATGTTCCGCCCGAGACAGTAGTGCTTGCCGAGCAGATGGGCGTTGAGCTTAATCCGAACCACTTTAACAAGGCATCATCCTTCAAGCCGGTTGCAACTTCAAAACCAGGCATATATGCCTGCGGCGCTTTCAGCGGCCCGAAGGATATTCCTGTTTCCGTGATGGAGGCGAGCGCAGCAGCGTGCGCCGCGACCGCCAACCTTTCGGAAGCGCGCAATACGCTGACAGTAAAGCCAGTGGCCCCGGAGTTGAGGAACATTGCAGGAGAGTCGCCTAGGGTAGGAGTTTATGTATGCAATTGCGGCATAAACATAGGCGGCATAGTGAAGGTCCCGGAATTAGTGGAGTATGCAAAGGGGCTTCCGTCAGTAGTGTATGCCGAGGAGAGCCTGTTTACCTGTTCTCAGGACACGCAGGACAGGATAAAGGAGTCGATCAAGGCCAACGGCATTAATCGCGTCGTAGTTGCAGCATGCACGCCACGCACGCACGAGCCGCTGTTTCAGGACACGATGCAGAGCGCAGGCCTCAATAAATATCTTTTTGAGATGGCAAATATCAGAAACCAGGACTCCTGGGTCCATTCCGATGCTCCTGAACGCGCTTCGGCAAAAGCTAAAGACCTCGTCCGCATGGCCGTAGCAAAGGCTGTCCTGCTTGAGCCGTTGAGTCAAACCGTGCTCGGAAACACCAGGCGCGCCCTGGTGATCGGCGGGGGAGTTGCCGGTATGAACGCTGCGCAGGAGCTGGCAAGGCAGGGCTATGAAACCGATCTTGTAGAGAGGTCGGATCGTCTCGGCGGCCACGCCTTAAAGCTGTATAAGACGACCAGGGGAGAAGAGGTTGCTCCCTACGTCGATGAACTCGCAAAGAGTGTATCGTCTAACCCGCGCATCAAGGTGCATCTGGGCTCTGTGATATCAAAGGTGGACGGCTTTGTCGGCAATTTCAAGACCACCCTGAGCAAAACCGGAAACGGCACGCAATCGGCCATTGTCGAGCACGGGGTTGCGATTATCGCAACCGGCGCTTCGGAGCTCAAACCCTCCGAATACCTTTACGGGCAGAATCCGAAGGTGATGACCCAGACAGAGTTCGATAAGCTGTTTAAGGATAATTCTGCGGCATTCCAGGATATGAAAAATGTCGTGTTCATACAGTGCGTAGGGTCAAGAGACAAGGACAGGCCCTATTGCAGCAAGGTCTGCTGCGCGCACTCTGTGCAAAGTGCGATCGAGATCAAGAAGAGAAACCCCAGGGCCGGCGTCTGCATCCTGAACAGGGACATCAGGACTTACGGCGAACTCGAAGACCTTTACACAGAGGCAAGAGGCCTGGGTGTATTTTTCGGCAAATATGAGGAGTCCAAAAAACCGGTGGTGGAAGATGATGGAAATACGGTCGGCGTGACATTTACAGATCATATCCTCCAGAGGGACATCAAGATCAATACCGATTGTCTGGTTCTGGCATCTGCGATAGTCTCCAACCGGGAAGAAGAGCTTGCCCAGCAGTTCAAGGTGCCGATGGATGCCGATGGCTGGTTCGTGGAAGCGCATCAGAAGCTGAGGCCTGTAGACTTTGCTACCGACGGTGTCTTTTTGTGCGGGTTGGCCCACTATCCAAAGGCCATGGATGAGACGGTTGCCCAGGCCCAGGCGGCCGTTGCGAGGGCCGTTACAGTCCTTTCGATGGACAGCATCGTAGTCGGAGGCAGCACATCCAATATTGATAAAAGACGGTGCGCAGGCTGCGGCGTCTGCATCAACCTCTGCCCGTTCCAGGCGATAAAATTCGACGATAAAGGAAAGGCCGAGGTCAATGTTGCGCTGTGCAAGGGTTGCGGGGTTTGCGTCACCTCATGCAGATCCGGAGCTCCGGACCTTAAGGGATTTACTACTGTAGCGGTCATAGCTCAGCTCGACGCTCTGGAAGGAGTTTTTTAGGAACCGTAACACAACAGAGCCTTTATGACGCCTGTTGTATCAACTAAATGGAAGGGTATTTCATGTCAAAGTTCGAACCGACTATCGTGGCTTTTCTGTGCAACTGGTGCAGTTACGGAGCAGCTGATTTAGCAGGGGTAAGTAGGATGAAATATCCTGCGAACATCAGGGTTGTCAGAATTCCCTGCACAGGACGTATGAGCCTGGAATTTATCCTGGACGCATTCAGAAGAGGGGTTGACGGTGTCTGGGTTTCCGGCTGACATCCGGGCGACTGCCACTATATCAGTGGCAACCTGATCGCCCGTCGCAAGTTTGCGATTATGAAGAACCTTCTCGAATATGTCGGTCTTGAGCCGGGCAGGCTTCATTTCTCATGGATATCCTCGGCTGAAGGCGAGAAATTTGCCAGTTTTGCAACATCGGTCGTTGAAAGCGTGACGGTGCTTGGACCGATTAAGCGTTTTGTTAAGGACCCGGTAGTATCCGCCGACAGAGGTGCCGAGTTATGAATGTCAGGACAACTAATCTCAGGGAAGTAGCAAAGAAACTGCTCGACAAGCAAAAAGTCGATGTCGTGATCGGCTTCAAGAAGGGCACTATTCCGCTGAAGAATACCCCGTATTTTGCCACCAACTCGCAAGAGGCCGACCTGCTCCTCTGGGATGGCAACTGCATCGGCAATCTTGCCGTCTATCTGCCAAAAATGGCAGGCAAGCGCGCTGCCATTGTCGCTCAGGGATGCGTGAGCAGAAATATCGTAGGCCTGATTCAGGAGAAACAGGTAGACAGCAACAACATCTATATCATTGGAATGCCCTGCACAGGGATGCTCGATCCCAGAAAGATCATGGCAGCCGTCCCCGGAGAGATTACAGAAGCAACGGAAGATAGTTTGTATGTTATCGCCAAGGGAAAGGGATTCGAGATTACGTTGAATCGCAGTGACGTCCTGAACCGAAACTGCGACCGCTGTACAGTCAGAAACCCCGTCCTCTTTGACGAAATAGTTTCGGAACCGAAACCCGAACTGAAAGACCCTGTCCGGTACGAAAAAATTAGGGCGGTGGAAGCAATGTCTCCCGTAGAAAGGGCGGATTTTATAGATGAGCTTCTGAGTCCGTGCATACGCTGTTACGCCTGCCGTGATGCCTGCCCGTTGTGCTACTGTCCGGAGTGTTTTGTGGACAAGTCCAATCCGCAGTGGTGCGGAAAATCCCAGAATGACAAGGACGTTCTGTCCTATCACCTGATCAGGGCATTTCATACTGCCGGGCGATGCACCGAATGCGGGGCATGCGAGGAGGTCTGCCCGATGGGGATAAAGATCAGGCTGATTTCCGGCAAGGTGGAAAAAGATATCCGGGAAATCTTTGACGGTTATGAGGCATGGAAGGACCTGAAGACGCCTCCTCCGCTGACAGTCTTTCAGCGCGACGACCCTCAGCCGTTCGTGAAGGAGTAGGTGGCCGACTATGGAATACATGAGACTGAACAAGAAAAATTTGGCAGTTTTTATCGAGGAGCTGCAAAACAAGTGCGAGGTTTGGGGTCCGGTCAAGCAGGGAGAACAGGTCAAGTTCGCGCCTATTTCGGGCGCGGCGGATATCAACCTGGACGGGTTCAAGAACACGACCATGTCGCCGAAAGAAATCTTTTTCCCGCAGTCTGAGATAATGCTTTCTTTCAGGCGGGAGGGAGAGGACGCTAATATCTACAGGGATGAACAGGCTATGCCTTCAAAGAAGGCAATAATCGGCATAAGGCCCTGCGATGCGCGGGCTTTCCGCATCCTGGATATGATATTCAAGAACGATCAGTTTGCCGACAACTACTGGTTATCCAAGAGGGATGCAGTCACTCTCGTCGGGCTTGGCTGCACTGAGCCGTGCGGCACCTGTTTTTGCACATCGGTCAATTCGCATCCATTTGATGAGACAGGGCTTGATGTCATGGTGGCCGATCTCGGCGAACATTTCCTTTTGAAGTCCCTCACCAAGAAGGGCCGGGAGCTTCTGGCAGGCAGCCACGTTCTGAGAGAACCGAGTGAAGCCAATATTGAAGCCTATAAGACTCTCAGAAAGAATGCCGAAAATGCCATGACTATCCAGTTCGGCGCCGAAAAGGTGAATGCCAAGACCGTGCTTGAACTCTTTAGTGAAGATTACTGGCAAAGAGTAGCCGAACCCTGTCTTAACTGTTCGACCTGCTCGTATGTCTGCCCGACCTGCCACTGCTTCGATATACAGGACGAAGTGTTCAGGGGAGGTGGAGAGCGGGTTCGCAACTGGGAGTCGTGCATGTCATGGATATTCACCGTTCATGCTACGGGGCATAATCCCCGACCCGGCAAAAAGGAGCGGGTAAGGCAGCGCTTTATGCACAAGTTTAAATATATCCCGATGAAGAGAAATGGAGAGATCGGATGCGTCGGCTGCGGGCGCTGTGTAACCTTGTGCCCTGTGAATATAGACATACGTGAAGTAGTAAAACAGATGAATTCGTGAGAATAAATACGACAAGAGAGAACTATATATGAAAAACCCATATTTGCCGTATCCGGTAAGGATAGAAAAAACGGTGATTGAAACTGAAGACAGGAATATCAAGTCATTCAAGCTTGTATTTCTCAAAGAAGAGGACCGTAAGGCTTTCGATTATACTCCCGGCCAGTTTGCGCAATTATCGGTTACCGGCAAGGGTGAGATCCCCATAGGGATAGCTTCGTCCCCAACCGAAGGTGACCACCTGCTTTTTACTGTAAACAAGATGGGAGTTGTTACGACCGCCCTCCACAATCTTAGCGAAGGATCGATAATGGGGGTGAGAGGTCCGCTCGGAAACTCCTATCCTTTCGACAAGATGAAGGGAAAAGATGTTACGATCATCGGCGGAGGTTATGCCTTCACGACGCTACGGGCCACAATTGTGTATATGCTTGACGAGAAAAACAGGGCTGATTTCGGTAAGATCACCCTTATCTACGGCGCCAGGACGCCGGGGATGCTGCTTTACAAAGACACGTTGGAAGAATGGTCCAAGCGTGACGATATAAATTACAACGTAACCGTAGACAGGGATGCGCCCGGCTGGACTGGGAGAGTCGGCTTCGTGCCCGCTGTGACCGAGCAGGTTGCGCCCTCATCAAACAATGCAATTGCCGTGATCTGCGGGCCACCCATCATGATCAAATTCACGCTGCCCGTTATGGTCAAGCTGGGCTTCACTCCGGAACAGACGATCACTTCACTTGAAAACAGGATGAAGTGCGGCATAGGCATATGCGGCCGGTGCAACGTAGGTCCGGAGTATGTATGCAAAGACGGACCGGTATTCTCGATGGCCCAATTGAGGGAGATGCCTCAAGAGTATTAATATTTTCAGGAAAACCGCGCTGCGAAGGATGAATTAAGTGTCTGATCGTGCAGATGCCGTTTCACATCATTTGTCATTCGGCACTATTAGCTTCAAAGCATTTTCCGCAACGGTTATCCGTGCGGGCGTCTTGCCCGCGTAGTCGCCATCGATCTGAATATGACTGTCACCTTCTATCTCGATACTGTCGGCCCTGAAATAGGTTGTGTCCTGCAACTCGGTTGCCCTACCGCTTATGATGGCCCCCAGATAATGCAGCAGGTTGATCCGGCCCCTTTTATGTGAGATAAATATGTAAAGGTGGGGGGATGTCAAACTGGCCTCAGGAGTTATCTTCATGTCCCCGCCGTAACAGGCTGCTTTGCTCACGACAATTGTATAGCCGGCGGCTTCGAGCAAATTCTTGTTTAACGAGCAGTGCCGCGTATTGACATGAAACCGCTCTCCGGTAATATCATCGTTGTCTCTTATTGCTGCCTTAATACTTAGCAATCCAGGGTGGTATTTTATAAGTGCACCAATCCCGCTTACTATATAGGCGAGTTTTCCAGAGTATTTCTTCAACTGTTCATTTACTTCGTAGACTGATTCACCGTCGTATCCGATTCCTGTCATCAGCAGGAAGTATCTTGCGAATTCCTCAGAAGAGGTGGTGGGATGTGACGCAGATGTTGTCTTCTGTCCTCGGCAGGATATCTTTCCCAAATGCGCTTGTACGGCGGTTCCGCCGACTGCAATATCAAGCGCTTTTTCGATATTTATTGGAATGCCCAGTTCCCGGGCCAACACTGAAGTCGTTCCCATCGGCAGTATGGCAAGCGGGGTGTTGGTGTGTGCAAGCCCGTTGGCGGCTTCATTATACGTTCCGTCGCCTCCTGCAGCTATGACTATTGTATCGGACATTGTGGCGGCCTGACGAGCGAAGAGTTCTGCGTCGCCTTTGCCGGATGTGAGCATGAGCTCGGCGTCTATTCCTTTTTTCTTTAGAATCGACAATGCCTGCGATATTTTCTCTCCGGCGCCACCTCCTGCTATGGGGTTGCCGATGACTACCATTTTCTTTGTCATGGCTTACCCCGCGACAACCGGTTCCTTTTCAAGCCAGGCTATTGTCTTTTTTATGTCGCTATTTTCTTTCAGAAAGAAAACCCTGCCGCCATGCATTGCCCCAAGCCGCTTAATATTGGGTATCCTCAGATATCCTAACGATCTTGAGGCAATATAGCCGGTTGTATAGTCCGGGTCATCAGACATGCAGATTTCGGCTGCGATCTCTCTGCAGGCTGATACTTTGGATGCCAGGATAAGTGCCTCCCTGACGGTCTGACTGTTGATACCCATTCCGGCTAATTTACGGATAAGTCGCTTCTCGGAGCTTTTGTCGATACCCAGGCGCGAGACTCTTACGCCACGCGCGCGGTCCGGCTCAAGCCTTTTGCCCGATGTCAGGGATATCAGCGCTGCGCCCCTCATCGTACGCTTCGCTTCGAGAACGCGCCTTGCTGACCGCAAGGCAGCGGAAGATATTTCGAGCTCAGACAGGCAGGCAGATATCATACGCCAAGCATCTTCAGGAGCTTCGCACTCGAGGGTCCTCACCGGCAGCAGGCTGATCTTCTGAGGCAGGGCCTTTATTCTTTCGAGTGTTATCACTATTTTGTCCGGCCTGCCCCTTGTGTGCGACAGTGCGCGGTTGATGAATTTCTCTGCCAGCTTTGATATTTGATCATCTTCGCAGATGCCCTCGGCCCCCGAAATATGTATTTCGTTTGCCTGACCGCCATGCTTGCCGGTTCTGCCGAGCATTTTTTTGGCCGAGGCCCTCATGCGAACGTTCCACATGTTGAATATAATACAAGAAAATCGCTGATTTAAACATGTGGCGTGTGTGATCAGGAAGCGAACTCGATTAAGAAGAGAACTTGTCTTAATAGGTTGAATTAAAGCAGGAATAACTGAAAGATTCTATTACAGTCAGTTCAAGCCTTGAAGAAAAATGCGTATGCACAGGCCAGCACAGGAAGAATTATTACGCAGAGAGCTAGAATATCCATAAACCTTTTCTCCTCACGCCCTTATAACTTATCGACAGCTTCTACTATAATTATAACGCGAAGCCGATTTTATTCAAAGTGTATTAGTCACAAACTACGCTTTTTCGCGCAAAGGATGGTTTTAGTACTATATCTTTATTTTCCAAAACCTCTATTTCTCCGTCTTTGGCAAATCGGTTCATAAGCCTTGTTACTGTCTCACGCGACACGAATGAGTAGTCGGCTATGTTTTGATGTGTCAATCTGGAACTCAGCACTGTGCCGCGGGCGTCTTTATACCCATAATAATCGCTGACTATTGTTATGACTGCTCTGACTCTATCCTCTGCATTCGGCAAGCTAAGCACTTTTATCATCATCCATGCCTCTCTCAGTCTTGTGCAAAGGATTGAGACTGTCTGCCTCAATATCTTATCGTTCTTGAGGAGGTATTTTTCGAAGTCTTTGCTGGAAATTATAGCAATCAAAGTGTCTTCAAGTGCTACTACGGTAGCCGGTGAAGTTTTTCCATCCAGAAGGGCCATTTCACCGAAGAAATCACCTTTTTGATGAATGGCTACAATATGCTCCTTTCCATCAAGCCCTGAGTGGATAACTTTTACCTTCCCAGATAGAATTATATACATATAGTTAACAGTATCTTCTTCAAGAAATATCGTTTTGTTACGGGCGTAATGGCGTTCGACAAAAATATGTTTTAGATCGGCAAATTCCTTGTCTGAAAGGCCTTGAAAGAATGGTAAACTACGCAATAAATTGCAGTTTCTTGCGATTTTGCTTTTAAGTTGAGGAGCTTTCAATGGCAACCTCCCGATTGAAGAAGATAATATTTCTAGTTACATAATACCACAATTAATTATCTTACATATCCCGACATATTTGATTGTTGGAGAACTTATTAGAACTGATGTCTTGCGTTAGTCCTGCTGACATTGTTGATCACAAGCTCATTTACGAGCGTACTGTTTACAATTATGGTACAATTATAACAAGTAATATAATAATGCCGCAGCGCGGGAAAGGGCGAGGGATAACGTGAGGGTTCTTTACAGTGGATCTTTTCATTATAAGATCGGCAGGCTTGCATCCAAGGAAGCTGCCTTTTTCTGCGATCTTGATATTATCGAATATGAAAATGGCGTTCGATGTGTAGTACTTACTGAGCGTAGCGATAATACTGCATTGTCCATCAGCAATGTCAGCGATAGAATAGCATCTCAGATTTATGCCGACTATCTTGCCGGACTGCCTGAAAGCAAAATCGTATGGCTTGAATATTATCCGACTTCAAGGGGAAACAAAGCGTACATCGATCTTGTACAATTTGATTTCGAGGTGGTTCCTGCTATGGGGACAGGGCCGGAAACTACAGGTACACTTCGATTCTATCATCCACGTTGGCATCGTCTTTATGAGTCTCGCTCTTTAGACAGAAACCAGTTTATGTCAAGTCATGCAAACTTGATACAAAATCTATATCATGCCCAGGTAATTCTGGAGCTCCTCGACAGGGAAGGGCATATGTGGCGCATCATAACTGGTCAAGAGAAGCTGTACGTGATTAGCCCGAATTTCGATGCAGATATTCCGGATAAGGGTTTCGATGTGCCTGGGATAAATGCTCTATTACGCGAGAAAAAACGCTTTTTCAATGAAGATGTCGATTTAGAACAACGATTTACTGATGAACTCATAAAGGGATTTCTAAATAAAGGACTCTAGTTGTAGTGAAAGAAATAACAAAGGATCCCTTAGCGGGATCGGCATATGTTTTGGCAACCTGAAAAGTTAGATTATCTGATTTTGACTTTCTTGTCCGTGTGAGATGTCTCAACCTGTGCAACTTCTTCTTTAGAGCCTGCAATTCTCTTAACTTTCTCTTTTGCTGAATCTGCTTGTTCTTTTATACTATCGGCTTTGTCAGCTACTATATTTATCGTTTTACTTACAACTCGTTGCGTGTCTGCCTCCATTGCTCTGATCTTATACCCTCCATCGTTGGCAATAGCGATAAACGCAAATATTATCCATGCCGCAATCATTACTTTGAGTACCTTCATTTTCGTCCCTCCTGTCCTTTTATCTATAATAAGTTTAAAGCGTTGCATTCTTGTTTTATGTGATGAATATCACCAAAAAGACGAAACACGTTTTAGGTAGTTTGCCAACTTAACCTTGTCCACAATTCAAAGATCCTCTTTTATATGAAAAAAGCAGTAGCAAGTATGGCGATTCCTGCAATGCATAGATCATATCCTTGATATCCGCAGTACAGCATTAAATGTCATCGGCGGAAATATTTGGCAAGGCAAGAGATGAAAAGATGAATTATATAGAGTTAGCAAGGCAAATCGCATTGAAATTAAAAGGCATATACTGTACAGATGAAACTACTTGCCTTTCGGATGCAGCCCTTCGCTGTTAAGCATAAGCAAATCATCGTGATAAGAGCGTCCCGAAGTTACAAGGTAATTGCCGGTCATCATCGCGTCGGCCCCAGCCTTAAAAATCATAGTTTGTCTGCTCCCTAGAGCCTGGAGTCTGCCGCCGCAGACTCTTATTGCTTCTTGCGGCATTATGAGTCGCATCAGACTTATCACTTTAAGGGCCTCATCTGCTTCAAGAGTTGGAAGATGCTCAAGACGCGTGCCCTTAATCGGGGTAAGGAAATTTATAGGCATGGAATCGACGTTAAGTTCTTTCAATAGAAATGCGAGATCCAAGCGATCCTCCCAGGACTCTCCCATGCCAAAAATGCCACCTGAGCAAATTGACAGCCCGACAGATGCAGCTGACACGATCGTACGAATTTTTTCCTTGAAGCTGTGCGTAGAGCATATATAAGGAAAGAATCGCTCAGACGTCTCCAGGTTATTATGGTATCTTTCGAGGCCATGGTCACGAAGAAATGCGAGTTCATCCAATTCAAGCAATCCAAGAGAGGCGCAGACACCCAAGCCTGCTTTATTAATTGATTCAAGCGTTTCTGCTATAGCTTTAATATCCTGTTTGGTCGGTTTTCTACCACTAGTGACTATACTAAATCTGCTGACACCTCCGCTTGCGGCATCTAACGCCTGTTTTAGAATCGCATCTTTTCCAATGAATGGATAAGCTCCAAAGCCGGTGTTATTTGAAGAGGATTGTGCGCAATACGCGCAGTCTTCTCCGCAGGCTCCTGATTTTGCATTAACAATAGCGCATAGCTCTATTTGATCACCAAAAAAGGTTTTGCGAACAGCTTCGGCAACATGGAAAATATCACTCAATGCATCAGTGCCGCTGAAAGCCAGACTGAACGCCTCATCTTTTGACAAGGATGATCCTGAGATGATTTTAGCTTTCAACTCTTTGATCATTAAGTTTTATGTTCCTTCACAGAAAAAGAAAATGTCAAATCAGCATTACAGTGGGATACAATAGTACTGAACGTGGAATTTTTGTGAGCGGTATTAATAGCGGATCATGAAGGTGGTCAGGTTTTCCGGCTTTTCTTCCCAGTTGGCGTCGACTATCTCGACTTTAGCAGAGGGTATCCCTTCCTTGCATTTCCTGATGGCTGATTTTATCGACTCTTTTTCACCTTCAAATACAGCTTCAATTTCGGAGTTGCCAGAATTCATTACATATCCGGTTAAATTATGCGACAATGCAACTTCGCTTACAAAAACCCTGAATCCCACTTTCTGTACTTTGCCTGATATAAAAAGATGCGCCCGTGTTTTCATGAAAATATGATGCTTACTTCAAGTTTAAAAGTAAATATAGTTCAGCAAATAGGCATATTAAAGACCCAAATATGCTTTTTTTACAGCATCATTATCCAGCAGTTCATCCCCTGTGCCGCAGAGCTGGATGGCTCCATTTTCCAGAACATAACCTCTGTTGGACAGCTTTAGCGCTGCACGCGCATTCTGCTCTACAAGAAGCACAGTAATCCCTTCCTTATTAATCTCTTGAATAACCTTAAAGATGCGGCTGACCATGATTGGTGCCAGCCCAAGAGATGGCTCATCTAGCAGCAGCAGCTTTGGATTTGACATTAGCGACCTGCCAATGGCCAGCATCTGCTGTTCGCCGCCGCTCAGCGTACCGCCTTGCTGGCGGATACGCTCCTTGAGTATCGGAAATATGGAAAAGACCTTTTCAAGGTTACGGTCGAAGTCTCCTGCTGCTGCGCTGAAAGCTCCCACTTCAAGGTTGTCGAGCACAGATAATCTGGGGAATATCCTTCGGCCCTCCGGCACCTGACATATGCCTTTGCGGACGATTTGATCCGGTGGCGTCGCGGCTATCGATTCACCGTCGAATATGATCTCTCCTGAATCCGGGCGCAGAATGCCGGAGATTGTCATTAGAGTGGTACTTTTCCCCGCTCCGTTGCTGCCTAACAGACAAACTATTTCGCCGCTTTTAACTTCAAGATCGATGTCTTTGAGTGCCTTAATCGGTCCATATGATGCATTTACCGAGCGCAGTGAGAGCATTAATGAGTAATCTCCTTGCCGAGATATGCTTCAATAACGAGAGGATCGTTCTTGACTTCTGCAGGAGTTCCTTCTGCTATTTTCACTCCATGATCCAATACTATGATCCAATCCGAAATGCCCATGACAAGGTGCATGTCATGTTCTATCAAAATAACGGTCTTTCCGAGTTGCTGCATTGTTTTGATCAATGACATCACATCCCTGGTTTCTGACGGATTCATGCCTGCTGTTGGCTCGTCAAGAAGAAGAATCTCGGGTTCGGTCGCAAGAGCTCGCGCTATTTCAAGTCTTCTCTGGCTTCCGTATGGTAATTCACCGGCGCGAGATCCGGCATGTTCTTCCAGATTCGCAAGTTCAAGGAATTCATAAGCTTTATTCCTGATCAAGGTTTCGTGCGATCTGAAAGTTCGACTGCGTATAATGGTTCCCGGCAGGCTGTAGCGTATTCTGGAATGCTGGGCTACCATTACATTTTCTATTACAGTCATATCGGAAAAAAGCCTTATATTTTGAAAAGTGCGTGCTATGCCCATACGCGCGATCTTGTGCGGTGAAAATCCTGATATGTCTTTTTCTTGAAAATTAATTTGGCCGGAGGACGGAGATGTTATACCAGTCAGGCAATTGAACAAGGTAGTCTTGCCCGCACCATTTGGTCCTATGATGCTGGCGATCGCATTGCGTTTTATCCTGAAGCTAACACCTTCTATAGCCTTGACGCCTCC
Organism: Dissulfurispiraceae bacterium; assembly: GCA_035319125.1. Classification (GTDB taxonomy): domain Bacteria; phylum Nitrospirota; class Thermodesulfovibrionia; order Thermodesulfovibrionales; family Dissulfurispiraceae; genus Fen-1308. The sequence continues at coordinate 52,673 of DATHDG010000026.1, read as the reverse complement.
GAATTGCTTGCTTAGCTCCCGCGCATGGAGAATATGCATATTATTTCACTCCCAGCAGTCCTTGAGGCCTGAACCTCATGAGCAATACTAAACCTATTCCAAGTATTAGCATTCTGTATAACTGCATCTCTCTTAGGGCTTCCGGGAGTATAACAAGTATAAACGCTCCCAAAACTGCTCCGTATGTATTGCCGAGGCCGCCAAGGATTACCATGCTCAATATTAGAATGGACTCCATAAAAGTAAAACTCTCCGGTGATACGAACTGCATCTTGGCTGCGAAAAGCATTCCGGCGATACCGGCCCATAATGATCCGAAAGCAAATGCGAAGAGTTTGTATTTTGTGGTGTTTATACCTATCGAAGATGCTGCTATCTCGTTTTCCTTGATGGCTTTCCACGCCCGACCGAACCTGGATGTTTCAACACGCTTTATGATAAGAAGAGAAATAGCTAATGCACAGAAGACAAGATAAAAATAATAATGTTGATCATGCAATGAAATTCCGGCAATGGCAGGCGCCTCAATTCCGGTGATGCCGTTAGGTCCATGTGTTAAACTGTCCCAGTTATTGAGGATGAGGCGGGTGATCTCTCCAAAGCCGAGAGTCACTATCGCCAGATAATCTCCGCGCAACCTTAATGCAGGCACTGCCAACAGAAAGCCGGCACACGAGGTTAACAGGGCAGATATGGGAAGGCAAACCCAGAAGCCAAGACCTAATTGTGTGTTGAGCAATGCATAAGTATATGCGCCGCATGCATAGAAGGCAGCAAATCCGAGATTCAATAGTCCGGTGAAGCCAACGATAACATTCAATCCTACTGCAAGAATGGAATATATTCCTGCCATTATCAGCACATCTATGAAATAATTATTAAGTACGAGCGGGCATACAGCAAGGATGACAACCAGTGATAAAACTAGCCATGTTTTATTATTATTGATGAATGCTGTAATTGCGCCGGGTTCTAATGGCATCCGGATCTTGCTCGACATTGACCAGACCGTTGAGCACAATGCAATGGCAGCAAAAAGTATTAGGGAAGGTACGACGCCCTTGAAAGGGAGCAGCATTAAAGCACCCAAAAAGGCCGCAAATATGATCTTTGTTCCTCTTTTAAACAGGTAATTTAACGGCTTCATGATTTTATACTTTCTCCGGTATGTCTCTCCCAAAAATGCCAGCGGGCTTTACAAGCAGGATCAAGATAAGAACGACGAAAGCAATTGCATCCTTGTACTCTGTTGATATATAGGCAGCGCCGATGCTTTCCATAAGGCCAAGAACAACACCTCCAAGCATAGCGCCCCTTATGCTGCCGATCCCTCCCAGCACTGCTGCCGTAAAGGCCTTGATGCCGGCAATGTACCCGATAGTGTAATTGACGAGGCCATAATAAGCTGCGACCATGACGCCTGCAATTGCCGCCATGGCTGCGCCTATGATGAATGTTAAAGATATAATTGCGTCAACATCAATGCCAACCAACGTAGCCATGATTTGGTCTTGAGATGTAGCGCGCATTGCTTTTCCGATACGCGTGCGTGAAACAAAAAAACGAAGCGATATCATCATCACTGCCGACGCTGCAATAATGAGCACTTGCGTCGCTGTCATCCTAACATCATTGATGATAAGAGCTGTATTGCCAAACTTATAAGGGAAGACCTTGTCTGTTGCACCCTGCGTCAGCATAACGAAATTTTGCAGAAAAATGGAGATGCCTATCGCGCTAATCAGAGGGCTCAGGCGCGGTGCATTGCGCAATGGTTTATATGCAACTTTCTCCATGACAAAACCGTACGTTGCGCAAAACATGGCTGCAAACACTGTAGTCAAGACAAGAGACAGGCCAATACCAGTGAATCCGGATACAGTGAAAAAGCCCATGAGAATTATGCCAAGATATGCGCCGAGCATATATACCTCGCCGTGGGCGAAATTGATAAGCTCTAAAATGCCGTAAACCATCGTATACCCAAGCGCGATAATGGCATAAACGCAGCCCAGGGTCAGTCCGTTGATAAGCTGCTGAAGAAGCATTAATTCAGATGCGCCCTGTCTTTTTCAAAAAAGGAAGCTTAGAAGTTCCGAGTTGTGGAGTTGTTTTATGAGTCACTGCGGATATGGCGCTTGAAGCATTCCTTGTCACTGGCTTGTTGGCTTCAGAAAGCCGAACCAATATCTCTTTTATCGGGTGTTCCTTCATTATGTTTAAAGATGATACACGCTTGATAGAAGGCTGTGGCTTGACCGGAATTACAGGCTTAAGAACTGAAACAGGCGCAGTGAGGGGAGCTTTCCGCGATTTGACATGACTCTTTGCCTGCTTGGCTGAAGGTTTAGCTGCAACTGCTTTTCTGGGTGACGGCCGTGGCTTTGCAGCAGCTGTCTTTGCCTGCATTGTAGAATCAACCTTAACAGCCTTAACGCTTTTCATGGCAAGTTTAACGACCGGCTTCTTGGCAACTATACTCTTGCTCTGTTTTACAGTTTTCTTTGGCTTCTTTGTTGTGACGCTTGCTTTCTTGACGACAGGCTTGACAGCAGCCTTTTTCTTTATAACTTTAGTCTTACTTTGAAGAGGCTTGACAGGGGGCGTCTTTGTTCGAGCAGTTTTTATCTTCGCCATTATTTTTGACGCAGGCTTTGATGAAGATATCTTTTTCACCGGGGATTTCTTAACAATTTTCTTTGCAATGGTTTTCTTAGAAGAGATCTTGTTGGAAGTGGTTTTCTTGACAGATGCTACTTTAGAACCCGGTTTTTTTGTGGCGGGTTTTTTGTGGGCGGTCTTTTTTGTGATGGTTGTCTTAGATGAACTTTTTTTGATGGCTGATTTCCCGCCACCTTTTGATGCGACCATTTTCTTGCTTGAGGCCTTCTTTTCTGAAACTTTCCTGTTCGCTGCAATCTTACTCTTAGCGACCTTCTTACCGGCAGCGACCTTTTTATTTCCCATCGGCAAAACCTCCAAAATTTTGTGTGATGAATTGTATCAACATGTAAAAAGAAAAGTAAACAGCTTGATATTTAGAGGTAAACAACAAAAATGATGCTGTGGTATGATGATGAGCCAAGACAACTCTCAAGACATAAGCAAAAATCGACACGATATGCATTTGTTATTGACAGGATGAGAAATTTACTATACATTATTGTGAAAATAATATGAGGAGGTTGTAAATGAAAACAGTTCTTGCAGTTCTTGTGTTAGTGGCATTTGCGGTATCGGCGGCTTTTGCAGGCACCGTCGAATATCAGGTGACAGGCCCGGTTCTGGAAGCCAAGGATGACAAGATAGTTGTACAGAAGGGCAAAGAGAAATGGGAAATCGCTAAGGATAAGGACACCAAAACTACTGGAGATGTCAAGGTTGGCGACAAGGTGACGATTAAGTACACCATGAAAGCCACTTCCATAGAATCAAAGGCTGACAAGAAAGCCGACAAGAAAACCGATAAAAAAGCTGACAAGAAAACCGATAAGAAATAATTTTCGGCCAGATTAGCACTACGGGCCGGGCAACTGCCCGGCTCTCTTTCTTTTTTCAATCATCCTTGTATTCCTTGCTTTTCCGGATGAATTAAGATTAACCCAGCACTTTTCTGACGATAGTCAGCAGATCATGCTGTGATATAGGTTTTGTGATTATTTCGACATCCACAGAATCAAAGCCTGTTCTTTGCAACTTATCCGCGGTATAACCAGTCAGAAACACGACTTTGCCATGCGGTCTGATTTTCTGAATAGCTTTATATGCTTCGAGCCCGCTCATCTTTGGCATAATCATATCCAGTATTACCAGATCTATTCCGTCGTTGAGTTCCTGATATTTTGAAACAGCATCTTCACCATCTTCAGCCAAAATTACTTTATATCCGTATGATTCCAACATCATCCTGGAAAGCTCCCGAAGGGTCGGATCATCTTCAGCTACAAGAATTGTCTCTGTTCCGCCAACGATTTTTTTTGGTGCATCGGTTTCTAGATTATCTGTTGATACGTTTTGAACAATTGGTAAGTAGATGTGGAATACGGTGCCTTTACCTAACGTGCTCGTCACATCTATCATGCCGTTATGCTGGCGCACTATGCCGTATACCATAGCCAGACCCAAGCCTGTTCCCCTGCCTGGTTCCTTTGTAGTAAAGAAGGGATCGAAAATTCTCTTGCGGGTCTCTTCATCCATCCCAACTCCGGTATCGGATACAGAAATGACTGCATAGCGGCCAGGTTTGTCGCAATCATGTGTTGCGCAGAAGGCTGGGCCAATATCTTCAGTTCTGGTTACGATTGTCAGTGTCCCGCCATTAGGCATAGCATCTCTAGCATTAGTAGCAAGATTCATTATGATCTGCTCAATTTGACCGCTGTCAGCCATTATCTTTGCTGACTGATGCTGTAGCACTGTTCTGAGTTCTATATCCTCACCGATTACTCGTACAAGTAGATTGCTAAGTCTGGCAATAAGATCATTTATGTCGATTTCACTTATGGTCATGACCTGCTTGCGGCTAAACGCAAGTAGGCTATGTGTCAGCCGCGAAGCGCGTTCAACAGCCTTCATGATCTGCCCGAGATATGATTTAACCCTGTCGTCTGACGCCAGCATCATGTGCAGGAGTTCTGTAAATCCGAGAATCACCGACATGATGTTGTTGAAATCGTGAGCAATGCCGCCTGCCAGTACGCCGACGGCCTCCATCTTCTGAGCCTGTCGTAACTGTTCTTCCAAATCCTTTCTCTCGGTGATGTCCACATTTACACCTGAGATAATCCCGTTTTCCAGCACAGCACTTGCCGCAAGAGTTTTTTGCTGCCCCGACGGAGTAATAATCGTGATCTCATAGTACGGCAGTTTTCCGGATTCTTTTAGTGCATCCAAAAATATCTGGCGATCTTGAGGTTTTACATATCGGGAACTTACCGGCCTCGAAAGCAATTCTGTTGCAGATTCACAACCGAAAAGCTTGACAGTGGCTTCGTTAACGTACAAGAATCTGTCGTTTAAGTCCGATCTGAAAATTCCCACAAGAGCGTTGTCAACTAAGCCTCTGTATTTACGCTCTGATTCTGTGAGGTCATCCAAGAGCTTGGTCATCAGGCGGTTATTTTCTTCGAGTTCCTCTTTTTGGTGTTCAACATCCAGCAGGCGGTCTTGCAACTCAAGATAGTATGTCTTGCGGCCTGAACCGTCGCCGAGGCCTATTATCTTACGGCGCAGGGATTCATTATATTCCGACTGATTAAAATGCTTGTTCATAGCACTCTATTATGTCATTGATTTGAGGCATTTTAGGGTTAGTCACGAGACATGGATCGTTAAATGCAAACTCGGCCAGACGTGGAAAATCGTCTTTCTTAAGGCCCATATCATGCAGACGGCCGTGCAGACCTACCTTCTTCCTAAGCGCTGAAATAGCATTAGCAAGGGCCAGCTTACCTTCTTTCCCGGCGAGTGACTCATCTCCTCCGAGAGCGCCTAATACTTTTTGAAATTTATCCGACGCAGCATCATAATTAAATGAAGCAATATGCTCCAGCAGGATTGCATTGCAATCACCGTGAGGAAGCCCGAATCTGCCTCCAAGGGCGTGAGCCATCGCATGCACCATTCCCAGGCTCGCGTTCGAAAAAGCAAGGCCGGCAAGCAAACTGGCCAGCATCATTCTTGTCCTTGATTGTACATTTTTTGGATCGTCGATTATCTTGGGCAAGTCTGAGGCTACTATTCTTATTGATTCCAGAGCATGGAGGTCTGTAATAGGCGAGCTTGCATTTGAGACGTATGCTTCAACGGCATGAGTAAGAACATCCATGCCGGTTGCTGCTGTCAGGCTGTCTGATTTTGTAAGAGTTGTCTGCGGATCTATGAGGGAAATATCCGGTATTATGGCTTTACTCACGATGGCTATCTTAACCTTTCGAACCGTATCTGTAATAATTGCAAACTGTGATATGTCTGCAGAAGTACCCGCTGTAGTGGGAATGAAAATCATTGGCGGAGGAGGCACTGAGACCATATCGACCCCTTCGTAATCGAGCACGGAACCGCCGTTTGCAACTATGATGGCGATCCCTTTGGCGCAATCCATAGGGCTGCCGCCGCCAACGGCAACTATAACATCGCACTTCTCACGATGATAACATGCCGCGCCGGCTGATGATTCAACGTCCTTTGGATCCGAAGTAACACTATCGAAAACGGCATAGGAGATGCCTGCTCCGGAAAGTGAGTTTTCAACTTTCTCCGTCCAGCCGGCTGCACGGACACCCTTGTCCGTTACAAGCAGCACTTTCCGAGCTCTGAAATTAGCAGCATATTGACCGGCCAGCTCTATGGAACCCCACCCGAACAGAAACTCCGGCGCAACAAACTTTCTTATCTGCAGCGAAGCATCTTTTTCCATGAGGGCCTTCCTTTCAAAACATCCTGCCTTTTCTCGCGCTCAGGCATTGCCCAGTGCCTGGCGCGGTGTTTACGCCGAAATCATGGTTCTTCGGTAACAGCATTAATTTTAGCCAACTCAATTGCTGCACAATCAGGACAGTAGCCATGGGAGAATTCAAGGTCGAGATGTTTACTAAAGTAAGCTGATACATCTGTCCAGTAACGATCATCGTTTCTGACTTTCTTACAGATCATGCAGATCGGGATGATGCGCTGCAATTCTATGATTTCGCTGATGTCTTCTATTATCAGAAGGATTAAACGTCTGCCCTCATAGTCGAACGGCGAAGCGCTGATCAATGCAAATATTTCAGTTATGCTTTCTCCGGAAACTACATCGAGCTTGGCACGATTGCGCACTGTATGATGACCGGCTGAGGCCTCTTTAACAGAATTCCTTATAACGCAGGTCTGGCAATTCTGTGACCGGCCACATCCTTCTGCGACTTCGGCAGAATGGATGCAGTGAAATACTTTTCCACCTCTTTGATTTAGTATAAGTTCTGAATTGCTGCCGAAAAGTTTTGAGGCTGCACCATTGTAATTGATAATTTTCACATCATGATCGACAATCAGAGCTATGGAAGGTATAGCATCGAATAAGACTCTGCTCAGCCCCTCAATTGATGGAATGTCCATTACCCCCCACGTCTCCCTGTCAATATTATATCGGGTGTCGGCGATTTAAACAAGCTGAGCTGTTTTAGATAGGAGCAAGACTAGACAAGTCCTTTTAGGTATAAGAGTCTCTTTTCCGGATCAAATTTTTCGATAGCATATCTGAGCATAGTACGAGGCATATGACGGTAATATTGCTTCAGAAATCTTTCTTCAGCACGCCTGTCGCGTTTGCCGATCTCTCTGAGCATCCAGCCCACAGCTTTGTGGATTAAGTCATGCTTGTGATAAAGCAAGCGTTTAGCCAGCCTGAAAGTGTCGTCAAACATGCTGTTGCGGATGAAGAAAAATGTTGACATAATGGCCACCCTCTGACTCCATAGATGGCCGGAATCGCACAATTCGTACAGGATAGTCTTGTCCTTATCAATAAGGTAAGCCCCTAAAATTTTATCTGCAGAAAGATCTACGAGATCCCAATTATTAACATACTGTAGATTGTTGAGATAGAACTGCACGATCTCGTTTCTCTTATCTTCATCGGACTGCAAAAATATATGTGTCAGGATGAGAAGTGCAGTTAACCTGTGCTCGTGCACGCGAGAGTTTAGAAGTTTTCTGATCTGGGCAAGCGACAGATCTTTGTATTTCTTTGCTACAGTGCGAATTTCAGGCACAGTAACACCGATGAAAATATCGCCTTCAGCATAGCCACCTGGACATGCCTTGAAAAAGCGCGGCAGAAAGGCTGCCTTGACAGGGTTGCCGAGAGTTGCCAGCTCGGCCTTAATTTTATTTATCATGACACGCCTCCTTGAAGCGCTTTCAATTATATATCGCTGCGGTCCATAGAAGCTAGCAGAAGCGCTTGGATAAGGCAGCACATATATCTATAATAAGTTCAATAGACACAAACTAGAGAATCTGAAAAACAGATGAAACACAGCCAGGCAAAGGAGATCGTCAAATGAACGATGCTGCATATCTGGAAAAAATAGCCAGACTTATCCGGTATTACATTCTCTATTCGACTACGGAGGCCGGTTCAGGACATCCGACATCTGCTCTGTCGGCTGTTGAATTGATGACAGGACTGCTTTTCGGTGGTGCATTCAGATTTGATCTTGACAGGCCGGAGCATCCCAACAACGATAGGCTAATTTTTTCTAAAGGTCATGCTACACCGCTTTTCTATGCGCTATGGGCGGCTGCCGGAAGAATCGGCGAGCAGGAATTAAGGTCATACCGTAAGTTTGGCAGCGTACTGGAGGGACACCCTACGGTCGCATTCAAGTACACTGAGGCTGCAACCGGATCACTTGGGCAGGGTTTGTCGATCGGCGTCGGGGACGCACTTAACGCTAAGTACGTGGATAATCTGCCGTACAGGACTTACGTCCTTCTCGGAGACAGCGAGATGGCTGAAGGTTCGCAGTGGGAAGCTATGGAGATTGCCGCATACTACAAGCTGGATAACTTGACGGGCATTATCGATGTAAATCGCCTGGGCCAGCGCGGCGAAACAATGTACGGTCATGATATGGCGTCATATGAAAGAAAAGTTTCGGCGTTTGGATGGGAACCCATTACAATAAACGGGCATGATGTTACAGAAGTGCTCGGAGCTTACGAAAGAGCGCTGACGATAAAAGACAAGCCGGCTATGATTATTGCCAGAACTGTCAAGGGCAAGGGGATATCATTCATCGAGGACAAGAACGGCTGGCATGGCAAGGCTCTTAACAGGGAAGAATTCAAGGCAGCAATCGGGGAGCTTGGCGTGGTCGATATGTCGGTTCAGGGAGAAGTTGGCATGCCTGAGAATCTGTCAGTTGTCGGTGCTGCACCGATACAGGCAGATCCGGCGGCGTATGAAAGCGATAAGGCGGTAGCAACACGTGAAGCATACGGACATGCGCTTAAGCGTATATATTCGCAGTATCCATCTATCGTAGTGCTTGATGGAGAGGTGAGCAATTCTACATACGCTGAAATTTTCAGAGATGCCTATCCGCAAAAGTACTTCGAGATGTATATAGCTGAACAGAATATGGCTGGGGCAGCGCTCGGCTTTGCCCGCAGAGGGAAAATCCCATTTGCTTCCACCTTTGCTGCCTTCTGGACTCGCGCCTTTGATCAGATACGCATGAGCCAGTATTCAAAGGCAAACATAAAATTCTGCGGTTCTCATGCAGGTGTTTCGATTGGAGAGGATGGTCCTTCACAAATGGGACTTGAGGATATTGCGATGTTCAGGACCGTCAAAGATTGTGCAGTGCTGTACCCTTCAGATGCAGTTTCTACGGAAAAGCTGGTGGAGGCGGCAGCTGCGCATAAAGGTATGGTTTACATAAGGACAACTCGCATGAAGACAAGTATCCTTTACAATAACGAAGAACTTTTTGCGATCGGAGGCAGTAAGGTATTAAGGCGCAGCGATAGTGACAAAGTCACAGTTATAGCAGCCGGAGTTACACTTTATGAGGCTCTGGGTGCTTGTGATGATTTGCTCAAGGAGGGGATTTCAATACGGGTTATCGATCTCTACAGCATAAAACCGCTTGATGAGAAAACATTGAAGGAGGCTGCTCGGGCTACAAAGGCAATTATAACTGTAGAGGACCATGCTCCTGAGGGTGGCATAGGTGAGGCCGTTCGAAGCGCGCTGCCGGGCAACCTCGTCCATTCCCTCGCTGTCAGGAAACTGCCCAGGAGCGGGAAGCCTGAAGAGTTGCTTCAATTTGAAGAGATATCCAAAGAGGCGATTATCCGCAAGATCAGGGAGCTTATATGAGGCCTTCAGGGCTCAAGACTAAGATATTCCTTGATAGCGGTGACCCTTTAGAGACGCGGGATATTATCGGCAGACTCGGCTTTCTGGATGGTCAGACCACCAATCCAACATTGATAGCTAATAACCCGGAGGCAAAAGCCAGGCTCCAGCGGGGCGAAAAGTTTAGTGAAAAAGAGATATACGATTTTTATCGCGGCATTGTGACGGAAATCTCCGGCCTGATGCCCTCAGGTTCTGTTTCAGTGGAAGTTTATGCTGACCGGAACACTAAAGCAGAACAGATGCTGGAGCACGGCAAAGAGATGTTTACATGGATCCCGAATGCTCATCTCAAATTTCCGACAACAGCTGAGGGATTGAAGGCAGCTGAAATAGCGGTCAAGATGGGGCTGCGTGTGAACATGACTCTTTGTTTCAAGCAGGAACAGGCGGCTGCAGTATATGACGCTACGCGAGGTGCAAAGAAAGGTGATGTTTTTGTATCGCCGTTTGTAGGGCGTCTGGATGACCTTAAAGAGAATGGAATGGACCTTCTAGTCAATATAATTAAGATGTTTGAAAGCGGCGATCACCATGTTGAAGTACTTTCGGCCAGCATTAGAAGTTTTGACCATTTCTATTATTCGATAGCGCTGGGATGCGACATAGTGACGGCTCCTGGGTCGATACTGAAAAAATGGTCAGAGACAGGCATCTTCATCCCGGAGGGGAATTTCGTGTACAATTCATCTGGTCTTGCGCCGATTGCTTACAAAAATATCGATTTGACGCTCGGATGGCGCGATTTCGATATAGATCACGACTTAACAGATAAGGGTATGGAGAGATTCTCCCACGACTGGAATCTCCTTATTGCGAGATGAAGATAGCTATCGGGTCGGATCATGGGGGGTATGCTCTCAAGGAATCGATGATCTCTTTCCTGTCATCCAGGGGTTATGACGTAGTTGACGCTGGTGCTCGGCGGCTTAACCCGTCTGATGACTATCCTGATTTCGCAAAGGCAGTTTCTGAAATGGTTTTATCCGGTAAAGCTGATAGAGGCATACTTATATGCGGTAGTGGGGTGGGTGCATCAGTAGCAGCGAATAAATTCCCCGGCATAAGGGCTGCGGTTTGCCACGACTCTTTTTCAGCGCACCAGGGAGTTGAGGATGACAATATGAATGTACTTTGCCTCGGCGCTCGTGTAATAGGTGAAGAATTGGCTAAAGAGCTTGCTTTGACCTTCTTGAAAGCCGGGTTTTCATATGCAGAAAGGCATTTGCGCCGACTTGGCAAAGTTACTGCTATAGAAGAGGGGTTTACGATACATGACCGACGAAAGGCATGATGTGATTGACAGCAGGTACTTGCAGTTATGTGATATCCCGCATGAAGAAGCTGTAATAGAACCCTGCATTTTAACCATATTCGGCGGTAACGGTGACCTGAGCAGGAAGAAGCTTCTGCCGGCTATATTCGGTCTGTGGCTGGATAAAATTCTGCCGGAGCGGTTTTCTGTTCTTGGATTTGGAAGAAAGCCGTTGACTGACGAAGCATTCCGTGAGGGCATGCATACGGCCGTAGAAGAGGCCATAGGTACTTCTGTGCAAGATTCGAAGTGGCAGGAATTCAGCGGGCGTCTTTACTATTTATCCGGCGATGTTGCGGAAGAAGAGACCATGAAGCGACTGAAGTCAAGGCTTGAGGAACTTTCGTATAAATCATCACAGGGGCGCAGGGACATCTTATATTACATGGCGGTGCCGCCTTCGGCGACTCAAGCCATTGTTAGGAGGCTCTCTGATTTCAGGCTTTGCCAGGATGATTTCAATGCCAAGATCATAGTTGAGAAACCCTTCGGTGTTGACGGAGCATCTGCCCGAAAGCTGAACGCTGTGCTGAAAGAGGCTTTCGACGAAAGTCAGATCTACAGGATTGACCACTATCTTGGAAAAGAGACTGTTCAGAACATAATGTTCTTCAGATTCTCAAATGCAGTCTTTGAACAGGTCTGGAATTCCCGCTTTATTGAAAATGTGCAGATAACAGTTGCTGAAGATATCGGCATTGCCCACCGGGGCGAATTTTATGAGAGCAACGGTATAGTACGGGACATTGTTCAAAACCATGTGATGCAATTAATAGGAATGGTTGCAATGGAGCCGCCGGTCGGTTTCACTGCAAACTATATCAGGGATGAAAAGATAAAGGTAATACGATCTCTAAGGCCGTTGGATGCCTCATACATTGACAGAAATATTGTGGCTGGGCAGTACGGTACTGGCGTTATCAAAGGAGAACATGTTGTCGGCTATCGTGAGGAAGAACAGGTCTCGTCATCGTCAGTAACGCCTACCTATTTCGCCGGCAAGTTTTACGTAGACAATCTCAGATGGGCTTCAGTCCCATTTTTCGTCAGGTGTGGCAAACGACTGAAGAAGCGTGTCACTGAAATTTGCCTGCAGTTCAGGCAGCTTCCTCTGAGGCTTCTTGGCCGAGCCTGCGACGAGTTGAAGAAAAATGTTCTGGTCATGACTATAAATCCTGAAGAAAAGATAACGCTTCGTTTTAATGTGAAATATCCATATTCGATGAATCAGGTGCAAGCCGCAGACATGAATTTCTATTACAGGGAGGCATTCGGCAGGGAACATCAAGACGCATACAGCAGACTGCTTGCAGATTGCTTCAAGGGCGATCAAACGCTCTTTGTCAGGGAAGATATGGTGGAAGCGACATGGGATGTGGTAGATCCTATAAACGACAGGTGGAACAATTTGCGCGGAATAGAGTTTCCTAATTATGAAGCCGGTTCATGGGGGCCTAGTGCTGCCATCGATCTTATTGGCGGGACAGGTTCGCGGTGGTTGACCGAATAAGCAAGGGGGGGGAGAGGTTAATGAAGAATTCGCGCATTCATATTTTTGATGACAGGCTTGCAATGAATACATTCCTGATAGAGAAGTGGACTCAGATCGGGATTGAAAGCATTGAGCGCAGAGGCATGTATACTATAGCTCTGTCTGGCGGGGGGACGCCGGCTGATTTTTACAGACAGCTTACATCTGCAACTAAAAAGTTTCCATGGGAGAAGACTCATATCTTTTTGGTAGATGAGAGATATGTTCCGATCAGTGATAATGTCAGCAACTTCGGCATGCTGAGAACTTGTCTGCTGTCGGCTTTGAATATCCCCGCAGGCAATATTCACTTTATCAGGACAGATACGGAATCGCCCGTAGTTTCTGCGCTCGAATATGAAGAAGAGCTAATGCGCTCATTCCGGCTCGTGGATGGAGAATTACCGGTATTCGATTTCATAGAACTCGGCATAGGCGCCGACGGCCATACGGCATCACTTTTTCCCGGCCTGCCGGAAGCTAACTTACCCCTGATTCCTGAAAACAGCAGGCTGGTTGTAGCGGTGCGGCGCGACAATATAATGTATGCCAGGGTGAGCATGACATTGACAGTAATCAATAGTGCCAGGAATGTGGTTTTCATCGTCACAGGTGGCAATAAGGCATCAATAGTCAAGAGCATAGCAGAGGATGGTAATGAGGAATTTCCGGCATCCAAAGTGAAACCGCCGAGCGGCAATCTTATGTTTGTGCTGGATTCTGAAGCAGCATCTATGCTCAGCAAATGACAGCAAATTAGAAATTCGGACCAAGGAGAATTATATGCAGATAGGAATGGCGGGTCTTGGGAGAATGGGGATGAATATGGCAGTCCGCCTTCTCAGGGGCGGTCATGAAGTCATAGCCTATAATAGAACCAGAACGAAGGTTGATGAGATAGTCAGAGAGGGAGCCAAGGGTGCATACTCATTGGAAGAACTCATTCAAATGCTTGCCCCGCCGAGGTTTGTATGGCTTATGTTGCCTGCAGGTAAAACAGTGGATGATCATATTGACGAGATCAGAGGGCTGCTTCATAAGGGCGATACAATAATCGACGGCGGAAATAGCTTGTACAAGGACGATCTGAGAAGGAGCGAGGCGCTCAAGGCTGAAGGTATCAACTATCTCGACATTGGCGTAAGCGGTGGCATTTGGGGACTTAAGGTGGGTTACTGCCAGATGATCGGCGGAGAATATGAAGTTTTTAAAAAATTGGAGCCGGCAATAGCAACTTTAGCGCCTAATGACGGATATATGTATTGCGGTCCATCAGGTGCAGGGCATTTCGTCAAAATGGTACACAACGGGATAGAATACGGGATGTTGCAGGCTTATGGTGAAGGATTTGCAATCATGAAGGCATCTCTATATTCAGCCGGTTTGGAATTTGCAAAGGTAGCGCATCTTTGGAATCAGGGCAGCGTTGTAAGATCGTGGCTGCTTGAGCTTGCAGAAGATGCATTTGTCAAGGACCCCGATCTTTCAGGTATAAAAGGATTCGTGGAGGATTCCGGAGAGGGTCGATGGACAGTGCTTCAGTCAATTGAATCTTCAGTGCCTGCACCTGTGCTGGCTCTTTCTTTGATGCAACGCTTTCGATCTAGGGAGTCAGACTCTTTTTCAGATAAACTGATAGCCGCTCTCAGAAATGAATTCGGCGGGCATACCGTTCAGAAAGAGTAGGGAGGTGGGCTGCAATGTCATGTAAGATAGATAACAGGCTGGAGAGCGGACCGGTTACAACACTGTTCCTCGATGTCGGTGGAGTTCTTCTGACAAACGGCTGGGATCGCTCTATGAGGAAGAAAGCGGCAGAATTGTACAAGTTGGATCACGATGAAATGAATGAACGCCACCAAATGACTTTTGATACATATGAACAGGGCAAACTTAGCCTGGACACTTATCTTGACAGGATTATATTTTACGAACAACGTAACTTTAGCAGAGATGAATTTAAAGAGTTCATGTTCTCTCAATCAAAACCGTTCCAGGAGATGATAGACCTTATATGCAGCCTCAAGGGCCGTTATAAAATAAGGACTGCTGCTGTCAGCAACGAGGGGCGGGAATTAACGCAATATCGCATAGAAAAATTTGGACTGAGGAATTTCATAGATTTCTTTGTTGCATCATGTTTCGTACATGTGCGCAAGCCAGACGAAGACATATTCAGGATTGCACAGGATCTGTGCGATGCTGCTCCTGAAGAAGTGCTGTACATTGACGATCGTGCAATGTTTGTGGAAGTAGCTGAAGGTCTTGGCTTCCATGGGCTGCATCACAGGGGGTATGAGTCCACCAAAGCAGCACTGGCGGGATATGGACTGACATTATAAGCGTATCCGGGTTTTTGTATATAATATAAAGACACCAGTATGAGGGACTGCAATGGAGGCTATCCGCAAAATCACTGCTAAGAATGGACGTCAGATAGTTTTGCGTCCGGCTAATCCTGGCGACTCTGATGGAATCATTAAGACCCTGAAATCTCCATCGCCGGAGCGCAGCTATATTCTGGCCGAGCAGGTGGGCAATAGACCTGATGCAGAAAAGAGATTTGTCGAATCGCTAAACACCGAAAAAAACCTTCTCCTTGTTGCAGCTGAAGATCAACATATCATAGGCGTGCTTGCTGTGGTTCAGGCAAACGAGGGTAAAAGGCATGAGACTTCTGACAACGCACATATAGGCCTGCATATCTCCGAAGGACACCGCGGATTGGGAATTGGCTCAGGTATGCTTGCATATGCTACTGAGTGGGCTGCCGAGCGCGGCTTTATGATGCTGGACGCATGTATCTTTACTACTAATATGGTTTCACTTAATATTTTTAAAAAGGCGGGATTCTCAGAAGAAAACCGCAAATTGCGCAAGATTCGTTTTGGAAATGAATGCATAGCAGAGGTCTGCGTCGTTAAATGCCTCGACTGACATATGGGCTTCTTCAGGCTGTCGGTCTATCCCTTTTGCTGTTAATCATCTCATGTTCTTCAGAAAACCATCAAAATGATTACCTTTATTTCAGGCTTAATTCCAATCCATCTACACTTGATCCTGCGCAGATCACCGACGTGCAGGCATCTGTCATTGCTGCCAAACTGTTCAACGGCCTGGTTAAACTGGATGCAAAACTTAATGTTGTCCCGGATATTGCCGAGAGTTGGGAACTCTCACGAGACGGTCTGACATATCGCTTCCATCTCAGGAGAGGGTTTCTTTTTTCCGGAGGGCGTGAAGTTACAGCAGGTGATTTTAAATATTCATTCGAGCGGCTGCTTGCGCCTTCAACGAAATCTCCAAATAACTGGATATTCGAAAAAGTCAAAGGAGCCGGCGATTTCAGGTATGGCAGGGCAAATGAAATCTATGGATTTAGAATCCTTGGTCCCTATGATCTGGAAATACAGCTCAAACGGCCTTTTTCTCCATTCTTAAGTATGCTGACTATGACGCCTGCTTATGTAGTGCCGCGGGAAGCTCTAGAAGCAGACGGTTCTGAGTTTGCCTCACATCCGGAGGGAACCGGTCCGTATATTCTTGAAAAATGGACTCCAAACCAGGAAGTGGTTTTAAAACGCAATGAGCATTATTCTGGCTCGGCAGCGAAATTGAGTGGCATGGTTTTCAGAATAGTGCCGGAAGATCTGACAGCATTTACCGAGTTTGAGCTTGGAAATATTGACGTCTTTCAGATACCTGCATCGGCCTATCGCAGACTGCAGAACGATAGTAAGAAAAAACAGCATATTGAAGTACTCCAGGGACTGAATACATACTATCTTGGGATGAATACTTCGAGGCCTCCGCTTGATAATCTTGCTTTGAGAAAGGTCATCTCGCTTGCAATCGACCGTAGAAAAATACTGGAAAAATTTTATGATGGAAGGGGCAGGCTCGCTGATGGCCCGGTGCCTGAGGCTTTGAGGTCGTGGCATCTTGATAGAAACTTGAATTCTGCCCAATACAATCCGTCTCTGGCCAGGCAGATTGTCAGAGAAAAGGGATTCAAAGGAGTTAAACTAAAACTTTATGTAGCGGCAGACCAGGAGGCTGTAGACCTTGCCGAGATAATACAGGGTTATCTCGCAGATGCTGGATTGACAGTAGTAATTAGGCAACTTGAATGGAGCTCGTATAAGCAGGCTATCAATAATGGAGAACCTGATATGTTCTGGATCAGTTGGTGGGCTGATTATCCGGACGCTGAGAATTTCCTTTTTCCGCTGTTTCATTCGGCAAATATCGGACCGGCAGGAAACAGGACCAGGTATGTGAACAACGAAGTTGACATGCTGATAGAGCAGGGACAACATGCGATGGATGCCGAACTGAGAGCGCAGGTCTACCGCAGGGCTGAAGAAAAGATAATTGCGGATGTTCCGTGGATATATTTCTGGCATAAGAATGACTATATTGTCAGGCAACCATGGGTCGAAGGTTTCAGGGTCTACCCTATTTATAACATGGATAAAGGCCTGGATGTCAGTTTGCGGAGGAGCAACCATTAAGATATATATATTGAAACGCATTCTGATGCTGGTACCGCTTCTGATATGCGTTACATTCACATCCTTCTGCCTTCTGAAAGTATTGCCGGGAGATCCCGTCTTCTCTATGGTGGGGGAACGGGCCACACCCGAAACGATAGAGAATATAAGAAAAGAGATAGGGGTTGACCGTGATTTCTTATCTCAATATTTGGGGTACCTGGAGCTTCTGGGCCATGGCAACTTTGGCAGATCATACTATTCCAACAGAGACGTAATGGAAGACATAGCCGCCAAATTGCCCAATACAATGACGCTTGCCGTGGCAGTTATGGCGATAGCCGTGCCGTTCGGGCTTGTTGCCGGGATGATCATGGCCTACCGGCGCGATGGTTTTGTTGAGAGAGTGGTGAATATGTTTACTATCGGAGGGGTGAGCCTGCCGGTGTTCTGGATTGGATTGATAATAATGCTGATCTTGAGCCTAAAACTCAGACTGCTCCCTCCTTCAGGTACCGGAGGGTTCAAATTTATTGTGCTTCCTGCGCTCACACTTTCCTTGCCTGTAATATCAACACTTGCCAGGGTCGCAGCAGCTTCGATTGAGGAGTCGATGGGACTGCAGTTTGCAAGGACGGCAAGAGCAAAGGGCCTTGCCCCTTTAAAAATCGCAGTAGTCCATGTTATGAGGAATGCGCTGATACCGGTCGTAACTATAATCGGACTTGAATTTGGCAGCTATCTGAACGGAGCTGTAGTGACTGAGACAATATTCGGTTGGGACGGTGTCGGACGTTTTGCAATGCAGGGCATCATCATGAGGGACTACCCGGTAATAATGGGATGCGTTATTACATGCACCGCAGTATTTGTTGTAGTAAATATGCTGACTGATATAGTTTATCATTATATCGACCCGAGGATACGTATCCAGAATGGCAAGTGGTAAGACCTACCTGTATGTCATAGTGTTTATGTTTGCCCTGTCGGTTATGGCACCCTTTATGCCGCTGCAGGGACCAGAGAGGATCGACCTTGAATCTCTTCAGGAGCCGCCGGGGTTGGCTCATCCTTTTGGCACCGACCACAAGGGCAGGGACGTTTTTTCGAGGGTTATATATGGGGCTAAGGTTTCCATCGGCATCGCATTGACAGCGGCTGCAACAGCCTGTATCATTGGGACGCTCGCAGGCATGACTGCAGGATATTATGGCGGAAGGATCGACATCGTAATAATGTCAGTAGTAGATTTTGCGATGTCCTTTCCGGCGCTTCTTCTTGCCATTGCGATATCAGTTGTACTGCCACCCGGCATATATTCCGCAATGATAGCGTTGTCGGCTACTGGTTGGACGTCATTTGCAAGACTATTGCGAGGAAAGGTACTGACTGTAAAAAGCCTTTCGTTTGTAGATGCTGCCAGAGCAGCAGGATGCAGTAATGCCAGGGTTCTTTTTGTTCACATACTGCCGAATTGTCTCAGGATTGCGTTTGTAATGATTGGCATAAAGCTAGGGGGGTTCATCCTTGCCGAAGCTACCTTGGGATTCTTGGGTCTGGGAGTTCAACCTCCAGCGCCTTCGTGGGGAGCGATGATAAGCGCCAGCCGTGCATATATTCTTACAGCACCCTGGACGGTATTCTTTCCAGGATTGATGATTACGCTCACAGCCTTCTGCTTCAATCTATACGCCGAGAAGCTCAAAGCTGCTTGTGATATTCAGATGCTTTGAGATCAGTCACCCCGAGGTATGATTACAACAATCTTGGTGCCTTTGCTTGGGGTGCTGATGACGCTGACGCTTCCCTTCCATTGATAGACTCTCTCACGCATTCCTAGTATGCCGAAGGAATCCGATTTTTCAAGCTGTTTTTCGGTCAAGCCGACTCCATTGTCATCTATCTCCAGGGTTATGCTGTCCGCGTTCTCCTTCAGCGTCACCTCAACTTTTGTAGCATCAGCATGACGCATTACGTTTGTCAGCGATTCCTGCAATATCCTGAATAGCGCTATAGCCATGTCTGGTTTGATGTCAATATTTTCGGGATCCAGAGAAGCATTGCATTCAATACCGGACCTCTTTTCAAATTCCTCGACCTGCCATTCAATTGCCGGACCTAAACCCAGGAAATCCAGCATACTGGGCCTTAATTCAGTACAGATCCTCTTAACCGATTTAATTACTGCATCAACCATGTCTATATCTTTTTTCAGCTTCAAGGTGATTTCCGGATACGACTCTGACGAGTCCTTGGCAGTCCTGGATAAATTTAGCTTCAGCGCTGTCAGCATCTGACCTAGTTCATCATGAATATCTCTTGCGATGGTAGTTCGTTCTTCTTCCCTAACGCGCTGAAGGTGCGCCGCAAGATGATGCAATCTCTCTCTGGATACCCTGATTTCCTGTTCAGCCAACCTGTTCTTATCGCGAAGTCTCAGGGATGTGATGGCAAATGCAACATTGTTTGCCAGCTCAGTCAGCAAAATACACTCTTTATCTATGAAAATGTCTGTTTGGGAGGCATAGATGGTTAATGAGCCAAAGCAGTTATTGTTGCTTGAAAGGGGCAGCCCTATCGCTGAGACAAATCCTCTCTTTTCAGCTTCCTCACGCCATGGAGCAAGAAGGGGATTATCCAAGCGGTTATTCTGAATGCAAACTGCGCCTGTCCTTATAGCTGTGCCGGTCGGACCGTAACCCCAAGGATCATCCGCCCATGTTACCCTGATGGTATCCAAGTAACCGTTATCCCGGCCAGCATGTGCATAGGGCTTCACAGTCTTGTGCGCATCGTCCTGGGGATAGCCCACCCATGCCATGAGATATCTACCTTCCGCTACAACTATCCTGCATATTTCTTCGGCAAACGCTTGTTCATCATTTGCATGAACTATAGCTGCATTGCTCATGCTCAGCGTTCTCAGGGCACGCTCCACCTTTATAAGCTCTTTTTCTGTTTGTTCCCTGCGCGCGATTTCCTCTTTCAGCTCCACGTTGGCTTGAATAAGCGCTGCGTATGCTCCTTTCAATGCATCAACGGTCTGCCTGCGTTCGTTTCGCTTCTCAGCATCTTTTAATGCCCTTTGCACTGCAGGAACTAATCTTTTGAATCCGTCTTTAAGAATATAATCTGTAGCCCCACTTTTAAGGGTTTCGATTGCAAGCTCCTCACCCATTCGGCCTGAAATGAATATAAAAGGCACTTCCGGGCAGGTACCGGTTGCGATCTCGAGAGCTGACACCCCGTCGAACCCTGGCACTGAATAATCGGACAATATTAGATCAAACACTCGGCTGCCGAGGGCAGATTCGAAAGCCTCTCGTGTTTCGACTCGCAAGATATCGACAGCGATTCTTTCCGAATCAAAAACCAATTTTACGAGCTCGGCATCAGAGGGATCGTCTTCAAGATGTAATATATGCAACATTTTTTTTCCGCTGAAAACGGGTTGTCTATTCGCAAACATAGAAATATTCTGAATAATAGGGTCTTTAGAGGTCAAGATGAGATTCCTGTTGCTTTTCCTTTCTGTCTTTAGGCAGGCAGCGGTATATCCCACCCATTATAGACATTATAAGCAGAAAGGCGGGTATGAAAATGAAAAAGAATGTAACCGGCTCTATTCCAGGGTTTATCATTTTAGCTCTGTCAACTCCGTTAAGCTCCATGATATAAGCCTCGAGGTTGGAAATCTGCTGCTGTGTGAGGCTGCTACTGTCGCCGAAAGAAGGCATATGAAGTCGAGGATTCTTTCCGCTTGGAACAGATCCATGCTGTATGAATGCATCTACATTTTCGGCGAAATGCCGGGGATCTTTGTTGAAGACAGCTTTGTCTATAGGATTGAGCGATGGCACAACACCTTCATCGGCGCCTGGATTTGGAATTCCACCGATGGCGTTGTGACTATGACAGGATACACACTGCTTATCAAAAATCAGGGCACCTTGTGCAGAATTGCCTATTGTGCCGGCTGCATAACCCGCAGTTCGATTTAAAGCCGGAGATCGAGGAACTGCTGATGCAGGCTTTACTTCAGACGGTGATGCAGCGGTTGAGGGTGATGAAGGCTTATTAGCTGATGGTCCGTTTAGGCTGCCCAGGTAGTCTATTAGATCGTTGAGTTGCTGATCATTGAATCCGGTGAATGAAGGCATAATTGTATCAGGAAAATGTGACTTCGGATTCCTTATTTGATCTCTGAACCAGTCACGGTCTCTATCTCTGTTGCCCTCATTTGAAAGATCAGGACCGGCTGTGCCGCCAGAGCCGTTTATCGAATGGCAGCCGCCGCATCCTGCCGATCTATAGACTGTGGCGCCTCTGGCAATGTTTTCCGGCATCATGGGCAGGCCAGTTTTCGGCTTGTTTGCGCTATTTGCTGACGCAGCACTGGATGTCGGCAATTCATGGATCCCCGGCTTGCTGACATACCCGGCTATTGTCAGACCGATCAGCACAATCGCAAATACGGTAGCAGCAGCCATAGCAACCGGGCGCATGAAAGGGTTTCTTTCAGGACTTCTGTCTATAAAGGGCAGGATTACAAGAATCAAAACAAGGACTGCCGGCACACCTGCTACGCCAAGAGGCTCCAATGGGCCTTCAAAATACTTGAGAGCTTCGTATAAAAATAGAAAATTCCATTCCGGTTTTGGTGTATAAGTTGTTGACAGCGGATCGGCCGGACCAGTGAAACCAGGTGGTGCCAAGATTGTCAGAGTCATCAACAGGAGTGCGATTGCACAAGCAGACATCATGTCTTTGAAAGCCTGGTCAGGCCAAAATGGGCCGGTCTTGATGTGCCTGGAGGAATCCCATGGGCCGACTGCGCCATTAACTCTTAAAGCAACTATGTGAAAAATGATGATGGCAAAAAGCACAAGCGGCAAAACCATTACATGCAAAACGAAGAAACGTGAGATGGTCAGCTGCCCCATGTCCGTACCGCCCCTCATTAGTTCTGTTGTCAGGCTTCCGATCAGGGGAAGTGAACTGGGTATGCTGGTGCCAACCTCGGCTGCCCAGTACCCTGCCTGATCCCATGGCAGCGGACCGCCGGTAAAACTCATGCCCATTGTTATGATCAGGAGCACGACACCGAAAAGCCATGTCAACTCTCGTGGGCGTTTATAAGCACCCCAGACAAATACCCGAACCATGTGAAGCAGCATAGCAATTATCATTACATTAGCTCCCCAATAATGGAGCCCATGTATAAGCCATCCGAATGGAACATCAGTCCTTAAATAAGACAAACTGTCATATGCATGATCTACGGAAGGTACGAAAAAAAACACCTGAAAGATTCCTGTTATAACTTGTACAAGCACTAAAGTGAGGAGAACGCTACCGAGTGTGTAGGCAGTGCTGCTGCCTCCCGGTATGTCTTCTTTAAGTGCAGCATTAATGGCTGCAGAAAAAGGCCATCTGCGGTTCAACCATTGTAAGACGCCATTTAACATAACACCTGCCTCTTCTAGACGGAGATTTTTTCAGCAACTCCTGCCTTGAATCGTTTCCAGGCCACTAATAATGAGCCATCCTCAATTTTTATCGGTAACGTATCAAGAGGACGTGGTGAAGGGCCGGCCATAACAAAGCCATCAATATTGAAAATACTGCCGTGGCATGGACACTCGAATTGCTTGTGGGCCTCATTCCAGTTGTAATAACAGCCTGCATGAGGACATATCGGAGCGTAGGCTGTTACTGAAGAATGCGATCTCAATATCCATACAGACCGTATTTCGTTTTTCCCTATGAAGGCGTCTTGTTCTTTCTGAACGAAATTCAGCCTTATCGGCAATCCTTCAGGTATCGTCTGTACATCTGCAACCTTTATCCATGTTTCTTTCTTTGAAAATGACGTGGAATGAAAAAGGGCACCTATAAAAGGGATTCCAAGGATTGCTGACATGAGAAGGGAAGCTGTGGCCATCATTGCAATCAAAAATCGCCGCCTCGTCGTCTCAGCTGACTGAGAGGATAAAGATTCCGTTGAGCATCTTTCGCATTCGTTCACAAGAAGTCCTCCGTTGTCATCTACACTTCAAAACGACGCTTCCAAAATAGCGCTGATTCCGTCCATTAGAGGTTCCGGGTAAACACCGATCCATAATAGCAAAAGCAGAAGCGTTATCAGCAATACGCTGCCGGCCGCAGAAACATTAATCGGCAAATGCAGATTTTCAGCAGGTGCGAAAAGGTTGAATATTATCCTGAGATAATAAAAGAGCCCGATGGTGCTGCTCAGCGCAAGCGTAACTACAAGCTTCCACAATCCGGTCGAGACTCCGGCAGTAATTAAATAGAATTTTCCTATAAACCCGGCAGTCAGAGGAATGCCTGCCAGTGAAAAAAGCATCGCGGCTAAAACTAAAGTCAGAAATGGCCTTTTTGATGACAGGCCGCGATAGTAATCAATGTCATCAGCTTCTTTGTCCTCGCTTGAAAGAAACGAGATAATGCCGAACGCGCCAAATATCGCAATAAAATAAGCAATAAGATAAAATGTCGCTATCCGTACTGACAGCTCTCCGCCTGCAAGAAATGCCACAAGCAGATATCCCATATGGGAGATTGAAGAGTAGGCGAGAACTCTCTTTATGTTTTTCTGAAAAAGTGCCAGTATGTTTCCAATGATCATTGAAGCCGCGGCAATCACGGCAAAGATCAGAAAGAACAAACTGGAATGACTAAGATCAGACTGGTTAAAGTATCTTAGTAGAATAGCGAATACTGCTCCTTTTGATACTGTTGCAATAAATGCAGAGACCGGAGCGGGAGCGCCATCGTATACATCAGGAGCCCACATGTGAAAAGGCACTAGAGCAAGTTTGAATCCTATGCCGACAGTTATCAGCGATAGGCCTGCAGCAAACGGCAGTGTATATGCGGTCCCGTGAGCAGCCCTGGATTCAATAGCCGAAAGCGCCATGGTCCCGGAATCAGCGTAGACTAATGCCATTCCGAAAAGCAGAAATGCCGATGACACAGCAGCAAGCACAAGGTATTTCAGGGCGGCCTCGATCTGGCCGATCCGTTGTTTAGGATACGCGACAAGAGCATAAAGACTGACGCTCAATATTTCAAGACCTAGAAATAATGATGCAAAATGGCTGCTGCAAACCAGCACCATCGAACCCATTATTGCAAGCAGCATTAGTATATGGTACTCTTCATAGTTGATATCGCATTTTTTGATATATCCATACGACAGCATGATAACTACCGCTCCCGAAATTAATATTATTGCCATATAAAGGATCGCAAATCTGTCAATAATTATTAAAGAAGAGACCTGATGCGGCGCCTGCGGGTATGCAACTGCTAAGGACAGCAATGCTGCATAAATGGAATATAGCGAGAGTGTTGCAGTAAATCTGTAACTTCGAGATACTGCTATGGCCAGCATTGCAGCCATAGGCGATGCTGCCATTATGATCAACGGCGACAATGCCTGAAAATCATTCATGTTCATCTTGTGACTCCGGGCTTGATGGTGTCATGAGTTTCGTGCCAGGCGGCGGATGCATCTCGCATTGTATTTATTTCACTGGTTAAAGCCTGAACTGACGACCCCGATATTTTAAACAACGGGCTGGGATACATGCCCATAGCGATAATAGCTGCTATCATTATGCCTGCAACAACCATCTCACGGAATGATAAATCCGGGAATTTCCGATCGACTTCGGCACTGCCAAAGAACGTGACATGCATAAGCCACACGGCATAGACCGTTGCGCCAATCAAGCCCATGGTGGCTACAGCTGTTATGGCTTCATTAGCCTGCCATGACCCTAAGAGTACGAGAAATTCGCCAACGAAATTGCCAGTGCCGGGCAGCCCTAAAGAGGCGACAGCAAAAATTAATGTTACCGCACCCATTCTTGGTGCAGTCGACCACATACCGCCCATTAGCGTTAAGTCCCTTGTGTGCAATCGCTCCTGAAGCGCGCCTGCTATTAAGAAGAGCATTCCGGTACTGATGCCGTGGGCTACTATTTGGGCAATAGTCCCCTGCAAAGCCAATTCATTGAAAGAAAATATGCCGAGCAGGACGAACCCCATATGGCTTATGCTTGTATATGCTACCATCCTTTTAAAGTCTGTCTGGGAGAATGCCAGCGCCGCGCCATATAGTATTGACAATGTTCCTATAATCATCACCGGCGTAGCAATCATTGCAGAGGCGGCTGGAAACATTGGGATAACAAAACGCAAAAAGCCATATGCTCCTGTTTTAAGCAGGAGACCGGCGAGAATGATGCTGCCGGCTGTAGGCGCTTCCGTATGCGCATCTGCTAGCCATGGATGCAGCGGTACTGCAGGCAATTTTACAGCAAAGGCAACTACGAAGCCTATCATGAGCCAAATAGTTTCGGGCTGCGCCAGTGAGAAACCGATCAGTTGATTATAGTCAAACGTATAAACTCCAGTAGCCTTACCATGAATAAAATAGATGCCGAGAATAGATATGAGCATTAGCAGCCCGCCAGCCTGGGTAAAAATGAAGAATTTCATAGATGCATACGCACGTCTCTCATGTCCCCATATGCTAATAAGGAAATACATTGGGACTAGCATGAGTTCCCAGAAAAAGTAGAATAGAAATAGATCTATTGTTAGGAATACGCCGAGAATGCCTGAAATAGTAAACATCAGATTGGCATGGAAAAAGGCGATGCGCTCGTTTATTTCAGACCATGACGAAACAATAGCTGCTATGGCAAGAAACGCCGTGAGTCCGACTAATATAAGGCTCAAACCGTCGATTGCAAGATGTATACTGATGCCCATCTGCGGCATCCAATCACGCCTGTAATCTATGAGCCACTGACCATTTGTCCTTGTAGCAACCAAATTGCTTGAGTTGTTAGCCCATATAAAGGCAGTGATCAATAGATCTGAACCAACCGCCGCCAGGGATAACCAGAAAGGGGCCTTCCGGTGAACGGCTGAAACCGGCCAGGATAACAGACCAGCCAACAGCGGAATAGCTATCAGCATTGCAAGTATCACTTGAACACTACCATCCCTAATATTAGTGCTGCACCAACCGCGATTCCAAAGGCATATCTCCTGACGTTGCCGCTCTGGGAAGCGCAAAGAGCGCGATTGGCTACCCTGTGCAAAAGAGCGATTAACTGGTAAAACAGGTCGATGATATCATGACGGTTCGTCCGTGCTGCAAAAACGAAAGGTCTGACGAACAGAATATCGTAGAGCCTGTCTATATTCCAACCGTTAGCAAGAAAACATTGAACTGCAAAGCCTAAAGGCTTTTGAACAAAGTGCCGGATATAATTGGGATTGTAAAGAAAGAAAATATAGGCTATAAAAATCCCAAGAAGCGAAATGGTTGCTGATAGATACTGCATCGCAGTCTCAGATATGGCAGTCAAAACTGTGCGAGTCAAAGGCAATGATTGTGACATGAATGCTGAGAAAAGTGACAGGCCGCCGAGCGTTCCAGGCATCTGTACAAATCCTGCGATAAGCGCCAATGCCGCAAGAATTATCAAGGGTGCCTTAATCCGTATGCCCGGCTGTACTGTTATACTGTGCACAGTTTCGGACCTCTCTTTTCCGTAAAAAATCAGAAACACCATGCGAAATGCATATGCTGATGTAAAAAGCGCCCCGGCAATACCCGCAGCCCAGAGCCATATGCTGCCGTGATCTGATGCCAGTGTTTCCCACAGTATAAAATCTTTGCTGTAGAAACCGGCTGTGATGAGGGGCAGTGCTGATAGTGATGCAGTCCCGATAAGAAAGCACCAGAAAGCGAGCGGAAGCTGATGGCGCAGCCCTCCCATTTTGAACATATCGCGTTCATGGTGAAGAGAGTCTATAACAACGCCGGCGCTTAAAAAAAGCAGAGCCTTAAAAAAAGCATGGACCATGAAATGAAATATGGCTGCTGTCCAGGCTCCCACGCCAAGTGCGAGGAACATATAGCCGATCTGGCTCATGGTTGAATATGCCAATGCCCGTTTGATATCAGACTGGACTAAAGCACTGATGCCAGCAAGCAAAAGAGTCGCTGCTCCAATGACTGCAACCGCAATCATGACCGGCGGTGCCAGGGAAAAAAGAAGGTTCATTCGTGCAATTAGATAAACTCCAGCTGTAACCATAGTTGCTGCATGAATCAATGCGCTGACCGGGGTCGGTCCGGCCATTGCGTCAGGCAGCCATGTGTGGAGCGGAATCTGTGCTGATTTGCCGACGGCGCCTCCCAGAAGCAAGGCAGACGAGATAACAGCGATCGTTGAGCCCGATGGCCATATTGACAATGCCAGCCGCAAGATTTCGGAAATCCTCAGAGTGCCAAGTTCCTGGTACAGAATGAACAAGCCCAGCGCCATAGCAGTGTCACCCACTCTTGTAACGATAAAGGCTTTCATTGCGGCACGACTGTTAACAGCATCTTTGTACCAGAATCCTATTAAAAGGTAGCTGCAGAGACCAACGCCTTCCCATCCAAGGTATAGCAATAGAAGATTATCTGCCAGGACAAGCAGAAGCATAGAGGCTATAAAGAGATTCATGTAGGCAAAAAATCTGCTGTAGCCGTCTTCTTCTGCAGACATCGACTCTGTAGCATAAAGGTGTATCATAAATCCGACAAATGTTATAACCAGCACCATGACAACAGATAATGAATCGATGGCAAGCGCTATATCTGAATGGAACTTCCCGATTTCCAACCAGGTCCAGAGCGTTTGTGTGTAGGCGTGCTGATAAGAAAAGAAATTAACTGCTACAACTAAAGTGGCTAGCGCTGACAAGGCGACCGACCCGGCCCCAATCAAAGCAACAAACGGTTTCGATATCCTCTTGCCGGCCAGAGCAAGAATAAGAAAACCCATAAGAGGCAGGGCAGGTACCAGCCAGAGCAGTTCCATATTATCCCCTCATCGTATTGGTTTGATCACTGTTCACAGTCCTTAGGAAGTGGAACAGCTGCAGCACAATTGCTAATCCCACAGAAACCTCAGCAGCAGCCATAACTAAGATGAAAATGAACATGACTTGACCATCTGCCTGTCCCCATTTTGATCCGGCTGAAATAAATGCCAGGCCTGCCGCGTTGAGCATAATCTCGATAGAAAGAAGTATAAAGATAATGTTCCGGCGCGCCAGCACTCCGATCAATCCAGTGACGAAAAGTAGTGCCGAAAGCACCAAGCCGTATTCCGCCGGTATGTTATTCATGGTCGGAGTCCTTTTTTTCAATGCGTTTGCCAATGTGGTATGCTCCTACTAGTCCGGCAGTCAACAGCAGTGATGCCAGCTCAACCCCCAGCATATAAGGGCCCAAAAGAGCCATGCCTACCTGTTTGGATTCAACGACAGATCCGGAGCTGACATGTTCATTTTGCATCAACACAACTGACAATAGCTCGATGGCAAGGATTGCAGAAAGAACCGACGGGCCAAGCCATATCCGACTGTCCAGCCACTTCCGCTCTTGTTGAACTGCACCATGCCCGGAACTGATCATCATTACGACAAAAACGAACAGAACCATTATTGCTCCGGCATATATTACGACCTCAAGGGCGGCAGCAAATGGTGCTCCAAGTAAATAGAAAGTCAGTGCAACAGCAAGCAGCGAAACTATTGTGTAGAGCAAAGCATGAACGGCATTTGACCTGCTTATCGCCAGAATTGAGGATATAAAAGCCACGGCAGCCGATATATAAAAGATTGTTATCATGGAATCAAACTCCTGATATCAACTGGAGGTTTTTCATTTTCTGCTTCTCCCTTGTTCTTCCCGGCTATAGCTAATCCAGCCACTCTATAGAAATTATAACCGTCATATTTGCCGGGACCGCTGATTAGCAGATCTTCCTTTTCATAAACAAGGTTTTCCCGCCTGTATTCAGCCATCTCGAAATCAGGAGTTAGCTGAATAGCATACGTAGGGCAGGCATCCTCACAAAAACCGCAGAAGATGCAGCGTGAAAAATTGATCCGGAAGAATTCCGGATATCTCCTGCCGTGCTCGTCTTCAGCCGCCTGCAATGCAATACAATCTACAGGACAGGCGACTGCACAAAGATAGCATGCGACGCAACGTTCTCCTCCGTCGGGATCTCGTGAAAGGATAATGCGCCCGCGCCACCGCGGCGGCAGAGAGGGCTTTTCTTCCGGATACTGGACAGTTTCTTTTCTATGCCAGAGATGCAGAAAGACATTCCAGACGCTTCTTAATGTGCCTATCATATCCTTTCCTAGCTCGCCGACAGCAATAATGCACCGGTAATTAATAAATTAAACATTGCAATTGGCAGAAGTATTTTCCAACCGTATGACATCAACTGATCATAACGTGGCCTGGGCAACGCAGCCCTGAGCAGTATAAACCCGCATATAAACAAGAAAGTCTTTACTAAAAACCATGCTAGCGGCGGCAGAAATGGACCAAGCCATCCACCGAAATAAAGTGTAACTATCATAGCGGATACCAGAGTTATTCCGATATACTCGCCGACAAAGAATAGTCCGAATTTCATTCCTGAATATTCGGAATGAAAACCGGCGACGAGCTCACTCTCAGCTTCCGGTAAGTCGAATGGCAGACGCCGCGTCTCGGCAAGTCCGGCAATTATAAATACAATCATGCCCGGAAACTGGGGTATCCAGAACCATCCACTGCGCTGGGCTTCAACTATTTCCACAAGATTGAATGAACCCGCCATCATAACTACACCCATGACTGATATGCTCATAAAGACCTCATAGCTCAGCATCTGAGCAGATGCCCTCAGGCCTCCAAGCAGTGCATATTTACTGTTTGAAGACCAGCCCCCGAGAACAACACTATATACTCCCAGAGATGACATGCCGAGAAAAAAGAGCAGACCTACGTTCATGTTGGCCACTAATATACCTGGTGCAAACGGGATCACAGCGAAGGCCAGGACAACGGTTATAACAATAACTACCGGAGCGAGTATGAAGACTGGTTTGTCGGCAAACGGCGGTACCCAGTCCTCCTTGAACATCAGCTTTATAGCATCAGCCAGCGGCTGCAGAAGGCCATATGCGCCTACGCGGTTTGGTCCGTAGCGGTCCTGCCAATATGCCAATAATTTGCGTTCAAGCCAGATCAGCCCTGCAGCAATAGTAAGCACCGCAAACAGGATACCCAAAGGAATTATTATTCCACCGACAAAGCTCATAACGTGTTGTATCCTGAACGTTCGATATGGATTCGTACTGAAAAGTCGAACCAATTTATGCCGGGCAAGCCGATTGGCAGACCTGCAATACCACGCGGCAGCGAGTCGTTACGCTTCAGTCGCAATTCAAGGTTGATATTCTTTCCTCTTACAACAACCATATCGCCTTCGATCATCTTTAGGTGTTTGATGTCCACCCCGTTCAGCGCGAGATAAGGTTTTGGGGCGAGGCCCGCAATCTGTGCGGAGAACATGCTCAGTTTTTCTGATCCAAAGATGTGATATAACGGGACAGGCATCCACTCGCCGGATTTATGCCCGGCTCGTTTAACGGCTTTTCCCTTGATCGTTGAAGTTGTCGCATCCTGCTTGCCGATCAATCTGACGCCGGAGTCATCTCCATGCAAATGGCTGCCGGTTTCACTTCGGAATTTGAATGAGGCCTGAACCGAGTTCCATCCGGGTGACCAATACCGAGGGATCAGGGAAGGGGGAGGTGTATTACCATAGCCTTCCATGGAAAATGACAGAGGAGATCCGGCATCGTAGTACAATTCAGGCTCATGGATGCTTATATCAGCATGCATCGCCGTCCTGCCGCTGTACCTGTGAGGCTGTCGTGGAACCTTCATGCCCCTGATTCTGAAATCAGCGGGTGGTGCAATCTCTGTCACGCCTTTGAAAATCGGCAAGGCTATGGCCAGCGACTTGTCAATCTCGTCAATGGAGTTCCAGGTGACGGCCTCAGAATACCCGGCTGCCAGCAGCATGTCAACTATCCAGCGCCAGCTGTCGCGCACGTCGTCAGTCGTATGAAATACGCTGTAAAAACGCTGTGCGCGCGATTCATTATTGACCAGAGTCCCCGAGCTTTCAGCAAAGGTTGCTGCCGGGAGCACAAGCCCGGCATTTGCAGTAGAATCAGTGGGCAGATAGTCCAGGACTATCACATTCTCAATCGCCGACATCAAAGAATCAATGGAAGATTTTTCTGCAAGGCTGTAAAGGTCCTGTTCGAGTATTACCGCAGTGTCAGCATGATTCCCGGCAGCAGTAATTGCGTCTTCAATACTGCCGCCACCGATCAGCATAAGCCCGAATGAATTGCATTCAGGCACGGTATAACTCAGCATTGCGTTGCAGCCTCTCATTTGCAATGAATCTGCAATGCTTGCTGCAGCCGTAATCACAGCCTCGCTTTTGCAACCTGTTCCGGATATGATCAATGGCCGTTCTGCCTCCTGAAGGGCGGCAGCAATATTGCTGATGAGTTTTTGCTCGGATTCAGAAAAATCAGAAATATGAGAAGCTTTGTTATTTAACGCGTGGGCTATTGCAAGACCAAAGGCAGCGATGTCCTGCGGAGCGCCTCGAAACGAGCCTGCGGCTATTCTGTCCAGCTTTGTGGCAACCGGCGTAGCTATGAAGACGGGCCCGAGCTCTCCCTGTGAAATATATCCCAATGCAAGATCGTTCCAACGTGCTATGCCCTCGGCATCCAGTTTTTTCAAAGGTTTTTGACGCGATGCAATTCGCACGGCAAGATCTGCCATGGGCGCTGTATTGGTCAGGTCTTCTCCAAGTATTAATACTGCATCGCAATTTCTAATATCTTCCAAGGAAGCAATAACCGAAGGATGGTTTGTCAGAATATCCCTCACGAGGGACATCATGTTGTAGGCATTCATAGACATGCCGAGATAAAAAGAGTCGGGACCTACCAAAGTCCTCAGAGCAAAGTTTGATTCAAGTGAGGCGCGCGGAGATCCGATGCCAATGGCGCGCATACCGAAGTGAAACGCCTTCCTGAAATATTCCTTAACATCATCCGGAGAAGCTTTTCTTGTATCTGCACCATTCTTGATTAATAGTGGATACCTTATCCTATTTGGGTCATTGACAAACTGATAGCCGAAGCGCCCTCTGTCGCATAGAAAATGGCCATTGACATTGAGATTGAACCTGTTTAGCACTCGCCGCAAATAACCACTACGTTCACCTGCGATGGTGTTGCAGCCAAGACAGCAATGCACGCAGACGGATGGCGCTGACTGCAAATCCCATTTGCGTATGTAATGCTGCTTCAGAATCTTGTCAGTGAATACTCCTGTTGGACAAATTTCTATCAGATTGCCGCTGAACTCGCTTTCGAGCGTACCGTCTTTAAAGCATCCGAAATACACATGGTCATGTGCCGAGAATACGTTGAGGTCGCGCCCTCCGGCATAGTCCCTGTAAAATCTGACGCAGCGATAGCACTGGATGCAGCGGTTCATCTCATGGTTCACGAACGGCCCCAGATTCTGATTGTTATACGTCCGCTTTTTAAAGTGTATCCTGCGGTGCACATGGCCTGTCATGACGGTCATGTCCTGAAGATGGCATTCGCCTCCCTCATCGCATACAGGGCAGTCGTGAGGATGATTCAGCATCAGCCATTCGATGACGCTTCGACGAAATCTGACAACTTCAGAGTCATTGATTGAAATGCGCAATCCGTTTCTCACCTCAGTCATACAGGACATGATTATCTTGCCATGCGTATCGTTGTCATCGCTGAATTGCTTCACTGCGCACTGTCTGCAAGCGCCTACAGAGCCGATGGCTGGGTGCCAGCAGAAATATGGTATATCAAATCCGAGGCCGAGACAGGTATCAAGGAGGTTCCTGTCTTCACTTACTTCATATGGTTTGTTTTCTATGTAAATTATCGTCATGATCTTACTTCCACGGACAGCGCTGCATGTAAACATGCTTGTCGAAATCTTCCCTGAACAAGTTCAGGGCGCTTTTGAGAGAAAACATTGCAGCCGGCGCAAGTGTACAGAAAGTATTGCCGGTTCCAAGCATCTCAGTGTGTTCCAGCAATATCTCGATTCCATCAGGCGTGCCCTTTCCGTCTTCCAGCGATTCCAGGATCTGAACTATCCAGGGGAGGCCTTCTCTGCATGGAGTACACCATCCGCACGATTCACGAGAGAAATATCTCTGAAGAGACAGAATCATTCCCACTGGACAATTCCGGTTGTCAAGGACGATCACAGTTCCAGTGCCGAGATGGCTCTTGATGCTTCGCATTGAAGCAAAGTCCATTTTAGTATCCAGGTGTTCGGCAGTTATCAGCTCGCTCGATGCCCCGCCCGGCATTGCAGCTCTGAACTTATATCCATCCTGCATTCCACCGGCATAGCCGTCCAATAATTCTCTGAGCGTCGTCCCCATGGGAAGCTCCCAAGCCCCCGGTTTCCTGATCCTTCCGCTCATGCTATAAATCTTAGTGCCGCCTTCATTCGTATAACTTAACCCTTTAAACCATTCAGGGCCGTGCGCCAGTATGTGCGGGACATTGCATATTGTTTCGACGTTATTAACAATTGTAGGCTTGCCCCAGAGTCCCACGGAAGACATATGCGGCGGTCTGCCCCTTGGGATAGCGCGCCCACCTTCCAGCGCATTCAACAATGCACTCGATTCTCCGCATATATAGCGACCTGCGCTACTGTGTACATGAAGTTCAAAGTTGAATCCTGAGCCAAGAATATCTCGCCCTAAATATTTCTTTGCATAGGCTTCCTTTATGGCGTCTTTCAAAATGCGATCGATCTCAATGTAATCCTTGCGGATAAAGATATAGCCAATATCAGCCTCGATAGCGTATCCGGCTATGATCATGCCCTCAATTAACTGATGCGGGTCACCCTCAACAAGAAATCTGTCCTTGAAGCTTCCCGGCTCCATCTCATCAAAATTGCAGACGACATATTTCGGATGCGGCGCCGAATTGCCCATCGGCACAACACTCCATTTCTTCCCGGCGGGAAACCCGGCGCCGCCTCTGCCAAGAAGATTTGCCGCGTTGACTAAATCTACAACTTTATGAGGGTCATGCTCGGCAAGGGCTTTACGCAGGCCAAGATAGCCTCCCGACATTTCATACTCTTTGAGGTTGCATGGTGGACCTCCAGGTTTAATATTTCCGGTGAGCGGCTTATCAGTTATCATCTCAATATCCGACTAATACAGCATCCACCATATCGGGGGTAAGTTTTATATAGAGTTGATCATCTATCATCATGGCCGGCGCATTTTCACATGCGCCCAGGCATGCAGATTGTATTAGCGTAAATTTTCCGTCATTAGTAGTTTCACCGAAGGTTATGCCTAAGCGATCCATTAGGCGCTTTCTGATATCTTCATATCCGACAAGCCAGCAACAAACGCCGTCGCAGACAAGTATGACGTGCTTGCCGACAGGCTTTCGATAAATCAGCGAAAAGAAGGTTGCTATACTATCCAACTCGGCAGGGGTCATGCTGAGCATTACGGCCGCTTCTTCAAGAGCATCGTCGGGCACCCAACCCCTATGCCTCTGAACCGTTTTTAAAACATCTATTGCGGCAGCCTTCATGGTCGGCGCTTTAGAGATATGCTGCTCTATTTCTATTTTTTCCTCTTGACTGAGCATGTCTCTAACGGTCAACATCCGCAAGCACAAAATCTACACTTCCAAGTATTGCCATCAGGTCCGGTATCATCAGCCCACGGCATATATGCGGCACTATCTGGAGATGCGCAAAGGATGGCGCTCTGATCCTAACCCGGTATGGGTAAGTGCTGCCGTCGCTTATGAGATAATAACTGTTTATTCCTTTTGTCGCCTCTATGGGGATGCAAGCCTCTCCTGGAGGGATAACGGGCCCCCAGCTGACACCCAGAAAGTGGTTTATGAGGGTCTCGATGTCATGCATAGTATGTTCTTTCAGGGGCGGAGTTGCCAGATGATGATATGCCTTGTATGGGCCTTCTGGCATGTTATTAAGGCACTGCCTGATTATGCGAAGGCTTTGGCGCATTTCCTCTATGCGGACAAGACTGCGCTCATAGCAATCTCCTTTGACAGCCGTCGGAACTTCGAATTCGAATTGATCGTACCCGCTGTAAGGTCTTTTCTTCCTTACATCCCACTGAACTCCACAGGCGCGTAGGCCCGGACCGGTTATCCCCCATTCTATGGCTTCATCTTTAGAGTAGCTGCCGATCCCTTGCGTTCTTGCCTTGAATATCTGGTTTCCCATCACTATGCGGTCATATTCATCGATTCGTGACGGCAGATAATCCAGAAAATCTTTTATCAGGGCGTCCCATTTTTTAGGGAGATCCTGGGCGACGCCTCCAATTCTGAACCAATTAGGATGCATCCTGCCTCCGCATATTGAAGCGATGATGTCAAATATCCGTTCTCTATCGCTGAACATATAAAAGACCGGTGAGAGAGCGCC
Source organism: Dissulfurispiraceae bacterium (assembly GCA_035319125.1). Taxonomy (GTDB): domain Bacteria; phylum Nitrospirota; class Thermodesulfovibrionia; order Thermodesulfovibrionales; family Dissulfurispiraceae; genus Fen-1308. The sequence continues at coordinate 16,940 of DATHDG010000026.1, read as the reverse complement.
GACGTCCTGTGCAAATGTGCCATACCAGACAAGATGGCTTGCAATGCGAAAGAGTTCGCACAGCATTATCCTGATAACCTTTGCCCTTTCAGGAACTTCAATCCCTGCGAGCTTCTCAACCGACAGCACATACGCCAGATTATTCATTACTCCAGCGAGATAATCAATCCGGTCAGTGTAAGGGATATAAGTATGCCATGACTGGCGTTCTCCCATCTTCTCAGCCCCGCGGTGATGGTAGCCGATGTCGAGCACAGATTCGACGATCTCTTCTCCGTCGAGTTCCAGAATAATCCTGAGAAGACCATGAGTGCCAGGATGCTGCGGTCCAAGATTAAGGAACATTACATCGGTGTCACGGAGATTTTTTTTTAGTCCCCAATCTTCGGGGCGAAACTGCAGTTCCTCCTGTCGTAATGATTCAGTTTCATCGGGTAAGCTGAAGCCGGCCATATCTGTGGCGCGTGCAGGATGGTCTTTTCGCAATGGATGCCCCTGCCAGTAATCAGGCATTAAAATGCGTTTGTGCATAGGATGGCCGTTGAATGTGATGCCGAACATGTCCCAGACTTCACGCTCATACCAGTTGGCAGATGGCCAAATATCAACAATACTATCAATTGACGGGAAGTCGCCGCCGAGCGGCACTTTGAGTCTTATATCCTCATTCCTTTCCAATGACATCAGGTGATAGACTGCAGAAAAATCGCTGGTGGCATTGATTGTGCCTGGATCTGACATTCTGGAGCGCGTCCGCTCATCGATTGCCGTAAGATCGTAGAGCATTTTATATGGCCGGTCGATATTGTTCTTGAGGTGGCGCAGGATGGACTTAATCTTGCCGGCAGGAATTAAAGCAGTAGGCACATTATCTTGAGTGTCGATCTCAATAATACCATCATCATCGAATGAGCTCTTCAGTTCCGAAATTACAGTAGCTTCGCGAATCACAGTTTATCACACCTCATCCGGCGATCTCAGATTTACGGCTTTTATTCTTTCTGCACGCAATATATCGCGCATTGAAGGCACAGGGGCTTTCCGGACTTCCTGTGGTCCTGCAATCCAGCTTAGCGGCCTCTTTTCTGTGCTAACTGCTTTTTGCAGCAGCAGCAGGCCTTGCATAAATGCCTCAGGCCTCGGGGGACATCCGGGAACGTACACATCAACCGGCAGAAATCTGTCCACGCCTTGCACAACGCTGTAAATGTCATACATGCCTCCGGAATTGGCGCATGATCCCATAGAAATCACCCACCGCGGCTCCATCATCTGGTGATAAAGGCGCTTGATAACTGGGGCAATCTTGATGAACACAGTTCCTGCAACTATCATTACGTCCGCCTCCCGGGGAGTTCCTCGAATAACCTCTGAGCCGAATCTGGCTATATCGTGCCTGCTTGTAATGCTCGTAGCCATTTCGACAAAACAACATGAAAGCCCGAAATTGAAGGGCCACAGGGAATTTTTTCGTCCCCAGGCGAGCAGATCCTGCAGGCGAGAAAGTATCAGCACCTTTCCCACAGCATCATCCATCGAGTTCGATTCGGGCTTGATGATTCGATTGTGCATCAGCGATTTGGCCTTTCAGTGATCGCAGAACTTGTCATCCTGGGACCCCACTGAAGCGCACCGATTCTCCAGAGGTATATGAGCATAACCATTAAGACCGATATAAAGACTGCCATGCATATATATCCCGGCCAGCCTGTTTCAAACAGGGACACCGACCAGGCAAATATAAATACTGATTCGAGATCGAATATGATGAAAAACATTGCGATCATGTAGAATTTGATATCGAATCTCATTCTTGCTGATCCTGTTGCCCTGATACCTGATTCATACGGCTCTTCGGTGTCACAATCCCGGTGCTTCTGGCCCAACAGGTATGACGCCAAAACCATGACTGCAGATACCACGACAACGGCTATGCCATATAGAATAAGAGGCCCCAGCGATCCGTGAACCATTAATACTCCCTTTTGAGACGCATATGCATGAGTACCAGTGTAGCAATTAAATAAACGCGATACAATTTAATCACAAGATGTAATATATATTATGTAAGCCAAATTTGCGGGAAGCGGATTTGACGGGCGGTTGAAAGTGCTATCAGTTTTCAGTTATTTGTAAAGATTAAGTATAGTGATAAAAAGGCAAAAAAGGAGGGATGCTAAATGAAAAGGTTTTTATCTGTTATCCTGAGCACGATCGTGTTCATGCTATTTGGAGGTAACCTTCATGCTGCCGACTTCGAGCTGGCTATACCGCTGCCGTTGACAGGCTCTGAGGCTAAGTTCGGAGAAATACAGAAACGTTCCTATGAAATAGCTGCTGCGGAAATCAACGCTAAGGGCGGCATTAAAGGCAAGCGGCTTGTATTGCGTTTTGAGGATTCCCAGGCTAAACCGGAGACCGCTAGGGCCATTGTGGAGAAGCTTATCGGGAATAAACAACCAATTATTGTTGGAGAGTACACATCGTCATGCGCAAAGGCAGTTGCGGCGGTAGCCGAAGAAAGAAAGACTCCTTATCTTGTTGTTGCCAGCGCAGCGGACGAGATTACGCAGAAAAACTATAAATATGTATTTCGCCAGAATGCGACAAACGTTCACTATGCTGATGCTGTTGTATCTTTTATGACCGAGGTTGTCAAGCCTAAGACCATGGCTATTATTTATGAAAGCACCAACTTCGGGACTTCAGGTGCAGAGGACATGGATAAGCAGGCGAAGAAACTGGGCATAAGCGTTTTAGTAAAAGAGAAGTATGAGAAGGGAGCAGTCGATTTCAAGCCAATTCTATCGAAAGTGAAGGCTGCCCGGCCTGACATAATCTATATGGTTTCATATGTCATGGACGCATCTCTGCTGATGAAACAGATCAAGGAACTCCGTATCGAAGCCAAACTCTATGCGGGAGGCGCTGCAGGATTCGCAATCCCTGAATTTATACAGAATGCAAAAGATGCGGCCGAATATGTTGTAACTGCAACCCTCTGGTTCCATAAGCTGAAATATCCTGGTGCAGCGTCCTATGCTGAAAAATACAAACAGAAATATGGAGACTATCCCTCCTATCATGGCGCCTCGGCTTATTCGGCAATCTACGTGATAAAGAATGCGCTCGAAAAGGCAAAGAGCTGGAGCACTGACGACATCAGAAGTGCTCTAAAGGCAACCAACATGATGACAGCTTACGGTCCTGTTAAATTTGAGGACAAGGACGGCTATCAGAATCAGAACTTCCATGAGACCTTTGCTCTTCAGGTTCTGAAGGGCAACCATGAGCTGATCTGGCCTGCTAAATATGCAACAGCTAAGTACGTGTACCCAATTCCTGCGTGGAGAGACAGAAGGTAAGGTTCAATATAATCGATGGCGCCCCATATCGAACTGTTTTTGCAGACGCTTATAGCGGGGATACTGCTGGGCGGACTTTACGCTTTAATAGGCCTCGGCATGGCGCTTATCCTCGGGGTCATGAGAATTATAAACCTTGCACATGGCGATCAGATGATGATCGCCATGTACGTGGCTTTTTTTGGATATGATCTTTTCCATATTGATCCATACATATCCATATTCATAGCTGCGCCGGTACTATTCCTTCTGGGTGTGGGATTGCAGAAGTTCCTGATAACCCCGGTATTGAGGGTAGAATCCATATTGCCGCATAACCAGGTCATCCTGACAGTCGGAATCGGCATGGTCCTGTCTAATCTTGCGACAGTATTCTTTACGTCCGATTATCGCTCCACACCCGTTTCTTATGCAACAACAGCATGGTATCTTTCTGATTACTGGAAGGATGCTCCCATTGAACTTTCACTATCTCTTCCATGGACTGTATCGTTCGTATTTTCGGTAATCATATCAACGTTGCTCTGGTTCTTCCTCGGGAAGACGGATACCGGCAGATCAATCAGGGCAACGGCGCAGGATCTTGATGCGGCACTTCTGATGGGTGTGAATGTACAGCGTATGCGTATGCTCACTTTCGGCATTGGCTCAGCCCTTGTTGGTGCAGCGGCTTGCCTCTTTATTCCGATTTATTATCTTTATCCGGCACTCGGTAAACAATTCACTAATATCGCTTTCGTCATAACCATACTGGGCGGCCTTGGTTCAGTCGAAGGTGCCATCGTCGGCGGAGTGATTCTGGGAATATTCGAATCCATGACATCCACTTATCTTGGGATGGGATGGGCGCCTGCCGGCAGATTCATTATTTTTGTGCTGGTACTTATATTCCTGCCCGGCGGAGTGGCCTCTCTTATCAAGAAGAAGAGGCTTGCAAGATGAAGAAATATATTCCGTTCCTTGTACTTGGGTGCATGGCGCTTCTTCCTTTGCTGGGGCTGAGCGACTATCTAATGCATATACTCATACTTGTCCTTATGTGGTCCGTTATCGGAATGGCCTGGAACCTTCTGGGTGGCTACTGCGGCCAGGTATCCTTTGGACATGCGGCTTTTTTTGGAGTAGGCGCATACAGCGCCGGTATGCTTTATTACCATACGGGCATTGCGGCCTGGTGGGGAATGCCCATAGCTATTGTTGCAGCCCTGTTGGTTGCTTTGGGAATAGGCGTAATAAGCCTTAGACTTAGAGGCCCTTACTTCGTTCTGTCGACACTTGCAATCGGAGAGATCTTCAGGATTTTTGCCGAGAACCTTGAAACATATACTCAGGGAAATCTTGGCATTATGATCCAGGAGAGGACATGGGTTGAAAAAGCGCCGTACTTCTATATCATACTCGGCATAGCCGCTCTTACATTTGCGGTAGTCAAAATAGTTGTCCAGTCTAAATGGGGATATTACTTTGTCGCCATTAGAGAAGACCAGTACGCAGCTGAATCCTTGGGCATAAATTCAACACTTTTCAAGACCATAGCTCTTTCCCTGAGCGGCGTTTTTACAGGAATCGCAGGGGCCTTCTACATGAACTACATGGGATACATAGACCCTGGGATTGTATTTGCGCTTGGTGATATATCCATACTTACGGTCATGGTAGTAATGGTAGGAGGTGTTGCTACATATTGGGGACCTGTGGTAGGAGCGGTCATCATGGTATTTTTCTCCGAGCTTATTCGATCGCTTCCAACCATCGGTTCAGCCCACCAGACTCTCTTCGGCATTCTCCTGATCGTGATTATCATCTTTCTGCCAAATGGCATTGCAGGGGATTTACCTAAACTTATCCGCATCCTTGGGATAGGGAGGAAACAGTGACATCTATCCTTGAGGTCAGGAATGTTTCTATGTTTTTCGGAGGTCTGGCTGCAGTCAGCAACGTATCATTTGAGGTGCAGAAGGGAGAGATACTAGGGGTAATAGGACCTAACGGGGCCGGTAAAACCACCTTATTTAACATGGTAAACGGCTTCTACAGACCGTCGAGGGGCGAAATATACTTCAGAGGCGAAAAGATATCAGGCCTTAAATCGTACCAGATATGCAAAAGGGGCATGGCCAGAACCTTCCAGGTAGTAAAGCCTCTGCAGCGCATGTCAGTCCTAGACAATGTTATTGCATCAGCCTTTTTGAGGACAAGCAGCAAAGCAGAGGCTGAAGAGATAGCACGCGAGACCATCAAATTCACCGGCATTTCTGCCGATATTGACAGTATTTCTAAAGGGCTGCCGCTTGGGAAGAGAAAAAAGTTGGAGATAACCAGAGCGCTTGCCACTCAGCCGGAGCTGCTATTGCTTGATGAGAGCTGTGCGGGACTAAATCCATCGGAGCTTGATGAATCTATCGAGATCATAATGAAGATTAAGGAAAAGGGCATAACAATAATGGTGATAGAACACCACATGAAGGTCATTATGTCAATATCCGATAGGATAGTCGTAGTAAACTACGGACAGAAGATAGGCGATGGAACTCCTGGAGAAATCGGGGGAAATCCGCAGGTTATTGAGGCATATCTCGGAGAGTCTCACCATGCTTGAAATAAGAGGAATTGATGTCTTCTATGGAGATGTTCGGGTCATACGGGATGTGTCTTTCGAGGTCAGGAAAGCTGAGGTAGTAGCTTTGATAGGTGCTAACGGAGCTGGAAAATCTACAGTGCTGAAGACTATTTCAGGACTCCTCACGCCGGCTCAGGGTGAAATAATTTTTGACGGCGCACCTATCCATCGCTCGGAGGCATTCACGCGAATAGAAAAAGGCATAGCCCACGTGCCTGAGGCGAGGAGGCTCTTTGTTGAAATGACGGTCGAGGAGAACCTTGAAATGGGTTCCCTGCGTGGAGATGCCAAGGGCAGAAGGCGGCAGTCAAAGCAGATGGTATTTGATCTTTTCCCGAGACTGAAGGAGAGGCGCAGACAAAAGGCAGGCACTTTAAGCGGTGGAGAACAGCAGATGCTTGCCATAGGTCGCGGATTAATGTCATTGCCCAGACTGCTCATGTTCGATGAGCCTTCTCTTGGACTTGCCCCGATCCTGGTAAGAGAGATCTTCAATGTCATCAAAAAGGTGCGGGAAGAAGGTGTAACGGTTCTGATAGTCGAGCAGAATGTGAAACAGACTCTTTCTATTTCCGATAGGGCATATGTGCTTGAAAACGGAAAGATTGTCATGGAGGGTGCCGGACATGCCCTTCTCAATGACGAGCATGTAAAGCAGGCATATCTGGGAGTTTAGAAATGCAGGATAAATTAATGAGCGGAGGCATGACATGTTCGTATCCGATTGGATGACCAGGAAAGTCTCTACAGTTACACCTGAAGATAGCGTCTCATCAGCCATGACAATAATGAGGGAACGAAATATCAACCACCTGCCCGTGGTAAAAGGAGAAAAGGTCGCAGGCATAGTGTCCGATAGAGACATTAAGGAATATGCTCCCTCCAAGGCAACTACGCTTGATGTGTATGAGCTTCATTATTTACTTGATAAGGCAAAGATCAGGGAAATCATGAAGAAAGACGTCACTACCGTATCAGCTGAAACTCCTATCGAAGAGGCTGCAATGATCATGCACGACAGGGACATAGGGTGCCTCCCCGTAGTATCCGGAGATAGACTGGTGGGAATCATCTCTGATAAGGATATGTACCGGATTCTTGTTGATATAACGGGTGTAAGGAAGGGTGGGCACAGGATCAATCTTACCGTTGAAGACAGGCCCGGCTCTATCAAAGAAGTTGCCGATATCATAAGAAAGCACGGCTTTGGTCTATTAAGCATTCTCACATCATACGAAGGTATGGATCCTGGCTATCGTAAGATAGTTATACGTGCCAGGATCGACAAGTCGGATGACTTCGAGGGAATGAAGAAGGATCTTACAGACCAATACAAAAATATTGAGATAAAGAGGGCAGTATAAGTATTAAGTTCAATTTGACTCATTGGTGTAACTAAACATGCCCTATTTTTTGCTGCTATGATCTGACAGATCAGTTATACTTCAATGTGCAGAACGAAAATGCTGATCTTAAATCTATTCTTGACAGATTTTACTCTGATTTCGATTTTAAAGGAACAATTTCTCGGGATCCTATAGAATTCCCCCATTCCTATCCTAACCCCAGGGACAAGGAAATAAGCGGTTTCATAGCAGCAGCCTTTGCCTATGGAAATGTAAACATTTTTAAAGCCGTATTAAGAAATATGCTGTCAAAAATGGGGGAAAGCCCTTACGAATTCATTTTAAAATTTGATATAAATAAGGCCGGAAAAATCTTCAACGGAATAAAATACCGGTTTAATGAGAATCAAGACATTTTGGCACTTTTCCTTATCCTGAATGTGATTCTCAGAAAGTATGGCTCTCTGGAAAAGATCTTCAGAATAAATTATCACCATGATGACCAAGATATTGGAAACGCTTTAACAGGACTCATTTCTTCAATGCTTGAAGTTGACACTTCTCTTGTATATGGGAATAACATAAAGCCTCCGGGGTTGTTGCAATTCATTCCGTCCCCGCAAAAAGGAAGCGCCTGCAAAAGGATGAACCTGTACTTGCGATGGATGATAAGGGACAGGGATATCGACTTCGGCATTTGGAAAGGGATACCCAAGGGCAAACTTGTAATACCTCTTGACACGCATATTGCGAGGATAAGCAGGTGCCTGAATCTTACGACCAGAAATTCCCAGGACTGGAAGATGGCTGTGCAGATAACCGAGTCACTGAGAACATTAGATCCGGATGATCCTCTGAAGTACGACTTTGCATTGTGTCATCAGGGTATCTCTAGAGTCTGCAGCACTAAGAATTGCAAAGGGTGCAGACTTTTCGGCAAGACACTCCTATAATGTTGTTCATCTGAGTGTAGCGCTGAAGGGAATATGAGATGCCTGGGAAAGTCTCTGATATGTTGCCTGCACGTGTCGGATGTATAATTTATAAAATCATAAGCTAATCCACTCAACAGTTGTCTCTTCTTTCGTTGTCATGTGCCATTATATCGGCGGGAAAAATTGGGAGGGGTTATGCATATGTATAGAAACTTGTCGCTAAGAATCTTACAATTGCTGTTTGCAATCATGCTGCCATGGGTTGTGTCTCCATGCATCTCAGTTGCAGAGCAGACCGAGGAGGAGAAGAATTTCCTCCTGATGTATTTCAAGGAAGATGAGCTGCAGGTAGTTTCGTCCACGAGGAGTCTCAAGCCCATATCGCGCGTTGCCGAGAATATGACAGTTGTCACCGCTGCTGACATTGAGCGCATGAACGCGCGCTCACTGGCGGAGGTGCTTAATACTATTAACGGAGTGCAGGTATGGTTTGCACCCGCCACACCTGGAAATATCGCTACAGCATTTATTCAGGGCTCCGATCAGCGACATGTCCTTGTCCTTATAGACGGCATTATACAGAATTCTTTTTCGTCCAATAATTCCGATATTGGACTAATCCCCGTCCAGATGATCGAGAAGATCGAGATAATCAAAGGTCCGGCGTCCTCAACGTGGGGCTCGGCCCTCGGCGGAGTCATCAACTTAATAACGAAGAACCCGCCGGACAAGGGCCTACATGGAACCGCTTCCATATCTTATGGTTCGAGCAATACCGAAGATTACTGTGCAGAGATCAGCGGGAAAACGGGTGATCTTGGACTTTATCTGACTGCAGGTGGCATCCATTCCGACGGCCTGAGATTCGGATCGTCTGTCCTTAACAATAATATATATGGGAAATTGACTTATGCGGTTTTACCCTCTACAGATATCAGCTCAAGTCTGTTTTACCTCAAGAGTCACAGAGACAGGGGAGATTTCAGGGAATTTGATGAAAAAGATACAGACAGAACTGAACAATATTTTGGTACTATCTCTTTGACATCCAGATTGACGCATAATCTGCTCTTTGACATGTTAGCTTATGCCCAAAGAGCGCGGCAAAATATATTTTATAACGTTCTAAGTACGGGCGATTTGTTTACTGCTGCAGTCAATGACGAGAGGAACTATGGTGGCAGCGCAAAGATCGTATGGAAACTGAATGAGCAAACCATTGTTTTAGGTTCCGATTACAATGATGGAACAGTGAAATCCAACTTCCTGCTGGACGGGAAGCAGCGCCTTACAAGATGGGCGCTTTTTGTCAACGATACGATAACACTCGGAGATTTCGCTATAACACCTGGCGTGCGTTATGAAGATACGAATCAGAACGGCAATTTCCTGAGCCCCAGCATTGGCGCAACATATATGCTGACAAAAAAGACGATCCTTCGGGCTACATTTACAAGGGGTTTCAATATCCCGGCTCTGGCCGACACATTCGGTTCGGGTGTTGGTATTTACCCGAATCCGAATCTTAAAGTCGAAAGGGTTATGTCATACCAGGTTGGCGCTGAAAGTGGCGAGCTGAAATATGTTTGGGTAAAGTTTTCTCTTTTTCGGCATGACTTGAAGGATGTCCTAGCTTTTGTCGACACGGACGGCGATGGTCTTGTAGATAAGACCGTCAATCAGGGAAGGCAAAGGCGGCAGGGCTTCGAGGTCGAGATAAGGACGGTGCCGGTATGCAATACAACATTTTCGGCCGGCACTACATATATCAGTGCGAGAGATAGAGAGATGGATACAGTGATATTAACGATACCGAAATATACTTATGATGTCGCCTTGACCTATGAGGACAATAAAAGCTTCAAGGCGCAACTCAAAGGACGTTATGTGTGGTGGAATACGGGGGATTACCACAACTCCGAATATTCCAACTTTATTTTAGATCTGAACATGATAAAAACGATCTACAAGAACAGGGATCGAAAGATTGAGGCATTCCTGACTGCGCATAATCTATTAAATGCAAATCAGTATATGATCGACTGGTATCGTAATGCGGGGAGATGGGCCGAGGGCGGACTCAGATATAAATTCTAATATAGATTGCAATCGATGGCAAAATGTAATACCATTTGCTTGACATACTAATCTCCAATGAGGAGGTGTCTATGAAGAAAAAGATTATTGTCCTGAAATCCGGTGTGACAAAGAAAGATGTGGTCATGATGACTTGTTGCAAGACAGGTACGCCTATCGTCAAGGCTTAACAGGCAGGGCTTGGTGGAGAAGTTTTTATCCTCTCCATGCAATCCTTAGAATGATTCTATGAGATTATCGACCTACTGCCTTATTTTCTCGGATTATAATAACCCTGATTCTGTAATCCTCTTTTCGACCAAAGTGGCTTCTGTCATTCAGATAGAAAACTCTATTCTGACTAATATCGAAAGTGGCAACATAGGAGATGAGATAAACAAACCCTTACCGGGCTTGGCTTTCTCGTAAACGATCATGAAGAAGAGAAACAGGAGCTCTTAAAGTACATCGACGAGCTGAATGAGATCGATCCGAAGCTGTCCGTCATCGTCGCAATGAACCTCGACTGCAATCTCGCCTGCACTTATTGTTTCGAATGAAGCAGGAAGGGCAAGCATTACATGAGCCCTGATACGGCAGATCATGTTATCGAGTTCATTGAGAAGAACCTTTCAAAAGACAGGAAGTTACTTAATGTCACCTTTTACGGCGGAGAGCCGCTGTTGAGTGCTGGGCTTGTAGCCTCGATGGCCGAACGGCTCAAATGCATAGCCGCTCGAAAAGGAATAGAATTCATGTTCCAGTTCGTTACCAACGGCACGCTGCTTACCCCGGCGATAGTTGAAAAATTGAAGCCGCTTGGTTTGAAAGAGGCAAGCATCACGCTCGACGGACCGGAGGCCATCCCTAATCTTTCACGGCCCTTCAGATCGGGTGGCGACAGCTTCCAGCAGATCGTTGCGAATCTCAAAGCAGTCTGCGGTATGATCGATGTCAACATCGGCGGCAATTTTACCGAGGCGAATTACCGGGAAATTCCGAAACTGCTCGGTTATCTTATGGATGAAGGCATAACTCCGGAAAAAATCTTGGCGTGAAGTTCGATCCTGTCTTCGGAGAGACTTCCGAATACGCCCAACGCGAGATGACCGGCTCGTGCATGTCTCCTAACGAACCATGGATCTATGAGGCAAGTCTATATTTGCGCGAGGAGATCATGAAGCGCGGCTTCAAGACGGGCGGGGTTCAGCCCGCTGTCTGCGCCATTGATTTGCATAACAGGCACGTTATAAATTACGATGGCAATATCTATAAATGCACCGGTTTCTTCGACAGGAAGGATTTCATTACCGGCAATGTTCGGGTGGGAATTGCCGACAATGGCGGCATGTACAACCTCGACAACTGGAAGAATGAGGAATGCATTGCTTGCAAATATTTGCCGCTATGCTTTAGCGGCTGCCGGTATATGAAGCTCGTCCGCAACGGCAATCTTGTCAGCGTAGATTGCAAAAAGCCGTATTATGACGCCTGCCTCGAAGCGCTTGTTAAACAGGATTTGAGATACAGCGTGTAATTGTGCTACTCCTGATTCCAAACTGCTTGCCTTTGAAGTATCGCGGCAGCTGATTCAAAATAATGATGCAAAGTCCGATGCAAAATGTTATAACTGATTTAGACATTCTGTAATTGTAAGCATTGCTGTTACGCGGTGAGATCCAGTAACTCAGGACGATGCGTCGGACACTACTGTCATTGCATAAATACTGTTTCAAAATTGCGCTGTTATCCGTCTTGATAGCGGCTACCGGGGTGCCATGCCCGGCTGCCGTGCCGGAGTTTATAGTCGTTCAGAGTGCCGATATAAAGCCGTTCAACGAAGCCAGAGCCGGATTCGAAAGCACCTGCAGGTGCAACATTGCGGACGTTATCATTACAGGTGCAGACAGGCGGGACATTGTCGGCATTATACACCGCACCAATCCGGACGGTGTGCTGGCAATTGGTGTTGACGCACTTGCAAAAGTAAAGAATATTCAAAACATTCCGCTGTTTTATACTATGGCAACAGCTGTGACCGGTTCCGATCAGGAACTAAAAAATATTTCCGGTATCAATATGCTCATTGCTCCGGAAATGCAGGTGCAAACGATTATGGAAGTTTTACCGGCAGCGAAGCGCATCGGGGTAATTTATGATTTTAGACATTCATCGTATTTTGTTGAAAGAGCTTTAAGGTACGCATCCGGTCATGGTTTGGAAATATTAGCCCTGCAAGTATCTGAAAGCAAGGATGTGATATCACTTTTAAATAGCTTGAAGGGCCGCATCGATGTTCTGGTGATGCTTCCGGATGTGACGGTGATAAATAGGGAAAACGTAAGTGGTTTCCTTCAATTTTCTTTCAGTACCGGCGTGCCGATATTCACTTTCTCAGAAAAATATGTTGAAATTGGGGCATTTGCTGCTATCGCTGTTGATCCCTTTGATCTCGGTGCGCAGGCCGGAGAGATAGCACGTAAGGCAATGCTCCGATCAGAGAGCAGGCCAGTACATATGTATGCGAGAAAGAAGATATTGTATATAAACCTGAAGATTGCTCAGAAGCTGAAGATAAATATTCCTGCAGCAATCGCCAATAAAAGCGTGCTCGTCAAATGATAGAGAAACTAAGCTTAATAAGCAGGATTGTAGAACGCCTTAAGCGTTTTAAAGTGCAGGAATCTTTTACCCTAAAGGTCTTCAGCATTTTCGTAACCATATTTGTCGCCATAGCCTTTTTTTCTACTCTTTATTTTGTGCTATATCAGGTGTCTAACGAAAAACGGGCACTTGAGTCAAAAGGCAAGACAATTGCAGCTTTTCTTGCAGATAGCGTTCGAACCGGCCTTTTTTCTGAGAGCAAAGAAATGATGAATGAGGCAGTAACCAATGCAATGGGTCAGCCAGAGGTATTATCTGTCTCGGTCTATAATGCAGACGGCAAAGAACTCATAAGGAGAGATAGGGGGACTACTAAGCCGGTTCCTGACACTATAATGGAGTTTGTCGAGCCTGTTATTATGGAGCAGATGCCAAACGGCTGGGAATCAATGTATTTCACATCTCAGGCTAGTGCTGAGAAGAAGAACATTGGCTTCATAAAGATCTATCTGGACTCATCAGATATGTCCAGAGGGACAAGAAACATCGCCGAACATACGTTGGTGCTTGCACTTATTTTCATAACCATCGGTACTGTACTGCTATTTATCTCGATCCGTCGTGTTCTGAGACCGCTGACGATTCTTACGCAAGAGGTCCGGATGATTGGTGAAGGTAAGGAAATCAATAGAGTCTCAGTGATAACTTCCGATGAGATCGGAAGGCTTGCTGAGGCTTTTAATTCAATGACCGACAATTTGAAAAGACGTGATGAAGAGGCGCTAAATCTGGAAAAGCAGCTGAGACACTCGCAAAAAATGGATGCCGTAGGGACACTGGCGCGCGGCATCGCACACGATTTCAACAATATACTAACTACAGTGCAGGCATCGCTTTTTGCGATGCAGAAAAGGATATCAAAGGATGACACGCTGTATAATTATATATCCCGGATGGACAACTCTGTTACCAAGGCTAAGTCGCTCGTGCAGGGTCTTATGGCTTTTGGGCAGGGGCGGGATTCGCAATCTTATCCTGTGGATGTATGCTCAGTTGTGGACGATATGATTCCTACAATTGAGGGTATGATAGGTGATGGTATAAGCTTCAAGATTGTGAAGCACAGCAACCATATAGTTGTCATGGCCGATACGGTTCAGCTGAAGCAGATTTTTTTGAATCTTGTGGCCAATGCGCGGGATGCTATGCCAACCGGCGGAAGCTTGACTATAAGCATGGATCAAGTGGATACCAGAGATGACAGCTGTATGGCGGAGCACGGGAAATTTGCACTTATTTCTGTTAGAGATACGGGCAATGGAATCAGCGAAGGGATCAAGGATAAGATTTTCGATCCATTTTTTACAACAAAGGAAGTTGGAAAAGGCACCGGCTTGGGGCTTTCTATAGTATACGGGATTGTTGAACGGCACCACGGACATATATGCGTGAGATCAGATTTTGGTTCAGGCACGGAGTTCAGAGTTTATTTGCCGAAGGCCGAGTTGAAGATCAGGGCAGAAGATTATGCGGCAAGGGGGATAGATGGAGACGGTTTTGATAGTAGATGATGACCAAGATCTGCGGGCTGTTGTCGGAGATGTGCTGAAAGACGAAGGTTTTGATGTTGTGGAGGCCAAGGACGGGGCGACGGCTCTTGCTGCCGCGAGAAAGGCAATGCCGGAGGCGGTGCTGCTGGACCTGAAAATGCCCGGCATAGACGGCATGTCGGTGCTTGTTGAAATGCAAGAGATCGATCCCCATCTGCCGATCATCATAATGACGGCTCATGGTGACATTCCCACTGCAGTGGAGGCTATTCAAAAAGGAGCTTATGACTTCACGGTCAAGCCGCCGGACTTTGACAAGCTTATCATAACGCTGAAGAGGGCGGTAGAAAGACGCAAACTTGAATTGGAACTTGATCGTTTCTGCGATGCTCTTGATCATTCATTGGAGAGAACTTTCGGCAACAGTGCGGCCATAAAGAAGATCATCACTCAAATTCTCCAAGTTGCAGGTTCTAACTTGTCGGTAGTGATACAGGGCGAAACAGGCACGGGCAAGACATTTGTGGCAAACGCCATACATTCTGCCAGCAATCGGGCGCGAAAGTCCTTTGTAAGGGTGGATATGGGGCTTATTCCTGACACTCTCTTTGAGAGCGAGCTTTTTGGATACAGGAAAGGAGCCTTTACCGGGGCCGACCGGCATAAGACTGGTTATTTTGAGAATGCCAACGGTGGCACCATTTTTATAGATGAGATTGAGAACATTCCGCTTCACATACAGGGCAAGCTGTTGAGCGTCCTTGATGAAAAGAGAATATATGCATTGGGTTGCTCAACCCCTGTGCCAATAGATGTGCGCGTTATAGCTGCAACTAATTTGGATATCAGGCAGTGCATTGCCGCAAAGAGATTCAGAGAGGATCTTTATTACAGAGTTGGTGAATTTATTATAAACGTGCCGCCGTTAAGAGAGCGGACTGAAGATATCCCATTGTTCGTCAATAAATTCATTCTTGATGCATGTACCGAACTGAACAAACAGATACGCGAAGTTTCTGATGCTGCACTCGACATGCTGATGAGCCATAGATGGCCAGGAAATGTCCGCGAGCTCAAGAATCTGGTAAGAAAGGCAGTTCTCATGTCTACTGGAGATACAATTGATGAAAATGTTGTGAGGACACTGTTGCAGGAATTTGAGGTTGAGGAAAAGAAGGAATCTCTTTCCATAAAAGATGCAATAAGAGAAGTTGAGAAGAGGAAAATAAAAGAAGCTCTCAGGCGAACTAATGGAAACAAAAGCAAAGCATGTGAACTGCTGCAGATCAGCTATAAAAATCTGCTCGAGAAGATAAAGATGTATGGATCGGAGTAGTATATAAGTTAGCTCGAAGGGCTTGTAGCCCGAAATATCGAAGCATTGCTTATTATTTACTAGTCAGCCATCCTCCTATGTAGATTGTCAACCCAAGTGCAAATTAATTTACGCTCCTGTTCAGAAGATCGATAACAAGACTTATCCCAGCCTCCTATTCGTGGTCCTAATGGCCACAAGAGCCTTATCCGGTCTTTATTTATTGGATTGCCGTATCCTGAACGTAACAGCTTAGCTGCTACAAGGTGGAACCTCACGGTCAATCCAGTTTAAAAGGAGTCTTGTCTCTCTCGTTTGTTTATGCCTAAGCTATTACGCAGCTGCCTTTAACTCATACGGTTTATTATCTAGAAGGATTCTGCGAATCCTTACTATAAGATTTCGAGCTATCGCAATAATTGCTCTTTTGCTACCCTTGGTGTTCTTTAGCCTGATATACTTGGCTGCAGAAAAGGATCTTTATTTATGACATGCCAGCAAGCTTCGACAAGGCTTGTCCTTACTCTTTTATTGCCACATCTTGTAATACGGCCTTGACGTATATATTGTCCTGTCGAGAATTCTGATGGCGTCAGGCCAATGTAAGCTGCAAGCTTATCAGAACTGCTAAAACGTTTTACATCTTGCAGTTCTACAAGAATTTCGATAGCTATTAATGTGCCGATACCCGGCACACTCTTGAGAAGATCAACTCTCTTGCAGTATTTTCTGCTCTTGGCGAGCAAGATTATTTGCTTGCTGATTCTACGGAGCTGAGACGTGAGATATTCGTAAAGTTCGATCAGATAATCAAACGATAATCTCATAAGATCTCTTTCAAACGTGAATTCTTTAAGCCAGTTGATGAATGCCTTTGACCAACTCTGTTTGGCTCTAAATGGCGGCTTTATGCCGTAAAACAAGAGTTTACTCTTTATCTGCCTCATCACATCGCTTCTGTGCTCAAGGATCTGTCGGCGTGTCCTCACAAGCTCTCTGTCAGCTCTATCCTCTTCACTGAGGACATATACTTTTTTCAGTATCCCACTTTCCAGTAGATGAGCTAGCTTTCTTGAATCCCTCCGATCTGTCTTAACTTTATTGCCAGATTCGATAGGTATAAGCGATG
>DATHDG010000025.1:0-32502 GCA_035319125.1 Dissulfurispiraceae bacterium | reverse complement strand
CTTCGTGAAATTATACCCCGCCCTTAATCCAAATACAGGCGCTATCTTGATGTTCTCCCCACCATCATGAAGTATCCCCCCAATAAATGGGTTCAGCTCTACGCTGCCCTCCTTGATTTCAGCGGATGCGTAAAACGGCAGCATAACAACAGCAATCAAAAACATGACCAGTAAGCATTTCCTCAGCATCATATACCTCCCTATAATAATTTTAGTAATATAGCCACACAGCAACTAATAAATTCTATTCTCATACGCTACATATGTCAAGCGCCTCATTTAGCATTAATAGACCTAATGTATATAATTAACATTCTTGACTATCCAGCTAACTGTCATGAGTTTATTTGTAACGTCCTTTGCCTTACCACTTCATAAAGGCAGACCGCAGCTGAAACAGCAACATTAAGACTTTCTGCCTTTCCAGGAAGAGGGATCCTCACCGAATCCGAAGCCCGGTCTGATAGTTCCCTACTTATGCCTTTGGCTTCATTGCCAAATGCAAAAGCAATCGACCGCCTGAAATCGCATGCAAAGAGAGAATGCTTGCCATTTATATCTGTTGCAATCAAATCAATCTTTCCATATGCCATATACTCGATCAGGCCTGACCGATCGGAACTGATCACCGGAATATTGAAGATGCTACCTGCGGTTGCCCTGACGGTTTTCGGGGAAAAAGGATCACAAGTTCCTGGAAGGACAACAACGGCGTCTGCCGCCACTGCATCTGCAACCCGTATGATCGTTCCAAGATTGCCCGGGTCTCCCACTCCGTCACAAACTACAATAAGAGGATTACTTGACACTGTAAGACCGAACAACGCTGTCAACGGCTGAACTACAACGGCAACGATACCCTGCGGTGTTTCTGTATCAGATATCTTGGCGAAAATATTTGAGGGAACTTCTATCAAGAACCTCGGCATTGTTTCCATATCAGATAACCTGTCGAAAATCTTTTTGCCTTCCGTGGTCCTGATATAATCCTCGGTAAAAAATATTTCTTCTATCTGCGCTGAGGATTCTATGGCCATATCCACCAGATGAGGCCCTTCAGCGATGAAAAAATCTTTGGTGCCGCGTTTCCTTGCTTTCGCTTCGACGGCTTGTTTTACAAACTGGTTCTCAGCGCTGGAAATTCTCTTCCGAACCACACCGCCTCCGAGTTTAGAAGGTTATACTGAACGGCGCGGGGATAAATGTAATGATAAAGATCACGAGAGAAACAATCCCCATAATTTTCCTCTCCTTGTCAAGCGTCTCTTCCCAGTATAAGACAGGCGGATGTTTTATTCCCAGCAAATACATGAGGCCTGCCCATACCGCCCATCCCGGCCAGAAAAAAATCGCCATTATACATAGCGCCACCAAAAGAATGCCTGAGAGCCTTCTGTGTTTTTCGCCAAGAAATGCAAACGCAATATGGCCCCCGTCAAGCTGTCCGACGGGGATGAGATTTAATGACGTAACGAATAGACCTATCCAACCGGCAAACGCAATTGGATGCAGTAAAATATCCGTATGTTCCGGCAGCACTCCAAAGACGACCAGAGCAAGAATCTTAAACAGGAGAGAATCTCCAAGCGAAAACATACTGTCCGTCTTCTCAACTGTAATTACTTGAGACAAATACAATCCAACAGTACAAGCGATTACCGATACTATGAATCCTGCTATAGGGCCGGATGCCCCGATATCCACAAGCGCCTTACGCGTTGTTATCGGAGATTTCATCTTTATGAAAGCCCCTAAAGTTCCAAACCCTACCGGTAATGGAATGAAATAAGGTAGCGTTGCCTTCGTTCCGTGCCGTCTAGCAGCCCTGTAATGAGCCAGCTCGTGAACAAGGAGAATTATTATCAGGGTTCCAGCAAAAGGGAATCCTTCAAATATCCTGCCGGGATGCGCCAGCAGATCGACGCCGGACCATAAGGCGCCAGCGGCTAACATAGATATGAACGTAGTTACAAAAAGCAGCAGGTGGAGAAACGGGAATCTCTTCATTTTCTACATCAACCTGCCTTTCACATCATAATCATATGCTTCCACTATTTCTACATTGACAAATTCGCCAATTTTCAAAGACCGCTTATTCTGCTCTATTGCATTTTCAATTATAGTAACACCATCGATTTCCGGGGACTGAGAACACATCCTAGCAATAGCCACTCTGTCATCCATCTCATCAATTAAAACAGTAAATCGCTTGGAAACCAGTTCCCTGTTGGCCTCAAGCGAGATTGAAGACTGGCGTCTCATGATTTCATCAAACCTGTGCCGCTTTATTCTCTCAGGAAGCTGCCCTTTCAGTCTGGCTGAAGGAGTACCCTCCTCTTTAGAAAACATAAAAGCCCCAAGCCTTTCAAACCTCATCTCCTCAATAAAATCAACAAGTTCTCTGAAATCCTCTTCTGTTTCGGATGGAAATCCGACGATAAAGGTTGTCCTTAAGGTGACACCCGGTATCACTCGTCTGATCGTTCTGATCAGCTTAGTATATTCCTTGCGTGTGCCACGCCTGCCCATAAGCCTAAGCAACCGATCTTCGGAATGCTGTAATGGGATATCAAGGTATTTGCATATCTTGCTTTCGCGAGCAATAACATCTAGGAGCGAATCAGTCACCTCTGTAGGATAAAGGTATAAAAGCCGTATCCTGAAATCCCCTTTAATGGCGACAAGATCCTTTAGCAGTTCGGCTAGACCATATCCCTTCCATTCCCTGCCGTAATTAAGTATATCCTGGGCTACCAGTATAAGTTCCTTAACTCCGCTTTGAACATGCGCTTGCGCCTCGTTAAGAATAGTCTCGTAAGCAATGCTCTTGAACTTTCCCCTGATTGAAGGGATGACACAGAATGTGCATTTCCTGTCACAACCATCTGCAATTTTCAGGTAGGCAAAGGATTGTCGTGGCGCTTTTTGACGTATCTTCTTAATCTCAAGCAACTTCATCGAAGCGGCTTGCCGAAGCTCCTGGACGTTGCTTGCATCCCTGCAATGCGCAAGGATCTCTTCTTCCTGTCCTACCCCCCAGATCCCATCTATTTCAGGTATCTCCTTCATAAGTTCTTTACGGTATCTCTGTGCCAGGCAGCCGAATACCAGCAGCTTCCGTGATTTATTGCCATCAATCTTGTACTGCAAGAGCTTCAATATTTCATTGATGGACTCCTGTTTTGCATCCTTGATGAAACCGCAAGTATTAACTAAAATAATGTCCGCATATTTCGGATCGTCTACAGAAATAAAGCCCTCTGACTCAAGAGACTCAATAAGATGCCGGGAATCCACCATGTTCTTTGGGCAACCCAACGTTGTGAGAAACACCGCATTCATACGTCTTTACCTAGTCTCCTTTGCCTCACAACCGAATGATATGTCACAATGTACCCCAGCACGCCGCTTACCGTTCCCACAAAAAGAGTGCCGAAGACAAAAGGTGGTAGAATGGGTTCCAGGTCTCGGATAAGCTCCATCAGCCCAATATTGTTCCAGTCAATCTCAGGTAATATGTGCTTAATGCCCAACATCTTAGCCCCAAGCCAAGTCGCGCCTGTATAAATGGGAACGATTGTCCACGGATTGGTAATATATACGCCCACCAGCGTTACAAATTTATTAAGCCTGAATATCCAGGCAATAAGTATTGCCAGCACCGTATGAAGACCAAGGACAGGAGACATACCGATAAACACACCGATCCCGAAAGAAATTGCTATCTTTCGGGGAGAATCTTTAACACCGACAACCTGCCTAAGTTTATCCCGGAGGGCCAAAGTGCTGGTATCCCTCCGCCTTAAGTGGTGCCTTAGCGCCCGATCTGTCTACAATATTTCTTTCCTCGCTCGTAATTTCACCGATACAAGTAACTTTAACATTATGTTCCAGATTGTATTCATCAAGAGGAAAGTTATGCGAGGTAAAAAGGAGTTCATAATCCTCTCCTCCTGAAACCACAAAATAAAAAGCGTCCTGTCCAAGCGACAGAGCAATCTCCCTTAATTCAGATGAAATAGGAATTTGATCTTGATATACAACTGCTCCGGTACCGCTCTCGTCGCAAATTCTACAGAGATCGATAAAAAGACCGTCACTCACATCCAGCATGGCTGAGGCGTACGGTGCGATAGAGCCGGAATCACGCGCAACAGGCATGAGATGTCGTCGAAGCAGTGGTTCAGCAATTTCCCATTTGACGTTCTGCAAACTTTCTATTGACTCCAGACCTAACGCTCTCAGTGAGTCAGTTTCAGGTCTACTATCAGATGTCCACGCAAAATTCCGAATATTTGCTCTTCCTCTATAGTCTAGACGCCTCAGTATTTCCAGTCCGCAGGCCGAATCACCAGTTGACGCCGTCAGATAAATCTTATCCCCGGGAGACGCTCCGGCTCTGGTGACGATATTCTCAGTCTCACCAATCACAGTTGCAGAAAGCACGGTATCGCTTCGGGCGGAGCATAAATCACCGCCCAGAAGTCTAACGCCGTATAAAGACATGGCGGAATCCACTCCGTCATAAAACTTCGACAAAAACTCTTTGTCAGCATCCCGGGTAAAAGCAAGATCCAAAAATAGGTATTTTGCAACGCCACCCATAGCCATGACATCGCTGACATTGACCGAAACCAGTTTGAACCCCAAATGAAAAGGCGAGGTATAGCTTAGATCGAAATGGATGCCCTCATTCATCATGTCAGTAGTGACGACAATCTTGCTGCCATGAGGGTCAATTATCGCGGCGTCATCACCGATGCCGATTATGACGCCCGTATCTTTCGGATCAAGTCTAAACCTTTCTCTTATTTCTCTGAGAAGCTTTAACTCTCCTGCCTGAAAGAGTTTCATTCTTTGCAACTGCCTTCTTTATTTTCACCGGTCCTCTGCTGTTTCCAGCCCGCGCAGAGGCAGTTTTCTCCGTCTTTAACGCCCTTCGCGTTACTTTTTCAGGTTCAGTAAGAGTGGTCTTGAGCACCTCATCAACGGTATCTACTATAACAAAATTCATCCCTTCCTTGACATATTTGGGGAAATCGTCGACATCCTTCTTATTGCGTTTAGGGACGACAACAGTTTTAATACCCATTCGCTTTGCGGCCAGCGCTTTTTCCTTCAATCCACCTATAGGAAGCACCCGGCCTCTAAGGGTAATTTCGCCGGTCATTGCCACATCCCTCCGCACCTGCCTTCCGGTGAAAGCGGATGCAATTGCTGTAGCCATGGTAATTCCAGCTGAAGGCCCATCTTTAGGAATGGCGCCAGCCGGCACATGGATATGCAGATCATTCTGAGAGAAGGCATCCGGTTCAATGCCGAGTTCTCTTTCCTTTGATCTTATGCAACTCAGGGCAGCCTGGGCAGATTCTTTCATGACGTCGCCAAGCTGTCCAGTCAGGGTGAGTGTACCTTTACCTTTCATAAGCGTAGCCTCAACATAAATCACATCGCCTCCGGCTTCAGTCCAGGCAAGACCAGTAGCAACTCCGACTTCATTATGCTTCATTTCCTCTTCAGGAAGGAATTTTGGAACACCAAGATATTTTGACATGTTACTGGCAGTCACGTCGAAAAGTTTTGCTTTGCCCTCCGCGACCTGTTTGGCCACTTTCCTGCAGAGATTCGCTATCTCCCTCTCGAGGCTGCGGACACCGGCTTCGCGAGTATAGTGAGAGATTATCTGTCTTATTGCAGAATCGCTGATTTTAAGAATTTTAGATGTTATTCCATGTTCATCAAGCTGTTTCGGCACAAGATACTTCCTTGCTATCTGCAGCTTCTCCTCATCGGTATACCCGGACAGATAGAGTATCTCCATACGGTCCCTGAGCGGGCCCGGAATGGTATCAGCAAGATTGCCGGTAGTTATAAACATTACTTTAGACAGGTCAAAAGGCACAGCAAGGTAATGATCCATGAATGAGTTATTTTGTTCAGGATCAAGCACCTCCAGAAGCGCAGAAGACGGGTCACCTCTGAAATCAGAACCAAGTTTGTCAATTTCATCGAGCATCACAACCGGATTGTTTGTCCCGGCCTGCTTGATCCCCTGAATTATTCTGCCCGGAAGCGCTCCAACGTATGTCCTGCGATGCCCTCGAATTTCTGCCTCATCGCGCACTCCGCCAAGAGACATGCGAATAAACTCGCGCCCTAATGACCTGGCAATAGAGCGACCGAGCGATGTTTTTCCTACGCCTGGCGGTCCGATAAAGCATAATATAGGCCCCTTCATCTTTTCTTTAAGCTTTCTGACGCTAAGGTATTCAAGTATTCTCTCTTTGACCTTCTCAAGATCGTAGTGGTCCTCATTCAATACGTTCTCGGCAGCCTTGATGTCGAGCTGGTCTTTGGTGCTCTTGGCCCAAGGCAGCTCAGTCAACCACTCCAGATAGGTTCTGATAGTTCCAGACTCAGCACTGTCTGGATGCATCTTCTCAAGCCGTTTCAGCTGTTTCTCAGCCTCTTTCATCACCTTCTCAGGCATCTTGGCCTCTTCAATCTTGCGCCTGAATTCACCTATCTCCTCGGCACGCTCATCAATATCCCCCAACTCGCGTTGTATTGCCTTGAGCTGTTCCCTCAGAAAATATTCACGCTGGGTTTTATCAATCTCTCCCCTGGCTTCCGTCTGTATCTTCTGCTGAATTGTAAGCAGCTGTATTTCTCTAGCCAGAATTTCGCTTATACGATTTAGCCGGCCTATCGGGTCAGCCATTTCCAGTATTTCCTGGGCCTGCTCTGTCCTTAGCCCGAGATTCGATGCTATTAGATCGGCAAGCCTGCCAGGATCATCTATGTTCTCGATCACAACCATGACATCAGGCAGGATCGTCCTGCCCAAAGTTACTGCCTTGTCAAGTTGTTCTTTGACATTTCTGATCAGCGCCTCATTTTCAAGGCTGACTCCTTCAGCTTTCTGTTCAGGCATTTTTTCGATATTAGCTATGAAGAAAGGATCAGTTTGGGTAAATTCATGTGCCCGAACCTTGCTGAGCCCCTGCACAAGAATCTTGACACGTCCGTCCGGCAGTTTAAGCATGCGGATAATCATACAGACTGTCCCAACTGAATACAGGTCATCTGGCAGAGGCGATTCGATATTAATATCCTTTTGACTCATCAGTACAACCATGCGGTTGGTATTCAGAGCATGGTCTATGGCCTTTATCGATATATCTCTGCCGACAAACAATGGTATTATCATGTAAGGAAAAACAACTATATCTCGCACTGGAAGCACAGGAAGCGATTCCGGTATTTCTACCTCTTTTTCCGCCACTTCTTCGTATTTCTCAGTTTCGTTCATTGCGCTCCTCCGAATAAATCAATTTCCCTTTCTTTCTATTGTAACTCTTATGACCTTACCCTTCAGCTTCGGAAACCTAACCGTTAGCACACCATCATAATACAAAGCCGTTGCGGCAAGGGTATTTACAAGCACAGGCAATTTCACAATCCGCTTGAAGGCCTTTAAACTACGTTCCATACAAAGATATCTGAAATCACCGGGGAACATCTCTTCATCCCCTTCCAGGAGGCCGGCGCTCTCTATGAGCAACAAATCTTCACATATCTTAATGGACAATTTGGAGAGATCCACGCCTGGAACGTCCACCTCGCAGATCAATTCGCCTTCTGTTTCGTACAGATCTACAAGAGGCCCTCTGCAAGCCTCCACCTCATAAAGAAATAATCCCTTTAAAACTTTATTCATGGCATAGTCTTGACCTTTTCTTGCAAATACTTGGCAAAACTTTCTGCCAGATCCTTGTTCCTTAAGGCAAAATCGACTGTAGCCTTAAGATAACCGAGCTTATCACCGGCATCGTATCGCCTTCCTTTTATAGCATACCCATAAATTGGACGTTTCTTAACTAATGTCCTTAGAGCATCTGTAAGTTGTATCTCGCCACCCGCGCCGGGTTTCTGTTTTTCAAGAATATCAAAAATGTCCGGGGTAAGCACATATCTGCCTATAATACCAAGATTTGAAGGCGCATCAGCTGGTTTTGGCTTCTCGACCAGGTCGCTAATCTCGATTACGTCGCCCTTAGGCACGCCACCGATAATGCCGTATCTTTGCACTTCATCTTTGGGGACCTCCTCGACTGCTATTACGGGTGACTGTTTCTCTTCATAAATTCTCATCATATCTTTAAGCACCGTCGATTTTGGATCCAATATGTCGTCGCTCAATATTACCGCAAAAGGCTCCTGCGGAACGAATGGCTTAGCACAAAGGATTGCATGGCCCAGGCCGAGTGCTTCACGCTGACGAATATATGCAAATTTGATATGCCGCAACTTGTTAATTTCATCCAACAGCTTCTGCTTGCCGGAAGTCTTCAGTTTTTCTTCAAGCTCAAAGGCCGAATCGAAATGATCCTCTATGGCTCTCTTATGTTTGCCGGTAATAATAATGAATTCTTCTATGCCACATGATATACACTCTTCGACGCCATATTGAATGAGCGGCTTGTCGACAATCGGAAGCATTTCCTTAGGAGACGCTTTTGTAGCCGGTAGAAAGCGTGTACCCAGTCCAGCTGCCGGGAATATTGCTTTTTTGATAGATTTGCTCATCCTTGTTCCTCCGCATTAACAATATATAGTATGGTGCCGGAGACGAGGGTCGAACTCGTACGAGAGAAACTCCCGAGGGATTTTAAGTCCCTTGCGTCTGCCAGTTCCGCCACTCCGGCTGCAATCACAACTACACGCCTAATGCTCTTCTGTACATATCATAAGTAATATACATGCTTCAATTATTTGATA
Source organism: Dissulfurispiraceae bacterium (assembly GCA_035319125.1). Taxonomy (GTDB): domain Bacteria; phylum Nitrospirota; class Thermodesulfovibrionia; order Thermodesulfovibrionales; family Dissulfurispiraceae; genus Fen-1308. The sequence goes on along the minus strand of DATHDG010000025.1, from coordinate 23,721 downwards.
GCAACTATCGGTCATCATAACCTCATTGAGGTTGATCTTGCGGAAGCCAGCGCATTATGGTACTATGTAATGCAAGAAATGCTCGTGAGCATAGATAGCTTAAGAGATGTTAGCCAGAATGACATTCTGGCATATTAAAAGAAGGAGGATGGATATCAAATGAAAAAGTTTCTTCTTATTTTGCTTGTTCTGCTGTTGACTGCCTCTCTGTCTCTGGTTATTGGATGCCAGAAGGCAAAAGAGAATGTTGGTGAAATGAAAGACAAAGCTGCTGAGGGCGTAGGCGCTGTCAAGGACAAGGCTGCCGATACTGCAGGTGCAGTCAAAGACAAGGCTGCTGAGGGCATGGGCGCTGTCAAGGATAAGGCTGCTGATACTGCAGGAGCAGTCAAGGACAAGGCCGCTGAAACTGCTGGCGCAATTAAGGACAAGGCTGCTGAAACTGCTGGCGCTATAAAGGACAAGGCCGCTGAAACTGCCGGCGCAGTCAAGGACAAGGTCAACGCCGCAAAACCATAAGCAGCGAAGATAGCAGCGAGTCTCATTTAAGGTTAAGGGATTCGTCAAAGCTTATAGGACATAAAAAGCCCGGATCAGCATCCGGGCTTTTTATGTCTGCTAGTTTTACGATAAGTTAAAGGTGTAGAATATTTTCTGTTGCGGCAGCATATATCTATGAAAAATTACACAGTCATACATCCCCTGTACATGTCATTTTACTCCAAATCACTTTATCAAGAAGTGGCGACAGAGTGGTCTGCTGGTCTCTGTTTTTTCTATTTACTCTCGCTGGTAGCCTTGTGCTGGATACCAGGCACCATCCGCATAGCATCGGATATTAGCAGCTATATCAGCAACGAAGCTCCCAAATATATCAGACAGCTCCCTGAAATCGAGATATCTAAGGGACATGCGTCTGTTAATGCAACTCAGCCTTATATCATAAAGAACCCCGATAACGGAGACCCCGTCATGGTCATTGACACTACTGATAAGACAGCGTCAATGGAGAACTCTCGAACTCTCATCTTGCTTACAAAGACCAGGCTTATGACGCGTGATTACGGATCAAAGGAAGTTCACACGATCGCCTTGTCTGATTTGGGTGACGTTATGATAAACAAGGATATTATGTACGATTGGCTGGAGTCATTTACAGAGTGGTTTCCATTCGCATTCTATCCGGTTGCAGTAGTCGCTGCTTTTATATTCAGAAGTATCCAGGCATTGATATATGCGTTTGGGGGATCAATTTTCCTGCGCAGCTTAATGGGCATATTTGATTACAAACTGCTAATTCGGCTCGCTGCCGTTTCTCTCACTCCGGTCATCATTTTAAATGCAATCACTCTTTACTTTGATATAGCATTGCCCGGATCTTGGATTGTTAACGCATTAATAGCTGCAGGATATTTGATCTTTGCAGTCAGGTCTGCAGTCGGACAGGCCAAGGGATAACGGACTCTTACCAAACACCCGTCTTAAACTGCACCCGGAGTGATGTTTCTAGTCTTGAGCTCTCTCAGTTCTTTTTGTATGGGCCATTCGGTTATGGCAAACCATACGAAAAGCGCAATATTGATGATCGGAACAAACAAGAGAATTATCTGAAAACCGGAATAACCGGCTTTCCTGAAAATCAAAGCAAGTAGAGATGCCATTACCAGAAAACCCAGGAAGGAAAAGATAAACATTCGCTCCTCCTCAATCGATAAATTTACTTATCCCTGTTCATCCCTGTTATCCATGACAGTATCATGCTCACTATGCTTATCACAACCGCACCCCAAAACGCGGGCCAGAACCCATGGAGATGAAACCCAAGCTGCAAGGGGCCGGAAAGGACAGAAGTTATAGCCAGCATAGTTGCGTTTATAACAAGAGTGAACAGGCCAAGTGTTAGGATTATGAGCGGGAAGGTAAACAGCTGCACCACGGGCTTTATAAGTGCGTTAACAAGTCCGAACACCGCAGCTACTATAAGGATTTGCCACCACTCGCCGTCAAATGTAATACCATCGATCACCTTGATGGCTGCTGCAAGCGAAAGCGCATTTATCACCAGACGCAGTAACATATGTAGCATATTATTCTCCCTCTTCTGAAAAGATCTGGCTGTCAATTAACTATATTATATATTTGCTAATAATAAAAAGCAGCCTGGTTGCGTTGCCGAGGGCTCCGAGATAAGCTTTCTTTTCATTCATACTCCAGCATCTCAAGCTGAGATATTTTCAAGGCTGCAGCTTTCCTGTTATAGTTATACATGAAGGGCCACTTCCTGATTATCGGCGTACTTCTTTTTATCATTTCCATACTTATTTCCCTGAACATTTTCTTTCAGCAATCTCTGCAAATGGAGATAGCTCAGGAGTTCAGCAAGCAGCAGCAGTTGATTTCAGAACTTATAGCACGGAACATTGGTGATTTTGTCAGACTGAGAAAAGAAAGAGTACTTTATACTGCGCGGCTGCTTTCAGCCATTGAACGCGATAACGCGCTGGACATGGATAAGCTAACCACAGAAATACGCAGCAGCAGGCACAATGTGGTAGCAAACTTCGGCATTATAAATAGAAAGGGAGAAGTCATTCACTTTGAAGGCGACAAAAAGTCGCTCCGGACGCTGACAAAGGATATCATCAAGACTGCACTGGAGTTGCCGGACGGAAAAGTTCAACTGATTGAACTTCCCACCGTAGTCTATTTCCTTACCTCAGTACATCCTCGCAACGGCAGTACAGCTGCTGTATTTCTGTCTATAGATATCAGAGAAATAATAGCGCGTTTCACTAGCAAGCTGGATGTAATGGACAAAGGCGACATATGGATCATGGATGGCAAGGGCACGCTCCTGTATCATGCGATACAACCATCAATGGTCGGCAGAAATATTTATGATACAAAGGAATCATGCATGCAGTGTCATAAGAGCTTCGCGATAGAAAAGAACGTGATCAGCGCAGCGAGCATGACCGGCAAGTTTATTGCTCCGTCAGGTGAAGATAAAATCCTGTCATTTGCCCGTACCGGCGACGATCTGTCCTGGATAGTTTTCGTATCATCTCCTTTTTCAGATATTGCCCAGATGACAAAGCAAAGCATGCGATTCTACTCTTACCTTATTATGTCAATACTCGTTACTACTATTGTTGTTTCGACTGCGCTAATCGCATTTAACAGAAAACGCATTCAGGCCGAGGAGATAGCTAAGCGCCAGTCTCAAATGGAAAAGCATGCAGCAGAGCTGGAAGAAAAGGTAAACGAACGCACCGCAGAACTTTTTCAGGAAAAAGAAAAATTGAACAGCATTGTAAGCGCGATAGGATCAGGCATACTACTGCTCGACAAAAATGGAATGGTGCAGTGGGCAAACCAGCTTGCCGAAGAAATGGCCGGCAGTAAACTGGTTGGCAGGTCATGCGAGGAACTTTGCGCTGAATGTGAGATATCCAGCAATTATTCCCGTGATAATATCGAGACTGTACTTGCATCCAATCTTTTCGGCAAACAGGGACAGCATTATCAGGTTACGACCGCGCCTATAAGGGGGGCTGACGGAAATACTATCGGCTATGTTCGACTAATACACGACGTCACCGAAATAAAGAAGATGGAGGAGCAGATGAGCAACTCCGAAAAGCTGGCCTCCATTGGAAGACTTGCAGCCGGGATAGCGCACGAAATCGGCAATCCGCTGACTTCGGTTTTCTCCTTTGTCCAGATACTGCGAGAAATGGAGCTTGATGAATTCAAGAAAGAGAGTTTGCAGACAATATATTTTCACATCAATAGAATTTCTGAAACGCTCAAGCAGCTGTCAGGCTATTCAAAGATGCCTCCTGTAGAACCGAAGCATTGCCAGATAAATGACGTAATTGAGACATCAGTCAACCTGATCCAATATGACAAGCGCGCGAAAGATATTTTGATCAGGAAGGAGCTGTCGACCTCGTTGCCCAAAATATGCGTGGACGCAAACCAGCTGTCACAAGTATTCGTCAATCTCATATTGAATGCCATAGATGCAATGCCCGATGGCGGCAAACTGATTATCAGAAGTTACCAGAAAGCCGGATCGGTTTTCATTGAATTTATTGACACTGGTATGGGTATTCCAAAGGAAAATTTGATAAAGATATTCGATCCTTTCTATACAACCAAAGAGAAAGGTACGGGATTAGGCCTCGCGGTGAGTTATAATATAATAAAGAAAATGAACGGTGCTCTTACAGTTGACAGCGAGCCTGGAGTCGGCACTACTTTTACAATTGAAATACCTTTTGGCACCTATGACCTATGAAAGCAAAAGTTTTGATACTTGATGACGAACCCGATATTTGCAAGGCCCTGAGATTTCTTCTGGAACGCGAAGACTATTCTGTTACCTGCGCCTATAGCGGTGAAGAAGGTCTGGAGGCTTTTAAGAAGGACTCTTTTGATGTAGTTTTATCTGATCTGAAAATGGGCCGCATTGATGGAATGGCTGTTCTTGAAAAAATAAAAGAAATAAACCCTGAAATGCCGGTGATCATAATGACTGCATTCGGCTCAATTGAATCTGCAGTAGAGGCAATGAAACAGGGCGCCGCCGACTATATAATAAAGCCCTTTCTTAACGAAGAAATCAAGTTGACGATAGGCAGGATAATCGAACAGAAGAAAATCATACGCCGCATCATCAATGAAAATATTGCCCTTAAACAGCAAATAAGTCAGCGCATGGCTTGCCGCGATTTTGTCGCGAACTCTGATGCCATGATCAAGATCATAGAGACGCTTGAAAAGGTTATCCCGACAAAAAGTAACATACTCATTCTCGGTGACAGCGGCACTGGCAAAGGCTTGTTGGCAGAACTGGTTCACTGCAACAGCCCCAGAAGGGACAAGCCCTTTATTTGCATAAACTGCTCTGCTATACCCGAAGGGCTACTTGAATCTGAGTTATTTGGTTACAGGAGAGGAGCGTTTACAGGTGCAGTTTCCGATAAAATTGGCCTGATAGCTCTTGCACATCAAGGCACTCTCTTTCTCGATGAAATCGGCGATATGCCTATGAATCTGCAGGCTAAGCTGTTAAAGGTTCTGGAATCCTCAGAGGTCTATCCCCTTGGAGATACAAAATGCAAACTTGTAGATATCAGGGTAATTGCTGCAACAAATGTCGATATAGAAAGCCGTATCAAGGAAGGACGATTCCGCGAGGACCTTTATTGGCGGCTTAATGTAATTGAAATCAAGATCCCTCCTCTCAGGGAGCGCAAAGAAGATATAGAAATGCTGGCCGATCATTTTGTCAAGAAATTGGCAGCTGAACATAAAAAAAATATAAAAGGTATCGACCTCGCTGCACTTGATCTTTTGCTCGACTACTCATGGCCCGGCAACATCAGAGAACTGAAAAATGTCATTGAACGCTCGATCGTGCTTGCGGAAGGCCCGTTTCTAAAGATCTCTGACCTCCCTGACAAATTTCGCAAGGATGTGACGAGCAAAGATGTTCCAAGGCTCAAAGCCTATCTTAGTGAATACGAAAAGAACATTCTTCTGCAGGCCTTTAATTCACACAATAGGAATAAGGAAGAAACTGCAAAAAGCCTCGGTATAGACCTGGCGACGCTCTACCGCAAATTCAAAAGATACGGAATAGATTCTGAATGAAATTCACTCCATTCAGATCTGGTTCTGCTGTAGGCTCACTTATGGGCATCGTTATCGCAATTGGCATGGACTACCTGTCTGGCGATATCCCAGGTGGAGGATGGACAGGTGCTGTTGCACATGATTTTGACCTTCCACAGTCCAGCATTGAAGTAATAATAGTGGCTATATTGGCAATAGTAGTAATGATTGTTATAAGCGCCGTTCTAGGAGGCCTTTGCGGCATAGCGCTTGATCGTTTCTTTAAAATATTCACACGCGAATAAATTACAAAGATAGGCGTTACATAAAGAGGGGCGAATTAATCGCCCCTCACATTGTTACTTTTTAGCATCCTTTGGCGCTTTGTTGAATCCTTTCGTCCCTATATGGCATCTGGCGCACTGAGTGTCGGACGGGAACGCCATGCCATCCTTGACATGGCATGCTCCGCAATATTTCTTTTCATAAAGCCCTTTCATATTGAAGTCGGGCTTATTCTGAGCGCTAAGTGCCTCCATCTGAAATATTTTGTCATGGCAGGCATTGCAATCCAGCCCCATAGCCGCATGTGATTTATGACTGAAAAGCACAGATTTGACCGGCTTTGAGTAGACAATATCTCCTCCGCCTATAGTCTCATCTTCTGAAATAGCAATCCCTTCATACGCGGCAATCATAGCTGCTGCAACTATGATGAGCACTAATAATCTCTTTATACGCATTTACGGTCCTCCTTAACCCTTTGTATAGAAAACATTCGGTTTCGCACCAGCCTCAGCCCTCAAGACCCAGACCGTCTTTTCCAAATTATGCACTGTGTTGTATACATCGCTGGCAGTATCTGATAAGTCTCCGAAGATTCTGACCTTGGCAGGACATGCCTCTGCGCATGCTGTAAGCTTTTCACCCTTGGACAATCTTGAACTGAAGCAGAAGTCGCATTTGTCTACAGCACCGATTTCCTCATTAAAATATCTGGCATTATACGGGCAGGCAGCCATACAGGTTTTACAACCTATGCACTTCTTGGACTCCATCATAACGATACCATTAGAATGGTTCTTATAAGTCGCTTTTGTAGGACATCCAAGAACGCACGGCGGTGTGTTACACTGATTGCAAAGAACCGGAATGAACTCCCGTTTTCTATCCGCTGCCTTCGGGTCATCCCTTTCGAGGATCTTTGTCCGATAGCCATATGTAGGAACGTTATTGGTTTTCACGCATGCCGTCATGCAGAGTTCGCAATCTATACAACGATCCTGATGTACAACCATGCTATAGTGCGGCTTATACGGATATTTCTCCGCAAATTCACGTACCGATGCAAAAGCTTTATTGACAATCGATGTCGCAGAAAGAATGCTTCCACCAGCAAAAACACCTGTAATTAAAAGCCCCATCTTGAGGAACTGTCTTCTCTCAATATCAGGCACAATTTTCAAGTCTTCCTTCTTCAGGCCCTCTGTTTTGATTCGATTTGGTATCATCAACTGTTCCCCCTTTTCGACAACTGTTTCAATGAATTTCGCTCTTGTGTCCGCTGAATATTTTTTCGCCCAGAAGGAAGGTCAGCCCTACAAAGGCCAGCCCTCCAAGAACTATTACTATCTCATGGGCAGATGGCGCATACGAGAGTAATTGTGCGTAATCATTTACGCCAAGCTCGTAGTACACAGGTACAAGCTGACCGACGATGACCAGGTCATATCTCATAAAGAATATCCCAAATATCATCATGGCCGATGCAGCAGCTATAAGTTTCAGGTTCTGACCGCGAGACAGGACGAATAAAGCCAGAGGGATTACCATTCCCAGAGCCATTTCCAATACCCAGAAATTAAAAGCATAACTACCGGTCAGAAGAAGCTCTAGAGCCGCCGACTTGGCCTCACCGCCTACAAAACCAGCTATGAATTTCCATGCGGTAAAAAAGAGGATTGTACAGATCAGCAGGATGCCGACTTTTGTTGTAACATTTAGCGCACGCATCATTGTCGCATCCATTCTTTCTCCGTTGGTCTTGTATGCAAGCCAGGTAAAGAATATAATCGTTGCAGCACCGGACATCATCGCTGACGCTATAAAGTAGATCGGCATATAAGGCCCATACCAAAACTCTCTTCCATGCAGCATTCCGAACACTGCTCCCAGATTGCTGTGAGCAGCGATACCAGAAACAACTCCCATAAAACCCATTGCTGTAGCTATTCTTGGTTTATTCAAAACCAGGAACGTAAACTCAACGGCCATGAAGAACAAGTAAGCTCCATAAAGAGTCCCCATCCACCAGATATTCGAAGTCAGGTTCGGCGAAATAACATTATAGATAGCCATCCTGAAAGGGTTTTCAATCTCAAATGCAATAACGAAAAAGCCGGCCACTATCGTCATGATTGACAAAAAGACCGACCGCTTTGCTATCGGCATAAAATCCTTAACCCCGAATACGTGGCCTATAGAAGAGACAAGGCAAAGACCGGTAGAAGTCACAACAAAGAATACATATGTCGATATCAATATCCCCCACGGAACCTCTCGCGACGCTCCGTAAGCATGCATAGTGCCGATATATTTTGCGTGGAGCCCGGCTGCAACAGCTGCCAGAAAAAGCATACCCGAAATGATCAGAGCAGCATAATATCCTTTGGTCCCATGCAGAGCTTGCAGAACTCCAATCCTTACTCCGGCCCATCCTCCAGCGATGGCCGTGGCTTCGGCGGTTTTTGTTGCATTTTCAGCCATAAACTTACCCTCCTTTATATTTAGTCGCTATATGCTATTTTTTCTCTTTTGCGGCGACACCAACATGGGCTGTCCTGCCGGCTTTGACTGCATCAACCAACGTACCTGCAAGCCAGCCGGTTATGGCTATGCCTACAACGAAAACAAAACCGGTAACCAGAACCGCCATCACCATTGACAGACCAACAAGCATCCTTGGCACCAGTTCCATGCCGAGAGGTGTACCAAAAATGTGCCCGGCGATTTTTAATCCAAGCACGCCACCGATGAAGGAGCTGGGCAACAACCCTATTATTGCGAACAGGATCAAGCCTAGCACGGCTCCTACATATAGTCCTTTTTTCCCAAAGCTTCCAGTTTTCATGGCATACGCTCCTTTTCGTCTTGATTAACCCTAAACCGACCCGTGCGCCCTGCTCAACTTCGCTGCATGGGTCAGATGCGCAATCCCCCAGCCTATCAGTGATGTGCCCGCTACGAAGACACATCCTGTTGCCAATATACCAATTACCATCGACACACCTACGACTGCCCTAGATAGAAGTGCTGTTTCAATTGAAGTGCCCAGAAGATATGAGGCGATCTTAATTCCTAATACGCCCCCGACAAATGAGCTCGGCAGAAGACCTATGATGATGAATAAAATAAGACCGATGGTCGCCCCGGTGTATAAGCCCTTTCTTGAATATTGCGTTTTCATATCTATGGCCTCCTTTTGCATTCTTAGCGGAGATATAGCAGGATTCATGCCACTACAAATCATATTGATATTAAAAACTATTTCACTTCAGCTAATTTGCGTTTTTGCGAAAATATGGAGGGCGAAATGCAGCAGCGCAAAAAAGAAGATGTGATGTCTATGAAAAGACATAGGCGGAACCTGCGGACTACCAGTTCGACGGAAATAATAATATAACGGATTGAGAAACCGGAGACTAGTGGAATCCGAAACCGTAGCCGTGGTGTCTACCACCGGACCAGTAATTGAAATAATAGTGCGGATAGAAAGGGTAATAGTAGGGATAAGAGTACGGATAATAATAAGGTGATGGGTACTGATAATAATCGTAATCGTATGCGTTATACGGATAAGCAACACAACCAGCGCAGATCAATAGCAGAGCTACCAGAAGGTATTTCATATTTCTATTGTAATAATACATTTGAAAAAATCAAGAGCAAGCAGGACCCAAACCTTATGGCTTAGGAATCATTAGAAAATATAAACGAAAGATCGCGGGTCTTTATATGCGTGACATTGACGGCAAAGGCTCTGGGTCTTTTCCTTTACAGTCCACGTATGGGGTTTATGGCAGAGCATGCAGTCAATGCCTTTTTTGGAATGCGCTCCATGCTGCCCAAGCGTCAGCTGTGAACGATGGCATTCTAATGTACAGGTACGCGATGTCGGCAGTTCTCTGCTGTGCGGCCGGTGGCAGTAATGGCACGAAAAAGTCGCCATCGTCCCCTTCTCCGGCAACCCGGGATGACATATAGTGCACTGTTTTCTCGGCGTCAAGACAATTTCCCGTTTAGAATATCTATGACATTTCAGGCAGGAAAAATCATCAATAGTGAGCCCGTGCACTTCCCTGTCTCCATGGCATTTCAGGCAGACAGTCTCGTCCGGCTTAAAACTATGCTTAGCTCTGATATGGCAGACCTTGCATTCTATTTTTTTGTTCAGCACATGCTTGGCATGGCCGTATGACTTGGTCGGAGCCACAGCCCCCTGTGAAATTGCCTCTTCATGGCAGGAACTGCATTTCTGCCACGGAGTCGCACGTCCATGAGCAAGCGATATAGGATTCTTTCCAGTAGCAAGGTAAATCCCAAGTCTCTTGTTCTGCTCGATAATGCCTATTTCATGGCACTTCTGACATATAACGTCCTTATGCCTGCTCAGTTGAATATCCAGGAAAGAATCTTGAATCACATGGCACGAGGCACAGAAATCCGGATCGTTCTGTGAATATTCATAATACCTGTAACCATATAGGAACAGGGAAAAAACGATCGCAGCGAGGACAAAACCCTTTATATTATCAGACACCATCTACCGTTATTAAAGTAATGCCCGGGTTATTCAATAGAACTACCATGTAGCGCCAGCTTGAGTACGCGACATACTTTCGAGAACCTTCAACTTCGATATTTCGCCCAGGGCAATCAATGTATCTCCAGCTTTTATTGTGCTGCGTGACGTAGGATTAAACCTCATTTCACCAGTACTGCGCTTAATACCTACTACTATAACCCCAAGCTCCCGTCCTATACCGCATTGATCCAGTGACTGACCTGCTAATTTTGACCCTTCGACAATTGTAACTTCTTCCATTTGCAACTCTATATTGCCGGTTTTTGTTGCAAATTCTATAAAATCCACAACAGCCGGCCGAAGGATTGTATGAGCTATCCTCAAACCGCCGATGTGATATGGTGATACTACCTTGTCTGCACCGGCCCGCAAAAGCTTATTTTCAGACCCTTCCTCTCCAGCTCTTGCAACAATATGAAGCTGCGGATTCAATTCACGGGCACTTAGCACGACGTAAAGATTCAAGGCATCGCTCGGCAGCACCGATATTAGGCCTCTCGCTCTTTCGATGCCTGCCTCTTTAAGAATATCATCGTTAGTTGCGTCACCGGCTATTCCAAGCAGTTCATCAGGCTTGGCGTGAAACTCCCCATTCTTTTCTATAGCAACAAACGGCACGTGCTCGGCTTTCAACTCTCTGCATATAATTTTCCCCATTCTTCCGTATCCACAGACAATGTAATGTCCCTTCAGTTCTTTTATTTTCTTTTCCAATCTCTTCCTCCCGAACAGGTCCTGAAGCTCCCCTTCAACAATCATTTGGGCACCAGCGCTGAGGGCGTAGAGAAAGGTTCCCACGCCCAGCATCAGCAGGATCATAGTGAATATCATCCCGCTTCTCGACAATTCGTGCACTTCCCTGTAACCTACGGTTGTAAGTGTAATGATTGTCATGTACAATGAATCAAGAAAATCCCATCCCTCGATAACCTGATAACCTATATTTCCAATGGCTATGACCATAAGTATCAGGGCAAGGGCTAAGATAAATTTTCTACTCACTGCCTTTTGCGCTCTCCAATGTTTTTACAATAGATTCTATTTCTGCATCCATGCGTATCTTATGAGACCCCTCCCAATAAACTTTACCACAGTCGCTGCATTTTAAAAAAGCGCTGGCGCTTTGAAGCACATGCTCCGGAATGTCAAAAAAAATATCCCTACGATTTACGGATAACAGGATCCCGTTGCACAGCGGGCAGCGTTTGAATGCTTGAATTTGCACCGGTGTAATCCCGCATGACAATAGCACCTCTTTAAGTTGCAGCATTGTCTCATTGCTATGAATGAAAATATGTTTGCCTATCATTTTACTGCTGCAGAGACCACTATCTCTGGTAAGAAGTATCCTTTGTTCCTGCTTCGCTTTTTTCACTAAGTCTCTGTCGTCAATTGCACGGTAATACGTAGTATCAAGGCCCATGATCCGCAGCCATTTGGCAAGACTGCCGAGCATGGTGTCGGCAATGAACCTGGGTGTTATGATCATGATATGATCGTAACATAAAAAAGGCCATAGACCGATCAAGCAAAGATCTTGTCTATGGCCCGGAATTAATAAGCTGTTTTGAATTTAGCTTTCTTCTGTCGCAGCAGATTTGCTTTCTTCTTCGATCTGCATCGCATAGAAGTCGCCTTCTATAAACGTGTCTCTATAGATCGGCATCCCGGTACCTGCAGGGATAACACGCCCCATGATGACATTTTCCTTAAGGCCATTCAGCTCATCCACCCCACCGCCGAGGGCCGCTTCGGTAAGGACCCTTGTGGTTTCCTGGAACGACGCAGCGGAAACCCAACTTTCGGTTGCAAGTGAAGCCTTTGTTATTCCCAAAAGCAGGGGTCTTCCATGTGCAGGCTTTCCGCCTTCTGCTTTGACCCGCTCATTCTCTTCAACAAACACAAGCCTGTCAACCTCGTCTCCGATGAGGAAAATAGTATCGCCGGAATCCTCTATACGGATCTTCCTCATCATCTGACGGACTATGACCTCGATATGCTTGTCACTGATAGAGACACCCTGCAGCCTGTATACTTTCTGCACTTCATCAACAAGATAACGCTGCAATTCCTTTGGACCGAGTATGTCCAGAATACTGTGAGGATTAACAGACCCGTCCATCAGCGGCTCTCCGGCCTTTACCCAGTCACCTTCATGAACAGTAACATGTTTGCCTTTGGGGATAAGATATTCTCTGGTCTCATTGCCACCTTTTACAAGCACAACGCGCATACCCTTATGAGACCCTCTGAATTCGACTATGCCGTCAATCTCAGTAACGATTGCCTGCTCCTTGGGTTTCCTGGCCTCAAAGAGCTCCGCAACCCTAGGAAGACCTCCCGTAATATCTTTAGTTTTGGTCGTTTCCCTGGGTATCTTTGCAAGAATATCGCCCGGTGCTACTTCATCATTTCTTTCCACAAGCATATGTGCTCCGGCAGGCAGCATATAGCGCGCCGGGTTATTTGTACCCGGTATCTTTGCAGTCTTACCGGCAGTATCTTTTATCGATATCCTCGGCCTCATATTACCCGGATAGTCGATGATAACCTTGTGAGCCAAACCGGTAGTTTCATCGACCTCTTCCTTGAAGGTGACGCCCTCGAGGATATCTCCCAGGGCGATCTTTCCTCCAATCTCAGTCAGAATTGGCGTAGAATAGGGGTCCCACTCGACAAGTCGATGGTTCGCCTCCACACGCTGCTTGTCCTCGACAAAGATCCTCGCGCCATAGACAAGATTGTATTTTTCTTTCTCTCTTCCTGACTTGTCTACAATCGAGATCATAGCATTCCGGTTGAGAACAGTATTGAATCCTTCCTTGTTCTTGACAGCGTTAAGGTCAACAAACTTAATAAAGCCGGAATTCTTAGATGTAAGAACAGCCTGCTCGATGATCTTTGTTGCAGCACCACCTATATGGAAGGTTCTCATAGTAAGCTGTGTGCCAGGCTCTCCAATGGACTGAGCCGCAACAATACCTATAGCTTCGCCTATCTCGGTTGCTTCGCCTCGCGTAAGATCGCTCCCATAACATTTGCCGCAAACACCGTTCTTTGAGTGGCAAGTTAATACAGAGCGGATCTTAATCCTGTCAATCCCCGAATCAACAATCTTCTTCGCAAGCTCATCATCTATCATCGAGTTTCTTTGAGCGATGATTTCATTGGTCACCGGATCCTTGACAGTTTCGGCAACAGTCCTGCCGAATATCCTTTCCTCAAGGGTCTGTATAATCTCGCCACCCTCTATCAAAGCAGAAACGGTTATACCCTCCCTGGTGCCGCAATCTTCTTCCATAAGTATCACGTCCTGAGCAACGTCAACAAGCCTTCTAGTCAGGTATCCGGCATTTGCTGTCTTAAGGGCCGTATCAGCCAAACCCTTACGCGCACCGTGTGTAGATATGAAGTACTGCAGCGGCGTCAGGCCCTCGCGGAAGTTTGCTGTAATCGGGGTTTCGATAATCTCGCCGGATGGCTTTGCCATCAGCCCTCTCATGCCGGCCAGCTGCCTTATCTGTGCTGTACTTCCTCTTGCGCCTGAATCAGCCATCATATAAATGCTGTTAAAGGAGCGGCTCTCCTGAAGCTCCTCTTCAGAAAGGGCCTTGCCATCTTCAGCACCCAGTTCTTTCATCATCTCATCTGCAACCTTTTCAGTCACGTTAGCCCAGATGTCGATGACCTTATTGTATCTTTCTCCCTGGGTTATAAGACCGTCAGCGTACTGCTTGCTGACTTCCATGACCTCATCTTCAGCGTCCTTGATCAATTCGCCTTTCTTCGTAGGAATATGCATGTCATCAATGCATATTGATATGCCGGAGCGCGTTGCAAAACGGAAGCCCATTTTTTCCAGCTTATTGAGAAATACAACAGTCTCGCGTTTGCCCGCATTCCTATGTATAAATTCGATAAGCTTGCCGAGTTCCTTTTTGGTCAGCTCCTTGTTTATCATAGCAAAAGGAACATTTTTTGGAAGAATCTCGCTAAAAATCATCCTGCCTACAGTAGTTTCAATAAAGCCGCCATTGCTCCTCACTCTGATTCCGGCGTGGACATCAATTGCACCGGCGTCGTAAGCAACTCTAACGTCATCAATGTCGGAAAATGCCTTTCCTTCTCCAGCTACGCCCAATTTCTTCTTTGTAAGATAATAGATGCCCAGAACCATGTCCTGCGTCGGCAGCACAATAGGCTTTCCATTTGCAGGCGAAAGCAGGTTGTTTACCGACATCATAAGAACACGCGCCTCAATTTGAGCTTCAAGAGAAAGAGGCACATGAACCGCCATCTGATCGCCGTCGAAGTCGGCATTAAAAGCCGTGCAGACTAGCGGATGCAACTTGATCGCCTTACCTTCGACAAGCATCGGGTCGAATGCCTGTATACCAAGACGGTGAAGCGTAGGTGCGCGGTTCAGCAATACCGGGTGCTCCCTGATTACTTCTTCCAAAGCATCCCAGACTTCCGGTTTCTCTTTCTCAACCAGTTTCTTCGCCTGTTTGATTGTAGTTGCATATCCTTTTTCTTCGAGCTTGTTGAATACAAAAGGCTTGAAGAGCTCCAGCGCCATCATCTTGGGCAGACCGCACTGGTTTAAATCCAAATCGGGGCCTACCACGATAACTGAACGACCGGAATAATCGACTCTCTTGCCAAGCAAGTTCTGCCTGAAACGGCCCTGCTTACCTTTGATCATGTCGCTCAGCGACTTAAGAGCCCTCTTGCCTCCGGCCTTAAGGACCTTAGTCTTTTTGCTGTTGTCAAAAAGCGCATCCACCGCCTCCTGAAGCATCCTCTTCTCATTCTTTATAATGACACTAGGGGCCTTAAGCTCCATCAATCTCTTCAGTCTGTTATTCCTGTTTATAACGCGGCGATAAAGATCGTTGAGATCAGATGTCGCAAACCTTCCGCCGTCCAACGGGACGAGAGGTCTGAGATCGGGCGGCAGCACTGGAACAATATCCAGAATCATCCAGTCAGGCTGATTGGACGATTTTATAAAGGCATCTACAACACGCAGCCTCTTGGTAAGCTTCTTTTTTACGCCCAGGGATGAGACAGAATCTATCTTTTCCTTAAGCTCCTTTGCCAGCGTAGCGAGATCGACCTTCTTAAGAAGCTCCCTTATAGCCTCCGCTCCCATTCCGACCTTAAATTTAGTTCCAAACTCAGAGATCTTCTTCTTGTATTCCTCTTCTGTAAGAAGATCCTTTTCCTTGAGTGTCGTATCTCCGGCATCAATAACTATATAGTCCTCAAAATAGAGTACTCGTTCCAGTTGCCTGACTGTCATGTCAAGCAATGTGCCTATCCTGCTCGGCAACCCCCTAAGAAACCATACGTGAGCAACAGGAGTCGCAAGCTCGATATGCCCCATGCGCTCCCTTCTGACCTTGGATTGTATGACCTCGACACCGCACTTGTCGCATATTACACCGCGGTGCTTCATACGTTTATATTTGCCGCAAAGGCATTCCCAGTCTTTGACAGGACCGAATATCTTAGCGCAGAAGAGTCCGTCGTGCTCCGGCTTGAAGGTGCGGTAGTTGATGGTCTCAGGCTTCTTCACCTCGCCGTGCGACCACTCTCTTATCTTTTCGGGTGATGCCAGTTTTATACGGATTGCATCGAAATCCCGAGGGTTCTTTGGCTTTTGAAAAAGGGCGTAAATGTCTTCCTGCAAAGTTATCCCTCCCTGCTTCTCTTTTTCTCCAGCAGCTCGACATCAAGGCCGAGGCTCTGGAGCTCTTTTATTAATACATGAAACGATTCGGGGACTCCCGGTTCAAGCACCGGATCACCTTTGACGATCGCTTCATACATGCGCGATCTTCCGCTGATGTCATCACTTTTCACCGTCAAGAATTCCTGAAGCGTATGCGCTGCACCGTACGCCTCGAGAGCCCAGACTTCCATCTCTCCGAGACGCTGGCCTCCAAACTGGGCTTTGCCTCCGAGAGGCTGTTGCGTAACCAGAGAATATGGCCCGATTGAACGCGCATGGATCTTGTCCGCAACCAAATGATGAAGCTTGAGCATATACATGCAACCTACAGTTACAGGTCTCCGGAACGGTTCTCCAGTCCTGCCGTCGAAAAGCTGCATCTGCCCTGATCTCGGGATTCCTGATTTCTTAAGCAACTCCTTTATTTCCTTTTCCTTTGCACCCTCAAAAACAGGTGTCGTCACATAAATATTCTGGTTAAATGCAGCCCAGCCCAAGTGCGCCTCGAGTATCTGTCCGACATTCATTCTCGACGGAACACCAAGAGGATTCAGCACAATGTCAACCGGCGTGCCATCAGGAAGATACGGCATTTCCTCTGCCGGCAGCACCATTGACACAACACCTTTGTTTCCGTGGCGCCCAGCCATCTTATCGCCGACTTGAATCTTTCTCTTCATGGCTATATAAACTTTGACTACCTTGTTTACTCCAGGAGAAAGCTCATCTCCCTTCTTCACGCGCTCGATCCTCTCATGATAGCGCGTCTCAAGGTAGCGAACATATTGGTTTATCTCTCCGTTGGCCTCATCGACTTTCTCCCTTACGTCGGGATCATCGATCTTTACACGCATAAGATGATCGTCTTTGACTCTAAGCAGATGCGCTTCTGTCAGTTTCTTGCCTTTCGGACAGATCACTTCCTTGGTCTTGGAATCTTTAACATCTTCAGCTACCTTCTGACCGTTCAATATCTTGCGTATACTAGCAGCCTTCTCTTCCCTGAGAATCTTGATCTCTTCATCCAGGTCACGCTGTAACCTGCTGATATCATCTTCCTCGATGCTTTTCGTCCTTTCATCCTTTTCGATGCCTTTGCGTGACAACACCCTGACATCAACGACTGTTCCTTCGATGCCGGGAGGAACATAAAGGCAGCTTTCTTTGACTTCCTCCGCCTTTTCGCCGAAAATCGCCCGCAGGAGTTTCTCTTCAGGAGTAAGAATAGTTTCTCCCTTAGGCGTCACTTTTCCGACCAGGATATCGCCGGCCTTTACCTCTGCACCTATGCGGATGATTCCGCTTTCATCAAGGTCCTTGAGCGCTTCTTCACCGACATTGGGGATGTCTCTTGTGATTTCCTCCGGACCGAGCTTGGTATCACGCGACTCAAGCTCGAATTCGTCGACATGGATGGAAGTGAAGATATCATCCACAACCATTCTTTCATTTAGCAGCATGGCATCTTCAAAATTGTATCCACCCCATGGCATGAAAGCAACAATTACGTTTTTACCAAGGGCAAGTTCGCCAAATTCGGTAGATGGTCCGTCCGCAAGAATGGCACCTTTCTCAACAGTATCGCCAGGATTGACCGTGGGCTTCTGGTTCATACAGGTGCCCTGGTTGGAGCGCTGAAATTTAACAAGGCTGTAAATATCAACTCCCCCACCGTCTTCGGTCACTCTGACGACAATACGTGAAGAATCAACACTTTCTATGACTCCAGCCCTTTTAGCAATCACTATCCAGCCGGAATCCCTGGCAGCAAAATGTTCCATGCCGGTGCCCACAACTGGAGCATCCGGTTGCAGAAGCGGAACTGCCTGCCTCTGCATGTTCGATCCCATTAGAGCCCTGTTCGCATCATCATTTTCCAGAAACGGAATAAGTGCTGCGGAAACACCAACGATCTGCTTGGGCGACACGTCCATATACTGAACCTCTTCAGGTGTCAAAATCCTGAAGTCGTGGCCAACCCTTGCAGATACAGGACCGAGAAGATGCCCCTTCTTGTCGATTGGTGAAGTCGCTTCAGCAATAATATATCTCTCGCCTTCAGATGCCGACAGATATACGATTTCTGCAGTCACCTTGCCGTTGACGACCTTGCGGTAAGGCGCCTCTATAAAGCCGAAGTCGTTGATCTTGGCATAACTCGCCAAAGATGTAATAAGGCCAATATTCGGGCCTTCAGGTGTCTCGATCGGACATATCCTGGCATAGTGAGTCGGATGTACGTCCCTGACTTCAAAGCCAGCGCGCTCTCTCGTAAGGCCACCCGGTCCGAGAGCCGACAATCTTCTCTTATGAGTTATCTCAGAAAGTGGATTTGTCTGATCCATAAACTGGCTCAACTGGCTGGAGCCAAAAAACTCTTTTACAGCAGCAAGCACCGGCTTTGCGTTGATCAAGTCATGGGGCATTGCCTGGTCCAGTTCTGTAATAGTCATCTTTTCCTTGATTGCCCGCTCCATGCGTACAAGACCTATTCTGAACTGGTTTTCAAGGAGTTCTCCTATGCCTCTGACACGACGGTTGCCGAGGTGATCAATATCGTCTACCTCTCCCTTGCCTGTTCTAAGGTTCAAAAGGTAGCGCACTATCTCAACAACATCTGTGTCCGTTAGAACTCTTACATCGAGCGCTGTATTGAGGTTTAGTTTCTCATTTACCTTCAATCTCCCGACAGGGGAAAGATCGTACCGCTTGGGATCGAAGAAAAGGCCGCTGAAAAGTTCCTTTGCTGCATCTTCAGTAGCTGGTTCGCCCGGTCTCAGTTTCTTATAAATTTCCTTCAGTGCATCCTTCTGGGATGCAACCTTGTCGGTCAGCAATGTCTCTCTGAACGAAGGCAGGTAACTGACATTATCAATAAAAAGAAGATTAAGAGATGTGATCTTAAGAGACGTTATTTTCTGAAGGATCTCTTCCGTTATTTCTTTATTGCTGTCTAGAACAATCTCGCCGGTCTTGGGATCAACGATATCCGTTAGGGTAACTCTTCCTATTATCTCATTTCTAGGGACCGGTATTTCCTTGATCCCCACAGACTCTATTTTCTTGAGAGCAAGTTTTGTGATCTTGCTGCCTTCCTTGACTATTACCTCTTTTGTCTGTGGAGCTATAATGTTGTATTTCGACCTTATGCCGGAAAGCACATGGCTGACCTTTCGCGTGAAGTTTTCTTTGTCAACTATCCGTATCTGCTCCACCGGATAGAATGTCTTAAGAAGGTCTTCGTTTGTATATCCGAGCGCTTTAAGAACTATGGTAGCCGGAAGCTTTCTCCGCCTGTCGATTCTTACGTAAAGTATGTCCTTCGAGTCGAACTCGAAATCAAGCCACGACCCCCTCACCGGTATCACCCTTGCTGTATATAAAAGCCGCCCGCTCGCATGCGTCTTACCTTTGTCAGGAGCAAAATAGACGCCCGGCGAACGATGAAGCTGGCTGACGATAACCCTTTCAATTCCGTTTATGATAAAACTGCCCGTATCGGTCATTATCGGCATCTCGCCGATATACACTTCCTGTCCCCTGGACTCCTTAAGCACCTTATTACCCTTTTCATCGCGTTCCCAGAGGTTCAGCTTAACCTTAATCTTCAGGGGTGCTGCAAATGTTACACCTTTTAGTATACATTCGCGCGGCGACACTTTCGGATCGCCAAGCACATAGGAAATAAACTCGATAGATGTAGTGTCATTGTAATCAGTAATCGGAAATACACTGCTGAAAGCTGCCTGGAGACCCTCATCGGTCCTCTCCTCAAACGGCACGTCCTTCTGCAGAAAGCGGTCAAAAGACTTCTTCTGGAATTCTACAAGATAAGGCACCTCTAAAACCGGAGGCACCTTGCCGAAATTCATTCGATCTCTTAAAAGCTTTGCCATAGCTCTCCTTAAATGTAGTTAATGGGTTGCAGCGATATTGGGGAGACGGATGGAAGGACTTCTCCAATCCATCCGTCTCCCCATGTTCCCATTGACGCTTACTTAACCTCGACTTTTGCTCCTTCGGCTTCGATCTTGGCTTTGATAGAATCCGCCTCTTCCTTAGACACACCAGTTTTAACCGGCTTGGGCGCACCGTCTACAAGGTCTTTAGCCTCTTTAAGGCCAAGACCGGTAATTTCTCTCACGACTTTGATTACCTGAATCTTCTTATCACCTGCTGCCATGAGCACGACGTCGAAGCTCGATTTCTCTTCGGCTGCCGGAGCTGCTGCGCCTGCGGCAGGAGCTGCTGCAACCGCTACAGGTGCTGCAGCGGTAACACCATATCTTTCTTCGAATTCCTTGATGAATTGCGACATCTCAAGTATGGTCATATTGTCGATAAAGCTGAAAACATCTTCTTTGCTTATAGCCATGAAACTGTATCCTCCTTTAATTTTTATCTTTTATTGAGTTTTCTTGTTCTTTGCCGCTTCAAGTGCATAAGCGAACTGTGCAACTGTTGCATTAAGGGCTGCTGCCAGCTTCGACGCCGGCGCCTGGAACGCACCCGCGAGCATGCTCAGCAGCACCGTCTTTGAGGGCAGCTGCGAGACCGCCTTAATCTCGTCGGTCGAGTAAAGCTTTCCTTCAATTACACCGCTCTTTACCTTGAACTTGTCGTTCTTGCCGGCGAACTCAAGGACTTTCTTTGCGGCAGCCACCGGATCATCATATCCGAAAGCAAGACCGGTCGGCCCATTCATAACGTCCTTAGCAGCTTCATAAGGAGTGCCCTTTGCTGCAATCGATATCAGAGTGTTTTTGAATACCTTATACTCTGCACCGGCCTCCTTGAGGCTTCTGCGCAATTCAGCTATCTGCGCAACAGTTAAGCCCTTGTACTCAGTGAAAACTATTGCTTTCGACTTGGACAGCTTCTCCGTCAATTCCTCGAGCTGTTTTGACTTTCTCTCCTTGGTAATCAGAATGATCCTCCTTTCCCAGAGACTGCGTTGAGCAGGTAGTGATTATGATGTAACAGGCATTGCTAGAGATCCTGACTGCCTGTTGTATTCCTTACCACCGTCTCGGCAGGTGGGGATCCACCCCATTAAACAAGTAAAAGGTCCTTGTGAATCTCCCGATATTTCACGGGACATCACACGACCGTTCACCGAAAATGTACCTACTGTCTCTGACGCTGTTGTTGCAGACAAAGCCTGCTGTATATTTAGAATGAATCTGCGTTCGCTTGCAGCCAATCGAACGGGCTGCAGGCAACGAGCACCTTATACAATCTTCAGCTTAGTGATATCCAGCTTAAGGCCCGGTCCCATTGTGGATGATACCGTAACCTTCTTTATATATTTACCCTTAGATGCAGCCGGCTTCGCCTTGGAAATCGACATAACCACGGCCACTGCATTCTCGGCCAGTTTATCCTTGTCAAATGATGACTTTCCTATGGGCACATGGATGATGCCTGCCTTTTCAGCCCGGTACTCAACCTTTCCTGCCTTGATTTCCTTTACAGCTTTTGCAATATCGAAAGTCACTGTGCCGAGTTTCGGATTGGGCATAAGGCCTCTCGGACCCAGGACCTTTCCTAATTTCCCAACCAAGCCCATTACATCAGGCGTTGCTACAGCCTTATCAAATTCAAGCCAGCCTTTCTGTATCTTCTCGACAAGATCTTCAGCGCCAACAAAATCTGCACCCGCCTCTCTAGCTTCTTTTTCCTTTTCGCCTTTTGCAAAAACAAGCACTCGCACAGTCTTTCCGGTGCCATGTGGAAGCACAACAGTGCCCCTAACCATTTGGTCTGACTTTCTGGGATCCACACCAAGATTGAAGGCCATATCCACAGTTTCATCAAATTTCGTATAAACACTCTCCTTCACTGTCTGAAGGGCCTCCTCAAGCGAATACTCTCTATTTGGATCGAGCTTTGCAATTGCATTGTCGTATTTCTTACCCATGACCTGCCTCCTTAATCCTTAATCTCAACGCCCATGCTGCGGGCCGTGCCCATAATAATCATCTCTGCAGACTGTATGGACGTTGTGTTGAGGTCAGGCAGCTTTGTTTTTGCTATTTCCGTGACCTGAGCCTTGGTTATCGAGCCAACCTTTTCCTTGTTCGGAACTCCGGAACCCTTCACAACTCCAGCTGCTTTCTTGATCAGTTCAGAAGCAGGCGGAGTTTTAAGAATAAAAGTGAACGATCTGTCACTATAAATGCTTAAGACAGCCGGAACGAGCGTATCACCCATCTTCTGAGTCTGGGCATTGAACTGCTTGCAGAACTCCATAATATTGATTCCGTGCGGGCCAAGGGCCGGACCTACCGGCGGCGCCGGATTGGCCTTACCCGCCGGTATGACGAGTTTAACCAGAGCTACTACTTCTTTCTTAGCCATCTATCTCCTCCTAATTATGCCTTTTCGGCCTGAGTAAACGACAGCTCTACCGGCGTTTGCCTGCCAAATATGCTGACCATTACCTTCAACCTGCCGTGATCCATATCAACCTCGTCTACAAATCCTACAAAGTTAGAAAACGGACCATCTGTGATCTTTACATTTTCTCCCTTTTCAAACCGTGTCTTAACAACAGGTGCAGGGCCCTTTTCAAGCTGCTGGATGATCACATCGACTTCTTCTACTGGTATTTGCACCGGCCTCGTGCCACCTACGAATCCAGTTACCCTCATTGTATTCTTTATAAGGTACCAGGTTTCATCGTCAAGTTCCATTTCGACGAGTATATAGCCGGGATAGAATTTCTTATCGCTTTCTTTTTTCTTTTTGCCTCGCAGCTCAACAACTTTTTCAGTAGGTATTAGTATCCTCGATATTTTTTCATCAAGTCCCTTCAGCTTTGCCTTCTCCTCAATGGCAAGCTTGACCTTCTCCTCGAATCCCGAATATGTATGAACTACGTACCAGTTCTTCTCCATCAGCCTACCTTAAAACAATATAATTGACTAGCTTACCCAAGCCCATGTCGATCATTCCGAGAAACACGGAAACGATCAATACCGTGATAATTACAACCCACGTTGAACCTATAAGCTCTTCTTTCGGTGGATAATTTACTTTTCCAGCCTCGACCTTAACTTCCCTGAAAAAGCCCTTTACCTTTTCTATCATCTGCCGTTCCTTTCAGCAGGCGCTCGCTCAAAAATGGCAGGCCAGGAGGGATTTGAACCCCCAACCCTCGGATTTGGAGTCCGATGCTCTAGCCGTTAGAGCTACTGGCCTATGCCTTAGTCTCCTTGTGCGCTGTATGCTTTCTGCATTTTCTGCAGTATTTGCTCCTCTGCAGTTTATCAGGCGTATTCTTTTTATTCTTCATAGTCGAGTAATTCTTACTCTTACACTCCGTGCATGAAAAAAGTATTATTTCCCTCATCTCTTACTCCAGGACCTCGGTGACAACACCTGCGCCTACAGTCCTTCCGCCTTCCCTGATCGCGAATCTCAACTCCTTCTCCATCGCTATCGGCGCTATCAGTTCCACCGTTATCGTTACATTATCACCAGGCATCACCATCTC
>DATHDG010000024.1:0-29534 GCA_035319125.1 Dissulfurispiraceae bacterium | reverse complement strand
AGTCTGCCGTTTTCAATAGGACAAACAGCAGCATTGCCCGTCATGGTTGTCTTGATGTGGGCAGCTGAATTCCCCTCGCTGTGATGGTAATCGCCTTCTAACGGAATTAGCTTATTCAGCATGGAAATGATATCGCGTTTGACAGCAGGATCTGCTCCTTCGTTTATGGTTACACCTGCAGTCGTGTGCGGAATATATATACAGCACAAGCCCTGCGTTAATCCGGCTGATTTAACTGCATTACTAACTTGTTCTGTAATGTCGATGAATTCCGTCTTGGATTTAGTTATTATTGACAGATCAAATTTCATCTCGCTCCTCCTCTGCAAGATTATTAACCAATTGCCTGATCGATTTATTCAATACGGGATGAAACAAATCTGCAGCAATTTCCAGTAGCGGAAGCAAGGCAAATTCTCTTTTGTGCAGAAGAGGATGAGGTATTACCAGATCGGGAAGTGATATTATCCTGTCATCATAAAAAAGAATGTCAAGGTCAATTATGCGTGGTCCCCATCGCATATTTTCATGCCGACCCATCTCTCTCTCAATTTTTTTTAAAGCGGACAGCAGCAGTTCAGGACTCAAATCAGTCTCTGCTTCGACGGCCGTATTTACGAAATCAGGCTGGTTCTTAACGCCCCACGGCTTTGTACAATATGGTTTCGATATTTTTTGGACTTGAATTCCTTCATGAAGCATTCGATTAACCGCAGCCTCGCAGTTATGTTTCTTATCACCAAGGTTTGAACCGATGCCGATATAAACGACCGCCATCAAATAACGCGTTTAATTCTCGCTACGGCCTCTTTTATACGGATAGCATCTTGCGTAAGAGCAAAACGGATATATCCTTCGCCAGACCCGCCAAATCCGACTCCAGGCGTCCCCAGCACACCGGCCTTCTCCAGCAGATGAGATACAAAGCTTGAAGATGTAAACCCCGATGGAACTTTTGTCCATATGTAGAAAGTAGCCTTCGGCTTGCCGACTTTAAGACCTATCTCATTGAGACCGCTGCAGAGAACATCCCTTCTGTCCTGATATATTTTGCGGATTCCGGCAAGCAGGCTATCATCCGTTTTAAGCGCTGCAATAGATGCCTCCTGCACCGCCTGGAAAATTCCTGAATCCAGGTTTGACTTTATTTTACCCAGTCCAGCGATTATATCTTTGTTGCCGGCCGCGTATCCTATCCTCCATCCCGTCATGTTATATGTCTTAGACAGTGAATGGAACTCGATGCCTACTTCCTTGGCTCCGTCTATTTCCAGAAAACTTATAGGCTTCTCATTATCGTAGTAGACTTCCGAATATGCAGCATCGTGGCACAGTATTATGTTGTATTTCGCTGCCAAGGCTATCGCTTCGCGATAAAATTCCCTTGGAGCTATAGCAGCTGTAGGATTATTGGGATAATTTATAAACATCAGCTTCGCCTTCTGAAGCACTGACTGCGGTATCGCTTTGAAGTCCGGCAGGAAAGCATTATCCTCCGTTAGAGGCATCATGTGCGATTCTCCACCTGCAAAGAGGGTTGCCACCGGGTATACAGGATATCCGGGAGATGGCACTAATACTATATCCCCCGGATTCACGAACGCAAAAGGTATATGACCGATGCCCTCCTTGGAGCCGATTAGAGACAGCACCTCTGTTTTCGGGTCGAGGCCGGCATTAAACCTTTTCTTATACCATTCGGCAACCGCCTCACGATAAGAGAGCATTCCTTCATAAGACGGATACCGGTGGTGCTCAGGTTTTTCAACAGCCTTTTTCATCGCCTCTACTATATGTGAAGGTGTTGGTATGTCGGGGTCCCCTATGCTCAGGTCAATGACGTCCACTCCCTTTGCAAGCGCGTCCTGCTTCATTTTATCGATGGCAGCAAAGAGATATGGCGGCAGATTTTTCACTCGACTTGCAAGTTCGATGCTAATCATATGGGTCCTCCGAAATATTCAATAATTCAGACTTTGAGATACATCCGGCATTGATTGACAAATACTACTTTATAGCAGCTACAGCAGTCTGGTTCGAAAGGTTGCACCTTAGACAAAAAGGGCGTCCCGATAAATGAGCGCCCTTTTTCATCAACCGATGAGTGCGTGTCAGCAGCCAGTGATATCTTTCTTCTTTTTGGCCGGCTTGCTGTCTTTCGCAGGTGGAGTTGCCGGCTCAGCCTTCTTATCATCTTTCTTTTCGTCTTTCTTTGCCTCAACCTTCTTGGGCGCCTTAGCCATCTTTATCCCAGTCGCAGTAGCCTTGCCTTCAGACTCCGTATAAGTGACAATGATTTTATCCCCGATCTTGATATCCTTAAGCATATTTTCATCGGCAATAAAAGTCATGTCCTTTTTGCCTTTAATTGTTAGCGTCGCTGCTTTTGCATCAACTGCCTTTACCTCTCCGGTAAGTTGATGCTTCTTAGATGCAGACTTCTTGACTGCCTTTGCCGGGGTCGACTTGGTTTCTGCGGCTTTGTCCACCGCAAGTGCTGTGGACAGCGAAAAAATAAAAACAAAGGCAACTACCAGTGCAAGAAGCTTCTTCATCGATACAACCTCCCTGTTCAGTTGATTTAAAGCTATGCTTAACGCACAGTTATGGTAGCATTTTGCATGCGTCTAAGAAAAGATCTCAGATGACAATTTATCAGATCGGCTTAATCAGATGCCTTTATTTTACTTCGGCTGAACCCTCGCCATTGGATGAATTATCGTTCAGCCCAAATTTTTCAAGCCTGTACCAAAAGGTCTTGTAGCTCATACCCAACAATCTGGCTGCTTTTGCAGCTACATTACCCGACTTTGTCATAGCTTTCTTTATCAGCATTTTTTCCACTTCCTCAAAATTGATGCCTTCATCCGGTATCTCAAGATCAAAGATACCAACATCACCGGGCAGTTTGAGCTCTCCCTTTATGTCGTCAACGGAAATCCACTCGCAGTCGCACATAAGAACTGCTCTCTCTATAACAGACTCAAGCTGTCTGATATTGCCGGGCCAGTAATATTCCTTCAGCGCTCTCATGGTTCCTTCGCTCACGCCTTTGACCCTTCTGCCGAACTCCAGATTGTACTTCTTTATAAAATGGTCTACCAACAGCGGAATGTCTTCCCGGCGGTCTTTTAATGGCGGCAGTTTTACAGAAACCACCTTCAAACGATAAAAGAGGTCCTCCCTGAACTTTCCTGTAGACACCTCCTTTTCAAGATCCTTATTCGTCGCGGCTATAATACGGACATCGACTTTGATGCTTTCGTGGCCTCCGATCCTTCTGATTTCCTTGTCTTGCAATACACGCAGCAGTTTTGTTTGGGTTAACATGGGCAGATCGCCAATTTCGTCGAGAAACAACGTTCCTTTGTTGCTTGCCTCGAAAAGCCCATTTTTGCGATGTGAAGCGCCGGTGAAAGCTCCCGGTTCGTAACCAAACAGCTCGCTTTCAATCAGCGTATCAGGAATGGCAGCGCAGTTGATTGCGGTAAAAGGACCGCCCTTTCTGGGGCTGTTGTAATGAACAGCTCTTGCTATCAGCTCTTTCCCCGTCCCGCTCTCTCCGTAAATTAGTACGGTAACCGCCGTAGGAGCAACCTTCCTGACAACCTCCATTATTTCCTGTATACCCGCGGAGTTGCCGATGATGCCGTCCATGCTGAACTTGTTATAAAGGGCATTTCTCAGGCTTATATTCTCGCGAATTAGCTGCATGCGCTCTGCTGCCTTCTGGACTGTCATGACTATCGCATCCTTTTCGAGCGGCTTGGTCAGATAGTCAAAAGCCCCTTTCTTCATCGCTTCGACCGCGGAGGAGATGGTCCCGTAGGCCGTCATAATAATAACAGATGGTTTTACTGATCCTTCCGGAATTACACCCAAAAGCTGCAAGCCCGTCATTCCTCCCATCTTCAGATCTGTAAGAACTACATCCGGATTGTATAATTTAATCAGCTCCAACCCTTTTTCTGCTGAAGGGGCCGCATAGACCTCATACCCTTCATCTGTAAGTATGGTTTCCAGGATGTTTCTCTGGCGCTGCTCATCGTCGATGACGATTATGACTGACATATGTATCCTTTCTTACAGAACCGCATATTTTCTCAATGGCAGCAAAAATATCATCTCACTTCCCTTGCCGGGCTCGCTCTTGAAATCAACGCGTCCCCCGTGCTCCTCGATAACGCGTTTTGTCAGTGGAAGTCCAAGTCCAAGTCCGGTTTCCTTGGTTGAAAAAAAAGGTTCAAATATTTTAGACAGATTTTCTTCCGGCACGCCCTCGCCTTTATCTGCTATTGTAAGCAAGAAAATGTCTTTGTCAATAGCCGACTTTATTGTTAATACCTTATCACCTTTCTGAGATGACATGGCATGGAATGCATTTGCTACTACATTCAATACGCATGTTTTAAAAAGGTCCGGATCCAAATACAATTCAACAGCAGTATCATAATCCTTAAGAATTTTTATACCTTCAACGTCTGCCTTTGCCCAGATAAGATCAATCATGTCATCCAGCAGCTCTTTAATGCTGACCATCTGCCTGTTAAGAGATAGCGGCCGGCTATAGTCGAGAAAATCGTTGACAAGTTTATCAAGCCTGGTTATTTCCTGTCTGATTCCGCTTATAAGACTGGCGAACTTGTCACTTTTTTCTTTTTCATCAGGCCTGTATTTGGCTGCTATATGGTCTATGCTCAGGCTGATAAAATTAAGAGGATTTCTGATTTCATGCGCCATATGTCTGGACAGTTGACCGAGACCGGACAAGTGCTCAGCCTCCCTTAATTTTTCTTCAAGGTTTCGCGCTGTCTTCAACTTCGTAATCATGAAATTGAAGCTTTCCGCCAACTTTCCTATCTCGTCCTTGCTTTCGACTTTGATCTGCTGATTAAGGTCTCCTGCAGCAACTCGCATTGCAGCGTTAACAACCTTCTCAATGGGTCGTGTATATTGTCTTGAAAGTATCAAAGTAAAAACGATTCCTATGCCAAAAACGAAAAGTGTCGCCAAGACTCTACTTATAACGTTTGATCTTAGAACATCTGAAAAATCATCCTTGTTGATCCTCAAGTGGATATAACCGTACTGGGTGTCACCTGCAACTACCGGTAAAATGACATTGAATGTCTTGCCTTCCTCAGAAACAGGCTCTCCGAGTTCAGCCTTGATAATCAGCTCCTTCCTGTTTTTTGTCATAGACTCCCCAATCCTTTGAGGGTTCGTGCTGGCTACAATCTCGTCTGCATTGCTTATTATCGATATCTCTTTTACGCCTTTGGTATTCAGCTTCTTAAGATATTGAGCTAATCTGGCCTCATCGGATTTACCCTTGCCAGTAGTAACCTCCTCCACCCCAATCTGTATAGCTTTGGTAAGTTCTGTGGTCTGCCGTTCGAGCTCCTTAAATAATTTTCTCTCCGATTCAGAATAGAGAAACATAAGTATTGATATGAGCATAAAACTCAGAAATAGCATTATCAGGGTCAAGCGAAAGTTCAATGAGAAGCTGAATTTGAACTTATTTAGCATGATTTATAATATCAGAAAGAGCCCTGCTTTTGATAACTGCATATCTCTTCGCAAGGCCATCAATTATCACGAAATTCAAAGAGTTGGACATTTCATGATGCCTTGCAATTAATAAGGTATAGGGACTACTATAGTAGACTATGCTGCTTGAAAATACCTCTGCCGTGTTTAAAAAAATGAGCCATGCAGCCATGCGCGCCGGAAGAAGGCCGGAAGATGTCAGGCTTGTGGCTGTCTCCAAGACCGTAGACATCAATGTTATTAAGCAGGCGTGCGATGTCGGGTTAAGGGCTTTCGGTGAAAACAAGGTGCAGGAGGCGCAGAGCAAGGTTTCCCGGCTAAGATCCGAGATGCCTGACATAAAAGTTGAATGGCATATGATCGGCCATCTGCAGAGAAACAAGGCCAGAGTGGCCGTGGGGCTTTTTGAACTGATCCATTCACTCGATTCGGAAGCGCTCGCTGCCGATTTGGACAAAGCAGCCGGCAGCTTGGGAAAAATTCAGCGAGTTTTGATACAGGTCAAGCTATCCGAAGAGGAGACAAAAAGCGGAATTGCTGAACAAAAACTCGAATCCCTTGCCGGAAAGATAGCGGATCTCCGCAATCTGAAGCTGGAAGGACTAATGACGATGCCCCCTTACTTCGACAACCCTGAACTCTCAAGGCCCTATTTCAGGCGCCTGCGGGAACTCAGGGATGGACTTAGCAATAAGGGGTATGCTCTGCCTGAACTTTCTATGGGCATGTCGCACGACTTCGAGATTGCTATACAAGAGGGTGCGACCCTTGTCAGAGTGGGTACAGCGATATTCGGCGAAAGGAGAGTTGCATGATAGGTTTTATCGGTGGCGGTAATATGGCCGAAGCTTTAATCAAAGGGATAACATCAGACGGGAAGAAGAGCGTAATAGTAGCTGAGCCAAGGGAAGAACGCAGGGAATATCTCAAGAAATATAGTGCAGATACTACTATATCAAATAAAGAAGTCGTAGATAAGGCTGACATTATCATACTCGCTGTGAAACCCCAGATTATGGCCGACGTGCTTGACGAGATATCCGGCGTAGTAACTCAGGAAAAGACAGTTGTCTCGATCGCAGCAGGGATAACACTTGCATTCCTGCAGTCCAGACTCAAGACGGATAAGATAATAAGGGTAATGCCCAATACACCTGCACTCGCGCAGGAAGGCATGTCGGTAATTTCACTCTGCTCATGTCTTCCAATTAACGTCGTCGAACCGGTCAGGGATATCTTCAGCTCCGTTGGGAAGGTGCTTACATTGCCTGAAAAGCAAATCAATGCTGTAACGGCCGTTTCCGGAAGCGGGCCTGCCTTTTTTGCACTGTTTGCCGAAGCCATGATAAATGCAGGAGAAGAGATGGGCTTGATAAGGGATAGCGCTTCAGAGCTCGCAATTCAAACTCTAATCGGAACAGCGAAATTGCTTGAGACGGGCATGCCCCCTCAAACGCTTCGGAAGATGGTGACTTCTCCTGGTGGAACGACTGCTGCCGGGGTAAAATCATTCGAGGAAAACGGGTTGTTCAGGCTGGTCAGTCAAGCCCTGGACGCAGCTAAGAAAAGGGCTGAGGAACTGGCGTTGTCCTGATTTATCGAAACAGTATGATACATAATATTCGAGAGGAGGATCTGTGTTTATTTTTGGCAATCTGATTATATCGGTCGCGCAAATCTTAAATATATTACTTGACATCTATTTTTGGATAATCGTTATTGCTGCGCTTATAAGCTGGGTGAATCCTGATCCTTACAATCCGGTTGTCAGGTTTTTGAACAAAGTTACTGAGCCCGCACTTAATCCGATAAGAAGGATAATAGGAAACAGGCTCGGCCCCATCGATGTATCACCTCTGGTTGTCATACTGATCATAACATTTACGCAGAAATTCCTTATTTCGTCTCTTATAGAATTAGGCTATAAGTTTAAATGAAGGGGGCTCCAAGATGAGAATTACACCACTGGATATTCAGCAGAAGACTTTCCCGACGCAAATGTTAAGAGGTTTTGATCAGGAAGAAGTTTACTCGTTTCTGGAATTGGTGCGGGAAGAGTTGGAAGAAGTTCTAAGGGAAAATGCTTCCCTGAAAGAGCAGCTCAGCAGGGCTGACTCCCAGCTTCAAGAGTATAACAACATGAACAATACGCTTAAAGAAACTCTTATCACAACCCAGCAGATGGTGGATGAATTCAAGGCCAATGCGAGGAAAGAGGCCGAACTGATTCTAAGGGATGCAGAGTCTAGGGCTGACGATATAATTAAGGCAGCCCAGGAAAAGGCTGTTAAGATACACGAAGACATTGTTGAGTTGAAAGGCATACGCCGTCATTTCAAGGAAGAAGTAAAGCGCCTGATAGAAAGCCACATGAAAATGGTTGAGTTTGACAAGGAGCGGGAAGAGGCTGAATGAAATATAGCGGGCTCAAGGGTATGGAGGATATATTGCCTCCTGATATAAATGTTTGGCAGTCGATCGAGGCAACAGCTCGCAGGATTTTCAGCCGGTATGGG
Organism: Dissulfurispiraceae bacterium; assembly: GCA_035319125.1. GTDB lineage: Bacteria > Nitrospirota > Thermodesulfovibrionia > Thermodesulfovibrionales > Dissulfurispiraceae > Fen-1308. The sequence continues at coordinate 21,465 of DATHDG010000024.1, read as the reverse complement.
TTCCATGAAATAAGGGTTCCTATCCTTGAAGCTACAGATATTTTTACGCGCAGCATTGGCGAGGCAACAGATATAGTAGAAAAGGAAATGTACACCTTCACAGATAAAGGGAATCGCAGCGTGACCATGAGACCTGAAGGCACTGCGCCGGTTGTGCGGTGCTTTGTTGAAAAGAGCCTGCAGTCGCTGCCATCTCCTCAGAAATTCTATTATTCCGGCCCGATGTTCCGTTATGAACGACCGCAAAAAGGCCGTTTTCGCCAGTTCTATCAAATTGGTGCTGAAGCGTTTGGTGTGGCTGAACCATCAATGGATGCAGAACTCATCATAATGCTTAGGAATCTCTTAGAAGAAATAGGGTTGAGCGGGCTTAATTTCGAGATTAACTCTATTGGCTGTACTGAGTGCAGACCTGCTTACCGCAAGGCTCTGCTTACTTTCTTTGGCGATAATCTCGCAGAATATTGCCCTGATTGCAAAAGACGCTATGAAACGAATCCACTCCGCATTCTTGATTGTAAAGTAGAACATTGCGCTACGCTTAGGCAAGGATCGCCTGCAGTAACAGACTATCTATGCGAGAACTGCAGAGATCATTTTAAAGAGCTCCTGACTATTCTGCAAACGTTCAAGGTCTCATACACTCTTAACCCTAATCTGGTGCGTGGTCTAGACTATTATACAAAGACCACGTTTGAGGTAACGAGCGAGCATTTAGGTTCACAGAAGGCAGTCGCTGCAGGTGGTAGATATGATCGTCTCGTCGAAGAGTTTGGAGGACCTGCGACTCCTGCTATCGGCTTTGCGATAGGGATGGAAAGACTGGTGACCCTGCTGAAAGAGATGACACCGATTGCAACCTCCACGCCGCGCGTTTTCATTGCGACTCTGGGCAAGAAAGCTGAAACCGAAGGGTTTGGAATAGCTGAATCTCTCAGATCAAAGGGCATATGGGCTGAACAAAGCTACGGCAGTGCATCGCTCAAAAGTCAGTTGCGCCGGGCCGATAGGCTAGGAGCAGAATTCGCGATCATAATTGGAGAAAATGAGCTGACGGCAGGTACTGTGCAGTGGAAAGATTTGAATAAGAAGATGCAAGGCGAGATAGCAATTTCTGAGATATATGCCCTCTTCAGCTAAGATGTCTTAAACACAATTCGTGATTGGCAATCAATTCCGCAAAAGAACATTCAAGTGATGCTCAGAATAAAGAAATACGCGGGGACAATTCTATTGTGCACCTGCAAACTGAGAATTTGCTCGTGTCTTCATAACTGCTGCTTTCCAAAAATATCTGGCAAAATTGAGGCGGCATCATCTTCCTGAACATTCGTTGTCATATTGTTGAATCCTGAGAACGGTATTTCCAGAAAACTTCAAGGCGTTTCACGCCCTGTAGCAAAGTCCAGGTTATAACTTATCTGCTAAGTGCCTGTTTGAATAAACGGATGAAGTTACGGATTAGGTCGATACTGTGCAAAGTGTTTAATTATTCTCAACCTCCGCTAAGCGTTCACGTAGAACTTTTGAGAATTACGTTCAACTTTGACAAGATGATTTGTTCCAGGTGATTGCTATCAGTTCTTCGCTAGATGAGGCTTATAAATCGCTCGTTCCGAACTTATAGTCGCAAACGCCTGGGCGTGATTCAGTCTCCATTTAGTCCTTCTTTCGTGCATGCTTTTAGATAAAACTTGCTGACGGAACCTTTCGCACAGATCCCGCCAGCTGAGTTCTGTTCCTCATTCCGCCTACGGTTTGCGCAGGCAGAAACCTACTGAAGCTGGAGTGTAATGATGTGAATGAGGACCGCTGTCTACAATAGCGAGGTCATATACACCGAGCCCCACTATGTAGCCACAAGGTTGCATCCCAGCGGTGTCGAGTGACCATACATTACCTGGCGCCAGCGCTGTTTGAACATAACCTCCTGTTGGCGATAACACACCAGGTGGTGTGCCAAAAGGCGATATGCCTAAACTGTAAGCGCCAAAGTTTAATTCTCTCGCGACAAAGTGTCCACTAATCTTGCCGCCGACGTTAAAATCTTTACAGTCTCCGCCACTGTCAATGTGTATTTCAGCAATAGGCCACGTATTGTCAAGCTGGATGTTGTACCATGACGTCGAACCGAGCACAACATCACTCATATTTGCCACCTCCAAGCGGATCTGCCACAAATCATCACCTGTGGTGTCCCACCACGCCAGCACATTGTCAATATTATCGATACTACTGACATAAGTGAAGAATCCTTGACTGTCTGGACCGCGCCACGTTCCCACACCATTAAAATCTACGGTCCGAATTGGATTGGTAACCATCGTTGGAGGGATTCCAAATTTCTGGATCCATACGCGGTACTTATAGCCGACAGATGGACACCCCTGTACGACCACGCGTCCGCCGAATGGGCATTCACGATTATTCAGCCATTCGTCTGTAGGCAATCCTGTAAGGGCAAACAAAGCGCCTGATTTGCACATACCGTCGCCGAACAAGTTGATATCCGCAATGCCGACTCCACCGAGGATAGCTATGTTGGGCGCGCCGTTTTCACATGGTTCTCCGGGTTTGACGCTTATACGCGTTTCGAGCCTATTGCCCCAGACGGGCACATAATTCGGATTGGTAGGTGGTGGCGGCGTTGCCCAAGAGAGAATCGCACGCACACGTGGCGTAACTGCACCTTGAGTGCAAGGCTTATGATGGCCAGACACATTTACTGGAAGATACACTGCGTAATGCACTCCGCCAGCAGGAAGATGCGAAATGTCGTGTACGTTAACCGAAGCGGTGCCAGCGTAGTTCCAGCCGCTGCCATCGAGCCAATCAATCCAAAACGCTACATACTCCTGGCTGCCAGCCGTACAAAGTCCTCCCGAATAGCCACCAGATAATTTAACGGTTAGAGCCCCGACCAGTGCTTCACGATTAGGATCATAGCCTATGCAACCGAGTTGTTCATAGCTCGTGTCACCATCGGTTTGCAAAAGCTTGGCTATTATTCCGGCGATATCAACATTAGCCAGTCCAATGTCTTGTAGTTGTACCGTTAAAGGACTGACTTCCAATTTTTTTATTTCCTGATAGAGATAACGATGCCCCGGCACTTTGGAATCCTTATAGAGCTTATGTAACTCTGCCCCGCTCAGCGGTTCAGGTTTTACGACTGTCACTGCCTGATTAAGATCCAAGGCTGACTTGAGCTCCTCGGTGAGCTGAACCTTGGCTTCGGCCAATGCCGCGCCCAGCACTATCAAATCAATACCGGCGACTTGGATGTTGGCATCAACTACATTTCCCCAAATGGGAACAAAATTAGGTGTGTTGTGGGTAGGTGGATTGTTCCACGAGAGAATTGCTCGCACCTTGGGTAGATTCGGAATGAAACAGAGGCGTTCTTGAGGGTTGATATCAAGCGCTACAGAGTACTCGAGACGCTCCTGTCCAGGAATATCGTAGGCCGTGAAACTTGCCATGCCCTGATCTTGCCATGTTGCACCATTGTCATACGAAAGATAGAACCTGACGTACTCGTGAGAACCAGAAGAGCAGATGTCGCCTCCATATCCAACCTTCTGTTTGATGAAAACAACCGCCTCCAGCCGACTGAGCGCTGGATGATACCCCACGCAGCCAATTTCCTCATACGCGGTGTCGTATTGAATATCCAAGACTTTCGAAAGGGAGCTCTCCTTCAGTGTGCCAAAATAGTTGGGATTCGAAAGAAGCAGTGTCCTGATATGTGGGCGCGCTTCCTCCGGCGTGATTTTACCACTAGAACTCAAGTGCTGCGCACTCGCGGCTGCCTGCTCTTCAGTGCTTCTTTCACTCAATACTGTTTTCTTGACCATAGCTCCTCCTTTTTCTCGATACATTTTCCAACTCTACATCAGGACTTTGATTTTTCTTCAGTCACTTCAGGACAACAACGATATTCTTGCGATTTCTCGAGCAAATCGATTTGCTTCTTGAGCAATTGATTTTCAAGATCTTTGCGAGTAGCCTCAAGATCCATCAGCGTCTTTAGTTCTGGCTCACAGATGTCGCAATTATCCAGGCAACCCTTGACTAGCACTCCAGGTGTTGGAAGTGACATGGTTCTTTCCCATCCAAGCGATGCCTGAGCAACTGGGGAGACCTGACCGCCTACTTTATCCAACAGACCTTCATTTACAAGATCCTGGTCGATTGCTTGAAGAGCAGCCTTTCGTATGTTTACATGTATGGGCGCCTGCTGACCAATGTTTGTTAGCGTCCTCGCTAACAGCCCTGTTGCAGCGGCCGTGCTCCCTTGTTCAACAGCGACGCTCTGCAGTGCCCTAGTTGCCACGTCGAGTCGATTTGAGCTGGTGGCAAGAACGCGGCTTGAAAGCACACCGACCCCAGTTAATGGCTTTGGAGCGTTAAGAGTCACACCAGTTGGTGCAAGAGGATCATCAACACGCCTGTCAATACTGACCAGTTCAAATTTTACTGTTTGACACTTGTTGATCCGATAGAAAAGAAATGTAATCGCATGACAGTGATTGGGATTGCTGAAGGTACGCGATGCAGACTCGTACTGGTCTTCAGATTCGCTTTGCTGATGAGTCCGCGTGGCGACTTCTCCAATTGATGTTGAAGCAGCCGCACGGGTACTTACTTCCATGTGCTGCTGCAGCGATTCAGCATGCTGGCTTAGTGAGCGAGCAAGACTACTTGCAGAGTTAGCATCATAAGAACCACCAGAAGCGGATCCACCGATACTCACAAACCCCAGATCGATTCCGGCCCCTCCACCTCCACTGACTGACGAAGAACTAAATGAAGAGCTGGTGTTGGTGGTATCGAGCAAGCTGAGGTTACTCATCCCGTGAGCCATCCCGGCAGCATAGTACGACTCTTCTGACGTTGTTTCTGTACGATAAGAAAGCTTCGTCTCGCTATCGAAACTGAACCGCGTATGTCGGTCGCTCGAATAGAGCTGCACTTTTTCCCCAGGTAAAAGAGTAGTGCTGTACATCAAGTCTCCAAGTGAAAAAGGACCTGAACAGCGGGTTAACCTATAATTCAATGTGACTTCAACAGGCACGACTTGTTGCTGAGTGCCTACCTTGACGACTGGGTGAAATGGTAATCTATACGGCAAGTTCAATACGTCACAAACCTGGCAAGGTTCAAGTTGTGGGCAACATTCTACTGTTGCGGCTGTGTCTGAAGAGAGAGAGTTGTTAGTCTGCTGTGTTGACATTCCAATTTCCTCCGTTTAGTTTCTGTCAAATTATCTCTGAATTGTCATGCCAATAGTCCTACTTGGCCTTCTGAAGGTTCATTTGCGATAAAAAATAGGACCACTATTCCATGTCCCTCTGGACGTCCTGGTTGGATAACCATTCATTTTTTTAGTTGCTCATCCAGAAGTTCCATAGCGTCCCCGAAGCACTCTGCGCGCCAACATTGAAGATCGACTGGCCAAGATTGCGTCCATCGATCATCGTGGAGGCCCGGTCGTAGTGGACTTGAGGATTGCCGTTAAGGTGCTGACTGGCATAGGTGCCGTCGCCACCGTGATAAGCAGCGACCTCTTGGAACCACGCCGCATTGACATCTCCGCCAAGCGAAGCGGCATAACCGAAGGCCCAGTTTGTGTCATTGTCTGGATAGAACATAATAGTACGGAAGCCTATCACGTTGTGTAAGCCCTTGAACACACCCCACCAAGCGTTGAATGCGTCGAAGCCATTGCCGGTTCCGCCGATCTCGTTGGCGCGGTCATAGAACGATGGGATCACCTCGCACGACATTATCACCCAAGTAGCGAGCTTACCTCCGGTCGCTGAGCCAAAGCCAGGATTTCCACCAGTCCCGATGTCGGGCACATACCAAATATCGGCGTAGTTGCTAAACGTCGTGTTAATGAGCCAGTCGCCGTGTGGCACAGTATAAGCCACGTTCACTGCATTCATATAGTACTTTGACGAAGGGCCGACGACTTCCCAGGGCCAGGCTTCGTACCATTGGGTGCGTGTAGTGGGTGGCGTCCAGCCCGAGAAAATCGAGTTGAGGAAAGTGAGCCCGTTGAGAAACGAATACGACATGCTGATGTAGCCATTATCGTTCGGCCAGTCGCGATTGGCGTATTCGCCCAGCGTGATATCGGCTGGCGTCGGCGCTGTTCCGATACCACCACGCGGCAGTTTCGGATTAGGAGGTGTCGGCTTGGCGGGCATCGCGCCCTCCGTTTTCTTCGTTAGATCAGGGATCGGCTCGCGCGGCTTGCTGATCGGCACAAATCCCGAGACGCGAATTGGAGAAATCCTCTTGTCAGGCGGCTGCACTGTCGCCTCGAAGTGATAGACGGGCTGAAGAAGCTTCTTATTATTGTCGTAATAGGCGATTTCGACTTTGTCCACGACAGCATGAGTACCCTTCGATCTCGTCATAGATTGCAACTGGCGCAAGATCTCGCTACGCACTTGTTCAGTCGTAATCGAAGACTTGATACGGTCAGCGACGCTAGCCATGCGCCAGCGCCGTACCGCTCCTATAATTGCGCCGTTGTTGTCGATCGTCACGATCGCGTGTGAACCAAGGCCGTAGACTTTGAACCCGCCAGCATAGCGCACCGCTGGTACTATCGTCATCATCAGAGCCGGTTCCCTAGTCGTTTCGCCGGGCTTGGTTGTTGCGCCGGAACGCATGTTGGCACCGCCAAAAATGGCAATAGGTTCAGCTAATCGCAGCTCCGTAGCATCCTTCGGAATAAAACGTTCGTCCATGAAGGACGAACGCGCTACTGTCGCCGAACGCTCCGTGTCTAAGGCTTTAGTCGGTCCTGAGGTCTTCACCACCTCGCCCAAGTTCGGAATAAACTCAGTGTCCCCGCTCTTCAGGTCGATGAAAGCGCGCAAACCTTCCTCTTTACTATCACCGCTGCGCACGACGTATCTTTCCTTGTCGAGCCTCAGTTGCGGCAGCTTGACCCTAGCGAGCTTTTCGTTGAGAAAATCGACCGGAGCGCGCGTCGCTGTAAGTTTGTACAATGGCATGGCAGAGGGCAGCCGAGGGATTTCAACAATAATACGAATAGGCGGCTGCGCGGCCAATTGTTCTTGGGGATCTTTAGCTAACTGGATTACGTTCGCTTCCCCAGCCTGCGACACCTCGGTAAGTGATGCCGCATATGCAGATTGTTGAGGTGGGGTGCCCAATCCGGCAACAAAGACGGCTAGAACCGAACACATGACTACTGACAACCTTCTGTACATTGCATGTCCTCCTTTTTTTTAATTGTTTATAATTCCACCGGGAAAACGGCGGACTTTAGCCCGCTTGTGAACTGCTTCCCGGAGTGGAGCAGGGCTTCAGTCCGCAAAGCTGAGGAGTCCTAACGCTATTTTTACTTTCTTGAAGGGGTAGCTAGACCTCCGCCCGCATACACTGTAGCCGACAATCTCGAGTCATCTCAGCTTGCCACTTCCGACAGATCGGCTTGCAATTGAGCAAAGTTAAATCCAGGCGCATATTTAGGATCTTTGGACTCGGGCGGAAGTATTGCATATGCCTCATCGACACACTCATCCCACCACTCCCAGGTGCCTTGCTGTATATTCCCCCATGTGAGTACAGTTATGCCACTCTGATCATATGCAACTGCAAATACAGCATGACCATCATTGGTCAACGGACTAGGTGTCCACGGTTTGTGGGCATTGAAATCCTCAATACAATTCTCTTGTACCTGAAATCCGAGGTACACGCCTCCAAAAAGGTTGATTGCCTGCTGAACATGGGTGTGATTTTTCGGATCTATGCTTGCATAAGAAATTATCTCATCGCCAGAGACCGCATTTTGTCGCCAGTAATTTAACACGTCAAGTTCGTTCAGCCCACTGTCCACCCCCCCGGTGAGGTGCATGTATATCTTTATTACAGCTTTTGAAGCCATTATTGTTTTCTTGCCGATCATACCTCTGAATGTTGTTTCGGCGTGTGCTAAAGCCGCAATAGTGCAGTCTCCGTATTTGTCGTTTCCATCCATAGGAAACAGGACTGCAGGATCATGCACTTTCAAGTTGGCATAGACGCCAGTTAAAACGTTATATGAAGATGGCGGGGGCGCAATGGCATCAGTCAGGTAATTTTTAAATCTCAATGTACGATAGTCGTATTTAGGTGGATGTTTTCCAAAACGATAAGCATTCATGATAAGCTCCTCCTTTTTGTTTTGTCATTTTGCAAAGTCTTCACCGGCATTCTATTTGACGAACTTTCATCCTACTACTCCCAATATATCGACACTTCTCAATAGTGTCTATTGTGGAAACTACGTATTATTGAGTGCGGAGATCTTTAATCTAGATATGGAATCTTTGTCTTTAAGAAAATCTTTTTTTGCACTCATAAATAGCCACTGCAGTAATCGTAGACACTTTTCTTAACACCCGATGACGTGGTGTTAATGTTCTGATTGAAGGAGACAAAATTGCGGTGCAAATCCTTTTTAGCGGGACACAACTTATATAGGACTGGTCGCGATAATCCAAGTGTACGTTGCTTATTTACTATAGTGAGGTAATCCTGATATCAACCGCAGCGTCTCAACCGGCTGAGTCAGCTAGCTTTCAAAAGATCAAGCATATCGTTACTCTGATGTTAGAAAACCGTTCTTTCGACCATCTGTTCGGTTTTATGCGATTGAACAATCCGAACATCATTGAGCTCAGAGGAAACGAATCGAATTACCAGGACCCCAATAAACCGTCAAATCATTAGACAGTCGTGAAGGCGACCTCATTCATGATGCCATTTGATCCCGGTCATGAATACCTAGATGTGCAGCGTCAACTCTATGGTCCTCAGAAGCTGCCTCCTTCAAATTCGCTATCGGCGCCAAATGCTCCCATCGACCCAGCCCCGATGAACGGTTTTCCATACAGTGCAATCTACAAGACGCAAACAGACAAGGTTGACGAAAGAGAAGCAATGCGCATAATGGACGCTTTCAGCCGGATCAACTACCGATTCTTTCTGAGTTAGTCCAGGAATTCTCAGTGTTCAATTTCTGGCACTCTTCTCTGCCAGGGCCCACTTGGCCCAATCGTTTTTTTGTTCATGCAGCCAACCCCGGTGGACTCGCTGACAGTCCTAATGATGGACTAATTATCGAAGGCTTTGCATTCCCCAATGGCACTATCTATGGAAGATTAACCGAAGCGAAAAAGGGTTGGCGTATCTATCACGATGATCTTCCTCAGACCGCCGGTATTGATAGTCTACGCCTGGAATTCTTGAGCCCTTTTACCGCGAAGTTTCGAGCTATACGTCGCTTCATGGCAGACGTAAACTCAAGAGACCTGCCGGAATACACCTTTATCGAACCTAAGTACAACACCGGCGGGAATTACGTAAACGGCAATTCAATGCACCCTGTGAATGATATTAGAAATGGCGAACGCCTTATTAAGCTAGTTTACGAAACTCTCAGAAATTCGGCATTATGGGATAAAGTTATGCTGGTCATAACATTCGATGAACATGGCGGATTCTATGATCACGTTCCACCGCCTCCTGCGGCACCGACTGGCGATGACAATCACTATGCTAATCCTGAGCACCCCTTCGCCTTTAACTGTTTAGGCGTACGAGTATCTGCAATCTTAGTATCGGCATATACACAAAAGGGGGCGATAATTGGTACCGATGCCGCTAATGCTTCCACTTGGTTTGACCACTCATCTATCCCCGCCACTGTGATCAAGCTTTTCGGTCTGAGATCTCTAACGAATCGTGATAGACGTGCCAATACTCTAGATATTGCTCTGACCCTGAATGTTCCACGGCTATCATCTCCGGAAGCACTAATAGCCTTATCGCATCCAGCTGCTGATTCCATCATGGATCGGCCTGTATTCGCGGCAGCTGAACTTCCTCTTTCCGGATTCCAAAGAAATCAAATAGCATTAGCCCATGCTTGTAATGTGCAGATGGATCCCGAACAGCATCAGGAGCTTAAAGCAAGATTTGAAAGCATTTATCTCCAGAAAGATGCTGACAAGTATATTAATGAGGTAGAAGATGAAATCCATACGAGACGCGCTATGCAAAAATAATAACTTAGAGTAGAGTTACAAGAGTGGCACGAAGGGATTCGGAGATTTATGATCTCCCCGATCGATGTCTAGTTAATTTACGTTAAACTTTAATTCTCCTGCGATTGAGTGGCAAAATCGATAACTGCTAAGCGTTATTTTAATTTTGCCTGAATCGACATGAGGACTTCAACGTGCTATAGGCTCTGACGTTTTTGTCAGCTGTACAAGTTTCTTTCGGAAAGCGTACCTTTGTCAGAAGCATGACCATGCGACTTCGTAGATGCTTTCCTCAAAATGTTTAATATATTTCAAAAGAAACCTGTTTGTTCGCAGGCCCATCCACAAATGCGGATAACCAGAAAAAGTCGCCACGATTGATGAATCAAATTTCTCGATAACTTCCTATACTTCACGGTATTCGGTCTGCTAACATTTGGCTTAGTATTAATGTAAAGAAGGAGGACCGATGAATACTGCATTGGTGTTAGTGGATATACAGCAAGACTATTTTCCGAAAGGCAAGATGGAGGTTGTTGGGGCGGTCGAGGCAAGCCGGGTCGCGTCAAGGCTGCTGGGCCATTTTCGGGAAAAGAAGTTGCCTGTTGTCCATGTCCAGCATATTTCTACGCGAGCAGGCGCTACTTTTTTCCTGCCGGATACTGAAGGAATAAACTTTCATAAAGGTGTAATACCCTTGTCTAATGAAGCTGTAATCAAGAAGCATTTTCCAAATAGTTTTTGTGATACCGATCTGCAGGAACACCTTGAATCCAAAGGAATCAAGGTGCTTGTAATTTGCGGCATGATGTCGCATATGTGTATTGACGCAACGGTGAGGGCGGCCTTTGACAGAGGCTACATCTGTACAGTTGCTCATGATGCTTGTGCAACAAGTAACTTATTTTTCAATGGCATTGATATTCCGGCAATGCATGTTCATGGGGCGTATATGGCTGCGCTAGGCGCAGTTTATTCAAAAGTGTTAAGTGCTGAAGAAATAATTGGGACACTTTGAAATAGCGATTCGTGTTGTCTGAAGATTATTGAAAATAGGTCTTCTGAGCAAACTGCTTATCGTTGGAGTAGCCCCCAAATATATGAGAGTATATTAACAATTACGACAAAGAAGCCAACACCCTGGGTTCTATTAACTGATTTCGGTGTGCTTGTTGGATTAGCGTTCTGGATTTTCACAATGGGCTGGGTCGCAAGAACATTTTGAGGAGATTATGCAATGAAAGATGCACTAACTAATTTCAAGTGGCTCGTTGGCGACCGTATAGAATCCGTGCAATTAGAAACTGAATCGGGAGCTTGGCGTATTGGGTTACAAAGCCGTGCAACAATCCGCATTGAGTGCTTGTGGCGGCTGTTTGAAGATCGAGACATCTGCTCCACAAGTCTCGACCATGGTCATCGCTTTGGGCAGTCGAAAGAGTTCGATGGAATAGCTGCCCTGAAAGAAATGGGACAGTATCCAATTACATCGGTCAAGGTACGTCCTAAGGCCGGGGATCTTTTCATCAAGCTAGGAACCATGTTTGAGCTAGAAGTGATATCAATATCAGCTGGATACAAACCTTGGCAGATTACTCACCCAACATTGGGGTCTGTAGTCGTGTCGGAAGGAGAACTGCATAAATTCAGTGCCTAACTGTTTAGTAAGTGTGTTCGTTCGGTGGGACTATCAATCCGGTGTTTAAAACAGGTAGAAACAAACATAGAAAGCTTTTCATTCGCTGGTGTCGGTTACCAGAAACAAGTTGTATGATCCCGAATTGATATAATTATTGTGAAGGTTGTTAAGACGGACGGAGGATACAGCAACATGAATATTTTCAGAATTATTATCTTGTTCTGTTCATTAATGCTATTTGCAGCGGTATTCAACACTGCGGCTCAAGACATGCCCTCAGATCACCACGCAAATCATTCTGAAATGCAGGGACATACCATGCGTCATTCTCCTCTAACCTTGCCGGGCAACGATGCCTTTGGGGCAATTCAGGAAGCTGTGCGTCATTTAGACGCTGATCCCAAAACGGACTGGAGCAAAGTGAACCTGGAGGATTTGCGACAACATCTCGTCGACATGTACAACTTCACTATAAACGTCCAGGTTCTGTCTCAAAAACCTGTTGAAGAAGGTTTCGAGGCGATTATCCAACCAACCACAAAAATGGCTGAAGAGTCATTGGATAGAGTATTTGCCGTGCATCCGGGACAACTTAAGAAGGAAACCGGCTGGGATATGCAAGTTGTTAAGAAGGGAGATTTGTTCACAATAAGAGTGACAACAACGAATGGAGCTGAAGTCAGCCGCCTGCGTGGACTAGGGTACATTGGCATCATGGTAGTCGGAGAGCATCACCAGATTCATCATTGGGGCATAGCGACAGGCGCGAATCCTCATCACTGACGCCTGCCGCCAGGCACATAATTTGGCACCTACCGTGACGATTTTCAGAAGAAATATTGCTTCCGATTTATTAACGTAAGGTTTGGAGTTCCAGAAAAACCACGCCGAAGCCCTACATTCTAAAAACTCCAAACATATATACTGCCTTGCAATTTGATATAATTTCGAAGCATCACACATAACATAAACATTAAGACAATATTAAATCTATGATAAAAATACATGGCTAGATCACTAACCCGAGAGTGTCGCTTAATAGCTTTCGGCTACGGATGTTTGGGTCTTATTTATGTCCCCATCATTGTGGCTATGTGTTATATTTCCGTATCCCGCGGCCTTTCTATTTTTGATTTTATTAAGTCCATTTCTCGGACCCTCGTCTACCTGTTAGTTGTGTCATCTATAAACATATTTATGGCAATTGCGGTTTGGCGATTATTTTCTTTATCAAAAAAAGTTCAACGCGCTATTTTTGGTTTTGCAGTGTTATTATCAATCTTGGCAGTGATTATTTTCATCAGCACAATTGCATTATGGCGCATTAATGATATGCCGGGCTGGTACAATTCACTGTATAGACTACTGCAAAATGCCGTCCTGACTTTCTGCTATTGCTACTACGCGTTTGCTCTAAATAAAATGATGAAATTCTACAATAATCACTCTGAGACTACTGATAAGCTAGGATAATGACCTATTCAGCAACTTCGTGTGCATTTCGGATTCAAACCTAAACAATTTTATGCTTCAGCCGGACTGCATGTTACCAGAAATAATACCCAAATATATTTTAATAATAATTTATCAGAATATGCATTGGGGATTTTAATATTGATAAATAATGGCGGAGTCTAGAATTATGTTTACAAAATCAGCAAATGCAAAGCATGACTTTGACCGCTCATGAAGTGCCAGGCTCTACCCTACAGCGTCCAGTTTTCTTACTCTTAAATTGACATCCAGCGCATCCGTTATCTGCCTGCATTTAGCTATGTCTATACCTTCCATTTCAACAACTGTAGCTTGCACATCAGGTATAATTTCTTTTGCAGCGCGAATGAACTCTATGACAGCCATGAATGCATTAGTGAACGATGGAGAACAAATCCTATTGTATGTTTCTTCATCCTGTGCATCCAGGCTTACGGATATCGAATCGACCAAACCTTTCAGTTCAGAGAGAATGTTGCGCCCGTAAATGAGATTGCCCTGACCATTCGTATTTATTCTGACTCTTCCGCCCCGCTCCTTTACCCACACCGCCACAGCCTTAACAGTATTGAGCCTGAGCAGAGGTTCACCATACCCGCAGAATACTATTTCGCTATACTTTGACGGATCGCCGATAGCCGTCTCGAGCTCTTTTTCAGTCGGTTCGCTTTCGAGGCGAAGATTGTGGCCTTTGACGAAATCTGACTGGTAACGTATGCAGAAAGTACATTTATTCGTGCAGCGGTTTGTGATGTTAAGGTAGAGACTATCCCTAATCTTATATGCAATTCGCGCCTCATCCGCCATGCCGATACCGAAGAGTTTTTTTGCATTCAGCGTGGTTATTCTATCAATATCTTCCAATGATACTCCTCTAAGTTGTGCAATATGCCTGGCTGTATGGACTATGAATGCCGGTTCATTTCGCTTTCCTCTCAGAGGGTCGGGCGCTAGATATGGTGAGTCTGTTTCGATCAGAAGGCGCTCATCCGGCACCATTTCAGCTACCTTTTTAAGTTCCAGTGCTTTCTTAAATGTCACTGGCCCTGCGATAGATATGTGAAATCCCAGAGCAAGCGCTTGTTCAGCCATGGCTCTGTCACCCGAAAAACAGTGCATCACCCCATTACGCACGCCTGATTCCGCCAGTATCGCTGCTGTATCCTGCCATGCATCACGGCTATGAATTATTACAGGAATCCCGCACTCTTTTGCATAACTAAGTTGCTTAACAAAGACAGTTCTCTGGGTTTCACGCGGCGAGTGATTATAATAATAGTCGAGGCCGATCTCTCCAAGGGCGACTATTTTAGGCACAGCAGGTCCGGTACAAGAATCTACATTATTCTTGCTCATTGAGATCCACACCTGTATTTGCCTGAAAATCTCGTCTGAGAAATCCTTGGAATCATGCGGATGGATACCGACAGCGCTGTATAAGTTGTCATATTTGGACGAGATGTCAACAGCACTATAGCATCCCTTTAGATCAGAGCCGACAGTTATCAGCGCCTCCAAACCGGCATCTTGGGCCCGCATAATTACGTCATTAATGTTTTCTTCATGCTGAATCATATCCAAGTGACAATGTGTGTCTATCATTCATTCTTCCTTTGGCGACAATAAAATAAAATCAATTTTAACCGTTTTAGCATAAAGGTATCCAGAAAATTGATTGGCTTATGCGTTGCTTCCTGCTGTCCTAGAGCACTTTATAAATGTTAAAATTATGAAATCGTTTCAGGAGGCCGTTATGTTGAACATGAAGTCGGTGGATACCACAAGGCTGTCCGCCAATACCAGATTTAAATTCAGGTGTCACAAGGATATCGACTGCTTCACCAAGTGCTGCAGCAATATCCAGATCATGCTGACGCCCTACGATATCATCAGGCTTAAGAACCGCCTCAGGTTGTCGTCCGGCGAGTTCCTGAATGATCACACCTATACGGAAATAGAGGAGAAATCGTCATATCCGTTCGTCTTTCTCAAAATGAGCGAAAGCGACGACCGCAAATGCCCGTTCGTGTCCGAAGGCGGCTGCTCCATTTATGAAGACAGACCTGCAAACTGCAGATATTACCCGATAGGACAGGCTTCTCTCAAAAAGAAGGACGACACTATAAATGAGCTCGTAACTGAGGAGTTTTATTTCTTCGTCAAAGAAGATCACTGTCATGGATTCAATGAAGACAGGGAATGGACCATAGGCGAGTGGCGCGATGACCAGGGCGTTGACATTTACGACGAAATGAACCGCGGCTGGAAAGAGATACTCTTCCGAAGGAACCTGCCTGGCAAAGCTTTTGACGAAAAGCAGCAGAAAACTTTTTACATGGCCAGCTACGATGTAGACCGCCTGAGACGCTTCGTTTTTGAAAGCCCGTTCCTGCAGCACTTCGACGTGGATCCGGCGCGTCTTGAGAAGATCAGGTCTGACGAGGTTGAGCTAATGAAGTTCGGGGTAGATTATTTGAAATATGTGCTCGTGATAGAAGAGACCCTGAAGACTAAGAAAAAATAAAGTTGTTTTGGGCGCGGCGGCTGCCGCGCCTCTTGCTTGTATTGTCAAATCGCAGAAGTCAGTAACCGACATATTTATTGATGAGGATGGCTAATACGGTAACTGATATTGAAAGACCTCTCCCATTTGCCTTCCTTGTCTTTGAGGCAAACATTGCAATTGACCGGACCGAGACATCGGAGTGAAGAGACGCTGCAAGGGTCCGAGTCGAATCGCAGGTTGGGACGCTTTGTCTAACTCGCCGGATTGCGGCCACGCAGTACGGATAAGATCAGCAAGCACAGAGCGGCTATTCCTGCCACGGTTCGTACAATGTGCCACTGCCACCATTGGTCTCTGAACTCAGCCCAGTTCGCGGGCAGAGCTTGCGCATCCCATGTCATGATCAGGCTGTTGATCGGTTGATTCTTAAATCGTGTCACAACGCCCGCAATGAGTAGGCAAATAGCTGTGATCACTAACACGTATCTCGCGTGCGGACTGTCCTTTGTCAGTACTGCTAGAGCGATCGTGAGAAAGATACAAACAGCCCCGAGCAGTGGCATCAACGTATTTAGTGCTCGGATGGTGCGTTGCTGCTGCTCGACGTACGTTGATGCCGATAATTCAGCCGGATTAAATCCAATCCAGATTCCGAACATCGTCCCAACCAGCAAAGCGACGAGCAGCAAGTCGATGAATTGCATGATCGTCAATGTCATAAATGCCTCCTTAACCAAGATTCGTTCGTACAGCCCGACGCCACGTATGAGCGGCACCGACTACTTTTTAGGCTCACGTTCGATACAATTGTTAGCCACGATGTTCCTTTAGTTCAGACATTGTTTTTACTCTGTTTGCCTGCTTTAACCATGCAATATCAATATTCACACTCATTGCCAAATGCAAGCGTCCGTCTCACCTGTTCCAATAGTTCAGGAGCTAAGTAGGACCCAGAGAAAAGCACATTTTCAAGCTCTATCCATTTGTCCAATATTGCTTTATTATTGCCAATCAATTTCTCAAATGGTGAATTGCCATAGTCAGACAATTTAATTCTGGTCATTTGCGTCCCCTTCAATATAGTAGACTGATGCGGCGGTAATCGGCCGCCCGACAGGGAGAGTCCGTCGTGACTGCATGGTTCTCTACCCGAGCAGAGTGAGGGAGAGAATGTTAATTGTAATCTTATCAAGTTTTGCCGCCTAAGACGAGTCACTCTCGAAAATTACTTCTTTTGTACTCCGACTATATGCCGACTGTCAATAACAAACATTGATTTCTGTGTATAAAGGTTGGTCGATGACGGATTCAAAAAGAGTAAGATTCATTGAGCATCATGTACGTTTTATTTATTACTTCTGCAATTGAAAAGACGAATGTTACGCAGCATAGGAAACTTTGTAATATTTTAATTCAGAAACATATATCAATTATCAATATCAAACCCTCGTATAAAACATACCTTGAAAGCAGCTTTCTCCCGGATAAACTATAGAAAAGAATCTTAAAGGAGGCACAAAATGAAAAAACATTGTTCACTTATCGTCATAGCACTGTTGGCTCTAGTGCTCATTCCAGTGACAGGCTATTCCGGAGATTACCAGAAAGCGGCGGTCACTCACTCAAGCGGCTTTGAAAAGATGAAGGCTTTGGTGGGTGTATGGGAAGGAAAGTCAGACATGGGAAAGGGACCTGAGACAATCAGGGCTACCTACGAGCTTACCTCTTCTGGTAACGCTGTAATTGAGCGGCTTTTTGTCGGGCATCCCCAAGAGATGGTCACTGTTTATTACGACTTCGGCGGCAAACTGAACATGACTCACTACTGTTCGCTCGGGAATCAACCGCACATGGAACTGATCAATCAGGGCGACAACAGTCTTACCTTTGTTCTGTCGAAAAAGAATCCGAATCTCACCTCATTGAAAGAAACTCACATGCACATGCTCAATATAAAGATCAGCGACAAGGATAACATAATCAATACCTGGACTCTTTATGAAAAGGGAAAGAAGAAATCGGATGTAGTTATACCGTTAATACGTGTTAAATCCTGAGAGCTTTAATTGGAATAGGAGGCAGTCATACTTACCATTGCATTAAAAAGCCCTTTCGGTGCTTTGAAAGGGCTTTAAGGGTTGATTGGTATCTTACGATGTCGTTCTAGCATGAGCACGTTCCGAGAATCACAGGATTTTCAAGCATGTTCTTGATTATCGCTGCATCTTCCGGCTTTTGAACGTTCACCTTCACCGGCTTGCCGTTGATCTGCACGACAGCTTCCATGAATCGGCCCTCCTTTCAATACATTATCAAGCATTACAAATGCCTGGCCCCTAAAATGCCCGCACCGGAATATATCTTGTCCATCTAAATTATTAATGTCGGGGGAAAGAAGATGAACTTTAGTTCCGGACAGCCCTTAGCAGTTGTTTAATTATAACCTGCCTTCAGCCTTTACGCAAATTCCAATTGCATTAAAAGGGAATTCTTCATCAGGTAGAGAAGACAGGATATCATCTTGGCCGTAATGAATCCGGAGTTGCGCTATCTGCGCGACTGGTCGGTCTGGAAGTAGGGCGCTTCCCTGAATCCCTGAGATTTGGCCGCATTGATGCATTCAAAATAATGTGCAGTGTCTTTCGCCCAGCTCGATTCGCACGTCACTGTCCGGCCCTGAGCATTAATCATTGTAGTCCTGTAAGCGGTGCAACCCGCAAGGGTCATTGCGCCTAAAGATGCAATCAGAATGAATTTTCTAAGCTGCATGGATTATCCCTTATACCCAGCCCTCAGTTGTCCGCACGCGGCAAGGATGTCTTGTCCCTTGCTTTTCCTGATTATAACGGTCATATCAGACTGAGCTAGTATCTCCTGAAATTGCAGAACGCGTGAGTCGTCCGGTCTTGCGTACTCGCAGCCGCTGAAAGGATTGAAGGGGATCAAGTTGATCTTCGACGATATGCCATGGAGGAGCCTGACCAGCCTCTTTGCATCAGCGACTGAGTCATTGATACCTTTCAGCATCACGTATTCGAAAGTGATCCTGCGTGTCGGCTGCAGAGGGAACCTGCGACAGGCTTCAAGCACCGCCTTTATCTGATAGGTCTTATTTATCGGCATGATGCGATCGCGCACGGTGTCGGTTGTGGCGTTGAGCGAGATCGCCAGATTGACCTTCGGCCCATTCCTCCCCAGCTCCACAATCTTCGGCACTATGCCTGACGTAGAGAGGGTGACGCGCTTCGGGGATATCTTCATATATCCGGTAATCCTCCTAAGCGCTTCCACTACACTATCAAAATTGGCGAGCGGCTCACCCATGCCCATCAGGACTATATTCGTGATGCGCCGGGGAAAAATAAGCCTGTTAATACTAATAACCTGGTCAACAATCTCGTGAGGATCGAGGTTGCGCTTTAATTCGAGCTTTCCGGTCAGGCAGAAGACGCAGCCCATGGCGCATCCGACCTGCGAAGATACGCAGAGCGTAAGCCTTTCTTCATCGGGGATGAGAACGCTCTCAATAGTCTCGCCGTCCTCGAGCCCGAACAGAAATTTTTCGGTGCCGTCACCGGATGTCTGACGGTCAAGTACAATCAGGTTACTTATATATGCCCGCTCGGACAGGTCATCGCGCAGCTTTTTGGACAGCTCCGTTATCTCATCAAGCGACTGAGCGCCGCGCTCGTAAACCCAATGCAATATCTGACGGCCCCTGAAGGCAGGAAGGCCTGCATCTTTAACAAAGGATCCCAGGGCGTCTGCCGAGAGAGCTTTCAGATTCACTTTCCGCATAGTTTATTTTATAACAATCGGGGATTGATACAGAAGCATTAATCATAATAGGTAGTGTTAACTTGACATATCGGCAGGCTGTCATCTATATTTTAATTATGAAACACTTAATTCTTTCAGCCGATCGACTTAGTAGCCCAGTGTTAGCCGTTGGGTCCATGGCCGAAAGAATTTTGCGCGTCTAGTCAGAACAATCAAGCGATAAAATTAACAATCTTAAAGCCGCAGACTCAATGTCTGCGGCTTTTTTTATTAGGAGGTCTGAAATGATCAAAATGCCTTTTCAGAAATACCGGCCATATCCGCCAGTTATATTGTCTGACAGAAAATGGCCCTCTCGCAGTATATCGGCCGCTCCGATATGGTGCAGTGTTGACCTGCGCGACGGAAATCAGGCGCTTGCAGCACCAATGAGCGTCGAAAAAAAGAAAGATATGTTCCAACTGCTCGTTGACATAGGTTTCAAAGAGATTGAAGTCGGATTTCCATCTGCTTCTCAAACGGAATACGATTTTGTACGCATGTTGATCGAGGACAATATCATCCCGGATGACGTTACAATCCAGGTGCTTACGCAAGCTCGCCAATATCTGATCAGCAAAACCTTCGAGGCCCTTCGAGGAGCGCAACAAGCTATTGTTCACCTTTACAATTCGACATCTGAACTCCAGAGAAGAGTGGTCTTCGGCATGGACAGAAGTCAGGTTATAGATATGGCGGTGCAAGCTACGAGATGTGTAAAAGCTGAGGCAGCCAGAATGCCGGATACCAATATCATATTTCAATACTCGCCTGAAAGCTTCACAGGCACCGAACATGATTTTGCAATAGAAATATGCGAAGCGGTGATGGATACATGGATTCCGTCTCCAGAAAAAAAGATTGTTCTGAACATACCAGCTACTGTTGAAATGTCGATGCCGAATGTTTATGCTGACCGCGTAGAATTGTTCTGCCGCTCCATAAAAGACCGTGACAAGGTCATTGTCAGTGTTCACACGCATAACGACAGAGGAACGGCTGTTGCTGCGGCGGAACTGGCATTGCTTGCCGGTGCGGACCGTGTAGAAGGAACTCTCTTCGGCAATGGCGAAAGGACCGGTAATGCGGATATCATTACGATCGCTTTAAACATGTTTTCTCAAGGCATCGATCCACAGCTCGATTTCAGCGATATCGGTCGTTTGACAAGCGAATACGAGCGCACAACAAAAATGCCTGTTCATATTCGTCATCCTTATGCCGGAGAACTGGTCTATACAGCTTTTTCCGGCTCACACCAGGATGCCATCAACAAAGGTATGAAAGCTCATGCCGGCAAAAATAACATGTGGGAAGTGCCTTACCTTCCCATTGACCCTGCGGATGTCGGACGGACATATGAGTCGATAATTCGTATCAACAGCCAGTCGGGTAAAAGCGGCATTGCATATATGATGGAAAGGGAATACGGGCTGAATCTCCCTAGAGAAATGCAGCCTGAATTTGCAAGGGCCATACAAAGTATTTCCGATGCATCCGGGAGCGAAGTTGCCGCGCCGGCTTTATGGGAAGCATTTGAAAAAGAATATCTTCATCAGTACTCGCCGTATTCTCTTGTGCGTTGCAGAATGGGACTAAGCGGTCAACTGGATGCAAGCCGTGCTACAATTTCCGCCTCGATAAAAGCCGAAGATAGAGTTCTCAAGATCAAGGGGAAAGGCAATGGTCCTATTGATGCTTTCAGCAATGCTCTCAGGACATGTTTTAATATGGATTTCACGTTACTGTCATATCATGAACATGCCTTGAGCAAAGGTTCTGACTCCAAAGCAGTTGCGTACATACTTATTGAAAAAGATAGAAGGCGCGTGTGGGGATGCGGGATCGATACGAATATAGACCGGGCATCTTTTAAGGCGATGCTAAGTGCGCTTAACAGACTAAATAGAAAGATTTGAGCATGCCTCAAA
>DATHDG010000023.1:0-62910 GCA_035319125.1 Dissulfurispiraceae bacterium | reverse complement strand
TCAGGGCTAGATATGCGATCGAACAAGGCATACAAAGGTGTGATTATGTGTGTCTGTGTGATCACTGTCTGGCACCTGTTAAACTCATACAATCTCCTGGCCGACGCAATTCTCTTTGCTTTCGACACGTTCCGAAGCATGGATACTGCCCTGAGAAAGAAGAGTGCTCTAGCAGTAATAAAAAGATAAACAAGCAGGTGTATCAAGGGACCGTGGAAGGCGATCTTCACCGGGGACTGAAAGATTTTATAATACGGCGACTTCGGCTCGACCAAGATATTGTTGAGATAAAAGTCGAAACCGTATTGCGGGACATAGACAATCCTCGAAAATGGAGAAAACCTGATATTCTCATTATCTATCGTGACAAAAGACTTGTTATTGAGGTTCAACGAAGCCGCACGTACTTGAGCACTATCGTTGCGAGGGAAACTTTTTACCGCGAGAATCATATACACCTTTTGTGGATATTCCCAGCATTATTGTTTCAATATGGCCCCGAGACATTCACTGTCAAAGACGTAGCTTATAATAATCAGCATAATATCTTTTTGCTTGACGAGAATGCTCAGAGGCGCTCTGAATCGGAAGGAGAACTGTTACTGACTTGCCATTATCAAGATTGCATTAATGCTGAAACCTCAAATACGGCTTCATGGGGACAAAAAATGGTGCGTTTGAGCGATCTAGTGCTTGATACAGATTTTAAAGTTCACCCGAGGAAATAAGATGGTCAGACAACTGTTTGTTAAGAGAAGCGTGCACCCAAGATGCACCCATCGGCCCTATAACTTATTGATATTGCAGCTATTGAATGGGGATTTTGAGTCCGGCGCGTCTGCCGATTCCACCACACCGGCTAATTGAAGTACTAGTATATCATATTAGAAGAATTGGTTCAGCAGCTTACTTTGCTCATCTTGTCGGCAAAATGACGCAAATCCAATTCAGTAAGTTTCAGGATACCGGGATGATAGTCATTGGTCTTTACAAGCAAAGCTTGCTCTGACACCGAATAATGAAGCTCCCATGATCCTCTTTCTTCTATAAGGATTGCATCATCAGGTAGCTTCTGACCTGGTTTCATACTCTTATTCCTGTGCATTGCGCTATCACCTCAATGAATTATTTTCTAAAGCCTTTAGCCGATGCAGTTGTAGGCCAGCCCGCCTGCTTGCTGTAAATATTGCACACTTTAGCTAAAAAGTCTTCTAACTTTTCGGCAGGTGGCGTGACAACCGGCAGTACTACATCTGCGACCATGCAGGCCTGAAAGATACTACTTACAAGCCTGAGAGGGCATTGTGCCGCCAGGTCTTTTATTGCCTCACCATCAGAGCCGGTAATGCGTAATAATTGTCTATACCAATCTCCCTTTCCGGGCACAAAATTAACACAAGGGTTCCCCTTTACGCTCGATGTACGAATCCCTCTGTCTGTAAGCTCTTTGCGCAGTTGCAGGTCAGTGATCTGAAGGCCTCGCATTGCAGGGTTGGAGGCGAGACCGTGGCGACCCCGCGTTATCGGTAAAAACTGGGGCATAGAAACCCCTGAACAATATAGAAGAGCACCAGGCTCAATGCTGTCCGGGCATATTGTGAAATACATGAATTTATTGACGTAACTGAAAATACTATTGATTGACATGCTCATCTTTCCTTTCAGTTGCCGGCTCGACGTGAACCACGACGTCGACTATCGCCGGAAATTTTTGTTTGATTTCTTCTTCGACCCTATGGGCTATCCCGTGGGCGTTGTTGACCGACAGATCCGGATGCACAAGGCAGTGAAGGTCAACGAATATCGAATCGCTGGTACCTCTTGTCCTAATATCATGACACTCGACCACGCCATCCACGCACTCTGCGGCTTGAATGATTTCTGACGGATTGACCTGCGACTTGTCAATTAGCGTCTCAGCTGATTCCTTTATGATATCGAACCCAGCCTTGGCTACAAAGATACCGACCACGGCACCGGCAAGAGCATCTGCATAAGCCAACCCAATCTCGGTAAGAACAAGGCTCACGATGACGCCTAAAGATACGTAAATATCGCTGAGTGTATGGCGGGCATCAGCCTTCAGATATTCGCTGGAAAGCTCTTTGCCCTTCCTTTTTTCGTACAGCGTTACGAAAATATTGACCGACGTAGTAGCGGCCATCAGGATGAAGCTTTCCGGACCGACTATTGGCGTCTGCCTGCCCGCAAACGAATCATAGACACCCTTGAATATTTCGAAGCAGGTGAACAGCATCAGCATGCCGATGAATATGGTGAAGACTGTTTCATATTTCCTGTGGCCGTAAGGGTGACGCTCGTCAGCGGGATGTGATGCCAGATATACTCCGATCAGCCCCGCAACATTTGATACCCCGTCAAACAGTGAATGGAAGCCATCCGATGATATGGCCACCGAATGCGATATAAAGCCGTAAGAGATCTTTGCGCCTGACACGAGTAAATTCAGAAACAGAGTTATAACCAGCACTTTGTGAACTTCAGATGTCCTGTTCAAATATGCCTTCCCATTTTTTTTTGAAAGATGTGAAGCGGTTCTCTGCGATCGCCACGCGCATTTTTTCAAAGAATGATAAGTAGAAATGCAGGTTGTGCATGGTGTTGAGTCTCATCGAAAGTATCTCTTTGGACAGGAACATGTGCCTCAGAAAGGCCTTCGAATAATTTCTGCACGTGTAGCAGCTGCAGTCAGGGTCCAACGGTGATGGATCGGCTTTGTATTCAGTGCGCTTGATGCTTATCCTGCCTGTGCTCGTAAAAAGTGTGCCATTGCGGGCGTTCCTTGTGGGCATTACGCAGTCGAACATATCGAAGCCGTTTTCTACTGCAATGAGCACATCCCGCAGGTCGCCGACGCCCATTAGATATCGAGGCTGATCTGCCGGCATCATTTTACCGACGGTGCCGATGATGTCGTACATCTCTTCCTTCGATTCTCCTACACTCAGGCCACCTGCGGCGTAGCCGTCGAAGCCAATGTTTACAAGCTCTTCAAGGCTCCTCTTCCTCAGGTCTTTATACATGCCACCTTGAACAATGCCAAACAGGTCCAGCATGTGATTGCCATAGCGTTCACGTTTCATATCCAGATAATCCCTGCATTGCCTGGCCCATCTGGTCGTAAGCTCAAGGGATTTGACTGCATACTCACGTTCAGCAGGATATGGTGTGCATTCATCAAATGCCATCGCAATATCTGAGCCGATTTCGCACTGGATTTCCATGGCCTTCTCCGGGCCAAGAAATTGAAGCGACCCATCGATGTGCGACCTGAATTCGACCCCGTCTTCCCTGATTTTTCTAAGGGCAGCAAGGCTGAATACCTGGAACCCGCCGCTGTCTGTTAGGATCGGACCACTCCAGTTGATGAATTTATGAAGCCCTCCGACCTGGCTGATTGTTTCGTGGCCGGGCCTGAGGTGGAGATGATAGGTATTACATAGGATGATTCGAGCTCCGATTTCGCGCAGCTCATCGGGCGACATCGCTTTCACCGTGCCCTGCGTTCCAACCGGCATGAAGACTGGTGTGTTCACAACCCCACGAGTTGTCGCAAAACAGCCCGTCCGCGAAGAGCCGTCCCCATGTTTGATTTCGATCTGCATAGGGCTTATTATAACAGACTGTGTCAGGATGGGGCTTTAGAACAGTAATTTAAAATAATACAATGAATTAAAAGGAATATTTTAATATGTTAGGATCTTTTTACCAGCACTGGAGTCTCCTGCTCTTATTGAGGTAAAAATGAAGAAAAAATAGCTTGACAGAATATGAGAACTTTGATATGCTTTTTGAGGCGGAACACAATATATTGTGGCCTCGCTACGGAAATAATACTAAATAGAGTCACGTAGTTAATAAAAACCCTTTGAAAAACAACGTTTAACAGAAAATAGCATTTTGTATTCAGCCACTTAATTATACGGAGGAATTATTGATATGATCAAGACGAGCACTCTAAATCTGTCTCCCAATGCTTTGAAGGTTCTTGAGAAGAGATATCTCAAGAAGGACGAGGATGGCAGGGTCATTGAGACAGCAGAGGAGCTCTTCAATCGGGTGGCGACGCATATTGCTGCCGCTGATGTCGCTTATGGCAAATCCGAGACGGAGATCAATCAGCTTAAATCCGATTTTTATGAACTGATCACTTCGCTGAACTTCCTGCCTAACAGCCCGACATTGATGAATGCAGGCCGCAGGCTTGGACAGCTTTCCGCGTGCTTTGTGCTGCCTGTGGGTGATTCTATGGAGTCAATTTTTGACGGCGTGAAGAATGCGGCCATCATACATAAATCGGGCGGTGGCACTGGCTTTTCTTTTTCGAGACTCAGGCCTAAAGGTGATGTTGTCGGATCGACCAAAGGCATTTCATCAGGGCCTGTGTCATTTATGACTGTGTTCGACACTGCAACAGAAGCGGTCAAACAAGGTGGTACCAGGCGCGGAGCCAATATGGGCCTGCTCATCGTCGACCATCCTGATATTCTTGAATTCATCACCTGCAAGGACAACAACCACAAGCTGAACAATTTTAATATATCTGTAGGCCTTACAGAGGAATTCATGAAAGCAGTCGAGATTGACGGCAATTATGACCTGCTAAATCCCAGGACAAAAAAGGTTACAGGCACACTCAAGGCTAGGGAGGTTTTTGATAAAATCGTCAGTCAGGCTTGGAAGAATGGAGAGCCGGGCATAGTGTTTCTCGACAGGATGAACGCTGCTAATCCCACACCTGCAATAGGTGAGATTGAATCTACTAACCCTTGCGGTGAACAGCCACTGCTGCCTTTTGAGTCATGTAACCTTGGCTCCATCAATCTTGCAAATATGACAATCGCAACTGAAAAGGGCACTGCAGTTGACTGGCCTAAGCTAAAAGACACGACGTGGAAAGCGGTTCATTTCCTCGACAATGTTATTGATGTCAACAAATATCCGCTTGATGAAATCGACAAGAACACAAAGGGCAACCGCAAGATTGGACTTGGCGTAATGGGCTGGGCCGACATGCTGCTTCGAATGGGCATACCATACAATTCTGAAAAGGCAATACAACAGGCAGAGGAAGTGATGAGTTTCATTCAGACCGAGGGCAGGCTTGCATCGAGTGCCCTTGCTGAGGAGCGAGGGGTCTTCCCGAACTATACCGGAAGCATCTATAACGGTGAGATGATGGTGCGAAACGCAACTGTTACTACTATTGCGCCTACGGGCACGCTTTCGATAATCGCCGGATGCTCGTCGGGAATTGAGCCCCTTTTCGCTCTCTCCTATGTGAGAACTGTCATGGAAGGCACTAAGCTGATTGAAACCAATCCTTTCTTCGAAAAAGAGGCTATCAAAGCTGGCGTATGGACTCGAGAGCTTATGGAAACGGTCGCTGAAGATGGGACAATCGCACATTGTAAAGAATTCCCAGAGTCGATGAGACAGGTTTTTATAACTGCGCATGATATCACGCCGGTTGATCATATACGGATGCAGGCGGCCTTCCAGAAATATACGGACAATGCGGTATCAAAGACAGTAAACTTTCCAAACAGTGCTACTGTAAAAGATGTTGAGAACGTATTTAAATTGGCTTATGAAACCGGTTGCAAGGGCGTTACGGTTTATCGCGACGGGTCAAGAGAGGAACAGGTGCTCAGCACAAAGAAGGCAGAGGAAAAGCCTCAGGCGCGGCAGCCTGAGCTTGGTAAGATCCTGCCGAAAAAGCGCCCTAATATGATCCGAGGCGGCACGAGACTTACGAAGACAGGATGCGGCAAACTATATGTGACAATTAACGAAGACGAAACTGGAAGGCCGTTCGAGGTGTTTACCAATATGGGTAAGGCCGGCGGTTGCGCTTCAAGCCAGGCGGAGGCGATCGGGAGATTAATATCGTTAGCCTTAAGATCTAACATTGAGACTGACGAAATCATCAAGCAGCTCAGAGGGATATCATGTCATCAGCCGTCCTGGGGAGAAGAGGGAAGAATCTTATCATGCTCCGATGCTATAGCAAAAGCTCTTGAAAGTTATGCGCCGTCAGGCACAACGGATGTGATCGAAAATAATAGCAGCAGCAAAGCTAAATACAGGGATATCATAACAATGGGGGCCTGTCCTGAGTGCGGCAGTGCAATACAGCACGAGGAAGGTTGCGCCAAATGCCATGACTGCGGGTTTACGAAATGTTAGTTTGCGGGAAAAACCAATGAACGGCAACGGGCAAAAAATATTCAAGCGGCCTTCGTGGGATGAATATTTCATAGAAATTGCGAAGGTAGTTTCATCAAGATCGACATGCCTGCGCAGACGGTATGGAGCGGTAATTGTCAAGGACAGAGTCATCGTTAGCACTGGTTATAACGGTGCACCTAGAGGTTCCATAAACTGTGTCGATGTAAACAGGTGTAAACGCAAGGAGCTTAATATACCGTCTGGAGAAAGGTACGAGCTTTGTGAGGCAGTGCATGCCGAACAGAATGCAATTATAAACGGCTCTCCTGAACGCATGAAGGAGGCGAGTATATATATCGCCGGATCCGAGGAAGACGGATCTTTTGCTGAAGGCAAGCCTTGTCTGCTTTGTGCGCGAATGATCAGAAACGCTCAAATAAGAGAGGTCATCTATCTTTCCAAAAGTGGCTCTATTATCAGGGTTGAAGACTTGAAGACCCTTGACACGACGCCTGCCAGGGCTTAAAGTAACAGCATCTTATACTGGAGGTTGCTGATGCTGCTTTACCTTGTCCGTCACGGGGAGGCAAACAGCGAGTTGTTCGACCCGTCCCAGACTCTTTCGGAGCAGGGACTTCGCAATGTACAGAAGGTTGCCGCCCATCTTGCCAGGGTTAAAAGCCCGGTAGAAATTATCTTTCACAGCCCTAAACTGCGTGCCAAACAGACAGCTTCTGTTTTTTCGGATTATCTCAGGCCCTTGGGAGGGATTTTTGAAACCGACCATCTCGGGCCCATGGATGATCCATCTGAATGGGAGCGTCGCCTCAGAGACCGGAATTCTAACATCATGCTTGTTGGCCATCTGCCTTACATGGAGAAACTTTTTTCACTCCTCTTGTGCGGTTTTGTCGATGACCATCTGGTCAACTTCGGTAATGCGGCAATCGTTTGTCTGAGCAGGGAAAAAAATGGCACCTGGGTGCTACGTTGGATGATGGATCCTACAGTAGTATCCCAATAGAGCAGCAATACTGTTCAAATGCTTGCAGAGCATGCAATTGATATATGTTGGACATGTTACAATTTATCATGATGAGCCAATGGAGTTATCTATTAAGACCAGGAAATATACTGACGTTGAAGCCACTCATTACAATAACGAAAAAGCGAAAGGAGTTGCTGCGCGTGTTGTGATAGGTAAAGCTGATGGAGCTGAAAACTTCTGTATGAGGGTATTTGAAATATCGGCTGGCGGCAGCACGCCGAAACATTCACATGACTGGGAGCATGAGATGTTCATTCATTCGGGAACGGGAGAAGTCTTCGGCAACGGGCAGTGGAATAGCATCAATAAAGGCAATGTAATATTTATACCGTCAAATGAAGAGCACCAGTTACGTAATGCGGGCCCTGACAATTTAGTGGTGGTTTGCCTCGTGCCTGCAAAGGCGCCGGAGCTTTGAAAGCTGAAATTCGGCTTCCGGTATCGTTTTGGACAGACTGATTAATTCCAGGCAAGGGGGAAGAAATGAACGCAGTTACGCTCGTGTTTACGGCATTATGCATCTTTGCCATCTCTTATCGCCTGTATGGTCTTTTCATAGCCAACAAGGTGCTGGGTCTGCGGGCCGATCGTCCGACGCCGGCTGAAACGTGTGCAGACGGTATTGATTACGTAAAAACAAATAAATTTGTTCTGTACGGGCATCACTTTGCGGCCATTGCGGCCGCTGGGCCGCTGTTGGGGCCGGTGCTGGCTGCGCAATTCGGTTTTTTGCCGGGAGCCCTCTGGATCATAATTGGTTGTGTGCTGGCCGGTGCAGTCCACGATACAGTTGTATTATTCGCATCAGTCAGGCACAAGGGACGCAGCCTGTCAAAAATCGCGGAGAGCGAGGTTGGCAAGATTGCCGGCGGTGCTGCATCAGTGGCTTTTCTGTTTATCCTCCTTTTGACTCTTGCAGGTCTTTCTATCGCCGTTGTAAATGCTATGTTTGCGAGTGCGTGGGGCACGTTCACAGTTTTCGCCACCATGCCTATTGCGCTTCTGATGGGATTGTGGATGTACAAGATCAGACCTGGCGATGTTAAGGGAGGCAGTGCTATCGGAGCCATCCTGCTCATTGCGGCGGTATGGGCAGGCCCTCATGTAGCCGGCAATCCGGAGCTGGCATCGGTTTTCACACTTACGAAGAAACAGATATCGGTTATCATCCCGATATATGGCTTTGTAGCGTCAGTCCTGCCGGTATGGATGCTGCTGTGTCCGAGAGACTACCTCTCCACATATCTGAAAATAGGCACAATTATAATGCTCGTCGCGGGTATATTTGTTGTCCGGCCCCAGATGCTCATGCCGCCTGTCACACAGTTTTTGAGCGGTGGCGGTCCTGTAATCCCCGGGCCGGTCTTTCCTTTCGTTTTCATCACGATTGCGTGCGGGGCCTTGTCCGGCTTTCATGCAATAATCGCTTCAGGCACCACGCCGAAGATGATCGGCAGTGAGCGCGAGATATTATTCGTCGGCTTTGGGGCAATGCTCACCGAGGGTGTAGTGGCTATAATGGCGCTTGTAGCTGCATGTGTTTTGGTGCCCGCGGATTATTTTGCTATCAATGCACCTGCTGCGGCATTTGCCAAGCTAGGCATGACCCCTGTTAATCTGCCGGAACTGGCCCGTGAAGTCGGCGAGCAGGTACAGGGAAGGCCCGGCGGCGCCGTCTCGCTTGCAGTCGGCATGGCTTACATCTTTTCGTCTATCCCGCTCATGAAAGGCCTGATGTCGTACTGGTATCATTTTGCAATCATGTTCGAGGCGGTCTTTATTCTAACCGCAGTCGACACGGGCACCAGAGTAGGCCGCTTTCTGCTTCAGGAGATGCTGGGCAAACTTATGCCTAAGTTTCTGGAAAAAAGATGGGTGCCCGGCATAATAATCACTAGTCTTATCTTCACCGGCTCATGGGGATATCTGGTATTTACAGGCGATATATCCACCATATGGCCGCTTTTCGGCATGTGCAACCAGCTGCTTGCGTCGAGCGCCTTAATCATCGGCACTACAATGATAATAAGGATGGACAAGGCAAAATACGCCTGGACCACGGCTGTTCCGGGCATTGCCATGGCTTTTATTACGATGTATGCAGGTTATCTCAATATCACTCTGAACTTTCTGCCGAAAGGCCTTATGCTGCTTGTAACGCTGTCTGTCATAATTATGGCCCTTATGCTGATAGTCTTTGTTGCCGCCTTCATCAGATGGTTTGAATTGTTGCAGATCAGGGAGCGGGTAAAAGATATGTGGGGTGAAACAGTAGTTGCTCCGATGGATGGTGAGTCATGCCTGTTGCCGACTGATGCGGGCAAGAGCTTTCAGGCAAAAAGCGCGGAAGAGAAATGGATGGGGTAGCCAAGTATAAATTCAAACCATAGTAGCAGCAAAAAGACGGAGAACTGTGATGACGGCGAAGAGGACACTGATGCCGGCCGTCCGGACATACGCTAATATTTATACCCGTTGGAAAGAGCTGGAGCGCATAGTCCGGACTAACATGAAGCTGCCGCTTGCAGCCATTCTCGAACAATGGCGCGCACCTGGCCGGTACTATCACGACCTGTCTCACCTGGACAACCTGATCGGCCAGATATACGAACTGAGTAATGCCGACAGAGTGCCTTTGGTTCTGCTTGCGCTGATGCATGACGTTATTTACGATTCCAGGTTGGCGGATAACGAAGATGCTTCTCGCGAATATTTCGAGCGTAACGTTAAACCTGGCAGCGCCTTCAGGGAAATCGTCAGCGAAGGGATTGAGAATACAAAATACGCAGGATTGAATAGACCTAAATCTGAAGTGATACGCGCTTTTCTTCTCATGGACCTGAAGGGCCTGCTGACCGGCGATATGAAGCTGCTTCTGTCAGATGAAAAGATGATTTTTAAGGAATACCAGTGGGTCGACTATTCTATGTATCGTGACACAAGGCCTGGGCTGCTTGTGCGTACTGCCGAGCATTACAATTGGTTGTTGCCTAAAAGAGAACAGGCAGCAAGCCTGGACAGAGTGAGGAGCTTTGCCGCTTACTTGCAAGAAAGGCGCCCGAATGTCGGCATTTATGCGGGTAGTTTCAACCCGTTCCATGTCGGCCATATGGATGTGCTTCATCAGGCAGAAAAGATTTTTGACAAGGTTATAATCGCTGTCGGCATGAACCCCGAAAAGTCCGATACACAGAACTGGGAATCAATAGTGCAGCAGCGCACTTCGGCTATAATGTCGCAACTTCCATATCATCAGGTTGAAGCCTTCAGGGGCTTCCTCGCTCACTATCTCAAAAGTAAGACAGAAGTTCAGGATGTGACACTTATACGGGGTATAAGGGACGGCTTCGATCTCAGGCAGGAGGTTATACAACTCAGATATGTGCAGCAGTTCTATCCTGATCTCAAGGTCATCTATATCCCGTGCAAAAAAGAGTTCGAGCATGTCAGTTCGTCATGGTTGCGGCTTTTGGAATCTATAGAGCCGGGCAGTTCAGCCCCATACCTGTGCGAGAGCCGCAGACTTTGATATGGCTTCCATGCTGTGCATAATTAATATATGAGACAAACAACCGGGAGGAAGATAGCATGAGACTCGTCGCAGTCCTTCCGGGAGTGTTTCTCATCTTTATGGTGCTGTGGGAGTCCTTTGAGACAATAATATTACCCCGCCGGGTGACCCGTCCTTTCCGTCTTACCAGACTTTTTTACAGAAATAGCTGGCGTGCATTCCAGAGTTTAGTAAGGCTCTTTCCGTTAAAACAGCGTGAGACGCTTTTGAGTTATTTTGGTCCGCTTTCGTTGCTTCTGTTGCTCAGCATATGGGCAGCCGTTATCATTATCGGATTTTCACTTATCTACTGGGCTGATGGATCGCCGGCGCGGATGGATAACGGTCCCGCAGGATTATTTGCCAGCTTGTATCTGAGCGGAACCAATTTCTTTACGTTAGGACTTGGCGATGTGGCGCCGCGAAGCTCGCTTGCGAAACTGATTACGGTCTTGGAATCCGGAATGGGACTAGGCTTTCTGGCTTTGATAATTGGATATTTGCCCGCGCTTAACCAGTCCTTTCAGCGTAGAGAAATAAACATTTCACTGCTTGATGCAAGAGCCGGATCTCCGCCAAGTGCTGTGGAGATTCTAAAGCGCCATAAGGATGAGATCGGTCTTCAAGCCTTAAAATTACTTCTTCATGAATGGGAGATCTGGTCTGCCGAGTTTCTGGAAAGCCATCTGTCTTACCCTGTTCTGGCTTATTTCAGATCGCAGCACGACAACCAATCATGGCTTGCTGCATTAACTGCTATCTTGGATGTCAGCTCTCTGGTAATGGCTGGCGTTAAAGGTGCTTGTACGAGACAGGCTGAGCTGACCTTTGCCATGGCTAGACATGCTATAGTGGATCTTTCTATCGTATTTAGGCGGCGGCCGCAATCCCCTAATCATAGTCGTCTTCCGTCAGAGGTTTTCGTTTCTTTGAAAAAGTCGCTAGAGGAAGCGGGCTATAATGCGAACAATCATGATGACTTTGAGAAAAAACTGATGGAATTAAGGGGATTATATGAGCCTTATGCCCACGCGCTTTCAGAGTATTTTAGGATGCCTCTTCCACCATGGATGCCAAAGTCGAATCGGCCGGACAACTGGCAGATAAGTACCTGGGAAAGCGGTTCTGCTGTCAGAAGAACGATTAGAAATATAGAAGAGAGCAGGCATTTCTAGTATCATTTCAAAAGGTGTCCGGTAAATAGGTTTACGGATGGGCTGAGGCACACAAATTATTCTGTAACGCTGAACTGCAGCATGGCTTTTCATCTCATTTAAGAAAGTAGTATATTAACAAATCACATGTCAGGTTAAATTTTATTTCATGGAGAAGGTTATGATTGCATTTAATCGGTCTTTATTGTTGTCTATTGCGAGGCGCGGGTTTGTGATTGTGGCTGTGCTCTTTTTGATGTACTCCTGTCAGACTGTGCCTGTGACCGGAAGGCAGCAGATCAGCCTGGTACCCCCCAGCACGATACTGCCAATGAGTTTTAATTCATATTCTGATTTTATTTCTAAGCACAGGGTGATTGAAAATACGCCTCAGGCCCAATCCATAAAGCGTGTCGGTTCCCGGATACAATACGCCGTTGAACGGTATATGTCGGAAAATAGAATGGCAGACAGGCTCAGCGGATATAATTGGGAATTCAATCTTGTCGATGATAAGGAAGTCAACGCCTGGTGCATGCCTGGTGGAAAGGTAGTTGTATATTCCGGCATTCTGCCTGTTGCCGGTAATGAGACCGGGCTTGCAGTTGTAATGGGGCATGAAATCGCACATGCTATTGCCAATCATGGCGGGGAGCGCATGAGCCATGGACTGTTGGCTCAGATGGGAGGCATGGCGCTTTCTGAAGCTCTTGCGAGCCACCCACAGGCAACGCAGCAGCTTTTCATGGGCGCTTATGGGCTGGGCAGCCAGGTCGGCGTGCTTCTTCCATATAGCAGGATTCAGGAGTCGGAGGCCGACCACCTCGGACTTATCTTTATGGCAATGGCCGGCTACGATCCGAAGGAGGCCGTAGATTTCTGGAAGAGGATGGCTGCAAAGAAACAGGGAGATGCGCCACCCGAGTTTCTGAGCACTCACCCTGCCGATACCACCAGAATAAGGGATATCGAAAGGCTGATTCCGGAAGCTATGACTTATTACCGAAGGTAAGGTATATTTTTTATTGCTAGGACAGGAAAGAATGCCCAGAAGCCTTTCTGTTGACGAATGCATGTTATGAAGATAGGCCTCTATCTGTGTGAATGCAGCGGCAGCATATCAGAGAAGCTGAACCTTCATGAGGTCCGCAATAGAATAATCGAGTTATTCCCCGACTTATATGTAAGAATTTACAATCTGCTGTGCTCAGGCGAAGATCTGGCCGCTCTTTCTGAAGATATCAGAAAAGAAAGGCCGGAAAGAGTTGTGATCGCTGCATGTTCGCCGCGTGATCGTGAAAGCCAGTTCCGTCGCGTAATCGAAGAGGCCGGCTTGAATCCCTATCTGCTGCAAATGGTTAATATCAGGGAACAGACCGCATGGGTGACACCGGACTATGCAGCTGCGACCGCCAAAGCATTCACACTTGTTGCTGCAGCAATTGCAAGGGTGCGCCTGCATCAACCTCTCGACAGGAAAACTGTAACAGCATGCACAGATGTCATGGTGATCGGAGCAGGGCCTGCAGGCCTAAGCGCAGCATTAGCGCTGGCCGACGCAGGGCGTAATGTGATATTAGTTGAGAAATCTGCAGCTGCCGGCGGAATGCCCATCTCTTTATATGAGATATTCCCGTATTTGGAGTGCGGACCCTGCTTGACAGCGCCTATCATTGATGACGCTCTGCATAATGAACATGAGGGCAGGATAGAGCTGCTGACTTTAGCTCAGATCAACTCTGTGCGCGGCTATTTTGGAAATTTCATAGCAGATATTAGAGCGATACCCAGATATGTGAGCGCCTCTTCATGCATCGGATGTGGCGAATGCGTCGCTGCATGCCCGGTATCATTCAGTTGCGGTCAGGTCGAGAAAAAGGCCATAGATTTTCATTCTCCAGGAGCGCTCCCGCATGTGCCTGTCCTCGATATGGAACAGTGCCTTCGCAGCAGAAATGTGTCATGTGTAAAATGCAGGGACGCATGCCCTGTAGAAGGCGTTATTGATTACGATGATAAAGAACGGACTGTGGAACGCAAGGTAGGGGCGATTATTGTTGCTACAGGGGCGTCGCTGCTTGATTGCAGCGTTTTCCCGCGTCTCGGATATGGCAGCATTTCAGATGTTGTGACAGCGCATGAATTCGAGCGTCTGATATCGTCTGACGGACCAGGGGGAGGAAAGCTCTTCACATCGTCAGGCAGCTCCCCTCTCTGTATCGGCATTATACATTGCGTTGGCAGTCTGGATCCGGCTCATAAAAGCTATTGTTCATCAATATGCTGCAGGTATGCCCTGAAATACTCGGCTGAAATACGCAGGCGGCATCCAGAAACAGAAATTTATCATTTTATAAAGGAATGGTGCCTGCCGGGACAGTCCGCTACCGGTCTATTCAGAAGGGCCCAGGAAGACTCATCGACAAATTTCATACGGTATGACGACCTGTCGACATTTGAAGTATCATATTCAGCCGGGGGAAACTCTATCTATTTTAGGGAAGCGGCTGGCAGCTTGCGTAATATGCGCGTTGATATGATTGTGTTGTGTCCGGCACTTGTCCCTGCGCCCGGAGCTGCTGAACTTGCCGATATTTTGGGTGCGAACGTGGATGAAAACGGTTTTTTTGTTGCAACGAATGAGCCGGCAGGGTGTATCGAAACCAGCATGCGTGGCATTTTCTCGGCCGGCACCTGCCGTATGCCGATGGATATATCGTCATCAATTAATGACGGACATGCTGCGGCAGGTTGCATTTTAGCCAAACTCAAGCCTGGCGGCCTGATTGATATCTCGCCTGAAATTGCAATCATAAATGCGCATCGCTGCACGGGATGCATGCTCTGCAAAACAATATGCCCATATAAGGCAATCGTTACATCCGGTAGCGTTGAAGGTAAAGCTGAAGTTGTCATGGAACTCTGCAGGGGGTGTGGAATCTGTGCGGCTTCGTGTCCTGCCAGAGCTATTGAATGCATGGCATACAGCTATGAGGAAGTTACTGCAGAAATCGAGACGATCCTCAGGGAATCGGTTAAGAAGCGAAACCAAGGCTAAATATTATCTATATTACATAATTATTATATAGAAGGGAGATATAGATGGTATAATTATCTCAATGCACTGGGATAAGTCAGTGTGGCGGGAGGGAATATAGTGGCCGTAATACTGATTGATGCAAAAGGGTTGAAATGCCCGCAACCAACAATTCAAATGACAATCAAGGCCCTTAAAATGAAAAGAGGTGATGTTCTTGAGGTTGTTGCAGATTGTTCAACATTTGAAAATGACGTAAAAAACTGGTGTCGTCGTAATAACAGACCGCTGATCTGGCTGAGGGATGAAGGGGAAGGCGTCAGGCGCTGTCAGGTTCAGTTCTAGGAGCCATGGCTTATTATATAGCGGTATTTCTCCCTAATTCATGACCTGGCCAATGATGAAAATACAGAAAACGCTGGCCGTTGTCTTCATGGTATTTTTTTTACAAATTTATTCATCGTACGCCGCAGAACCGATCGTTGTTGGAATGTCTGCTGCCTTCAAAGGTGCTACAGGTGGTCTGGGGATCGAACTTTACCGCGGTTCGATGGCATATATCCAGCATATTAATGACACCGGCGGCATATATGGACATCCTATTAAAATACTGGCTTATGACGACGGGTATAACCCAAAACCGGCAATTCAGAACACTATCCGTTTTATAGATAAGGACAACGTTTTTCTACTGTATGGTTATGTCGGCACTCCAACTGTGACACGCATGCTGCCAGTATTGAAGAGCCGCGAAGAAAATAATATATTTCTTTTTTTCCCATTTACCGGAGCGCAACCTCAACGCGAGCCGCCATATAACGATTACGTTTTTAATATGCGCGCATCTTACAATCAGGAGACCGAAGGGCTAGTCCATAATTTCATAAAGATAGGAAGGAAAAAGATAGCAGTCTTTTATCAGGCTGACGCTTATGGCCGTAATGGCTGGAATGGTGTGCGAATTACACTGGCCAAATATGGATTAAAAATAACCGCTGAAGCAGCTTATAAGCGAGGACTCACGTTTACGGACAACCTTTCGAGCCAGGTTCGGATATTGAAAGATTCGGGTGCTGATGCGGTTATTTCCATAGGAGCCTATGCTGCATGCGCAGCCTTCATTCGTGACGCGAGGGATGCCGGCTGGAACGTGCCCATAGCTAACGTCTCATTTGTCGGCAGCGAGTTCCTTATCAATCTATTAGTACGGGCAGGACAGGCCAATGGCAAAGATTATACTGTCGATCTGATCAACTCTCAGGTAGTCCCCAGTTATGAAGACACATCCCTTCCGGCTGTCAGAGAATACCGCGAACTTATGAATAAGTATAATCAGCTCCCGCCTGCTGATCTTATCGAGCAGGGCTACAAACCGCTCCGGCATAGTTTCGTTGGTTTTGAGGGTTTTTTGGATGCAAAGCTGCTTGTGGAAATTTTGAGGGCAATGGGGCCGGATCTGGACAAGAAGCGTATCAAACCAGTTGTGGAAGGCCTGTACAGACTTGATATTGGCATAGATTCGCCTGTCTCATATAGCGCCAAACGCCATCAAGGGCTTGACCGGGTTTACTATACAACTTATAGGGGTGGCACTTTCATTCCGCTTAAAGACTGGAGTCAGTGGCGCAAATGATAATGTCAAAGCTTTTCAAAAAGACACTGCTGATTATCATAGTCTTATTCGCAGTAGTTGCTGTTTCGACGCTGCTGTCGTCAGGCTGGCATATATACAATATGCTTGTAGCCGAGTATACGAGTAAAGGCACTGCCATTGCCAGAAGTATTGCCGACTCCAGCGTTGAGACTTTGCTGAACCGGGATGCTGCGACGGTACAATCAATGATAGACCAGTTTACTGAAATAGCGGGTGTTTCGTACGTCTTTGTTGTCGATGCGCAAGGTGACATTATATCGCATACCTTTGTGCCTAATGTGCCAAGTGAAATTAGAGACATCGGGACATCCAAAAATACCGCGCCGGTCGACATAGAGATTGGCAACCGTAGATACA
Source organism: Dissulfurispiraceae bacterium (assembly GCA_035319125.1). GTDB lineage: Bacteria > Nitrospirota > Thermodesulfovibrionia > Thermodesulfovibrionales > Dissulfurispiraceae > Fen-1308. Next base: position 45,918 of record DATHDG010000023.1, on the reverse strand, counting down.
TAGACATATCTGCGCCTATTGTCGAAGGGGCAGTGGGATTTGTGCATGTGGGCATGGACAAAGGCATTATCATGTCGGAGTTGCTGTCGTCAATGATGAGACAGTTCTATCTTCTTTCGATCATATTCATTTTCAGTGCGGCAGCAGCTTATTTTCTCGTCAGCCGCGTTTCGCAGCCTCTAAACAAGCTTACTGAATATTCAAGGCGATTAGCGCAGCACGATTTCAGCCAGAGCATCGAGATTAAATCTAAAGATGAAGTCGGGCAGCTTGCCGGCACTATGCAGTCGTTGGCTAATGATCTTTCCGAGGTGTTTGACCGCTACGAGCATGCCCTTAAGGATGCGGTTGTAGAACTGCAGAGCACTCTTGCCTATCTGACGGCTGTAATAGACCATATGGCTGATGGCCTGCTCGTCAGCGATGTTGACGGCATAATCACTCATGTCAATCCGGCGATGTCCGCTATGGTCAACATGCGTGAAAATGATTTGATCGGCAAATACTGCGGAGACCTCTTTGGTGAAGGTCTGGCGGAGATAGTCCAGAAAAGCAGACACGATCCTGAGGAGGTTTATACTATTGAAATCGAACTGGCGGGGGGGCGAACGGGTAAGGCGGTTGCAGCCGGAGTGATGCAGGATTACTTCCCGCTTGAGGGCGGCGGGAAAGGCATTGGCGCTGTTGTTCTTGTAAGAGACATAACAACGGAGAAGGAAGTAGACCGGATGAAGACCGACTTTATCTCAACTGTGTCTCATGAATTGAGGACGCCATTGACGTCCGTGAAAGGCTTTACTGAGATTATCAGAAATAAGCTTGAAGAGGACTTATTCAGTAAAGTGACTTTTACCGATGAAAAGTCGGCAAGGGCTTTGAAACGCGTCCGCACTAATATCAATATAATCCTTTCTGAAAGCGAAAGGCTTACGTCGATTATAGATGACCTGCTGGATGTGGCGAAACTGGAAGCGGGAAAGGTGCAATGGAAGACAGAGCCGGTTTCGGTTGCAGATGTAATCAGCAGGGCACATGAAGCCACATCAGCCCTTTTCGAGAAGAAAGGTCTTGTTTTCACTAAGAATGTGGAGTCTGATCTTCCATACGTTATTGGCGACAGTGATAAGCTTATTCAAGTTGTCATAAATCTGCTGTCGAATTCGGTTAAGTTCACAGAGAGTGGATCTGTTACTTGCACAGCGTGCAGCAACGGCAAAGAGATAGTAGTCAGGGTTGCCGACACAGGCAGCGGCATTGCCGATACAGACCGCCATGCCGTATTTGAAAAATTCAAACAGGTTGGCGATACATTAACCGACAAACCTAAAGGGACAGGGCTTGGCCTTCCTATATGTCGTCAGATAATCGCCCATCACAGAGGCAGAATATGGGTTGAAAGTGAGATGGGTCTTGGAAGCGTATTTATTTTTACGCTTCCTGTAGCGGACGTCACAAATGTAGCAGCAGAGTCTCATTCAACCAACAGGGAGACGATTACTCATGTCTAAAGTACTAATTGTTGATGATGAACCTCTCATACGCATTCTTCTGGAACAGTCTCTCGAAGAATTTGTAGATCATGGCGTCTCAATCCTTACGGCCGAAAATGGTCTTGAGGCGATCGAGATTATCAAGAAAGAGAGACCGGAACTTGTTTTCCTGGATGTCATGATGCCAAAGATGAATGGGTTTGAGGTCTGCAACATGGTCAAGAAGGAACTGCAATTTAAGGATATCTGCATAGTTATGGTTACTGCTAAAGGACAGGAGCAGGACAAGATTAAGGCTGAGGAGGTTGGAACTGATTACTACATAACCAAACCTTTTAGTATCCGTGATGTAATTAATAAAGTGTCGGAAATCCTTAAGATAGAATTGTAGATTGAAAGAGACCTCCGGTAGCTATAGGGCAAGAATTATATTTATCCCGTTGCTAATCTTAGAAGGGATATAAAAAACGAGTTCATTGCTTATAAGAATTGGGTGAGAGCCTTAATTGATATATGCTTAGTCAAGATTTGATTCAATCTCCCTCACCATTTCTTCTACAAGAAATATAAGCTGTTCCACATCGAAATACTGATCTGCCGTAGAGTCGAAACATATCGTGACCTTGGAGTCGAACTCAGTATCCTTTGGCCAGTAAAGCAGCAATATCGGCAATTGCGGGAATGCCCTGATGAGCCAGGCATAAGGGGTTGCGAATCCTTCCTGGTGCTCAGCACCCTGGCGGCGAAGGCCTGCGTCCGTGGCTTGGAATTGCGTATCTAACAGCTCTCGCAACGGCTCTTCGCATTCGCGCATGAAAGCCTGCTGCTTCATCATGCCGCCTCGCAGTTCATTATGAAGAACCCATTTTCCTGTAAGGCCGATTGAGCTGCTATTTCTGATATAAAAAAGCACGAGCATATTCATCCATGACGTAAGGTTATGGTCTGACTCAACATCTCCAGAGGAATCGACAACTATGTCTTTGCCATAGCACTTGATGTGGAGTTTATCATTTCCAAACTCGCCGCCGAGATTATTGGATGCGTTCAACAAAAGAGGCTTGTTTATATCAGCCTTAAGCTTGGCTATGAGATCTTCGCGCCAATCGAACTTCTTTATTGCCGCGCCCAGCTCTTCACGTAAATGCGGTGACAAGCCGGGGCATTCTGAAAGAACTGACTCTCCCTTTACAAGAGCAAAAGCAAATGGCATGCATAGCTTAGGCCGGCATGAACCGCAGTTAGTCCTCGGTAGCTTTTTGTAAATTTCTACTGGATTCATAGTTTATACCCTATCTTAGAATATTCTATCTATATAATAGCTGAGTTTGGTAATTCATGCGTTGACGTGCCCTAAATCAGAATCTGTGCCCGTGTTGTTGCGTGAGCTGGTCTGATTGATTAAAATAAATTTGTCAAATAATATTTTCTTCAGGGGTACTGATGAAATCAAGTGAAGACTTATCTTCTATGAATCATACTTTGCAGACGATTAAAACACGGCGCAGCATACGCATGTTCACAAAGGATGAAGTCACAAACAATCAGATTAACATTCTATTGCAGGCGGCGAATGAGGCGCCGTCGGCTCACAACCAGCAGTCCTGGCAGTTCATAGTTTTGAGGGGAGATAAAAAGCAGGGGCTGGCAGACCTCGTAACATCCCGCTCTGAGGATTTTCCAAGACCGGCATCCGTACTACTGCGGATGGCTGCGCGAAGTGTTGCCGGCGCTCCGGTAGTCGTGGCTGTTTCAAATACGGGTGATCTTATCCGCCACGGTACCGAACTGTTTAAAGTCAATAAGGAGATGGCCTATGACTTCTTTAGGACCATGGAGATCCAAAGCTCTGCGGCTGCTGTTGAAAATATGCTGTTGGCTGCTGCATCCATGGGCCTTGCCACAGTATGGTTGGGCATACTTTTCCTGATCAAGGATGACGTGCTGAAATTTCTCGAAGAACCGGAAGGTGAATTTATGGCTGTCGTGCCAATCGGCTACGCTGCTCGCGGAGGTGGCGGTCCACAAAAGCAGCCCTTCGAGATGAAGGTCAGGTATGAGGATTAGCGGCAGCAGAAAATTCTATTCCATTTCTATATCGTCGAAATCCTGATAAAACGGAGAGGTCTCTGAGTAATAATCAATCCCGTCGTCGTTGCAGACCTGAAGATACTTATGAGCCACTGATGCAGCGGCCGCAACTGTGAGTCCGGCTACTGCTCCGAACAAACCTCCAAGTCCTGGGTTCCTGCGGTTTGCAAACACTCCTGCTGCAGCACCGGCAGCTGCTGCGGTTCCTAATGCTAGTAGGTACTTTGATTTGTCCATGATTTTATAAGATACCATGATTGGAGCCGCGACATAAAGTTTTCTCTATACGATGTAAATAGTTTAAAATATCGTTGATGAAAGCAACTAAGAAGTTGATAGTCATAGGCGACAGGGTTTTGGTCGAGATTGACGAAAGCAGGGAGCGGACTGCTACGGGCCTTTATCTTCCGCCGACCGTTAAAGAAAAGGAGAAAGTTCAGGGCGGTCATATCGTCAAGGTTGGACCGGGCTATCCTGTCAGTGATCCTAATATGATATCTGATGAGCCATGGACGACGAAGAAAAGGGATGACCTAAAATATATTCCGCTTCAGGCAGCTGAGGGAGACTATGCGATCTTTTTGAAAGAGGCAGGTGTGGAGATAGAGTTCGAAGGCAAGAAGTACCTGATAGTCCCCCATTCTGCCATTTTAGCGCTGGTGCGTACTGAGCTGGCGGAGAGTGACGAATGACTGAAGCGCTTTTTACTGTCCTCGGGATATTAATCGGATGTGCAGTAGCTTATTTGGTTCTTTCATCCCGCTTTAAAGTTGTGTCTGCCAGAGAAATGTCTGCCAAACAGGCGCAGCATTCTGATGAGATAAGAAACGTAGAAGGCAGGGCTAAGGCAGCTGAGGCATTGACTGAAGAGCTGCGTCAGCAGATGCGGGAGTCCGAGTCAGACAGGAGTCGATTAAGAGCTGAACTTGATACTGAGCGGCAGCAGCGTGTGGAGACTTCTACGCGTCTGGAAGAATCGTACAAGAGGCTGGAGGATTCATACAGGAATCTTGATGAACAGAAAGCCCTCTTTGAAGTTATGAAAAAAGAGATGTCCGATACGTTCAATGCGCTTTCTTCTGCTGCACTGAAGAGTAGCAGTGAAGATTTCCTGCGGCTGGCATCAGAGCACCTTGGCAAGGTTGTGATCGATACCAAGGGTAAGCTCGGCGAGCACCATGCAGCTATAGACGCAACTGTTAAGCCGCTGCAGGAACTTCTCAAGCGGTATGAGCAGCAGATAAGAGACATAGAAGAAAGCCGCCACAAATCCTTCGGAAGCCTGTCTGAGCAGATCAGGTCGCTTTCTTCAATGCAGGAACGCCTGCAGCAGGAGACCAAGAATCTTGTAACCGTCCTCAGACGGCCTAAAACGAGCGGATCCTGGGGAGAGATAGGGCTAAGGCGAGTGGCCGAATTGGCGGGCATGACAGCCTATTGCGATTTCTATGAGCAGGAATCTGTTTCTGCAGAGACAGGGAAACTTCGCCCTGACATGATTGTGCGACTGCCGAACGGTCGCGAGATCATTGTTGATGCCAAGGCCCCTGTAGACGCGTATCTGAATGCGCTTTCCGCTCCGACTGACGACGAACGAAAGAAAGGCATTTCGAATTATGTCGCGCAGATCCGAAATCATATGAATTCGTTGAGCTCCAAATCTTACTGGGACCAGTTCCCGCGGTCTCCTGAACTTGTTGTCATGTATCTTCCGGGGGAATCTTTTTTTAGTTCAGCTCTGGAACACGATCCTAAGTTGATCGAAGACGGCAGCATGAAGAAGGTAGTACTGGCAACACCTACGACATTTATTGCGTTGTTGAAGGCTATAGCCTATGGCTGGCAGCAAGAGCAGATTACCAAGAGCGCACAGGAAATCAACAAGCTCGGCAAGGAACTGTATGAACGCTTTTCTATTGTGCTTGATCATTTCTCCAAGACGGGCGCTGCAATGCGCAAAGCAGTGGATTCTTATAACGAAGGAGTGAGATCTCTGGAGACTCGCTTGATACCTTCAATTAGAAAATTCAAGGACCTTGGAGTATCAAGCGCCAAGGAAACAGCTTCACTGGAAGAAATAGGGCAAACTGCAAAGACCATTGATCACCTGGAGATAGAATTCAGCGACGGACCCGGAGGAAAACAGAGGAGGTTCCTGTGATTGAAGATTTGAGAAAATCGGAAACCTGGCGTGTGTTTAGAATCCAATCAGAGCTTGTCGAAGGTTTTGAAACTCTCTTTGATATCGGCCCGGCGATTGGCATTTTTGGGGGTGCCAGGTTTAATGAACGCTCCGACTATTATCATGATGCGGTCAAAGTCTGTGCTAATCTTTCTGAAGCGGGTTTTTCAATCGTTACCGGCGGCGGTCCGGGCATTATGGAGGCCGCCAATAAAGGAGCAAAGATGGGCAAGGGCAGGTCTGTGGGATTAAATATTGTGCTGCCCCATGAACAGATGCCAAACTCCCATCTGGACATCAATCTGTCTTTCAGATATTTCTTTGTGCGTAAACTTATGTTCGTAAAGTACTCTACGGGATTCGTGATATTTCCCGGCGGGTTCGGTACAATGGATGAGCTCTTCGAAGCGTTAACGCTAGTCCAGACTAAGAAAATCGAAAGATTTCCCATCGTGCTATATGGTAAGACCTATTGGCAGGGGCTGATCGACTGGATGCAGGACACTCTGATTCAGCGCGGCGCACTTGCCGAGGAAGATATGGGCATATTCCACGTAGTAGATGATACGGCTGATATTGTCAGGATCTTTATGCAATATTCAGCAACTGCTTCACGTAACCTGCCGCCGGGATATCTTGAAAGATAGGCTTACTTGTGACTGTTTTTCAATGGTTCGATTTTGAATCCGCTGAAAGCCACGCCCAGATCGAAGCCGCTTCCTTTTGAAGCTATTGCAAGCGACACTCTCCCTTTTGTTAAAACCTGAGCGTTAGCGGATCTCACAGCTCCGGCATGTGCTTCCGCTGCCGCGTATGCCCCATAAATCTCAGATATATCCCAAACATCCGAGAACTCACCTCTGCCGTGAAGCCTGTATTTGCCTGCCGTCAGTCCGCCGCCTTTGATTCTCAATCTAACAGCTGCTGATTGTCCGTTGTCGCATGAAACATTGCCCCTGCCTGATGCTGTTTCGTAAATGATTGACCATCCGCTCAGATTGAATGTCATCCTGCACTTTGTCTCAGCTCCTTCCGCGCCTTTGGTCGACGCGATCACGACCGATGCGGTGAACACAAATAAAAAAATTCCGGTTGCCAGGAATGAGCAGCCTTTGCCTAAAATATTCATATTACCTCCCGTTCATTTCAACTGAAGACACTATGTAAAAAGTATACTCTATTATGTACTTTCTACATATATCTTCTCCAGCGAATTTATTCAAATTCTTAATTTTCAATACGTACACTTTGGGCATTACATATGCTAGCTATTTTGCGGCCTGTTAAACGATGCATTGAATCCAAGCTTTGTGGATAGTCCTTACGTTTGACAACAAATGATATCTTTTACAGCGGAGTATGTATTATATGCGCCAATACAAAGTGCTTATTGTAGATGATGACCCTGATATCAGAGACTTGGTCGCGCAATTTCTTTCCCTGGAAGGCCACTGCTGCGAAATGGCAGAAGACGGCGCTCAGGCGCTTGACAAGGCATTCAATGGTCAGTTCGATGCTATGATAACTGATATACGGATGCCGCGGATGAATGGGCTGAAGCTGGCGGACGAACTGCTGAAGAATAACAGATCCTTCCCTGTAATGATTATGACAGGAGAAATGGATGAAGCTACGGCGAAACATATATTCTCTGCCGGTGTAAAAGATTTCATATACAAGCCGTTTTCAATGGTTGAACTAGGCGTGAGATTTACACGCATGATGCGCGTAAACGAATCTTTGCGACCATTTATTTCAACGGATATCCGCCTGTAGATCTGCTTAGCCGAAGCCGGTTTTTTTATTTGACTGCAAGCGTCTTTTTGCTATAATTTAATTATAAATACTTGACGAAGGGAGGTTCACCATGACTGTAGATTTGAACGACAAAGAACTGGAACTGGTCAAGAAAACTCTGAACTCCTATCTTTCAGAGCTCAGGCTGGAAATCGTCGAAACTAAACATGACAAGCAGGCTTTGCATTCGGAAGAAGACCTCTTAAAGGCAATTCTGCAGAAAATATCTAAGTAATTTGCAATCGGTCTTGTCTCTGAAGCTCTCCTTTCCGGAGGAGAGCTTTTTATTTTATGGGGTTCAATCTCTGTTTTAGCCGCCATATTGCGCTGTAACTATTGATCGACACCCGATTATTATGATATTCTTGCGTGATTCATTGTAATAACTATTTAAGAGAGAAGGTTAATTATGTCCTATAAAGCATGGTTCCAATGCATCAATGAGCAATGCAGGGCGACGTATCCGCTGAACAAGGTTGTCTATCGCTGCGGCAGCTGTGGATCTCTTCTTGAGGTGACACATGATATGCAGGCCCTTGCCCAGCAAGGTCCCGAAGCGTGGAAGAAGCTCTTTGACGGAAGATACAAGTCAACGGAATGGCCATATGGATCGGGCATTTGGGGCAAAAAAGAATGGGTTCTGCCAGAGATTCTGAATGAGAACATAGTATCTCTTTATGAGGGCGGGACCAATCTTTTCTGGGCAGAGAGGTTCGGCAAGATGCTGGGCATGAGCGACCTGTGGGTAAAGCTTTGCGGTAATTCGCACAGCGGCTCTTTCAAGGACCTTGGCATGACAGTGCTGGTGTCTCAGGTCAAGCAGATGATCAGCGAGGGTTCGCCCATTCAGGCTGTGGCTTGTGCCTCGACTGGCGATACGTCAGCAGCTCTATCGGTATACTGCGCGGCTGCGGGAATACAGTCCATAGTCCTTTTGCCCAAGGGAAAGATTTCGATTGCGCAGCTGATTCAGCCTATTGCGAACGGTTCTCTTGTCATGTCGCTTGATACCGATTTTGACGGATGTATGAAGGTCGTGCAGGAGATTACAAAGGATGAGACGATATATCTCGCCAATTCGATGAACTCGCTGCGCATCGAAGGCCAGAAGACTGTTGGAATCGAGATATGCCAGCAGTTTGACTGGACTGTGCCCGACGTAATAATAATACCCGGCGGAAATCTGGGTAATGTCTCTGCGTTAGGCAACGGGCTGCTTATGATGAAGAATCTTGGATTGATCCGGAAACTCCCGCGTATAGTTGTCGCACAGGCGGAGAAGGCGAATCCGCTGTATCGTTCGTATCTGAAGAACTTCGAGTCTTTTGAGTCTATGCAGGCTGAAAAGACGCTTGCAAGCGCCATTCAGATCGGCAATCCGGTTAGCGTGCAAAAGGCGATCCGGACACTGAAGCAGTTTGACGGCATAGTCGAGCAGGCTACCGAACAGGAGCTGGCAGATGCTGCTGCGCTGGGCGATTTAGCCGGTATGTTCAACTGTCCCCATACTGGCGTAGCGCTTGCAGCGATGCTGAAGCTACTGAAAACGGGAAAGATAGATAAGTCCGAGAGGGTTGTAGTAATATCTACGGCCCATGGGCTTAAGTTCACTGAGTTCAAAGTCAAATATCATGAGGAAGCTTTAGGCTTCCATTGTCGCTTCGCTAATAAACCGGTGGAACTCCCGGCCAGCGTTGATGCGGTCAAAGAAGCGCTCAAACAGGCATTGCAGAAGAGGAGGAACACCGATGTCCAATAAGTATTCGAAATCAGTCAACTGGCGGCCTGCTACGCTAGGCGTACACGGTCGCGGCAGACTCCCTAAGGCTCACTATGCGGTTTCTACGCCGATAGTACAGACTTCGAATTTTTATTTTGATTCGACGGCGGAAGTCTTAGAATTCATGAAGGCCAAGAGCGAAGGCCGGACTGTCAGAGAGCATGAATATGGAAGATACGGCAATCCTACGCAGCAAGAGTGCGAGCGGAAGCTGGCGGCAGTCGAAGGAGCTGAAAGGGCGCTTCTCTTTTCAACTGGCATGAGCGCTGTTATTATGACGCTTATGGCTTATATGAAGCGCGATAAGCATATCATATTCACCAGCGATTGCTATCGTCAGACACGCGATTTTGCGACAAATATGCTCTCTGAGTTCGGCATACCGGTCTCTATGGTCGATCCGACTGCGGATGCGATTGAGAAGGCGATACGTCCGAATACAAACATTATCTTTACTGAGTCGCCGACCAATCCTTATTTGCGCGTGCTGGATATGGTTGAAATCGTGAAAGTCGCAAAGAAACACCGCATCATGACTATAATCGATGCCACTCTGGCTACTCCATACAATATAAGGCCACTGGAGATCGGCGTTGATATAGTGATCCACTCTGCTACGAAATACCTCGGCGGCCATAATGATCTTCTTGCCGGAGTTGCGCTTGGCGCGCACAAGAAGCTTGATGCACTTTACCGCATGCAGAGGATGATAGGCGCGACGCCTGGGCCTTTTACATGTTTCTTGCTCGAACGGGGCCTTAAGACTTTCGCGCTGAGAATGGAACATCACAACAAGGCCGGGATGGAGGTCGCAAAGATGCTGGAGTCCCACCCCAGGATAGAAAGAGTATGGTATCCGGGTTTGAAGTCACATCCGGATTATAAAGTTGCAAAGAAGCAGATGCGTGGATTCGGCAGCCTCATTACTTTTCTGGTGAAAGGTGGAGATAAAGAGACAAGAAGGTTTATCGATTCCCTTAATCTCTTTCTGATCACGCCTAGCTTAGGTGGGAGCGAAAGTCTTGTGACGCAGATGGCTGTCATGTCTTTTTTCGATTACCCGGAGAAATACAGGAAGGCCATCGGCATGGTAGACAACCTAGTAAGGATAGCACTTGGGTTGGAGGATGTGGACGATCTTATTGAAGACTTGCAGCAGGCATTGAATAAAATATAAATATTTATAGAGAGTTTGTAACTTTTTTGATCTCGTCAAGTTTGGCAAGCGCTTTTCCTGAGTCGATTGCCTCAGCAGCGATAGCCGCAGCAGTAATAAAATTATCGGCTTTGCCTGCGACCATAAGTGCAGCGGCTGCGTTCATCAGCACGATCTCGCGTCTGGGTCCTGTCTCCCTGTTCATTATGGACAGGGAGATTCCGGCGTTGGCATCTTTACTTTCTCCTGCAAGCATGGAAACATCGTGCCTTTTTAGAGCAAAATCCTCGGGACTGATATAGGAGGTATCTACTACTCCATTTCGGAAACGGGATATTTTTGTGGCATCGCAGACTGTGATTTCATCCAGTCCGTCTTCTCCATGGACCACCATGCAATCATGCGAGCCCAAATTGCCCAACACTGAAGCCAGCGTGTCAGTAAGTTTTGCTGCGAATACGCCAAGTACTTGACGGCGTGCTCCAGCCGGATTTGTCAGCGGGCCAAGAATATTGAATATTGTACGGATTCCGATCTCGCGTCGCGCACCTATGGCGAACTTCATGGCTGGATGAAAGAGCGGTGCGAAGAGAAAGCCGAATCCGGTTTCAAAAAGGCATTTTTCCACTTTTTCCGGAGTGAGGTCTACTTTGATACCCAGCGCTTCCAGTACATCTGCGCTGCCGGATTTGCTGGACACCGAGCGGTTGCCATGCTTTGCCACAGGCACCCCGGCAGCCGCAACGACAATAGCAGAAGTTGTTGAAATGTTGAATGTGTTGGACATATCTCCGCCGGTGCCGCACGTATCTACTACTCCTTCGGGTGCTTTGATACATGTTGCCTTATCGCGCATAATGCGCGCTGCACCTGTTATCTCGCTGATTGTTTCGCCTTTGATCCTTAGAGCTGTGAGAAAAGCGCCTATTTGTGCGTCGGTAGCCCGGCCTTCCATGATCTCTTGCATGCACTCGGCCATTTCGGCTTCGGTCAGGCTGATATTCTGTATGACGAGATTGATGGCTTCCCTGATCATCTGGTGCTTATACGGATGAAATTCTTTAGGAGATCCTTGCCGGCAAGCGTTAGTATGGATTCAGGATGAAACTGGACGCCTTCGATGAGGAGCGACTTATGACGTACGCCCATTATAATACCTGATACGCCTTCAGCTTCTGTCCATGCGCTTATCGTAAGGCAGTCCGGCAATGTTTCGCGCTTGATAACCAATGAATGATATCGTGTTGCCTCGAAAGGATTCGGCAGACTTTCGAAAATGGTCTTGCCATCATGATGGATCATCGAAGTCTTGCCGTGCATCAGATACGGAGCCCTGACGACGTTACCGCCGAAAGCAGCTCCTATTGCCTGATGTCCCAGACAGACACCCAGTATAGGAATTCTGCCGGCAAAATATTTTATCGCCTCTATCGAAATCCCTGCTTCGTTGGGTGTGCATGGTCCGGGCGAGATCACGATCCGGTCCGGTGATAGGTCTTCTATTTCGTCAATGGTAATCTTGTCGTTTCTAAAAACGCGTACGTCCTCTCCAAGCTCGCCGAGATATTGAACTAGATTGTATGTGAAGGAATCGTAATTGTCGATCATTAAAAGCATGTTATTTCTTCTTTCTCTCAACGAATTCGACAGCTGTCATCATTGCCATCGCTTTGTTTACGGACTCCCAGTATTCGTTTTCCGGTACCGAATCAGCCACTATGCCGGCTCCGGTTTGAAAATATACCTTTCCGTCCTTTATTACGAGCGTGCGAATTGCAATGCATGTGTCCATATTCCCCGAATAACTGAAATAACCAACCGAACCGGCATATACGCCGCGTTTTGTCGGCTCAAGCTCTTCAATAATTTCCATCGCCCTAACTTTTGGAGCCCCTGAGACAGTGCCCGCCGGAAAGCACGCCCGGAATACGTCAAAGGCATCACAGCCCTCCTTAAGTTTGCCTTCAACATTGGAGACCAGATGCATTACATGGCTGTAGAATTCGGTTATCATCAAGTCGGTTACTTTTACTGAGCCTATTTCCGAGACCCGGCCGACATCATTTCTTCCAAGGTCGACGAGCATTATATGTTCCGATACTTCCTTGGGATCTCTTTTCATGTCCTCTTCAAACGCTCTGTCGTCTTCATCTGTCCTGCCGCGCTTTCGAGTGCCGGCAATCGGGCGGACTGTTATTCTGTCTCCTTCCAGTCTTACAAGAATTTCCGGTGACGATCCGACAATATGAGCGTCACCGATGTCAAAGTAGAACATGTAAGGTGATGGATTGATCATTCGCAAGGCCCGGTAAATTGTAAACGGATGCGCGCTGCAGGGCCGCTCAAAACGTTGTGAAATTACAACTTGCACAACATCTCCGGCATGTACGTATTCCCGGGATCTATCGACGGCAGCAAGAAAATCAGCCTTCATGAAATTAGACTTGAAAGATGTCGCCTCTGGACGGGGCAGCAGTTCGGTGCCCTGCGGCATCGAAAGAGGGGCTTTCATAACGCACGTTTTCTGCAAAGCCATGGCTATCCGGTTTATTTTGCCAAGAGTTCCCTGATAAATGGCTTTGAGGTCCGCTTTCTTTTTTGATGGGAACAATGTTTTGCCATTCAGTGTAATATCAACACCTGTATGTGCATTTGCAAGAATGGACAAGGTTTGCTTCAAATTGTCGAAGATAAGAATAGTGTCAAACAACATCAGCAGTGTATCAGGAACTTTTACAGCTGGTTTTCTTCTTTGAGGCAGACGCTCAAAGGCGCGGACAACATCATATGCAAGGTAGCCAACGAAGCCTCCAGAAAAGCGAGGTAATTCAGTTGGCTCATGAGGACTAAACTGTCTCAATATATCTTTGACGATAGACAGTGGGTCGTCGGAGACAACAGAGACAGCCCGGCGGCCGTTGGTTATTTCATATTTCTTGCCCGAACCTTGTATGGTCAGTACCGGATCTAGACAAAGGAATGAATAGCGAGCCCATTTTTCTCCTCCGACTACGCTCTCCAGTAGAAAAGCAGGCTTTTTCTTCAATTTGAGCATAGCGCTAACCGGTGTTTCAGTGTCACAAAGGATATTTTTATACAACGGTATGATGTTAGCGTGCTCTGCGAGTGAGCAGAACTCTTCAAACCCGATATTCATCCAAATATATTAAAGAATCCGGGCTACTTTTGGCAATTTACAGCGGATTTTCAGTGTTTGCGATTGACAGGATTGGTTTGATTATGATAACTTTCTTGACGCCGCCGCACTGGCGATCTGACAATAGACGTTAGTATTAGGGCTATTGTTCATGCGGGTGTAGCTCAGCTGGTAGAGCACAACCTTGCCAAGGTTGGGGTCGCGGGTTCGAATCCCGTCGCCCGCTCCAATAGAAAGACTAATCAGCAATCGGTGTAACGTATTCGATTTTGAATATACGCTGATTGCTGATTCTTTTTCGAATCTTGTATCGTCGGCTGTCGGCCGTTGCCTGGAATCCAGCCGCGCTTGTAGGTCATATGACGACTTGAATTCACAGCCCGACTTGATACAATAAATAGCATGAGTCCTTCACAGCGCAACCATGTTGGTCTAATGTCGCTCCTGATATTTTGTATCTTCAGCTGTTCCTGTGCTTTGAACGGAGGAGCGCTTCATTCTCAATTGGCGAGAAACCCGAATATAACCGGCACATGCACAGTCATACTTTATGGAGCCCACTACTATAACAATATTGCTACGGTAGTCCTGATCATCCCCGATGGAGGCAAGTACTTATTTGATATCTATTCGCCTGACTATAACTATAGAAGTATCAAGAAAGTGGCTGGCGCGGATGCCTTTGAGATAGCCAGGAAGTTCGTGAGCTGGCACCCCGATTTTATCAGGTCTCAAACTAGCGAAGTGATGGATAATGATGGGCACGTGATTGCCTACGAGGTCAGACCGCTATACAACCGGGTAGCCTTTGGCGTGAATGACGTGATGTATGTCAATTATTTTCTGGAAAAGGACAATAAGGTCGTCGTGCACATCAACTTGAACGAGGGAGTTGAGAGAGTATTCATGGGCGACGATCAGGGGAAAGTACATTAGCCGCAGCCCTCGGGGAATTTTTCCTTCGAAAAGAAGCCGATCGTCCTCTTGTAAGTAGGCTTTATGTAACCAGCCCCCCAGACGAGCAGGAAATTGAATGCTTGCGTGTTGACAGTAGAGCCCTTTTTTAGGTTACACTAGATCCTATAAATTGGCCGTAAACTCCACATTTCGGTTCGATTTGGCCTGAACGAGATCCTAGCAAGACGGCGACGTACCCAAGTGGCAAGGGAGAGGTCTGCAAAACCTTTATCCAGCGGTTCGAATCCGCTCGTCGCCTCCAAATCCTTGAGCTCAATATATGAGTTTGCATGCAATCAATGGCCTGACGTCCCTGTTGACATTACGTTAGAATTTTGGCTAATCTTTAAATATGTTACCTTTACCATGCAAAGCGCGCGCGGTAAAGGTTTTTTTAATTGCGATTGAAGGAGGTAAATCATGAATACATTGAAGACAATGGTTCTGATGGTGTTCTTAACGGTGTTGTTAGTAGCTATAGGCGGAGCTGTAGGGGGCAGGACCGGAATGACCTTTGCCCTCATAATGGCTTTCGGAATGAACTTCATCTCCTATTGGTTCAGTGATAAAATTGTATTACGCATGTACAATGCGCAGGAAGTCACGGAATCTGAGGCGCCTGAGCTGTACGGCATAGTCAGAGGACTGGCGCAGAAGGCCGGACTGCCGATGCCGAAAGTCTACATAGTCGATGAAGACCAGCCTAACGCCTTTGCCACTGGAAGAAATCCTCAGCATGCGGCTGTTGCGGCAACTTCCGGCATAATGAGGATACTCTCGCGTGAAGAGCTCGAAGGAGTTTTGGGCCATGAACTTGCGCATGTAAAACACAGAGATATATTGATCAGCACGGTTGCAGCAACTATTGCCGGAGCAATTACCTATCTTGCTCAAATGGCACAATGGGCAATGATTTTTGGCGGAGGTCGCAGAGACGACGAGAACAGTAATCCCATTGCATCTATCGCTATGATGATTGTTGCTCCCATTGCGGCTATGCTGGTTCAGATGGCAATTTCCCGTTCGAGAGAGTTCAGTGCAGATGAAGGCGGTGCTGAAATAGCTGGTAACCCAATGTTTCTCGCTAATGCCTTAAAGAAGCTTGACCGCGCCTCTCATCAGATACCGATGGATGCAAACCCTGCTACAGCACATATGTTTATTGTTAATCCGCTTACGGGCGGCGGGCTTATGAAGCTCTTTAGCACTCACCCTCCGATGGAGGAGAGAATAGCCAGGCTGGAAGCCATGAGGGGAAGGATTTAGCAAGTGGCAAATATCAAACCACTGGTGGGCGTTATCATGGGAAGCGACAGCGATCTTCACATAATGGAGAAAGCTGCCGAAGTGCTGGCGGCTATGGGGGTGCCTTATGAGATAGATATCAGTTCGGCCCACAGGCTGCCGGATAAAACTGCGGAGTACGCAAGGTCAGCCAGGGGGCGCGGGCTTGAGGTGATAATAGCGGGAGCAGGCATGGCGGCGCATCTGGCAGGTGCAATAGCTGCGCATACAACCATTCCGGTTATTGGGGTTCCGCTGAAATCAGGCGCTTTAAGCGGCGTGGATGCCCTGTACTCGACCGTTCAGATGCCCCCAGGTATACCTGTCGCCGCAGTTGCAATTGACGGAGCGACAAACGCAGCTTATCTGGCGTGTTCGATACTCTCCATAAAATATCCGGAATATGCCAAAAGACTTGAAGATTATCGCGCTCATACGCGGGACAAACTCGAAAAAAAGTCGGCAAAACTCAAGCAGTAGGTTCTTCTTATAAATCTTTCGGCGGGCCTGTATCAAACGGATACAGGCCTGTTTTTGTAGATTTGCCGACAGACAGCTTATATAATATACAATTGAACTTTCCGGGAGGACCGCATGATGGATATTGTTATTCAGACCGATTTTAAAGACATCGAATTATTAAGGCGAGGGAAGGTGCGTGATGTTTATAATGTCGGAGAAAACCTGCTTATTGTCACAACCGACCGCGTGTCAGCGTTCGATGTTGTTTTACCTGTCGGCATACCTGGAAAGGGTAATGTCCTGACACAGATATCTATATTCTGGTTCATGCAGATGAGAGGGATCATCGATAATCATATCGTCGCTACTGATGTGAAGGATTATCCGGCGGAGCTAAGGAAATATTCGCACTTTCTCGAAGGCAGGAGCATGTTGGTTAGAAAAGCGACTCCACTCCCAATAGAGTGCATTGTCAGGGGATATTTGTCAGGATCGGGGTGGAAAGAATATCAGAATGGCGGCACTGTGTGCGGTATAAAATTGCCGGCTGGTTTAGTCGAATCCGCCCGGCTTGATGAGCCTATATTCACGCCGAGTACTAAGGCTGAAGAAGGGCACGATATCAATATCAGCTTTGATGAGACTAAGAAGATCGTCGGCGATACACGGGCCGAAAAAGCCAGGAGTATAGCTTTAGCTGTTTATAGAAAAGGACGTGAAATTGCAGAACAGAAAGGCATTATCATTGCTGACACGAAGATGGAGATGGGAATTTTCAACGGTAATATCATACTTATCGATGAACTTCTGACCCCGGATTCATCCCGCTTCTGGTCTGCCGAGACATATCAGCCGGGAAAGGGGCAGGACAGTTACGACAAGCAAATTGTCAGAGACTATTTGCTGACACTTGACTGGGATATGAAATACCCGGGGCCCAAATTGCCGGATGAGATTGTCAAGAAAACAGCAGCACGGTATCAGGAAATTCTTGCAATTTTGACAAAGCAGAATTAAATAGAATGGATAACTTTCAGAAGCTTGTTGATATAATGGTCCGCTTGCGGTCAGAGAACGGCTGTCCTTGGGATAAGGTTCAGACGGGCGAGACACTGAAACCGTATCTCATCGAAGAGACTTACGAACTCATTGAAGCCATAGACGAAAAAGACCCGGCCAAGATCAAGGAGGAACTCGGCGACCTTCTGCTTCAGATTGTTTTTCATGCGCAGATAGCGAAGGATCGAGGCGAATTCGACATCTACGATGTGA
Source organism: Dissulfurispiraceae bacterium (assembly GCA_035319125.1). Taxonomy (GTDB): domain Bacteria; phylum Nitrospirota; class Thermodesulfovibrionia; order Thermodesulfovibrionales; family Dissulfurispiraceae; genus Fen-1308. The sequence goes on along the minus strand of DATHDG010000023.1, from coordinate 28,290 downwards.
TCGAAAAGATAAACGACAAGATGATTTCGCGTCATCCCCATGTTTTTGGAGATGCAAAATTCCATACGCCTGAGGAGGTGACCAGGCAGTGGCAGGAGCGCAAAAAGGAGGAAGGCAAACTAAAAGAATCTGCGCTTGAAGGAGTACCTAAGGAATTGCCATCACTGTTGCGGGCGCATAGATTGCAATCCAGAGCTGCAAAAGTGGGTTTCGACTGGTCAAATATTGGTGATGTTTTCAAAAAGCTCGATGAGGAACTGAATGAGTTCAGAGAGGCAATCGAAAAGAAAGACAATAAGGGGATTGAGGATGAACTTGGGGACATCTTTTTTGTACTTGTAAATATATCGCGTTTTGTCGGGGTTAACGCAGAGGAGGCACTTAGGAAAACGATATCAAAATTTATATCGCGATTTCGCTATATAGAAATGAAGGCTGCCGGCAGGGGCTGCCGGCTTGCAGATATGACACTCGAAGAAATGGACGCCCTTTGGGATGAGGCAAAGAAGGGCGAAAAGGATGCGAGCATTAATCAGGATTAAGCACCGACTAAAGAGTAGATTTGCTGATATCAAAATGCGGCTGTCTGCTACGGACTATCACTTCCTGAGCTTTGATCGTTATGAAAGCAGCGAAAGCCGGCCGGCTTGTTATAAATTGTTTCCGCTGCCCCCCTCCAGGCACGCCTAGTTGATAAGGATGATTTTTTTTGATTTAAGATACTGCTGTTCGATGTGATCATAGAGATCGTTTTTCCTGACATCGTCCAGCCATGCTTGAGCCGACTCGATGCCTTCAGTGTGCAGTATCTCCATAACTTTTGCGCACCGTTCCGCTGTTTCGATTCCCTGTATGCGGTAAGAATATTTCATATCGATCTCCCTAAGTTCATTATCGGTGATTACCGTGAAAAAATGAAGACCGAAAATTTGCAATTTTGATTTCATGTGATAGTTGTCACACATGAAGGTCGATCAGGAAAGGATTTTGGATGGAATAGGCGCCGGTTTTTCCGGCGCCTTGAAGCTATTTCTCTATGGATAATAAATCAATATCAAAGATCAGCGTCTGGTTAGGGCCTATGGCTGAACCTGCTCCCCTTTCTCCATATGCCAGCGCGGAAGGTATATAGACAGTCCATTTGGATCCAACCTTCATAAGCTGTAAAGTTTCGGTCCAGCCTGCAATAACTTTATCAACATCAAATACAGCAGGCTCGCCGCGTTTGTATGATGAATCAAACTCGGTGCCGTCAATGAGCGTTCCCTTATAATTTACCTTGACCTTGTCGGTTGCCTTTGGCTTATCTCCCTTTCCATCAGTGATGATTTTATACTGGAGACCGTCCGGCAATGTGATGACCCCTTCTTTTTTCTTGTTTTCTGCTAGAAATGACTCACCTTGCTTCTTGTTCTTTTCTGCAAGCGCTTTGGCCTGTTCGGCCTTCTTGACCATGAGTTCTTTTTGCAGCGCTGTGACTCTTTCCCGCATTTCCTGATCGGTCATTGCAGGCTGAGTGCCTGAAAGACCTTCTTTGAGCGCCCTGACAAAGGTGTTTGTGTCGACGTCAATCGACTGTGCCTTAAAAAAGCCGGCCATGCTTGTGCCCTGAGTATACCCCATGCTATAACTTAATTTTTCCTTCTCGCTCATATTCTTTTTTTCCTCTGCAACAGATTGTCCGGTCAGAATGGCGAGGCATAACGCTGCAATCAAAAACTGTCTCATTCGATAAGCTCCTTTCAATTGTGTCATCATCTAATGATACTTATTAATAGCTGCTTCTTACAATATCAATCTTGTAAGCGTTAATCTATAAGGGAATATATAGGGCAATGGCAACAATTGCCCTACTATTTAAATAAGTCGAAAACGTATCAGATATTATCCGAATTTGTGCTAAGATTTATACAGTAATATCATTCTGGAGAGGTGACTGATGAAGCGACTGTTCATCGCACTATTTATTATTGCCCTTGTCTTCATTTATGCATTTCCAACTTGTGCTGCTATGCACAAATGGGTAGATGAAAAGGGTCGTGTCTGGATAACTGATTACCCGGCGCCAAAAAAAATAAAGGAGCAGCCGGGAGGCAATGCTCAAGAGCAGTTAAAGACAGAGGATGCCATTTCATCACAACCGGGAGGCGATCGGACCAGGCAGAATGACTCAATTCCAGGGCTTGCCTCTTTGCCGGAAGATGTTCGCAAAAAAATAAACGACATTTTTAAAGGAGATGGGTCATCTATAATGTCTTCTTCATCACTGGCCCTGGCAGCAGGCTTCATGCTTGTTTTTGCTATAGCATTTTATATTTACATTTGTTTGTGTCTTTTCCTTATCGCCAGAAAACTAGGCATCGCAGACGCCTGGACAGCCTGGGTGCCTGTTGTAAACGTATGGACATTTGTTGAGAGTGCAGGGAGGCCGTGGTGGTGGATTGTAATTATTGCTCTGCTGTGTATCCTGTCAGTGTTGCCTGTTGTGGGCATTATCCTCAGCATTGCAAATGCAGCTATCATAATATATCTATGGATGTGTATCAGTGAGAACATGGGTAAAAACAGATGGATGGGTCTGCTTATGCTCGTACCGATAGTAAATCTTTTTTATCCGGCTATTCTGGCATTCTCACGCCCAGAAACTGATGTGGACAACGGCAATTCGACCACGAGCATTTCACCGGGCCGCTACTAAACAGCCAGGTTATTTTCAATGAAAGAGTCAGATCGGCGCGCAGCTGAAGGCATTCTTTTTACAGATCAATATCAGCTTACCATGGCTCATCTCTATTATAAAATGGGGCTGCACGATATGCATGCGCAGTTCGACTATTTCTTCCGTAGCTACCCGAATTATGGTGCTCATCAGGCCGGATACTGTATAAACGCAGGGTTGGAATGGCTGCTGAACTGGATGCAGGAGGTTAAATTTCGCAGGGAAGATACTGACTATCTTAGACGGCAGAGGGGAAAGACAGGCAGGCGGATTTTTGACGAAGATTTTCTTGTCTGGCTCGAAAGATACGGCACTTTTGGTTCATTAGATCTGCGGGCGGTACCCGAAGGCAGGGTAGTGCATGCAAATGTACCGGTTACCATTGTGCAGGGGCAGCTAGCCATGGCGCAGATATTGGAATCAGCGCTGCTCAATAAGCTTAACTTCGGAACTCTTATCGCTACAAAGGCTTCACGCATCAAGGAAGCTGGCAGAGGCAAAGTCATGCTCGAATTTGGAATGAGGCGTGGACATGACAAGGGGGCCAACGCAGGGGCGAGAGCCGCCCTTATAGGAGGAGCTGATTTCAGTTCCAATACCGGACTTTCCCATGTAATGGGCTTGTCTCCAAAGGGTACTCACGCACATAGCATGGTGCAGGTTTTTATGGCACTCGGTGAAGGAGAACTAGGCGCTTTCAGGGCGTATGCTGATATATATCCGGATGACTGCTTATTGCTTGTCGATACAATAAACACACTTGAAAGCGGTATCCCCAATGCTATAAAGGTATTCGAGGAGCTCAAGCGTAAAGGACATGAACCGATTGGAGTCCGGTTGGATTCAGGCGACCTCGCTTTCCTTAGCATAAGAGCCGCTAAAATGCTTGACGATGCCGGATTTCCTAATGCATCAATCGTACTTTCAAATAATCTTGACGAACTCGTCATTATGCAAATTATTGAACAGATAAGAGAGGAGGCACCGCGATATGGTGTTGATCCTGACAGACTTATTGATAGATTCACATACGGAGTAGGTACGCGTTTAATTACATCGAGGGGAGATTCAGCTCTGGACGGTGTGTATAAGCTTGTCGGTATCAACAGAGGCGCAGGATGGATACCTGCCATCAAATTATCTGAAACGATAAAAAAAGTACCTAATCCGGGAGACAAGAATGTATGGCGCATTTATGACAAAAGGAACATGGCCATAGCTGATCTGATCAGTACCGGAGATGAAGACCCAAGAGATTGTAATACCATAAATCTGCATCATCCGACCGATCACTCGAAATTCAGGAATATTGAGAAAGAGGAAATTTCAGGTATTGAGCCCCTTCTGGTAGATATACAAAAAAACGGATCCTCTGCATATGAATTGTCGTCGTTGGATGAAATGCGCAACATGCGAATAAAAGACTTAGAAAGACTTGATTCCGGGGTTAAGCGGCTTGTGAACCCGCATACTTATCATGTTTCGCTTACGGCAAGGCTCTGGGAGCTGAAGCAGGAAATGATTCATAATATAAAAAAGCACAACTGAAAAGCGCTGAAAATGGCAGATCACGCACTGAGGGTTTGATGTTTTGCGGAGATGTGCGGTAAACTTTCTTCCTATGGAACCAGTCGAAGCAAGCAATGTATACAGCATCAAAGTGCCCGTATTTGAAGGTCCTCTCGATCTTCTCCTTCATCTTATCAAAGAGAATAAGCTTGATATATATGACATCCCTATATCTTTAATTACCAAACAGTATCTTGAATATCTTGAGTTGATGCAGGAGCTTAATCTCGAAATAGCATCGGAATTTCTTGTGATCGCCGCCACGCTTATATTTATTAAATCACGTATGCTTCTCCCTCAGGAGGAGGCTATCGAGAGCGGCGAGCAGGAGGATCCCAGGGCTGGGCTGGTACAGCGCCTTCTTGAGTATCAGGCATTCAAGGAGGCATCTGGTGAGCTTAGGAAGCGGGAGGAAATATGGACAAATGTATTTACGCGTGCGCCGCTCGAAATAGATAAGGCAGCCATCGAGCCAGAATTGACCCTGTTCGAAGTGAATATTTTCGACCTTGTTGGCGCGCTGAACAAAATATTAAGTAAGGCACCTCCTGAAGAAGTCAGAATAACCAAGGAAACGCTTACGGTAAAAGACCGTATTGCAGCAATTCTAAACAGACTGGATTTGGAAGAGACGGTTAAATTTGATGTGCTGTTCGACCAGGACAGGAAGAGAGTGCAGATTATTGTTACGTTTCTTGCTCTTCTTGAAGTATTACGCCTTGGATTGGGACGAGTGTTTCAGGACAGCCAGTTCGGAACAATATGGATTATGAGGCAAGATATGACTGAAAGCAAGCCTGAAGCAGCCACTGCGGAATCATAATATTAGGGAATTATCGAGTATTTAATGCCTTCACCGTGAGAGAGTTTCTGAAACGGTTCTTGTATTTTATCCAAAGCGTAGCTTCCGCTTATCAGGGACTTTACATCTATGGCACCGCTTCCTAACAACTCATAGGCTGATTTCACGTCATGGGGAGTGAAATGGAAGACACCCTTCAGAGTAATTTCGTCATAGTGAATTCTATACGTATCATAAGTTACGACTGTTCCCTGCTTGCATCCTCCAAAGAGGACAACGGTGCCTCCGCGGCGCGCATAGTTTATAGCAGTTTCCCAAACAGCGAGCTGTCCGGTACATTCAAACACGAAGTCAAAGCCTGTTTTATTGGTGAAAGTTCTAGTGCTATCAGAGAGCATCGAAGGTGCAATCGCCCCGTCTGCACCAAGTCTTGCGGCAGTGCGCAGACGTTCGTGTTCGAGTCCGGTTATTACAACCCGCGCACCCCGCTGTTTGGCAACCAGCAGGTGAAGCAGGCCGATTGGCCCTGCACCTATGATGAGCACCGAGTCTCCTTTTTTTATTTTCAACCCGCTCATTCCGTGAATCACGCATGAGAGAGGTTCCAGAAAGGCTGCTTCCTCAAATGTAAGTTGAGTATGTTTGATAAAAACATTCTGCGATACGATATGGCTCGGTATCAAAATATATTCTGCAAAAGCGCCGAGGATTTTTGTACTCATAATGTTTTCACAGAGATTGTACAACTTTTTTGCACAGTAGCTACATTTGCGGCATGGAGCCGTATGCACCGACATAACTTCATCTCCGGGCTTGAACTTCCTGACGCCTTTTCCTGTTGTCTCTATTATGCCGGCAAACTCATGGCCGAACACTCCCGGCATAGGTACCATCGGATGTCCGCGCACAAATGACTTTAAATCAGTTCCGCAGGTTAGGGCAGCCTTAATCCGCAGCAATATTTCACCCTCGGCTGGTGATGGTGTAGGCATGTCTCTAATTTCAAGTATGCCCGGACTATTAAGGTAGACAACTTTCACAGGTACACTTCCAATCTTCCGCCTAAATATTGCCCTGCAAGTGCCGCTAGTATGAAAACAGGTATGAACCTGTAGTCGGTGTGTGAAAGGAGACGGGCGCCAATTATGACTGGGATTGAGATATGCACATAAAGAAACCAGTGAAAGGAAAACTTTACAGACTTACTTCTGAGATATCCAAATGGAACATTGACTGCAAATGCCAGCAGGGCGATTAGTACCACGTTCATCATGATTTACTCATTATATAAGAAGATATTTAGGGGGCGCAATCAAACCGGCGCGAATTCATCTGCCGCAATCTTTGCATATGCCCATGATCTCCAGGCAATGATTTATGCTCCTGAAATTTTGCTGCCTGCATAATCGTTCCTGCAATCGTTCGAGTTGACCAGAGTAAAACTCGGTTACCTTTCCGCAGACAGTGCATATCATATGGTCATGATGGGATTTCTTCGATACCTTTTCGTAGTGCGCGTGCTTGTCGGTTTTTTCGACTTGGGCTATAAGTCCACCCTCGACCAGGAGTGGTATTGTACGGTATATCGATGCTCGGGAAACCTTGGATCCTCTGGACTTCATTCTGACAAAAAGGTCATCCGGCGCAAAATGACCCTGATTGCACAGGATTTCACGGACGATCTCATCGCGCTCTTTTGTGCACTTAAGACCTTTTTTCGATATAAAAGCGTCGAACTCTTTCTTTTCCATTACAGACCCACATTAAAGTGTCTCAACAGCCAGTCAATCAGTCCGCCATATATAAAAGCTACGGGGAAAACGATCCCCACTATCCATAGGGCCGCTTTCAAGCCCCGCTCTTTGATTATCATGAAAAGGCTGGCAAGACATGGAAGAAACAGAGTAATTGTGACGAGGCTGACAATCGATTGAATAGGAGTTAGTTCGCCATGCTGGGCCATGTCAAAGAGTCCTGCCGCGCCATAATCTCTTCTTAAAAAACCTAATATAAATGATGCTGTCGTCTTTGGCGGCAGATGCAGGAGATTGACTACTACTGGTGATGCTGCACGTTCAAGAAAAGAGATCATGTTCAGCTTGTGAAGCATGAACAATATAAACGTTCCCAGCAGAAATAGAGGAACTGCTTCTTTCAAATACCATTCTACACGGCCTACTGTTTTGACAATGATATTCATCAGATTAGGAATGCGTATCGGCGGCACTTCAAGAAAGAATTCAGTCCTCTCTCCAGGCACAATCTTCGAAGCAAGAAATCCGGATACAAAAAGAACGATCATTATACAGGCTGTCCAGATAATCGCCGCTTTTATGGACAGTGATCCGAGGATGCCAAGTATAACGCCCAGCTGCGCAGAACAGGGAATCGCCAGCGCTAACAGAAAGGTTGTAATGATACGATCCCTTCGCGTTTCGAGTATCCTTGATGTCATGACAGCCATTGTTCCGCAGCCAAGGCCAAGAACCATTGGAAGCACTGCCTTGCCGTTTAAGCCTATCATGTTGAAAACCCGATTGCTCATTATAGCCAGTCGAGGTAGATACCCGCTGTCCTCAAGCACTGCAAATGCAATGAAGAATGTCACTGTAATCGGAAGTATGATGGCGATTGCGTATGTTAACGCGACTGTTATAAGTCCGTACTGGCCGACGAGCAACTCCTGGACTATAGATATGGGTATCAAAGCTTCTACGACTTTAGTCGCCATGGGGTTGATGTAATTGCCGAAGATTACATTCTGAACAAAGTCAACCATTACACCCGCGCCAAAGACACCCACAAACTCATAAAGACCATAGAGAACCAGAAGCAAAACTGGAATTCCGTATAATGGGTGCATGCTGGCGTTACCAACAATATTCATCAGCGCGCCACTTGAAGGCGCTGCCTTTCTTATAACTTTCTGTGAGATCTGATCAGCGATTTCTATCCTTTTTTTGTTTATGAGAAAGGCAGGTGTTTCACGAGCCTTGAGTAAACATTCATGCCTTAAGTGTTCTATTTCAGCCAGGTCTCTGTTTCGCAGATTAGTCTTGAGCCAATCTTTCAGGCTATCGTCTTCCGAAAGGATCATTACTGCTAGAGACCTTCTGGATAATGCAGTCTGCGGTAGCAGTCTTGATATCTCTGAAATGTATTCTTCAATCACAGGGCCATAGTCGAGCTTGACTACTGCATGCTTCGGCGTCAACATAGCTTCCTTGAGCTCTTTCAATCCTTTTCTCTGAGGTGCAATCGTAGAAACTACGTCGATTCCAAGCAGGCCCTGAAGGGTGTCTATATCGATGGTAATCCCTTTGTCCATGGCCTCATCTATCATGTTGAGGTCAAGGGTCATTGGCAGGCCCATTTCAGCAATCTGAAGCGTTATAAGTAAAGTTCTTTTCAGGCTCTTGGCATCCCCGACCTGCAAAACAGAAGAGGGAGCCTCGGAAAGCAGTATATCGCGCGTAACTTTTTCATCTTCACTCATGGGGATGAGACTATTGACACCAGGCGTGTCAATGAGAAGAAGTCGTCTGCCGTCAAGAGAAATATTGCCGCTGGTGATCTCCACGGTAGTCCCGGGATAATTCGAGACAGTCACGTACTTGCCGGTGAGCAAACCGAAAATGACGCTTTTGCCAACATTTGGATTGCCGACAAGTGTGATCTTGTCCAGATTGGGTTTTAGTTGCCCCGAACCGTGCCTGTGCCTGTGTCCTATGCCTTTCAAACAAAACCTCCGCAAAAACAGATATTGCAATTGAGACTCTATATCAATTATGCGCCATTGCTGACCGCCGTGTCAATCCGCAGGTTGCTGTGCTTTTCGGAGGTTTTCAGCACATTTCACAGGTATCAAGTTTCAGTTCTATTGCATGGCAGATTATCTATATGGTTGAATATACTGATTGGACAAGAAATCTTCTATAATAATTTATGATGAAAATTAAAAGGCCCCTTATACTTATCTTATTGAATCTTTTGTTTTTGTTTACTTGCGGCATTCTTGCAGCAGACGTTGAGGCTACTTCTGTGACGGTAAAGCTCCGGGCTGCAAGGCACCAGGATTCAATCAGAGTAGTACTGGTTGCAGATGATTCACTTGTGCAGAGTTCATCCGTTCTTTTAACTAAGAACAAATCTATTGTCATAGACTTGCATCCAACTGCTGCAGATGGAGGAGAAAAGCCGGCCATCTCATTTGAGACAGATAAAGGTCCGATAGCCGGCGATACGCCTGTAGAGATCATGAACTCTGTTACAGTGGTTGCAAGAGAAACCGGCTGTGTTGTGATACTTCCAAAGATAGAAGAAATTAAAGTCATGAAACTCCAGTCACCATCCAGACTAGTCATAGATGCTTTTTTTAATCCTGTGCCCAAAGATTCTACGGTCGCCCCCCCAACTTTAAAGCCGGTGAGTGAACAGATTCCGTTTAGATTTATAGTCGTTGATGCTGGTCATGGCGGATATGATTACGGGCTAAGGGGAACAAATTATTCTGAGAAGGATTTTGTGCTTCAGTTCTCTAAGGAATTTGCTGCTGCATTCGGCAAGGGCGGCAGAGAGGTGCAGCTTACTCGCAAGAGCGATCAAATCATGTCTCTGGCTGAGAGGATTTCAATTGCAAATAAAAAGACGCCGGATTTGCTGATAAGCTTTCACCTTGCATCTACCCAAAATCCGATTATATACAATGCGCCGGAAAGGCAGGAGTCAGAGGTAGAAACATCACTAGCCAGGAATAATGACCGGAAAAAGACAGAAATGATTACTAGTATTATTATTGCGATTGCTGCCAGTATGGAAAAAGAATTTGCTATCAAACCTCTCAGAGAGGCATTGCCTTTATCACTCCTTATGAAAAGCAGGGCACCCGCAATTCTGATAGAGCTTCCAAATCCGGATGATTTCAATTATGACAAGAAAAATAAGGAGCGACTAATATCACTGATTCTAAAAGGACTTTCTGTTGCTGTAAAGGAGGAAAAACCTGCAGTTCCTCCGACGGCTCAGAAGAATGAACTTGTGCCGGCTGAAAAAACGCCTGATAAGACAGATAAGACTGAGAAGATGTAGGCTATGAGAAGACAAAATAAAAGTTCCTGGAAAAAGAAAACTCTATTGACAATATTTATATTGGGTATTGCAGGCCTTGCGGGATGGTTGATATCTAAGCACTTCCTTTTCCCAAATGAAAAACCGCTTGTTGAGGATTCTGCCAAGCAGGGCAGGATTGAACTGCCACCTGTGCAGTCTTCTGAAATTAAAGTCCCAATCACTGTTTTCTATCCGACTGAAAATGGCTTGACCAAGGTGGAAAAGACGTTATCCGGAGGCTCAGTCCCGGTCAAGTTGGCCGAATCTATACTGCAGGAATATTTCAAAGGCTTTAAAAGCGATTTGAAGAATACTTCTGTGCGCGGTATATATGAGGACCGCAACAAAGTGCTGTATGTTGACCTTTCTGACGACCTGCGCAGGAACTTCTCCGGCGAGGCCCGAAACGAATATTATCTCCTCAAATCTATCTATCAGACCCTGGCGGCCAATATCATGGAAGTGAGAGACGTCAAGATTCTAATTGAAGGACGTGAGGTAGATAGCATTGGGGGCCACGTGCAAACACTCACGCCTTTACGCGAAACGGTTTGGTATTGATTCCATAATGCCAAACGACAATCCTATAGGCATCTTTGATTCAGGTATCGGCGGGCTCACGGTTTTTAAGGATATCAGCAGGATGTTGCCGGTTGAAGATATTCTTTATCTCGGTGATACAGCAAGGGTTCCATATGGCATAAGATCAGCCGAAACAGTAGCACGCTATTCTTTTGAGTGCGCTGACTTTCTTATGAATAAACATGTGAAGGTGCTTGTCGTTGCCTGCAATACGGTATCAGCCATTAGCCTGAACGAAATCAGGGAGCGTGTGCCGGTTCCTGTTATCGGAGTGATAGAGCCTGGAGCAAAAGCAGCGGTTTCAGCTACAGCAAACGGGAAAGTGGGTGTCATTGGGACAGAAGCCACTATACGGAGCGGTGCCTATTTGCGGGCTATAAAAGCCATAGATGAGTCTGTCGAGGTGTACGGGCTTGCCTGTCCGCTATTCGTACCTCTTGTGGAGGAAGGATGGACTGACGGCGACATAGCAAGGCTTGTGGCAGAAAAATATCTGTCCGGATTTCAAACTCATGGAATCGATACAATCGTGCTCGGATGTACTCATTATCCACTGCTGAAAGATGTCATTCAAGGCGTTATGCAGGGCATAAAGATTATTGATTCGGCTGTTGAAACCGGTAAGGCCCTAAAGGCAATACTGCATGAAGGTCCCCTGCTGAGGCATTCCGGAGCACCTGCTGTTCATAAGTTTTATGTTACCGACTCAACTGAAAAGTTTACCTCAATCGGGGAGCGGTTTTTAGGTTATCATATCAGCGAGATCGAAAGAGTAATGCTGTAGAAGAAAACCCGCTCTGTCGTCAACTTTTTTAATATTGCCCATATACGTATAATTGAATAACAATATATAAATCGGAGGAAAAATTGAGGCCAGACGGAAGACTAAATAATGAGATGCGCAAGGTGCGCATCAAGCGTAATTACATTAAACCAGCAGAGGGTTCCGTACTGATCGAGGTTGGTGATACCAGGGTAATATGTACTGCCACGATAGAGGAGAGGGTCCCCGTCTTTTTGAGAGATCAGAAGAAGGGTTGGATAACGGCTGAATATGGAATGATTCCTCGCGCTACGTCTGTGCGTACTGCCCGTGAATCAACGACCGGCAAACCCGGCGGCAGGACAATGGAAATCAAAAGGCTTATAGGGCGTGCCTTAAGGGCTGCTATTAACCTGGATATCCTTGGTGAGCGTACAATCTGGCTTGACTGCGATGTGATTCAGGCCGATGGCGGCACCAGAACAGCCTCTATAACGGGCGCTTTTATAGCCTTGCATGATGCCGTAACTCTTGCTATGAGCAAAGGATTAATAAGCAAGAATCCGATCACTGAAAGCCTTGCTGCGGTAAGCGTGGGAATCGTACATGGCGAGCCCAGGCTGGACCTCTGCTATGCTGAGGACTCATCCGCCGATGTGGACATGAATGTGGTAATGACCGGCAGCGGAAGGATTGTTGAAATCCAGGGCACAGCTGAAGCCGAACCATTTTCTAGAGATATGCTCGATGCCTTGCTTGGTTTTGCTGAGAAAGGCATCGACGAACTGCTGGGGATACAGGCACAGATATTATCTGCGAATATGGTAGAATATTAAATTATGCAAAACAGAATCACAATGTATAAGAGTGTACTTATTTGGCTGCTTATAGGCATGTCAATCCTGCTGCTGTTCAATCTATTCAATGTACCGCAGAAGAACGAAAAGGAGCTTGTATTCTCTGACTTCGTCAACAAAGTGGATGCGGGCGAAGTTGAAGAGGTCACTATTAAGGAAAACAACTTGACCGGCAGGCTGAAGGATGGCTCCAAATTTAAGACGTATATTGCTAATTATCCGGAGTTAGTGACGGAATTGCGTGATAAGGGAGTCAGGATAATTGCTAAGCCGCCGGACCAGCCGCCGCTATATATGACGATTTTGATCTCCTGGGGACCGATAATCTTTATTGTGCTCATATGGATATTTTTTATGCGGCAGATGCAGATGGGCGGTAACAAGGCAATGTCATTCGGGAAGGCAAAGGCAAAACTTGTGTCCGACAAATCGGTCAAGGTGACTTTTGCCGACGTCGCCGGTATAGAGGAAGCCAAGAATGAAGTCCAGGAGATCATTGAGTTTCTCAGGGACCCTCAGAAGTTCTCGCGGCTTGGAGGTAAAATCCCAAAAGGCGTATTGCTTGTAGGCTCGCCGGGATCAGGCAAGACTTTATTGGCAAAAGCGATTGCAGGCGAAGCAGCCGTGCCGTTCTTTTCTATTTCCGGCTCTGATTTTGTCGAGATGTTCGTTGGTGTGGGTGCGTCAAGAGTTAGAGATCTTTTTGATCAGGCAAAGAAAAGCGCTCCCTGCATCATATTTATTGATGAAATAGATGCAGTCGGCAGGCATAGAGGTGCAGGTCTGGGCGGTGGTCATGACGAAAGAGAGCAGACTCTTAATCAATTGCTCGTTGAAATGGACGGATTTGAGGGCAAGGAAGGCATAATCATAATAGCAGCGACCAACAGGCCCGATGTGCTCGATCCTGCATTGCTCAGGCCCGGAAGATTTGACCGGCAGATTGTCGTTCCCGTCCCTGATGTCAAGGGAAGGCTGGAGATTCTCAGAGTGCACTCAAAGAGCATTCCGTTGGCAGGTGATGTTGAGCTTGAAAAGATCGCACGTGGCACACCAGGTTTTTCAGGCGCTGACCTTGCAAATCTGATCAATGAAGCGGCATTGATTGCAGCCAGGAGATCGAAAGAGAAAGTCGACATGACCGACTTCGAGTTTGCCAAGGATAAAGTATTGATGGGCGTTGAACGCAGAAGCATGGTTCTGAGCGATGAGGAAAAGAAAAATACGGCTTATCACGAGGCTGGCCACGCTTTAGTCGCGAAATTGACGCCTGGCACTGATCCGTTGCACAAAGTCAGCATCATACCCAGGGGCAGGGCGCTTGGGGTCACTCAGCAGTTGCCCATAGATGACCGCTACACATATTCCAAGGATTATCTGCTGAAGGCACTGAATGTGCTTCTCGGTGGACGGGCTGCAGAGGAGTTGGCCCTTGGTCACATGACAACCGGTGCAGGCAACGACATTGAAAGGGCTACAGACCTTGCTAGAAAAATGGTGACCGAGTGGGGTATGAGCGAGAGGCTCGGGCCGCTGACCTTCGGCAAGAAGGATGAACAGATTTTTCTAGGCCGTGAAATAGCACGCCATAAGGACTACAGCGAAAAAACAGCTGAAGAGATAGATGATGAAGTTAAGCACATTGTTATTAATGCATACGAGCGCGCAAAAAAATTGTTGAGCGACAACCTGGACCTGCTCGATGCAGTTGCAAAAACACTTCTTGAGCGTGAAACCATAGATGGCCCTGATCTCGACAAGATCATAGGAGACCTGAGGCCTGTCGCCTCTAATGAAGCTCAGGCTCAACAGTAACCTTTTCTTAGATCTATCAGCTAGAACCTGCATCATGGGGGTCCTCAATGTGACCCCCGATTCATTTTCTGACGGTGGGCTTCACTTCGATTCCGGCAAGGCTGTAGCTCATGCCCTGCAACTCGTGGAGAACGGCGCAGATATTCTCGATATCGGTGGAGAATCCTCAAGGCCCGGTTCTGATCCTGTTCCTCTTGATGAAGAGATAAGAAGAACCATTCCTGTAATAGAGTCAATTGCCAAACTGGTTTCGGTTCCCATTTCCATTGATACATGCAAAGCAGATGTTGCTCTGCGGGCATTAAGTGCAGGAGCTTCAATAATAAATGATATTAGTGGGCTCAGATTCGATCCCAATATAGCAACAGTTGCAGCATCCAACGGTGCTCCTGTAGTTATCATGCATATTAAAGGCACTCCGAAGAGTATGCAATCTGCACCTGTTTATGAGGCGCTGATTCCTGAGATAATGGATTACATGCGGATAAGCATTCGGATTGCGCTTGATGCCGGCATAAATGAGGATGCAATAGTAGTGGATCCCGGCATAGGGTTTGGCAAGACCTTTGACCATAATCTGCAGATATTGAAAAAGCTCAATGAATTCACCGCTCTTGAAAAGCCGATTGCGATTGGCGTGTCTAGAAAAGCTTTCCTTGGGAAAATATTGGATGGGGCTGCGCCATCAGAGCGCATCGAGGGCACAGCTGCGGCTGTTGCTGTTGCGATCATGAATGGTGCCAATATTGTGAGAGTGCATGATGTGAAGGAGGTTGTAAAAGTTGCTAAGGTGGCTGATGCAATAAAGAAAGGCTATATCTCGCTTTAGGGCATTTCTGAAATTGATCAATGCTTGCTATATTTTATAGTAGCTTCAATACTAGAAAGGAAGGCACAAACGATGGTATTTCAAGCATTGATAGAAGGTAAGAAATATTTTGCAAGCAGAACTATATATTATAGGTTGTTGCCGGTCACCTGTTTTCTGGGTGCAATAATTATTTTGTTAACTATATTGCCTAAGGTCGCTTTGGCGCACGGCATCGCAGGCAACAGGTTTTTCCCTACAACTTTCACGGTCGACGATCCATTTATTTCAGACGAGTTGTCACTTCTTATTCACCATAACAAACAATCCGGAGATCCGTCATCTAAACAGACGGATATAAACATAGATTATTCAAAGCGTCTTTTCCCGAATTTCGGATTTGAATTTCACGAGGCGTATCTGCACCAGAAATTCGAAGACGGAAGTTCTGTCCATGGCTGGGACAATCTTGGACTTGGTGCAAAGTGGCAATTTCTGACTGATGAAAAGAGAGAGTTGATCATGTCAGTAGGTACAGATATTGATATTGGAGGGACCGGTGCGCATCAGGTTGCAGAGTCTTTCTCTACGATTACGCCTGCATTCTTCTTCGGGAAAGGTCTCGGCGATCTGCCGGATTCTGTAAATTTTCTCAGGCCTTTTGCGATCACAGGAGCGCTTGGCATAGGCCTTCCGACACGAAGCAAGAATGTGCATAGCGTATACAATGAAGATACCGGCGATTACGATCAGGATATTGAACGTAACTCTAAAACATTCAACTGGGGCTTTTCCGTTCAGTACAGTCTCATGTATCTGCAGCAACATGTGAAAGACATCGGGTTGCCTGAACCCTTCAGGCGCATGATACTAATAGTGGAATTTCCTATGCAGACTAACCTTAGCCGTGACAATAAAGGCCTGACGACGGGTACGATCAATCCTGGCATCATCTGGGCCGGAAAATCTCTTGAATTCGGCATAGCAGCGGAATTGCCCGTCAATGCGAGGTCCGGCAAGACGGTTGGCATACTTGGTCTGATACATTTCTTTATCGACGACCTCTTTCCCAGGAGTATAGGCGGACCGATTTTCCACTGAACTATATGCTCAACGTCACCATGAAGATGGTTGCGCTTGCCATTATGGTGCTCGCTGTGCCGAGCATGTCTATGAGCCATGCTTTTCCGGACCATTCTATTCCAAGGGTAGGCGAGACCGTTTCTACCCCACCAGTTGGTGTGTATATTTGGTTTGATGGAGATTTAGAACCTGCTTTCAGCAAAATAACGGTCAAGGACGCTAACGGTCAGACGATTGATAATGGAAACGGGCGTGTCAACCCATCCAACGAGGTTTTGCTTGAGGTAGGGCTTCCGAAGCTGCCGCCCGGCACTTATAAAGTACTATGGAGTGTTGTGTCTCGGGACGGGCATAGGACTTCTGGTGATTACTCGTTTACGATTAAGTGATGCTACTATTACTATTTCATAGCATTATGACTTTTATCGACCTAACGGCCTTGGCCGCCGTCTGCGGCACGGTTATTTGTCTGTATTGGTCGGTTTGCGCGGTGTGCGCAAGTGAAAAGCCAAGTGCAAATGAGTGTTTCGATCGTAGTCGCCGACTGCTGTTCTTCTGTCTAATTGGGTTAAGCATTAGCAGCATCGGCAGTTTGTTTCAGCGCAGCATGGAGATGGCTGGAGTCACAATCTTGGAGATTGTGCCGGTACTGCCTGTCGTCCTGTTCAAATCTCATTATGGAACCATGTGGATGTTAAGGGCAGGCGCTGTCCTGTCTGCATGGGTTATATGGAAATTGGGGAAAGATCGCCTTGATTCAAAACCGGTTATCTTTGCGTTGCTGTCAGTATGCGCAGTCGTTGCCTTTACGCGCAGCGACTCAAGCCATGCCGCCGATTACGGGGACTTCAGTTTCCAGCAGCTTTCTGATTTCTTTCATCTGATGGCCGCGATATGTCTCGGCGGCTCGCTGGTTTCGATGTCGATCATTTTGTCAGCTTCTAATATATCTACCAGCCCGGAACAGCAGCATATAGCCGCAGGAATTGCTGACAGATTCTACAAGCTTTTCGGACCGGTTTTTTCAGTTATAGTTGCTTCGGGCCTTTACAATAGCTGGGTGGAAGTAAATTCTTTCGAAGCCCTTGCAACGACAGCGTACGGGTGGCTTCTTTCAGTCAAGCTGCTTGTCTTTGCTTATCTGTCGTGGCGATATGTTGCGCCGCCTCAAAGGGGTAAAGATGAATCGGCATATGCTATCTCTTTTATCAATCGAGCTAGATTGGATGCTTATCTGATTCTAGCGATAATGCTGTTGGTTGCTCTGCTTTCACACGGAATCCCTGCACGCCATGCCGGTCATATTCACATGATGGAGGGTCATACGCCAAGCAGCAGTATGCCATCTGATACGGAGCCGGAGCAGGGCATGAGCCACCATATGCAGCATGGCCATGGCATGTAACGTATTCATGATTACGCTGTCTGGCTGGTGAATACTGTGACAATGCTTGAGTCGAATGATATGGTTGCCGACATATTTAAGGCTGCTGTTACGTCAGTAGATCCTTACCGATTAGTTGCTGCCCATTCCAAGGAAATCAACGAAGCCTTTGCGCGGGCCAAATTCAGAAGAATGATTGTGGCTGGTTTCGGCAAAGCGTCGTGTCCAATGGCATGTGCGATGGAAGACGCTTTGTTTAATGTGGACTATAAGGGTGTTGCAATCACGAAATATGGTCATTGCGATGGGTATGATTTAAAGAAGATATCAATGCACGAAGCCGGTCACCCTCTGCCTGATATGGCCGGTCTTAATGGGACGAAGGAATTGATCAATAGTCTGAGAAATGCTGATGAGCAATCACTGGTAGTTTGCCTTATCTCTGGAGGAGGTTCGGCCTTGCTTGTATGTCCTTACGAAGGCGTTTCACTTGCTGACAAACAATATATGACGGATCTTCTTCTCAAAGCAGGCGCCGATATTTACGATCTTAATACCGTCCGAAAACACATCTCAATGGTAAAGGGAGGCAGACTAGCCTCTATCGCTTATCCGGCGGAAATTAAATCTCTTATTATTTCCGACGTCATCGGCGATGACCTCGGAGTTATAGCTTCAGGACCGACATCGCCTGACAGGACTACATTTAGCAATGCATTGGATATCATCGCAAAGCATGATCTTTTGGATAAATCGCCGGCATCTGTAATCGCACTATTAGGAAAAGGTGCGGATGGAGATATTCCTGAGACGCCAAAAGAAGGCAGCCGTTTTTTTGAGAGAGTATCAAATCTTATCATCGGAAACAATATAAAAGCTCTGAAGGCGGCCAGGGATGCGGCTGAAGCACTCGGCCTTGAGGCGCAGATCATATCGTCAGAACTGAAGGGCGAAGCGAGAAGTGCTGCGAAATGGCTTGCTCAAAAGGCTATAACGTGCCGGCATGTTGAGAAATCCAAAAAATCGGTCTGCCTTATTTCTGGTGGTGAGACTACAGTTGCAGTTAAGGGCAATGGGCTGGGTGGAAGAAATACGGAATTCGCGCTGGCATTTGCTTTAGAAATAGACGGTGTTGATGGAATTACACTGTTGTCCGCAGGGACAGACGGTACGGATGGTGCGACAGATGCTGCAGGGGCTGTTGTTGATGCGTCGACAGTTTCAAAGGCAAGGGCTTGCGGAATCGATGCTTTGGCTTATCTAAGCAACAACGACTCATATAATTTTTTTCAGAAAGCGGGTGGACTTTTCATTACAGGCCCTACAGGCACAAATGTCGCCGACATTCAGATTGCAATCATAGAAGGGCGACATTATTAACCACAGAGTAGATAAATCAATTCTGATTATATCTAACAATCATATGAGCAGACAGTGCCTCTTATAAATGTTGTATGTCATCATTCTCATCATCTTTCATGAATTTTTTTTCCAGATACTTTCTTGCTATATCTCTTCCGCCAAGTCCGAAGGCTATTGACAGCGACAGGACCGCTCCGCCCAAGAGTATTGAGAAAGCAAGGACAATTGTTCCCTTGCCGATGTCTAATTGCTCAAGGGCCATCGATAGCGATAAAAGAAGTATGAATATCCGCACTAGTCTCGATATTAACCGGGCTGATCTGATTCCTGAATTGACCGCGGCAATCAATACCGCACGTCCCCCGAAACTGCTTAGTATGTAGCCCGCAAATAGCAGTAACGCTGCGACAAAGACATTCGGCAGATATAGAAAGAAGCGGTCCATTATCATTGTGACAGATGGGAAGTTGAGGCTTTGCAAGGCAATTACTATAAAAATGAATATTGTGACCAGCTTTATGATCCTGGATAAAATGACTGACACAGGCTCTTCAATCCCGCTTTTAGCGAGCATATCCACCATGCCAAAGCGCTCGCAGTATTTGTCGAGGTTGACGGCTTTGAATATTCTTAGGAAAGCCCCCTTGAGAACTGACCCGGCTATGATTCCGATTATCAGCATTACGACTGAAGTCAGCACATTTGGCATGAAGCGTATTATCTTCTCACAGAACTGCTCCAATGGCTCTACAATTATGCGATCAAGAATGTTCATGGAATCCTCCTTGCTGCACCCAATCTGCTATCAGCATGTTTTTTTTGTGCTCAAAAACTTGGCAGAGCTCATCTATTTTAGCTTCGACTTCAGCGGAATCACTGCCGGCCGTTTCTATAACAAAAGAGGCTGTCCTGCCCATGTAGAGAGGCGTTAGTGATTTGAGCAAGTGCTCTTTATTCATAATCTTTCTGTGAACCCCTATGGCAAACGAATAAACTATCTCAGCCCAGGCTTCAGAGGGTATATGGAAGTTATCCACTGACACCTTTTTGACGTCATAAAGAAAATCGATTATGTCAGGCGACAGAACCTCTTTCCAGATGGACCCCAATTCCTCTACGCCAAGTCTGAATTTATCGACCATGCGTTCGAGGTTGACTGATACCGGCTCGAGTCCTACCGCGTACTGAAACCCGTACGACGGAATATCTTCAGAGCCACTTACTTTATTCCATACATCCTCGTAAGCCTCCATCAAATCAAATGCCGCTCCGGTCACTTCGTATAACATGGCGCTCAGATCCGCGCCGGGGTCCTTGGGATCATGGATCTTTGCCCCCAGAAATGCCTGGCAGACCCTGAAATCATTGGCTACAGCTGTTGTTGTCATCCAGATATCTATGCCGAAACGGGCCACGTCTGTTTCCCATACGTCTTTCGAGAGATAGAACTCAGCCAGCTTCCCCGAAAATCCGAAGTCTCCCCCAATGGGCTGGCGTATGCGCTTTCCGTACAATGCACGAGTAAGGGGATAGACGATGCTGTTGGTAATCGTGCCGTCGTATTTGTGGCGGTGATATAATGGCGCGACATAATCATAAGAGTCGTCAATAAGCGGCTTTATGAGCAGTTCGATCCATTCCGGCGTGATGCTCCTCAAATCCGAATCTACAACGGCGCAAGCCTTTACTTTAAGCATGCCGGCAATTTCAAAGATAGTCCTGAAAGCGCTGCCCTTGCCCGGTATGCCGCTATATGGAGTGGCTATCTTGAATACCGGGATTGCCCTGTGTCGCACCAAAATAGACTGGAAATCCTCGATAGATGCTTTCTGTACGACGTCCGGCGTCCCATCAGTAGATCCGCCGTCGGAATTCACCAGCACTGCGCGCATGTGCGGAAAGTATTTTGCAAGCCCCGCTTGAACAGCTTTGACGACATGTCCTATCGTACGAGCGTTATTGTAGCTGGGAATCCCGACAAGTATGTCCGCTCGTTTCATGGACCGAAGACTGTCCCGCAGTTCTTTACGGCCGGTAATGCCGTCGTTTTTGTCAATTTTCTTCATGTCCTGTCTTTTCAAGAAGGGCTACCGGAAAGTCTGCCAGGACATCGGACAACCATAGTGCCGCCGAGTCGTCCGACATTCTGAGCGAAACACTCTGCCCGGTCAGTATATTTCTAAAATTAGCACCGCTCTTGACGAACGGAACCGCCAGCTCGGAATCTTTCCAGACCTCTTTTCCCAGGGGCATGCCGGAGTCGCCAGTGCGGAGTCGTGTATAAAACCTTGCGGCAACGATAATTGCTACGGCACCTCCAAGCCTTCGGGAAAAAGCGCATATATTTTCGCCTCCGGATCCCATAACTTCAAGTGGTATATATTCGCCGCTGTCAAAAAGCTCCCGCCTGGACCTGCGATAACGCAGAGCTTTCCTGACCAGAAATAGTTTGACCAGGCCGTCTTCCTTGCTGACGGTCAGCTGTCTAGCCAGGTCGCACAGCGTCATGGCTGATTCACGCCTTTTCAGCTCCTGCAGCATCTGTTTTCTGGTGCTGAAATCCACAGGCCTTCGATTATCCGGATCGACGAGGCTGAAATCCCATATCTCAGTGCCCTGGTAGAAATCCGGCACACCCGGGCAGGTGATTTTAAGGAGTGTCTGAGACAGTGAGTTCAGCATGCCGAAATGCGAAATGTCTTTCTGAAAAGCGGCAAAATCACCGGGGAAGAGGTTGTCTGGCTTTTTTTCAAGGACTGCGCCTATAAAATGCATGAGCGCATCTTCATATATCCTGTTCGGACTTGTCCAGCTCGTACTGACTTTGGCCTCCCTAGCAGCCTTTAACATATATTCACGGATACGTTTGCAGAAGAATAAATATTCCTCCTTATCTGCAATCCCGAGCGGCCATGCTCCGACCAGCGTCTGATAAAAGAGGTATTCACTGTTTCGGTCCGGTACGGGAGAGCCGTCCACCAGCGGTTTCTTTTTCTTGTTCATCCGCGACCAGCGCCTGACAGCATCTTTCCATGCGTCGGGGATTTCCGAGAGAACATTAAGTCTGGCCCTGACATCCTCGCCTCGCTTCGTATCGTGTGTGGCCGTAGTTATGAGCGCATGAGGCCAGTACTTGGTTCTTTCTATATTCTGTCCATGAAAGGTTTCAAGCGGAATGCCGAACCGCTCGGGCGACCCGCCGACTTCATTAAGAGAAACAAACCGGTTATACACGTAAAAGGCGGTATCTTCTACGCCCTTTGCCATTACCGGCCCGGTGATTTGCTGGAAGCGCATCACAAAATCCATCCACTCCTTCCTGTCGGCTTCGTGAAGATGATCCGGATAGTTGAGCAGCAGCACGTCTCTAAGGAAATCGAAGATCGAAGAGCTGACCGCCGGATTATTTCTTCGGGCCCGCGATATCGCATGCTCGATGTACCTGCGGTCCCTGTCGTTGATGCCTGCCTGATTTATGTATGTCCTGTATACCGGGAAGGCTGCTATCACTTCTATGATTGCGATTATAAGGCTTCTGAGTGTGAAATCCCTCGTATGCCTGTCCTTTTCGGAAATGCGGTTTAGCACATGCCCCAGCGTGTTTATCTCACTCGCCATCGCTACGTGCATAATCAGCCGTTTCTTGTCACAGGCCATTTCCTGAAAGCTGTTTGCATGACCGGTAAAGGAGTAATATATACGGTCGAAGGCTTTCGCTTTTGTTCCATCGATGAAGATTCCGTTCAGCGAGTTCAGGAAGACGTATCCAGTGGTGCTGAATATGGGCCAGTTATCCGGCATCCGCTCGCCCCTGGTTAGGATCTTCTCACCGACAATGTAGAATGGCTTTGTTAGATTATCTCCGTTCATCATCGTTTCAAGCCCGTCGCCGAAGCTGTTTCCGGGCTGCGACAGGTCCGAACTGTCTCCCACTTCCATATCTTTTTTTTCAAGGTGCCACAGTCGGACGTTTTCGAAGCATTGCTGCTGGAGCCATCTGAAATACTCAGCGGGATCATAGAGCCCATCGGGATGATCTACCCTCAGGCCTGTAACCCTTCCTTCACGTATCAACCTGAAGACAAGCTGGTGGGTATACTCTGCAACAGCTTTATTCTCGGTCCTTATTGCAGCAAGATTATTGATGTCGAAAAAACGGCGATAGTTGATTTCTTCGGTTGCTGTCTGCCAATAGGCAAGTCTGTATACCTGTCTGCGCATGATCCGGTCGAGGCGATCGAAGCTGTTAGGGTTTGCCTTGAATCCGTTTATAAGTTCTACAGTACTATCGATGTACTCCTTTATATCTGCGCTGTTGTTGTAAAGATTCCATAGTCTTTTCTTTATGATCTCCTTTTCACGATAACGCTCCCTGATTTTTTCGGCGTTCGTGACAGTGTAGGGCGGCAGATGGGATATTGCTGTCATGATGCTGTTTAACTCCGACAGGTTTTCATTCCCTTCAGGCAATGCGGCGACAAGCGCTCCCATTCGAAATTCGAGGATTTCCGCGATCGAGCCGGTTCGCACCGGGAAGATATGTTCTAAATATGATATGAGGAAACCGCCTTCGTGAAATCGAAGCCGCAGATCGCCGCTCTCAAGCACTTTCCCGTAATGGTCGCCGAGGACAGGCAGCAGCACTTTATTTTTAAGCTCTTTCTTCACCGGCGCCCAATCTACATCGAAATAATCTGCATAGGCGGAGGCGGGCCCGTTTTCGAGTAAATCCATCCATAATGCATTTTCATGGCCGATCCCCATGTGATTGGGCACTATGTCGAGGAGTTGACCCATATCCCTTTTTGCAAGCTCCCCGACTAACATATCGAGCTCGTCAAAACTGCCCACTTCAGGATTCAGAGATGTTGGATCTACTATGTCGTACCCATGCATGCTGCCTGTCCTGGCTTTGAAATACGGAGAAGAATAGATATCGGTAAAGCCAAGATCGTCAAGATACCCTATTATGCCCGCAGCATCCGAAAATCCGAAATCAGAATTGAACTGGAGCCTGTAGGTCGAAACCGGTATGCGGCGGTATTGGTTCAATTATCCCTCCGTCGTCCGCCTGTAAACCAGGCAGCTCCATGGGTTCAGCTGCAATTCGGTCACTGCGCCTGCAGGTTTGATTGAGTCTGGGCTGGGCATGGAGTTGCCTCCCCAGCGTACTGATGATGAATCGAGAATGCATTGCCAAGCGCAATCCGGCGCAAGCTGGGCTGCAATGGTTGTCGTATTTTCACCAAAATGCCATAGTACAACTATTTCTTCATGGACTGCGCGCCGTTTCATCATCACAGTCTTATGTTCCTCAAACAGGCTGACATCCGGGTCGTCATTTGCACGGCCCGAAAGCGCCGGAATTGATGTCCTCATTTTGAGTATAGTTTTATAGAAATCATGGAGCACGCGATTCAATCCCTGAAAGCGGCGACTGAGGTCAATTTTACATTTCATAAAAGTCTTTTCGTCCTGAGGGTCCGGCACCGCGGCTTTCCACGAAAAAGACGAAAATTCCTCAATCCTGCCTTTGCGAACCGAGTCGATCAACGCTTTGTCGATGTGGCTGACGAAATACATGAACGAAGCGGTTTCACCGTATTCTTCTCCCATAAATAGAAGTGGAATGTACGGTCCAAGTATGACTGAGCATGCGGCGAGTTTCAGCTTTTCAAAAGACAGCGTTGTGCTTAGCCGGTCTCCGGCAGCCCTGTTGCCGATCTGATCGTGGTTCTGCGAAAAAACTATGAAGGTCTTCTTCGGTCTGCCTGCGGATGAATTGCCATGCCTCCGCCGTCTGAACGCGGAATATTGTCCGGAATAGATGAACCCCTCCTTCAGCCCCTTGGCCAGGTGGTCCACGCTGCCGAAATCTTCATAATAGCCGTTGTGCTCGCACGTAAGGAGCGTATGCAGGGCGTGATGATAGTCGTCGTTCCACTGAGAGTCGAAGCCTAACCCTCTGGCTCCGACAGGATCTGTCACTCTTGTGTCGTTAAGGTCGCTCTCGGCAAATATACAGATTTTCCTGCCAAGGTCATCAGACAATGAATGGAGCGTCTCCGTCAGTTCTGACAGAAACGGAGTGGCCCCCGAATCAAAGATCCTGTGTATTGCATCAAGCCTGAGGGCATCGAAGTGATAGTCTGAAATCCAGTGCAGCGCATTACGTATGAAATATAAACGCACTTCGTCGCTATATGGACCGTCTAGGTTGACAGCGTCTCCCCACGGTGTTTTGCAGCGGTCGGTGAAGTAAGGGCCGAAATCAGAAAGGTAATTCCCTTCCGGACCGAGATGATTGTATACCACATCCAGAATTACCGCCAGGCTATGCCGGTGGCAAGCATTGACAAGGGCCTTGAGCCCGGTCGGACCGCCATAACTGTTTTGGGGTGCATAAGGATGAACACCGTCGTATCCCCAGTTCCTGTCGCCCGGAAACTGAGCAACCGGCATTAGCTCTATTGCAGTAATGCCCAGGCCGGCAATATGCTCCAGGTGAGGGATTATGGCGTCGAATGTGCCGTCGGCGCTGAATGTGCCGACGTGCAGTTCGTATATGACATAATCTTCCAACTGCCTGCCTGACCACTTGTCGTCGCTCCAGCAAAACTGTCCGTGGTCCACGACTGCCGAGGCGCCATGGATTCCGTCAGGCTGAAAGGCAGATGCAGGGTCGGGTCTTTCAATTGTCTCATCCAGGCGGAATAGGTATCGTGCGCCCGGCTGAACGCCTTCTGCAACTACGCTCCAGTATCCGTTTGGCCGCCTTTCCATCGGCAGCAATTGCTTGCCGGGCATAAGCAACTTTACCTCCATATTACTGCGGAACGGCGCCCATGCCGCAAACATGCATCTGCCGTTCCCCAGATAATGTGCCCCGCTGTGCAGATCGAGTTCATATGGATTCATCTGTTCAGAGTTCCAGCACGTTCTTGCCCTTGTTTTCAACGGCGAACCATGCCGACAGGTAGTCTCTGGTTTGTCGCGTTATGAGAAAATTATTTCTTATATATTCCCGTGCCTTGCCGCCCATTGCTTCGGCTCTTGACGGGTCATTCAGAAGTTGCCGAACTCGGAAGGCAGCACCTTCAACGGAATAAACCAGAAACCCGTTGTGGCCATGCATGATCTGCAAAGGAATGCCGCCGACAGCGCCGCCTATAACTGGTTTGCCTTTCCACATAGCCTCCGATACGGTCAGGCCGAATCCCTCCTTGAGCGACTTTTGCAGGATAACCGTAGCAGCTCGCTGAAGCGCGTTTATATCTTCATCGCTGAACGCGGGGAGCAGTAAGACGAAGACGTCCGGATCTCCGTCTGTGTAATTCCTGACTTCATTCAGAACTGTTTCACCCTCCGGATCATCTGTTGCAGGGCTGCCGGCAAGCACAAGCACACAGTCGTTGTATTTACGTACCAATCTGAAAGCTTCTATTACTCCAACCGGGTCTTTGAATCTATCGAAGCGGGAAACTTGAAGGATCATTGGCCTATCTATTGGGAGCCCATATTTTGTGACTGCATCACGTATTTCTTGCGGCGTCATTTCACGATTTTTTGCGCTCAGCGGATCTATTGAAGGTGGTATGATGAATTCGTCTATGTGCATGGCCTGCGCAAACTTTGCAACTGAGAATATTGCCGCGTCATACTTGCTGCAATAGCGGCTGAGGTGTTCCCAAATCCCCTCCCACGGGGCAGACAGGTCGATATGGCACCGCCAAAGCCACTTGCCGGGCGTCTTGGACTCGACAAGAGCGATCGGCTGCGGATCATGGATCAGCACCGCATCCGCCCCAAGATCCAGCTTTGCAGCGTTTCTCCGGTTCACCTCCCGATGATAGTCCCACATCTCGCCCGTTATGCTTTCGGCCTTTCCCTGCAGGCTGTTATGGATTTTCTTCGTTATATCAAAAAAAAGCTCGTCCCCTTCTATTACCTCCCATCGTGCCTTGATGCCAAGCTCCGATATTATCGGGATCATGCGATGCAGTATCTCTGCTACGCCGCCGCCGGCGCGCGTTGAGTTGATGTGCAGAAAAGACTTGCCGGCAAGCCTCTCTCCCAGTTTCTGCAGGAGAACGAGATCGCTTTTCGGTGAAATTCCGTGATATTTTTCTATCATAGCTCGCCTCCCGGCGTTTTCATCTCCGTCTTCAGCTCGGTCTCGATCGTATCGTAAAGATGTTGTCTGATCTCCTCCAAACTGTGCATGAAGGGATCGATAGCTCTTATCTTTTCGGCGAGGGACTTCCTTTCAAGCGGTCCGGCGATCCATGTGGAGAAATCGTCTGCGCCGAGACGCATCCTGGCTTCGAAGAAATGATAGTAGATCGAAGTAGGGTCGACGTACTTTATCCCCATCAGGCACTCGGCCAGATTCCTCGCCCTGATGCCGCTGCTGAAAATTAAAGTCAAAGTTTGGTTGAAGTAGAACTCATCGCCGGCCATGGCCTGTCTTGGTTCCGGGAATTTTTTTAGATAGTCATCGATGACCGTTAGAATGCTCTTTCTGAGAGACTCCATAGTGTCAAATTCGTATGGGTCTATGCTCGAAAGGCGCTCCGAAAGAGCCCGTTCCTCAAGACTTTCTCCAGCCCAGTGCGCAAAATCATTTGTGTATTCCAGGAGGTGTCCTTTCAGGAAGTATTGAAATGTGTGATGAAACATGGATTCCTCGTCAATAACCGTTATGCATTCGCGAAGCTCGCGAAGGTTGCTAGCCCTTTTGCCGGTTGATTTGAGCATTGTCGTGCACTGCTTAAAATCGAATGGTTCTGTCATGTCCCGCTCCTTGTCCTTGCAGCCTATTTGTTGTCATCCTCGACAGCATCCCTGATATCGGCAAAAATATCAGGCACTGCCGCGGCCACCCGGTCCCAACTGGCAATTAACGGAACACCGAGTGGGTCTTCTGTAATTATTTCTGCTGCTTTTTTGATACCATTTGTAAAGGTTTCCACGGCGAGACTCTCTTCATGCCGGTCAAAGAAAAGGCCGTTAATGGCTGCATCATCCTCATAACGTTTTAACATGTTCTGAGCTGTTCTCACGTAAGTTGCAACCAGTGATTTGAAATAGGCCTCTGAGAATACTAGCCCTTCCGAAACGAAGGTTCTAAAGATTGACTTGCAAATATCGACACACATCTTATGCAAGCCCTTAGTTGCATCGTCAGGCGAGAGCAACTGATGCTTGTGATCATAATTTTCTGCGATATCGACCTGGCAGACTCTTCTCAGGGAGGTATTTCTATAGACCTCAGCCAACACACCCATTTCCAGGCCCCAATCACCTGGGATCCGGTTAATACGCGCCAGGGCAACATCCATTGAGAATTCCCCTGCAAGTGGATATCTGAAGCTGTCGAAAAAAGACAGAAGAGGATGGTATCCATTAATGCGATATATTGCTCTAAGCAGCGGAGT
>DATHDG010000022.1:0-83263 GCA_035319125.1 Dissulfurispiraceae bacterium | reverse complement strand
CCGCGCTGGGCGATAGCATTTAAGTTCAAGGCCCATCAGGGAACGACAAGGATCAGGGACATAAGAGGAAGCGTCGGCAGGACCGGTGTGATAACTCCATTTGCTATATTCGAACCTGTAAGAATTGGAGGGGTTACCGTCTCCCGCTCGACATTGCACAATTGGGATGAGATTAAGAGAAAAGACATCAAAATCGGAGACACCGTCGTAGTAGAAAGGGCGGGCGATGTCATACCTCATGTGCTAATGGTAATTAAAGAAAAGCGGAGTGGTCAAGAGTCGTATTTCCCGGTACCTGAACATTGTCCGGTCTGTGGATCTGCGGTCTCCCGGGAAGAAGGAGAGGTGGCAGTCAGGTGCGCATCTCTTTATTGTCCGGCTCAGGTGCAAGAAAAGATAAAGCATTTCGCCTCCAGAGGCGGTATGGATATCGAGGGGTTAGGAGAGAAGAATATCGAGCTGCTGTATTCTCAAGGGCTGATTAAGAATTTTGAGGATATATACCGCCTCAACAGGAATTCCGTTATGGAACTGCCTCGGTTTGCTGCGAAATCAGCAGACAAGTTAATCCGTGCGATAGAACAGAGCAAAAAGACAACTTTGTCTAAATTTCTTTTTGCAATAGGCATCATCCACATTGGGGAGTATGCGGCTAAGTTGCTTGCTAAGAATTTTGAAAAACTTGAAGACCTCTACAACGTCAGTAAGGAGCAGATTGAAGGCATCAAACAAATGGGTGAGAAGATCGCTTCATCAGTAGCGGCCTTCTTCAGAGATGAAAAAAACATAAAGACATTGGAGGAACTGAAGTCTCTTGGTCTTGAAGTTACCAATCCGGATTATTCCACTTCGGCGAAAAGACATCTTCCCCTGGAAGACTTGACATTTGTTATCACCGGAACAATGCCGAAGCCAAGGAAAGAAATAGAGGAGATGATTGAGACAAATGGCGGCCATGTCTCATCGTCGGTGTCACGAAGCACGGACTATCTGCTTGCCGGAGAACAGCCAGGGACAAAGTTTGAAAAGGCGCGATCACTTGGTGTCGCAACGATTTCATTTGCAGATTTTGTTGAAATCATCGAGTCACGCACGAAGCATCCTCGCCTGTTTTAGCGGCTCGGCGAATTTTTTCTTGCAAAATATTCCGAGCGGTGATATTCTTGAACAAAGCTGCTTTCCGGGGGGGACGCATAAGAAGATGAATGTACGTGTTGTTTACCATGATAATTCGTATGATATGATTTCTGCCTTCATCCTCCAACTGGGTATTGATTGCCGTAAAATCAAGTTGTTTTACCGCGAGTCCGAGAAGAGATGGATCATAGTCGGCGTGGACCCAGTGCGAACTTCAGGCAAAAGGGCTTATGACGGACCAGAAAGACGGACAAGAAGTTTATTGTCGGAACAGCATGCGTTAAGTTTGTTTCAGAGGAATTCTCTCTATTAGAATTTAACGATTCGGTCACTCTTAAGGAAACTAATAACGGGAATCTGCAGTTGCCGGTTCCCGTTTTTCTGTCTTCAGATGTCTTTCAGACCTTGTGCTCTTCTTTCTTTTCAGCCGTCTTAGCTGCATCATCCTTCGGAGGCGTCACATCAATATGGTCCTGTTCGGCAACTCCTTTCTTGAAGTTCTTTATCGCCTCTCCTATGCCCTTCCCTATTTCAGGCAACTTTCGACCGCCAAACAGCACGGCCACTATCGCCAGTACTACCAGAAGATCTTGTGTACTTAACATGGTAACCTCGTAAACATTTTTTCGCTTATTTAGTTATATGTTGTATTATAGAGAACAATTTTAGCAAGCGGCAGCTAACCAACAATGATCTCGACAGATTTTCTGGCTTCTCTTATTAAGGCGTATGGATATTGGGCGTTACTGGTCGGCACTTTTCTGGAAGGTGAAACGATCCTGATGCTAGGGGGTCTTAGCGCACAACTCGGATACCTTGACCTGTCCGTTGTCATGGTAGTCGCTTTTATAGGAAGCTTTTCAGGCGATCAGCTCTATTTCATAGCAGGAAGGTTGAAGGGAGCCGAGCTTCTGTCAAAGCATCCCAAATGGCACTCCAAGGTAAGTCGGGTGCATCATTATCTTGAAAAATACCATGACCTTATCATGCTGTCTTTCAGGTTCGTCTACGGCATACGCATCATGACGCCCTTTGTGCTTGCAATGAATCCCAGGGTTAAGACTTGGCGTTTCGTCGTCCTTAATGCCATCGGCGCCTTAATCTGGTCGATAGTAGTAGCCGGCGGTGGATTTTTGTTCGGACATGCTCTTGAGATCGTATTGAACGATATAAAACATTATGAACAAGCGGTTATGATAGCAATCGCTTCAATTGGCATAGCCCTTTGGCTGTTTCATAAATACCGCAGCCGCAAGAACAGCTAGCACGTCATCGAGGATTGCTTATGTCCCGTTAGCATGTTCCTGCAGCTCTTTAGATCTACGGACCGCGCTTGACAGATACTCGCTGAACTTTTCAGGGATGAGCCATCTGATTCCGAATTTCTCCGCCCACTTGATCAAACCTTGATCAGCGGTGACCAGAAGCGCATCTAGCTCCATTGCCAGAAGCAGCAAATCTACATCTTCCTTGCTGTCAATGATCCCCTCTCTTAAAGCCTCTCGGTACTTTTTCCGCATGTCTTGTATTATTTCGTCAATCCTCTTTTTTTCGGTGCTTCGCACAGCTGTTTCAGCCACTCTGAGTCCACGGTTAACTCTGTCCCTGATTTCCTCGATCAGCTCGTAAAAAACGTAAGCCGGACATTTGAGCTCGTGTTTCCTGGGCGGCTTCTGCCTGAGGAGCAGCAGCATGTCTCCGGTAATCTTGTCCTTATCGATAAAATTAAGCAATTCCTGGAATGTTGAAGGAGGCATATAGAACTCAAGAATGTGAATCTGGGCAGCCATAAATAAAAATGTCTCAAGAGCTTCTGTTGGAGTCCGTCCAAAGCTGTCCCTGACATCCGGATTCACAAACAGACTTGTATCAAGAACAACCCTCTCTCGCCGCAAGTTGGGCGTCACGATATCATCCGCCTGATTATTTTTTTGCAGCGTCTCAATGCCTTTGTCTAAAGGAGTATCACTCATATTCATTCAAGAGATATTATTTACAAAGCCAATGCAACGGTATTCCATGATCTACAGCCCGGGCATCTTCCCGACCAGTCCGGCGCTACCGAGCCGCAAGCCCGGCAACGGTAGGGTGCAGAAGCCGATCGCTCCAGTTCTGCTGCTGTCCTGAAAGCCTCCATAGCCCGTCCGGCCTGATTGCGCTTCCGGTAAAGCTCACCCTTGACCAGAAACAGCTCGGCATTGGAGTAAGCATTAGAGTCTATCGATTCAAGAATTTCCAGGGAGTCATCAACCATCTCGAGCCGGGAATACAGCTTTCCCAACATATACTTCAGGCTATTATCCCCAGGCGATCTGGAAATTGCATTCCTGTAGAAACGCAGCAGTCGACCGGGTTCGCCAAATGTTATTAACAAATCTTCAAGTCTGGCAAGCAATATAGGTGAACTAAGCGATTCATAACTTTTTTCGAGAAAATTTATTGCCTCCTCAGTTTCACCTTTGGACACCATCACTTCCACGAGCCCCAAGTAAGCAGGGATAAAAGATGCGTCTGTTTTTAAAAGGGTACTAAAAGCCTTCTCAGCCTTCTCTATCTCTCCGCTTTCAAGGCTTGCACGGCCGTATTCATATTTATATCCGAGCTGCTTTGTCTCTTCCCTATGTTTATCCCTGTCGTTTTCGGTCAACTTGACGATGCTTTTTTGCAAAGAAAGAAGATCGTCCCATTTCCCATTTTCTTCAAGAATGGCCTGTTTCTTATAAAGTGCAGCCAAGTTGTTGCCGTCGATATCAATAATGTCCTCAAGTATCTTTAATGCGCTGTCTTTATGGCCCGTCTTATCCAGCACTGATTCCATAGACATAAGGACTTGCAAGTTTTTTGGCGATATATCCCGCGCATTCCTGTAAAAGCCAAGAGCCTTAGCGTATTCTTCACTTCTGCATGATATGTCTCCCAGCCTGAGCAACGCATCAATATGCTCAGGGTCTTCTTTGAGAATATCTTTGAGAACCCCTTTGGCATTTTCATCGCGGTTGCTATGGATAAAGTTAAGTGCTCTGGCATAATATTCCTGCACTCGCGCCTCTTTTTTCTGCCTCCGCTGCAACTGCATCGAATCTATTACGCGTTTTGTATCCCGCACAAACACTAACATGAGAACAACTATAGCTCCCGCGACAGCTGAAAGCAGCACCAAAACAAATTTAAGCACTTCATACGTGCTTCCAAAAGGCACCTTGACTAAAACAGCATCCTTATTTTCCATGCCGAAAAATCCGATAAGCAACAGGAGTACCAGAAAAAAGAAGATCGACACTTTACCCATCAGTGATGATACTCCTTGCCCATTAAAATTGTATGTCCACGGAACAACTGCTCCATTAGCAGCAAACGGGCCATCTCGTGAGTGAGGGTCATTTTTGAAAGTGCAATCAGACCCTTGGCTCTTTCCCTTACCTTTTCGGACACTCCGTACGGACCACCGATCACAAAATCGACCGCATCGCGCTCCAGCAGGAATTCGGCAAATCCAACAGAACTAAATCCACGTCCTCTTTCGTCAAGGAGGTAATAATCAGAGGTTTGCTTCAAAATCTTTGCCTCTTCCCCTTTCAATGCCGCTTCTCTTGCCTTGCCCTTTTCTTCCTTAATCTCCGCTATGCAAACCTGAGCCATAGGAGCCAGAAATCTCAAGTATTTCTCAATTCCCTCAGCGAGAAACTGCTCCTTTGTCTTTCCGACCCACACTATCTTTATCTTCATTGTTGATAGAAACTCTCGGCGCATCAAGCCAGAACTTATCAAGTTCGTAGTATGCCCTTGTCTCCTCTTCAAATATATGAACTACCGCATCACCATAATCCATCAATATCCATCGAGCGTTTTCCCGGCCTTCAATACTGGCTGGTCTTATTCCAACTTCAAGTAGTTCATTCTCAATATGATCGGCGATCGCCTTAACCTGCGTTATATTTGTTCCCGAACAGATAACGAAATAATCAGCAATAACTGTTAGATCTTTTAATTCGAGGATTACTGTCTCTTTTGATTTTTTATCGAGAGCTGCTTTTGCCGCCCGGATGCTCTTCTCTTTGCTTTCTATTTTATTACATCTCCTTTCACTTGACGATGCTGATATTATATCAGACTTTTCATGCCGATTCCCTGCCTTTCAATCACAAAGCTCACCAATACCACCGCAGAGATAGCAGCTGTTTCAGCCCGAAGTATCCTTTTACCAAGAGAAGCCTTCATGAAACCATGAGATTCCGCTTTTTCCACCTCTAAAGATGTAAATCCTCCCTCGGGACCTATCATAATGGCAAGCCGCGTTTTGCCCAGCTCTTTATCCGGACTTGAACGCAATGCCTTTATCAGGGCATCGTCAGGAGAAAGGCCCATCTCTTCCCAAAATATTATGCCGGCCGATATTCGCTCATTCGGCAGCGCAGCTAATATTTCCTCAAAGCCCCTGGGGCTCTCCACAACTGGGATCACGGCTCTGCCGCATTGCTCAGCCGCTTCCTCAGCTATCTTCCGCCATCTCGCCGCCTTTCTCGTCTCTCTGATTTGGCTTCTTTCAGTAACCATAGGAATGATCTCGCTTATTCCGAGTTCAGTAGCCTTTTGAACAATGAGGTCCATTTTCTCACCCTTCAGAACCCCCTGACATAAAACCAGACTGACAGGCGATTCTGAAGGCGCGGTTTCTTCATTTAGAATGTCAACTATGACTTTTTTACCGCTAATACTGGAAATTCTTGCTGCATATGCCTTTCCGAGCCCGTTAATAATGGAAAGGCTGTCTCCGGTTCTGCACCTCATTACTTTCAATAAATAATGCGATTTTTCGGTTGGGACAAGAATTCCTGTCTTCTTGGCAATAAGTTCAGGCAGAAGATATATTCTCATTTATAATAACTGTGTTTGACAGACAGCAACTTATGGTTACATGCTGAAGATATCTTTGAGCTTTC
This sequence comes from Dissulfurispiraceae bacterium, assembly GCA_035319125.1. Classification (GTDB taxonomy): domain Bacteria; phylum Nitrospirota; class Thermodesulfovibrionia; order Thermodesulfovibrionales; family Dissulfurispiraceae; genus Fen-1308. Next base: position 77,186 of record DATHDG010000022.1, on the reverse strand, counting down.
CCTTAAAACCCTTTGCCTCTGCACCATGGATATCTCCGCTCAGCGCGGCAAATTCCTCTAAAAGCTCTTTCTGACGCAGCGTAAGTTTCTTAGGAACCTCAATAGAAATGCCTACAATCTGATCTCCTCTGTGGTGGCTGCCAAGCCGCGGGATTCCTTTGCCCTTGAGATTGAAAGTCTTGCCGGATTGAGTTGCAGCCGGTATTTTGATTTTGGCACTGCCGTCCATGGTCGGAACCTCAATATCTCCACCCAGCACAGCTGTAGTGAAAGGTATAGAATAGTCGCAATATATATTCAGCCCTTCACGTTTAAAGAATCGATGCTCTTCTACGGCAATGACAATATAAAGATCGCCGGACGGACCTCCGAAGCTGCCAAAATCCCCTTCACCGCTAATACGCAGGCGAGAGTCAGTGTCAACACCTGCAGGCACCTTGACCAGTATCTCCTTCTGCACTCTGACCTTGCCTTCTCCTTTGCAGCTCAAACATGGATTTGTAATTATGGTGCCGGCACCGTGGCACTTGTTGCAAGGTCTGGACACGCTGAAAAAGCCCTGTTGGAAGCGAATATGGCCTGTTCCTTTACAGTTGGTGCATGTTTCGGGAGGCTTGCCCGCTTGTGCACCGGAGCCGCTGCAAGCATTGCAAGTTTGCCATCTTGGGATTTTCAGATTCTTCTCAGTCCCAAAAGCAGCCTCTTCAAGGGTTATCGTCAGATTGTATCTCAAATCGGCCCCTTTTGCAGCTCGCTGCTTACGGGCGCCACCGAAGCCTCCGAAGAAGTCCTCAAACAGGTCCTCAAAGATATCAGTAAAAGGCGCACCTCCGAAGCCGCCGAAACCTGCCGTGCCCGCACCAAAGCCCTCTGTGCTGCCGTATCGGTCATAATGGGCCCGCTTGTCCGCATCGCTAAGACAGGTATATGCCTCGTTAATCTCCTTGAACCTCTCTTCAGATTCCTTATCGCCTTGATTGCGATCGGGGTGATATTTGAGCGCAAGCTGGCGGTACGCCTTCTTCAGTTCTTCGGGAGAGGCATCTCGGTTCACGCCAAGAATCTTGTAATAATCAGGCATATGTGATTAGATCAAACCTTCCTCAATGTAAAAATACAGCAATCTGTATTTTACAACAAACAGCGCGGACAGGGTAAACATCCCATCCGCGCCTGTAACTAATTACAGTAAGAACCGCAATCCGCAGCCTGCGCTATTTCTTGCCCTTATCAACGTCCTCGAACTCGGCCTCCACAACATCTTCCTCGCCCGACTTGGGCTTTGATCCGCCGCCATTTGTCGCTCCGCTATCTCCAGGATGCTGCTGAGTCGCCTTATACACATGCTCGGCAAGCTTATGCGAAACCTTTGTGAGCTCCTCTGAAGCTGCCTTGATTTCCTCTGCAGACTGGCTGGAGTCTTTTACTTTCCTGCACTTTTCCAGAGCAGCCTCTATATCACGCTTTTCATCCTCTGTAATCTTGTCGCCATATTCTTTGACAGATTTTTCTACGGAATAGACAAGAGTATCAGCATTGTTCTTGGCTTCGGCCATGTCTTTACGCTTCTTATCATCTTCAGCATGTGATTCAGCATCCCGCATCATCTTCTTGATCTCTTCTTCGCTCAGCCCGCTTGATGCTGTAATCTTGATCGATTGTTCCTTTCCGGTGCCAAGATCCTTGGCTGAAACGTGCAGTATACCATTCGCATCTATATCAAAGGTTACCTCTATCTGAGGTAAGCCGCGTGGCGCCGGTGGAATTCCTACCAGCTCGAATACGCCGAGCAGCTTGTTGTCGGCAGCCATCTCACGTTCTCCCTGATGCACTTTGATCGTAACTGCAGGCTGACTGTCAGCAGCAGTCGAAAATACCTGAGATTTCTTAGTCGGAATCGTTGTGTTCCTCTCGATGATTTTTGTAAAGATTCCGCCAAGTGTCTCAATGCCGAGAGAAAGCGGCGTAACGTCAAGAAGAAGTACCTCTTTCACCTCTCCCTTGAGAACCGCCGCCTGAATGGCTGCGCCAACAGCAACGACCTCGTCAGGGTTGACACTGCGGTTAGGCTCCTTTCCAAAATACCCCTGCACTACCTGCTGAACCTTAGGAGACCTGGTCTGGCCACCGACAAGTATTGCCTCGTCGATCTGGGAAGTAGAAAGGCCCGCATCGCCCAACGCACGCTTACACGGTTCTATCGTATTTTGAACTAGGTCGTCTGTCAGCTGCTCAAATTTCGAACGCGAGAGCTTTATAAGGAGGTGCTTCGGTCCAGTTGCATCTGCAGTTATAAATGGCAGGTTGATCTCAGTTTCCATTGCTGTGGAAAGCTCGATCTTGGCCCTTTCAGCAGCCTCTTTCAGTCTCTGCAATGCCATTTTATCCTGTTTCAGGTCGATGCCCTGCTCTTTCTTAAATTCTTCAACAAGCCAGTCAATAACCCTGAGGTCAAAGTCATCGCCTCCGAGATAGGTATCACCGTTAGTCGATTTAACCTCTATAACGCCCTCTCCGATCTCTAGAATGGAGATATCGAAGGTGCCGCCTCCCAGATCGTAGATGGCAACCTTTTCTTCCTTCTTTTTATCAAGTCCATAAGCAAGGGCTGCTGCTGTAGGCTCATTAATGATCCTAAGAACATTAAGCCCCGCAATCTTTCCGGCATCCTTGGTCGCCTGGCGCTGGCTGTCATCAAAATATGCCGGAACCGTTATTACGGCTTCAGTGACTGTCTCTCCAAGATAATCTTCTGCGGCCTGTTTCAGCTTCTGCAGTATCATAGCTGATATCTCCGGCGGCGAATATTTCTTTCCACGTATCTCTACATGTGCGTCCCCATTCGCTGCCTCCACGATCTGATAAGGAAGCCTCTTCTTTGCATGATCAACCTGTTTAGATGTGAACTTACGCCCCATAAGTCTCTTTATTGAGAAAATAGTATTCTCGGGGTTTGTTATTGCCTGCCTCTTGGCTATCTGTCCTACGAGTCTTTCACCTTTCTCGGTGATTGCAACTACGGATGGCGTAGTCCGGTTACCCTCCTGATTCGGAATTACGACAGTCTCACCGCCCATAACTACGGAAACTACCGAATTGGTAGTGCCGAGATCAATTCCAATTGCCTTTCCCATATAATCCTCCTTCTACTTCCCTATTGTTTGATTTTCGTCAACTGTTTTCTTTGAAACAGAAACAAGGGAAGGCCTAAGCACCTTCTCCTTATATAGATATCCTTTCCGCATCTCCTGCAGGACCGTTTTATCATCCATATCAGATCGTTCCACCTGTGACATTGCATGATGATAAGCCGGGTCAAACGGATGCCCCTCAGCTTCGATTGCCTTAAGGCCGACTTTGTCAAGTGTTCTGACGAACTCCCTGAGCGTATTTTCAACACCCTGCTTTAGTGACGTCAGTGAGTCAGCGCTACCTTCCGACGTATGTTTAAGAGCCATGTCGAGATTGTCGATAACAGGCAAAAGCTCATACAGAAGATCTTCATTGCAATATGTAAGAAATTCTTCCTTCTCCTTCCGGACCTTTTTTTTGTAGTTCTCAAATTCGGCGTATAACCGCAAATATTTGTCATTGCTCTCATCCAGTGCTGCCTTAAGCTTGGCGTTATCAGCCTGTCCCTGATCATCATTTTCGACAGCGCCAGAGTCAGCGCCGGCAGCCACAGACTCATCCGTTTCCGTTATTTTAATCTTATGCGATTTGTTCTCGTCAGACATATGCCCTCCTACTGATTTCGTGCGCCTACCTGTCATCCTGATTTAGTCCTCAAATGTCCTGCTGACGCACTTTGCGATCGTATCTACCATAATAATAGCCTTTGAATAATCCATGCGCGTAGGGCCTATAAGAGCTATAATACCCATGGGCTTATTTCCTTCACTGTACGTAGAGGAAACAATGCTCAACCCTTTCAGCTCAGCCATGGGATTTTCATTGCCAATGACGACCTGCACGCCTTCCACGCGGGATAGTTCAGCAAGGAGTTTCAAGATAACATGTTTTTCCTTAATAGCCTTGGACAACTCCCTTATCTTTGTGATGTCTGAAAAATCCGGCAAGTTCATGACATCGTAGATCCCGGACACAATAATATCGTCCTGGACAAAATTCATGGCCTGCTCATATATTGATATTGCGCGTGCTATGAGCTTGTCCCATTGGGCTTTCTCGCTCCACATGCGCTGCATGAGCATGTTATTGATCTCTTCGATCGAATGCCCTGAAAACTCGGCATTCAGATAATTAGATATGCGGTTTAAATCTTCCTGCCTGAGCATGGGATCGACCTGAAGCACTTTGTTTTTTATGATCCCTTCGTCAGTCAGCAATATGGCAACCACCTGGTCACCCTTATACTTGATAAGATCTATTCGGTTGAACGTAGCATTCTCTGCCTTTGGCGGCAGTACTACTCCAATGTAATTAGAAAGTGACGCCAGAGTATTCGATACCTCAGCAAACATGGCGGATAGATCATTTCTAACATCTTCCAGTCTTCGGGAAAACTTCGCCATGAACTCTCCGGACATCCCCAAAAGGTTATCCGGGAGAGGCTGACCGCCAAGCGAGTCAACATAAAAGCGGTAACCTTTATCTGTCGGAACTCTGCCTGCAGAAGTGTGCGGCTGACTAAGAAACCCCATCTCTTCCAAATCTGCCATGATATTGCGAATCGTTGCAGGAGAAAATCCAAAAGAATACTTGCGGGTAACAAATCTCGAGCCTACAGGGTCCGGCCGGTCGATATAGCTGCGCACAACCGCGTCAAGGACACGCCTGCTCCTCTCATCCAATATACTGAAAATATCTTTTTCCACCCCTTTAGCACTCTCCAACCTAGAGTGCTAATAATTTAACAAGAATAAACGGGGCGTGTCAAGATTCTACCACTGGAGGCCCTTGCGCATAAGCTTCTCATACATCCGCGTGGGCATAAAAGCCTGGGCGTGTATCTCATCAGTATAATATTTTGTTTCTATTGAGTATTTTCTTCTCATAGTCCTCAAATCCAATCCTTTCGAAGCCGCCGAAAAAGTCCACCAATTGCCCGCATATGTAGCTAATGTTGCGGTGTATAAATCGACGATAGGGAATATAAGTTTCAACGCCTCCTGAACCTCAATTACCATCTCTTTATGGAAATGAAGCGACTCGGACAGGGAAACAAACATGCCTTGCTCGCTAAGGCTTTCCTTGACTGACTTGAAGAATTCAACAGTAAAAAGACTCTTGGCAAAACCTATAATATCAGTCGAATCAACTATAACTGCATCGATATCTCCAGATCTTGCCTTGACAAATTCAGCGCCGTCCATGCACTTGATTTCTACCCTTTTGTCATCCACTCCGCAGGCAACGCCTGGGAAGAACTTTCTGGACACATTAATGACCTCTTCGTCGATCTCGATAAAGTAAACTTTTTCCACTGAGTCGTGCTTTAACACTTCCCTCACAACACCGCCGTCGCCACCACCGATGACAAGCACCTTCCTTGGATTTGGATGAGCGTGCAACAATACATGCACAAGCATTTCGTGATAAAAAAACTCATCACGCTCGGTTATCTGCACTACCCCGTCGAGGATCAACATCCTTCCGAAGTGTGGGTTTTCAACGACCATTATCTCCTGAAACAGACTTTTGCCACTATAGAGGATATTGCTTATTTCATAAACATACTGGATGGGTGCATATGGATCTTTCTCGAAAAACTTGATCATAAATCCTCCTGGATTAGAAAGTCACAAGATGGTTCATCTACATCCTGACTTCAGGCTATCGACTTCTCCTAAATTAATATAGTTTTAGGAATGGAAAAACCATTGAATTCTGATGCATAAGAGATCGTATATGCGCCCGCTGACGGAATCAAGATGCGATTGCCAACCTCCGGCTCTGCTATCTTGGCTTCCTTATCGATAACATCAAAGCTGTCGCAACTGGGACCAGAAACAGTCCAAATCTTCTCTTCGGCCCGGCTGCCCACTATGTAGTTATACTTAATGCCGCCAACACTCTCCATCATACCATTGAAAACTCCAACATCAATATACAACCAGTTTTCATCTCCGCGCTTAGCCTTTCCTATGACAGTGCCAACAAATACCCCCGCATCACCGACAACAGCACGGCCGGGTTCTATGAATATCTGAACCTGTTCAGAAAACTTCTGTCTTAAGACTTTGTCAATCTTTGCCTCTATGGTAGCAATGTCAACAACATTCTTTGTATATCTGATCGGATAACCACCACCTATATCGATCATCTTAAGTTCGATACCTTCGGATTGCGCCATGTCCCATAAATCTTTGGCCTTGTCAACAGCGTGTTGCCAGTTATATGGATTATTGCACTGCGAACCTACATGGAACGTGATCCCCACAGGATTAAGACCTTTGTCGCGCGCATAAGCCAGCAACGAAGCCGCTTCTTCAATCTCAACACCAAACTTCTTACTGAGCGGCCACTCGCTGCCTTCATTCGGCACATTAAGCCGCACATAAACATTTCCGCCTGGAACGTAGCGGGACATCTTATCGACTTCGGCAACAGAGTCATATGCAAAATAATTCACACCGTAATTCGCAGCCTCTTCGAGAAAACGGAAGGTCTTGACAGGATTGCTAGTTATAATTCGATCGGCGCTTACACCTATCTGCCTCAAAAGCCCTAATTCTCCTTCGGACGCTATCTCAAAGCCGAGACCGAGATCAGCAATCACCCGGCATACCTCTATATCAGGATTTGCCTTGACTGCATAGGAAACTTTCGCATTTCTGATTTTTCTGCCGATCTGGGCAACTTTATTCATTATCATCTCCCGATCCATAAGCAGATAAGGAGGTTGTTCATCGCTCATAGCAATATAATTGATGACCTTATTCCAGGTGCTCTTGTTAACAAGCCCAGGTACTATTTCCACTCTTCGCTCCGATCATGTTTATGCAAACTCCAACAACGAGAGGTATTATTATATATTAAGAGCAACTAATTATGAAGCAGTCAATGTTGATTTCTGTTCCTGTAATTTCTGGTCTGCTTCATATCATTTATCTGCTTATCACTTGAACATGTTGATATTCTCCAAATCTGAAAAATCTTTTCAGCCGTAAAGCGGACCACTAGTTATAACTATCATCAATCCGACAGACATCATCAATAATTGCCAAATATTATTTAGTCTGCCTGGAATTTCTAAGGACAGTATAGCAACTGGGGTTAGAGAGGACAAACTACGGCATTTTAGTGATTACAGTTGCAGCTTGCTCATTCTTTCCATAGAAAGAGTCCCGTATCCTTATCGAATTGCCTGATTAACGGCTTCCCGTCAAAAGGTATGATCTCATATTCAAAAGCATAAACCAGCGTATCATGAAGAAGGTGACCGCCGAACGCCCTGAAGTCTCTGCCGGACAGTACAACATGCACATGCGGAAATAACTCCCCATCTTTCTTTGAAATGTTGCCCGTAAGAGAGAGTATTTCCATGCCCTCTTTGATGAGCAACTCCTCATATCTCTTATGCTCATGATCAAAATAGGCGACGCGCGCCTGTGTAACAGCACCGATGCCGGTTATGCGACCGCAAACGATATTATTTTCCTCGATGACATGTGTAAGGCCCCTAAGCAGGTCTTCACCTGTTCGTAAACTACCCTGGTATGCAATTCCTTTTACTAAACATTCACGCAACATACTGTAACCCTCCGATGAAGTAGGTATAGCATAAATTATTTCTTTGCATACAGCAGGTATTCTACATTGCCTTTTTGGCCCAGAATCGGCGATTCAATTACACCAATAATTCGGAGTCCTAATAATTCGAATTCAACTTTGAGCCTCTCCAAAGCTTCAATTCGCTTAGACTCGTCCCTGACTATACCACCCTTACCCACTTCACCCCTGCCGACTTCGAACTGGGGCTTGATAAGGGCTACGATCTCACCTCCGGACTTCAGGAATTCCAGCACCTTCGGCATAACCTTGATCAGAGATATGAAGGACACATCGATTGTCGCAATGTCTACTGTTTCCGGGATTTGATTTCTTTCGAGGTTGCGTATGTTGGTCCTTTCAAGCAGAGATACTCGCGGATCCTGCCGGAGTTTCCAAGCGAGCTGACCGTAGCCAACATCTATGCAGTACACTTTTCTTGCGTCCAGCTGAAGCATGACGTCGGTAAATCCGCCGGTTGATGCACCTACATCCATCGCGGCTTTGTCCTTCAGAGATATCCCGAACTGTCGGATCGCGGCTTCGAGCTTGAGCCCCCCGCGGCTTACATATGGCATGTCTCCGCCCTTGATGCTGACTTGAGCCTCAGACCCGACCATCTCTCCGGCCTTAGTCGCAGGGTGCCCGTCAACCATTACCCTGCCTTCCATAATAAGGGCGCGGGCCCTCTCGCGGCTTGCAACGAGGCCCCGTTCTACAAGAAGTTTATCTAGTCGTTCCTTCGGATTCATTTTGGCGAATTCATATTGTCTGATACGCTTCTGGACACGAAAGGATTTAGTGAATCATAGTGTGATGTCTGGGTTCTCACGGGCGCGCAAGCAGCCAGGGTAACCGTGCCACTTAGTATTACGCTTCTTCGGCAACAGATCCTCGAATAATGATCAAGGAAAATTTCATCCCACAGTGATTCACTGACTTATTTCGTGTTATAACTTCTGACGAATTCCAGCGCAACCTGATAAATACCCTGCTCGTCCAGATGGTATTTCTCCCTGAGCCTCCGCTGAGAGCCGTGCTCCACATATTCGTCACCGATGCCAATTCTTTTTACAGAAACATTCAACAAGCCGACATCACTCAGACATTCGATTACTGCACTACCAAATCCGCCGGCAAGCACATTCTCTTCAACAACGATAACCTTTCCAATACTACCGGCAAGGGAAACAAGCAAATCTCGATCTATCGGCTTGATAAAGCGTGCATTAACAACGCATGCGTCGATCTTGTCCTCCGAAAGTAATTCAGCGGCTTTCATCGCCGGATGTACCGTATTGCCGATACCGATGATTAGAATATCCTCACCATGCCGAACGATTTCTGCCTTGCCGTGCCTGATGTCCATGTCCATTTGGTTGCTGTCTACAAAAGACTTGCCCCTCGGATATCTGATCGCTGACGGGCCTGCATGCTTGAGTGCTATCATGATCATTTTTCTTAATTCCAAAAGATCGGCCGGCGCCATAATTGTAAGATTAGGGATATTCCTCAGGAATGATATGTCGAATAAGCCGTGATGGGTCGGTCCATCCTCGCCGACTATACCAGCCCTGTCAATGGCAAACACGACCGGCAGGTTTTGCAAGCATACATCGTGCACGATCTCATCATAAGCACGCTGCAAAAAAGTAGAATACAAGGCGACCACCGGCCTCAGGCCCTGGGTAGCCAATCCTGCTGCAAATGTCACGGCATGAGGCTCAGCAATGCCTACGTCATAAAATCTGTCAGGGAACTTTTCAGCGAATTCCGTCAAACCAGTTCCCTCTTTCATTGCAGCTGTGATTGCTATTACCCGATCATCAATAGATGCAGCTTCTACTAACGCACGACCAAAGCCTTCGCTGTACGAAATGCATTCGCAACCCTGCGCGTCTGTAGTGCCTGCGTTACCGTTCACCTCTCCGGTCTCTATCTCAAAAGGCCCAATCCCATGGAATACGCATGGATCATCCTCTGAAAACTTATAACCCTTCCCTTTTTTTGTGACGATATGCAGCAGGACAGGCTCTTTAAGGGTCTTGATGCTGGAAAAGGTTTCGATCAGAAGAGGAACGTCATGACCGTCAATAGGCCCAAGATAGTTGAAACCAAGATCCTGAAACAACCCACCGGGCAGAAAGAATCCCTTCAAACTACCCTCAGCCCTTCCCGCCATCTTTGCAACTGACTCTCCTATTTTGGGGATGCCTTCGAGAAAAGCGCGCGTCTCCTGTCTGAACCTCTTATAGAATGTGCCCGTCAGGACTTTGTGCAAATAAGTGGACATGGCGCCAACGTTAGGCGATATGGACATCTCGTTATCATTCAGCACTACAATCAGATCTTTTTTCATATTGCCCGCATGATTCAATCCCTCGAAAGCAAGACCAGCAGCGAGAGCACCGTCTCCTATTACTGCTATCACTTTATAGTCATCACCGCGTTTATCTCTTGCTTCAAGTATTCCAAGCGCGGCGGATATGGAAGTCGAGCTATGGCCGGTACCAAAAGGATCGTGTGGGCTTTCATTTCTCTTTGGAAATCCTGACAGCCCTCCGAATTTTCGCAGGGTCGAAAAAAGATTATATCTGCCGGTCAGAAGTTTGTGTGAATAGGACTGATGTCCGACATCCCAAATGAACTTATCCTGTGGAGAGTTAAATACATAATGCATTGCAATCGTGAGCTCCACGACTCCAAGATTCGATGAGAGATGACCTCCGTTCTTCGAAACCCTCTCAATTATAATGCTGCGAAGCTCTTCGGCGAGAGCCTTCATCTCATCTATGGTGAACCCTTTCAGGTCCTGCGGTGATTTGATTTTTTCTATCAGCATCGCTCTAAGTGCTGCAGCCTCATATTTACATGCTGCTAATTTTTTCTCCCATACAAATATATCGCGATCTCTCTTAATGGCTCTGCCTTTTCGCCTAAGAATGACAGCGCCCCGATTGACGAGTCTATTAATTCCTTTGCTTTCATTCTCGACTTCTCAATGCCAAATACACGCGGGTATGTCAGCTTTTTCTGCCTTTCATCCGACCCCTTAGGCTTACCAAGCATCTCAGTTTCACCCTCTACGTCAAGTATATCGTCGATCACCTGGAAAGCGAGTCCAATATTCTCTCCGTATACCGCAAGCTTATCAAGATCCTCGCCTCGTGTTCCAGCAAGTATGGCACCCATGCGAACCGATGCAGATATCAGGGCAGCGGTCTTGTGTTCGTGGATAAAGATCAGCGTGATCGGGTCCGGCTCTGCTTTTTCTGACAGCAAGTCCTGAGCCTGGCCGCCGACCATTCCCTGAGATCCTGCGGCATAAGCAAGTTCGCTCATGCATAGAGCAATAGAATCGATAGAAATAACAGGCTTACGGTAGCGCCCGTTTGCAAGCAGGCAAAAGGCATCCGTCAAAAGACCATCTCCAGCCAATATGGCCATAGCTTCTCCAAAAACCTTGTGATTTGTAGGCTTGCCCCGCCGAAGGTCGTCGTTATCCATTGCCGGCAGGTCATCATGAATCAGTGAATAAGTGTGAATCAGTTCGATTGCAGCGGCTTGCGGGACAGCATCCTGAGCCTGACCCCCGCACGCCTCGTATGATGCAAGACACAAGATTGGCCTTATGCGTTTCCCTCCCGCCGATAGCGAATAGACCATTGAATCCCGAAGGGCCTTGGGTGGAAAGGGCGCTCTATAATAAGCTTCCAGAAATGAATCAATTAGATGCTTCTTCTCGCTGAGATAGGCCTTGATGTCCAACAGCGCCTCTCCCACTAAAGACAAAAACGGGAGCCCCTTGACTCCCGGTTTAGGTAGATTGCATTAATTATTCCCACTCGATTGTTCCAGGCGGCTTCGAAGTGATGTCATAGACTACTCTGTTTACTCCGCGAACTTCATTGATGATTCTGCTGGAAATCTTTCCAAGAATATCGTATGGAATATGAGCCCAATCTGCTGTCATTCCATCGAGACTTGTCACGGCGCGCACTGCTACGACCTTATCGTAAGTCCTCTCATCACCCATAACTCCTACACTTCTGATAGGCAATATTACGGCAAATGATTGCCAAATAGTCTTATACAGTCCAGCTGCTTTAATCTCTTCTATAACGACAGCATCTGCCTCACGCAATATTTCCAGTTTATCTTCGGTAATATCGCCTATGCATCTTATAGCCAGGCCAGGCCCAGGGAATGGTTGCCGCCAGCATATTTCTTCAGGAAGTCCAAGCTCCTGACCCAATACCCTTACCTCGTCCTTGAAAAGCTCTCGCAAAGGCTCAACTAGCTTAAGCTTCATTACCTCAGGGAGTCCACCTACATTGTGATGACTTTTTATTACGGCCGACGGACCTTTAAATGATACACTTTCGATCACATCGGGATAGAGTGTGCCTTGAGCCAGAAATTCAGCGCCCTTAATCTTTTTTGCCTCTTCTTCGAAAACCGCGATGAATTCATTGCCGATGATCTTCCGTTTTTTTTCCGGCTCTATAACGCCCTTAAGCTTTCCTAGAAATCTTTTTTTTGCATCTACGAAATCGAGTTTAATATGAAAATGATCCTGGAACGTTTTGCGGACTTTTTCCGCCTCACCTTTACGAAGAAGTCCGTTATCAACAAAGATGCATGTCAGCTCATCGCCTATCGCCCTGTGAACCATCAGAGCTACTACAGAAGAATCCACCCCGCCACTCAGAGCGCATATCACCTTTTTATTTCCCACCCGCTCGCGAACATTCGCTACTGACCACTCGATAAAAGAAGCCATCTCCCAGGTTGGCTTGCACCCGCAGATTTCGAAGATGAAATTTTGGAGTATGCGTATGCCTTCGTCTGTATGCGCGACTTCAGGATGAAACTGAAGGGCATAAAACTTGCGCGCTTTGTCAGCCATGGCCGCTACAGGTGAGTTGTCTGTATGTCCGATAATACCAAACCCATTGGGCACGAGTTCTATACGGTCACCATGGCTCATCCATACTTTTGTTCTCTGTGAAAGCCCCCACATCAGATCGGAATCGTCATCTACCATGAGAGCGGCTCTTCCATATTCCCTTTTTGCTGCCCTGGCAACTTTGCCGCCCAGTGCATGCGCTAAAAGTTGCATGCCGTAGCATATACCGAGCACTGGGATGTCCATTTTGAAAATCCCATGATCGCAGATAGGGGCAGCATCTTCGTAGACACTTGACGGACCGCCGGAAAGAATAATCCCTTTAGGCTTAAATGCTCTAATCTTCTCTATTGAAGTATTGAATGGAAATATCTCTGAATAGACCTTGTTCTCTCTGATCCTACGGGCGATCAGTTGAGTATACTGGGAACCAAAATCGAGGACCAGTATTTTTTCAGTCAAAGGGACGGCTATATCCATGAATATAAATCCTCTATTGTTCTATGCGGTAGTTCGGAGCTTCCTTCGTGATGATAACATCATGAACGTGGCTTTCCTTCCATCCCGCATTGGTGATCTGTATAAAGCGAGCGCTTTTTCTCATTTCATCCAGCGTCCTGCAGCCGCAATAACCCATGCCGGAGCGCAGTCCACCCACCAGCTGGTGGATACTGTTAGCCAGCGGTCCTTTATACGGAACACGCCCCTCTACGCCTTCAGGGACCAGCTTTTCCTTTTCTACGCCTTCCTGCCCGTAGCGATCTTTAGCTCCTTGTTGCATAGCGCCTATCGACCCCATGCCGCGATACGTTTTGTAGCTTCTGCCCTGATAGAGGATCACCTCTCCAGGAGACTCGTCTGTGCCCGCGAACAGGCTCCCTATCATTACGCAATGAGCCCCTGCTGCAATTGCCTTGGCAACATCTCCAGAATATTTGATGCCGCCGTCAGCTATGACCGGCACATCATATTTAGATGCGACCGCGCAGCAATTCCTAATTGCAGTAAGTTGAGGCACACCTGCACCAGCCACGATTCTGGTCGTGCATATAGAGCCGGGCCCTATGCCCACTTTAACAGCATCGGCGCCTGCCTTGATAAGCTCAGCCGCGGCTTCTGCAGTGGCTATATTGCCGGCGATGACTTCTATATTGAACCTCTTCTTTATCTCCTTAAGCGTGTTTATGACCCCTCTTGAATGACCGTGAGCAGTATCGATGGCTATGACATCGACACCGGCCTTCACAAGGAACTCAACCCGGTACAGGGCATTATCACCGACACCAACCGCAGCACCGACGCGCAGTCTTCCCAGCGAATCTTTGCATGCATGAGGATATTTTTTTCTTTTTTCGATATCTTTTATCGTAATAAGACCCTTAAGATTATTTTCGTCGTCAACAATTGGTAATTTTTCTATCTTATAGCGGTTTAGCGTGTCTTTTGCTTCTTCAAGAGTGGTGCCGACAGCTGCAGTAATCACGTTTTTGCTCGTCATTACCTCGCTGACCTTTCTCTTATTATTATTTTCAAATCTCAGATCCCTATTCGTAAGAATACCTACCAGCTTTCCATCAGTAGTAACCGGGACACCCGATATTCTGTAACGAGCCATAAGCACCTGCGCGTCGGAGATAGGGGCATCAGGCGAAACAGTTATAGGGTCTACGATCATACCGCTTTCCGATTTCTTCACCTTGTCTATTTCCAAAGCCTGCTTCTGGGGAGACATAGCCCTATGCATAATTCCGAGGCCGCCTTCACGGGCAATTGCGATTGCCAGGCTTGCATCAGTTACCGTGTCCATGGCCGCGCTGATAATTGGCACATTCAGCCGGATATTTTTAGTAAGATTAGTGCTGACATCAACTTCACCTGGCAGTACATCAGACTTAGCAGGCAATAATAGGACATCATCAAATGTCAACCCAAGTGGCAAGTCATCGGTAAGCATAGGCACAACCCCTTAAGATTTTGAAGTGAATTATACCATTTTAGAGGTAAAAGTGGAAATATTCCTGTAAAATCAGGGCTTGCGAGCTACTATCGCTCTAACGGCCTCAAGCACCCTATCAGGAGTTATATCCCGCATGCATCTATTGTCCTTGCAGCTTCTCTTATAACATGGCGCGCACTCCGCATTCGTCTTTAATACCATGTTATTCGGACCATAAGGGCCGGTACGTCCAGGATTGGTTGGGCCGAAAATAGCAACAACAGGGATTCCGCCGGCCGCAGCAATGTGCATTGGCCCTGAATCATTAGAGATCATCAACTTTGCGCCTCTGATTAACCACATCAGATCACTCATATCCGTCTCTCCAGCCATTGAGATTGCTTTGTTATCACTTTGCTTTTCGATGGCCATCGCAATCCCACGGTCTGACTCACTTCCAACAACAACACTTGCCATATCAAGACTAGCCGCAACTTGTGCAAAGTTTTCTGCCGGCCATTTTTTTGTATTCCACCTTGCCCCAGCTACGATTACGGCATAATCTCCTATTTTGCTTTTTAGTTCTGCGATTTTTTCCGATTCTCTGACCAACGGCAAAGGGAACCTTATATTGCTCTCATCATAACCGAGTGCACTTACTACCTTGAGATATCTATCCACAGCGTGCAATTCCCTGCCGCCTTCAACCCTGTGCGTATAACATAGGACACTACCTTCGCGTGCCTCCGCAAAACCGATCCTCACTGGAGCGCATGTTGCCTTAGTTATCAGACCGCTTCGCATTAGGCCCTGCAAGTCAATGACTATATCATATTTCTCAGCCTTGACGGCTCTTGCCAGTCTGCCCAACTCCGAAATAGTCCCGGGAATACGCCCTACATTTTTCCATTTGTCCTTATCGATTATCCAAAGCTTATTAATAAGCGGATTGCCTTCGAGCATGCCTTCAATGCCCCGTGCAATAACCCAGTCAATTTTTGCAAAAGGAAAGCATTCATGAAGCGCGGACAAAAATGGAAGGCTGTGAACAACGTCCCCGAGTGAACTGGGCTTAACTACCATGATCTTTCGCGGTATATTGTTTATATTTATTTTTTTCACACGCATAATTTTGATACAATTCATGAATTATTATATGTGCATTCTATCACAAGAATCATAACCGGCACATTGCGATGCGGCTTAAATTTAGGACCATTTCCGGATATGCTTTATTGCTTCGTCAAGATCGTCGACAACTTCATCAGCATGAGAGGACGCGCTCTGCTGGCCGGTTCGGACAAGCACTGCCCTTGCTCCTACCATCTTTGCAAGGAGCATGTCGGCATCTTTATCCCCTACCACGAATGACTTTTTAAGATCAATCCCATGTGCAGCCCTTGCCTTGAACAGCAACTCGGGTTCCGGTTTCCGGCACATGCACAAATCCTCCGGATTATGCGGACAGTAATAGAAGTCGCTGAAACCGTATTTGTCTATAAATAGCCTGTTCACCTCTTTTACAAATTCTTCCGTAACAATTCCCTTAGCTATGCCGGACTGGTTGCTTACCCCTATGAGCTCAAAACCATCGTCTTTAAGCAATTGCAGATTTTCAACGCCGGGAAGCAGCTCAAAATCGTCCCACTTATTCAGATAATTAGCATCCCTGCAAAGAGTGCCGTCCCTGTCCAAAAAAACAGCTCGTTTTTTCGGCAGAATTTTCATCAGCGCTTCGTATACCTGATCCGGTGCAATATCAAACATACATTTCAGATATTCCTTATCACAGCTCCTTTCGAAACAAGGGCTGCACGAAATCTGCGTTCTGACGACCAAATTTCTATCTCCTACAGGGCCAGTGAGCTCAGGCGATGTTGAGCCGAATATAGCAACAAGTGGCGTGCCTACTGCATATGCAATATGCATCGGCCCCGAATCGTTTGTAAGAAAGATCTCGCATTCGGATATCGAAGCGATAAGTTCTCGCAGCGAGGTTTTACCGGCAAGCATGAGTCTGTTCGTAGGCACTAGCCTGCAAATTTCTTCAGAGATGGATATCTCGTTTTTTCCGCCAAAGACAGCGACGCTGCCGCCGGTCTCACGTATAAACCACTGAGCCACTTCGGCAAACCGCTCCGGCAGCCATCTTTTGGATGAGCCGTATGTTGCTCCGGGGTTCACGCCGAGTATAGGCCGCCTGAGTCCGGAAAGCTTCTCTCTCGCGCCAAGCCTCTCATCCAAAGTAAGGCTGAGCCAGGGATGAGAATACGGAGCGTCAATGCCGGTAGCACTTAGGAGGTCAAGATAATAATTGACATGATGAACCTGACGGTCCTGATTTTTGTATGGAACTGCTTTCGTCAGCATAAAACCCCTGCGGTCCCTGTTGTAGCCGATACGCTCCGGAATCCGGGCGAGGAATGCTATCAGCGCGGCATCGAAGGCGTTCTGAAGAAGAATTGCTTTGCTGAATCGCTTCTGTCTTAGCTCTTTGGCAAGCTTAAGCTTGCCCGAAAGGCCGTGGAATTGAGATTCATAGACAGTTACTTCATCGATGTTACGATTTTTTTCAAAAAGAGGCGCAACGGAAGGCTTTACCAGTATGCTTATGTGGGCTTTCGGATAAAATTTGCGGATGGCACTGATCGCAGGAAGGGTCATCACTGCATCGCCGATCCAGTTGACCCCCCTGATGAGAATCTCTTCCCTGCCTCTATCCCGCTGCCCCATAAAAATATTCTAACACGGCAGGGAGAAGGCAGGCTCAAAGCATCTTCAGCTACCTTCTTTATATTCTTTACACTTCATACGCTGTTTTCAACTGAAATGCCACATCATGTAATCTCTTATCGAGAGTCCAAAGCCGAACCTTGGTCAACATCGCTGAGGCCAATAGGTGCACATCTATATAGCCCAATCCCTTTCCCATCAGACGATGATTCTCTATAAAATCCAGTATCTCTTCATGCTCCACTGTTAAGGCAACCGGCAGCGCATAAAGAAGCGATAATATCTCGGTCCTGTTTCTGAGATTTCCGCATGCAAGCTCACCTATTACGAATGGATGATTTACAACAAGTCCCTCGTTCAATAGTGCTTCAAGCGCGTCGTTTCCATCACGCAGGTGCGCCACCCATACTGAAGTGTCAACAAGGACCATATATTGCTATTCTGCCCTTCTGCGAGGCACCGTGGCGAGTCCCTTTTGAGTCCCGCCCATTTTCGCAAGCCTTTTAGCGCTTTCCCTCGCGACAAGGGCTTGAAGCCCAAGTTTGACAAGCAATGTCTTTTCTCTTATGCCCGTCAACTTCATCGCCTTTTCGATCAATTCGTCTTCTATGTTCAAGGTTGTTCTCATAATATCCTCACAAGGCTATATGCATTGATCATATGCTTTAGTATGTATGGTATATGTGTGTATGTCAATACGACATGCACGCAGCATTAAGAATGCCGGCTGCCAGCGAGAGCGCGCCGAGGAACAAGCCCTTCGAAATAACACCCTCCCCTATCGCCGTCGCCAAACCTTTGAACATCAGCCTCACAAGCAGGTAGACCGAGACCTGAACGACAAGCGCAACCGCACCCCATATAAGCATATCACCAAAATTGACGCTATGAACTATTGCGCTCGCCAGAGGGATGATAAAGCCGAATAAAGCCCCGCTAAGACTATAGGCCGCTGCAACATTGCCTTGATCTATAAGGTCCAGCTCCCTGTATGGCGTAATCCTTAAGTAAGCAAACAAAAACAGTGCTGTCATGAAAGCCGCAGATGCAAAATAAGCAAGAAACTTTATGAAGCCCGAAAATTCGGCTGCAAGTTCCATATTCCCTCCAAATAAGGCTCAATCAGTAAAGTAATGCGGCACGAAATTGCTAGTGTTCTTTGTCACCAGAGTGTCATCCTCACGAATGCCTATTCCGGCTGCCAGCCCGTTGACGATCCACGAACCGATGACCGGATAACGGCCATCGAAAGAAGGAAGCTTCTTTGCTTCCTGATATATGAACCCTTCACCGCCGTATGTGCCGTCAGTCAAAATAACGGAACTTTCTCCTCTAAACTCTATATTTGCACCTTCCCGGCTAAAAAAAGGTTTTTTGACAAATCGGCCTTCCAGCTTCGATTGATCGAAATAGCTTGGGAGCAGATTCTTATGACCTGGAAACATCTCCCATAGTATTGGCAATATACCTTTGTCAGAAAGAACCATTTTCCACGCAGGTTCATATAATGAAATACCGTCGGGTCTGATATATTTCCCAAATTCATCGGCCAAGAGCCATTCCCATGGATATAGCTTGAACATAAATTCTATGGGGTATCCGTCATCATCAATAAATTTGTCTTCGTCAGGATTGTAGCCGATGTCCTCAATATAAATATGCTTGGTTTTAATGCCGGCCTGACTGGCAGTGTCGCGCATGTATTCCACAGTAACATAGTCTTCCTCATGGTCCTTCACACTGCAAAAATAGAGTCCGGACATAATCGGCATCTTTCGTTTGACTACTCCGAAAGCATCGATAAGCTTTTCATGGATCGAGTTAAATTGATCATATTTCGGGAAAACGTCCTCCAGCCAAATCCATTGTGCAACGCTGGCTTCATACAACGCAGTAGGCGTGTCGGCGTTGTATTCAAGCAGTTTTGGCTCAGCCAAACCATCATATGAGAAATCAAAACGACCATAAATAGAAATCTCTGATCTATTCCATGATTCTCTCACCAGCACAGCTGCCTTCTCTCCAAGACCTATCCTAGAAAACAGATTTCTTGAGATCACATAATCGACAGCCTTGAGGCTCATTTCATGCAGTTCCTGTGTTACATCTTCAATATGGTCGATCTGAGCCGAGCTGAATTCATAACATATACCTTCGCTCCAGTAACCGCCTTCCATTGAATGAAAGGAGAAACCGAGTTCCTCGAACTTTTCCTGCCATCCCCGGCGCTGGGCGACTTCCACTCTTTTCATTACGAGCCACCTCCATGAAAGAAAGATGAGCCACCAAAGCCACCCCTTACGGTCCGGGAGGAGGATAGCGAAGAGATTGCGTGCATGGAATGCGAACCGGGGCTCATGTTATATGCCCCCTGGCCGGGTCTAGCTGAGACAGGAGTATTATAACCCCTTGGGAAATACCATGGTCTGCCCCCGTAGAAATAATAATGAGGGCCATAAGTTTGCGTGCCTGTTTGATCCTGTTCGCACTGATCGCTGCCCCAATCATTTGCGCAGGCATCATTGGAAGAATACACATCCTGCTGAGTTTTTTGCTCAGAGTTGCATGACGATGCGGCAAGGCATGCCGAAGCTAATAAAGTAAGCATTATTTTACGTGTTTTTTTCATGCAGGCTTACCGGTTCCAATAACCTTCCCTTTAATAATAACGCTGAGAAATGCAACTTCTCAACATTTACTTCTTTGCATGTCGGCATTCTTTTTGATATAAATTAGCCATATAGGAAAATCGACCCTTGAATATCTTTATAATTGAACTTAACATAATTATTATTAACTAATTATTATTATCGTTTAAAGGCGGCTGGCGATATGATGAAATACAAGGAACTAGGTCTTAAAATGACTCCTCAGAGGCTTTCCATAATTTCATTTTTGGAGGGCAATAAAGACCATCCGACAGCTGAAGATATTTATAAAAAAATATCAAAGAAATTTCCAACAATATCTCTGGCAACTGTTTATAAGACTCTG
The DNA here is from genome assembly GCA_035319125.1 of Dissulfurispiraceae bacterium. GTDB lineage: Bacteria > Nitrospirota > Thermodesulfovibrionia > Thermodesulfovibrionales > Dissulfurispiraceae > Fen-1308. The sequence continues at coordinate 56,880 of DATHDG010000022.1, read as the reverse complement.
GAGACGCTTAAACGTCATGGGGTTATTAATGAGATCACAATAGACCCCAATAGAAGGCACTTTGACCCTAACTTGCAGCGGCATCACCATCTCATTTGTTCGAGGTGCAGAAAAATTGCAGATTTAGATATCGACTTTGATTTGGTTCTGCCCGAGGATACTAGAAAGGGATTTGATATAATCGGCAATCATGTTGAGTTCTATGGGCTATGTATCGATTGCAAAAAAAAATAAATCAAGGAGGTGAATTTGATGGCTACCTTTAAATGCTCTAAATGCGGAGCGTCAAAGGATGGGCGCTGCAAGCCGCAGAAATGCCCGAAGTGCAACGAAAAAGTCACCATGCAAAAATGCTGATGCTGGAATTATCTAAGCTTATGAATGAAAGTGCTTATTCATTAATTAATAAAACAAGGAGGCTGTTATGGAAGATGTATGTTGTTGTTTAGGAGTCGGCAACACGGTACCGGACTTTGAGATTGATACGTTTGAGCCTGCAACCGGCAAATTTGGCAAATTCAGTCTTTCTGCTACTAAAAAGGCAAAGAAATGGACGATCCTATTCTTTTACCCTGCTGATTTTACTTTTATCTGTCCGACAGAACTTGCTGATCTCGCCGACAAGCAGGATACCCTTAAAAAAATGGGCTGCGAAATAGTGTCTGTCAGCACTGACACAAAATTCGTTCACTATGGCTGGTACAACCAGGAAAAACTGCTTGAAAACGTTAAGTACCATATGGGCGCCGACCAGAAGGGCGAACTCTGTAGTCTCTTCGGTGTTTACGATGAAGAAAGCGGGCTGGCATTAAGGGGCACCTTTATTATCGATCCGAATGGAAAACTAGTCGGCTCAGAAGTCAATTTCTTTAATGTAGGCCGCAATTCCAATGAGCTATTACGTAAAATGAAAGCCTTCCAATACGTGGCTGACAAACCCGCAGAGGTTTGCCCGGCCAAATGGGAACCAGGATCTAAAACACTTAAACCTTCTGAGAAAATAGTGGGCAAAATCTCGGAAGCACTGAAATAGGAGGCTGAAATGGCAAGCAAGAAACTTATTGATAAACTCAATGACGCTATTGCACGTGAAATCCAGGTCAGTGTTCAGTACATGTGGCAGCATGTAATGATTAAGGGGATCAACGCCGAGTCTGTCGGCGGGATATTCAAGAAAACTGCCATTACTGAGATGAAGCATGCTGAAAGCATTGCTGAGCGACTCGATTATCTAGGCGGTGTTCCCACTACAAAGCCTAGTCCTATTGAGATTGGCAAATCAGCCGAGGAAATGCTGAAGATCAACAAAAAAGCAGAGGAAGACGCCATCATACTTTACAAGGAAATTATCGCACTCGCAGAAACAGAGGGAGACATAGTTACAAAGAAGCTCTTTGAAAGTATACTGTCGGATGAGGAAGAGCATCATAATGTTTTTCAGACTTTGCTGGGGATATAGGAGGTAGAAAATGACTGATACCGGGCAGAAGTATAAATGCACTGTTTGCACTAATGAAGTTGTCGTGACAAAGTCCGGAGCCGGAGTGCTGTCGTGCTGTGGTCGGGCCATGGAAAAGATCGGCGAAGGGTTTGAATGTAAATAGATTTTAGTATAAACTACTGATGCTGAGACGCCGGGGCGGCTGCGTTTACCGTCCCGGAAATATTCCAGGTAGCCTGAAGAACACAGGCGAATTTTTTTATTTACTGATAGTATGGAGGGGGTCATGAAGACTGTTGAACTTAAAAATGGAATTTTTTGGGTAGGAGCTATTGACTGGGCTGTAAGGGATTTCCATGGCTATGAAACGCCGCGCGGCACGACTTACAATAACTATCTAATACTTGACGATGAGATAACCCTTGTGGACACTGTTAAACACGATTTTGCCGAGATATCGATTCAAAATATCCGGTCTATAGTCGACCCCGCTAAAATCAAGAATATCATCATCAACCATATAGAGAATGATCATATGACGAGTATAGACAGGATAATAGCTTTATGCCCTGATGCTACTATCTATATTACTGATAAGGGCAGAAAGGGTCTTTCCAGATTTTATGATATATCCCCCTGGAATATAAAGGTTGTCAAGTCCGGAGACACGCTCAGCATAGGCAAAAGAACACTTCTCTTCCTTGAAACGCCGATGCTTCACTGGCCGGACTCCATGATGACATACGTAAAAGAGGAGAAACTTCTCTTCAGTCAGGATGGTTTCGGCCAGCACATAGCGTCAGCCTCGAGATTCGACGATGAATATACGACCTGTCAGTCCATGTCGGAGCTTGAAGACGCTATTATTGACTATTATGCCAACATCCTGATGCCCTTCGGTCCGATCCTGAAAAACAAGATAGCCGACATCAAGAAGCTAGGCATAGAGATTGACATGATTGCTCCAGACCACGGGATCATCTTCAGGGCACATCCGGAGATGGTGATTAACAAGTATCTCGACATGGCTAACGGAAAGTCCGAACTCAGTATTGCGATTATATACGATACAATGTGGCATAGCACCGAACGGATGACCATACCGATGATGAAGGGGGTAAGGGATGAGGGCGTAGACTGCAAGGTCATCAAGCTTAGGGCAACTCCGCAAAGTGTTGCAGTAAAAGAGTTCTGGAGGTCTAGAGGATTGCTGCTGGGAACGCCGACGCTGAATAACATAATGTACCCGAGCGTGGCCACTTTCCTGACTTATCTCAGAGGTTTGAGACCGAAGAATAGAATTGCAGGAGCGTTCGGCAGCTACGGATGGGGCGGCGGCGCTGTGAAAGAGGCATACGAACTCTTCAAGAAGCTAGGGCTTGAAATTTTCGAACCGGGAATTGAAGTTCTTTATCGTCCGTCGAGAGAAGACGATATGAAGGCTTACGACTATGGCGCAGCCTTTGCGAGAAAGGTCAGGGAATACCATAAAAACTTTGAATAATTGAGGAGGAAATCATGTCTAAAACCGAAAGTAATCTTCAAAATGCATTTGCCGGCGAATCGCAAGCCAATAGAAAATATCTTGCCTGGTCAAAAAAGGCCGAACAGGAGGGTTACAAACAGGTTGCAAAATTGTTTAAAGCTGTTGCGGAGGCAGAAACCATACATGCGCATAACCATTTGAAACAGATGGGCGGCATAAAAAGCACGAAAGAAAACCTTGAGGCCGCCATGGCAGGAGAGATTTTCGAATTTCAGAAGATGTATCCTCAAATGATAGCAGAGGCAGAGGCAGAAGGTGACAAGAATGCAGCAAGGTCTTTTGTCTACGCAAATGAGGTTGAGAAAGTGCATGCTGAACTATACAAGAAAGCATTGGCAGAATTGGGCAAGAACGTGGAGACAGATTATTACGTCTGCACAGTCTGCGGTCATACAGTAGGAGGAGAGCCTCCTGATGAGTGCCCGGTTTGCAAGTCAAAGAAGCAGGCATATAAGAAAGTCGAGTAAAAGCAGAAGATGAAGATAGTAGCTTTTCAGGGAAGCCCGCGTCCGGGCGGCAACACTGAAATCTTGCTTGAAGAGACTTTGAAGCCTATAAAAGAAGCAGGGCATGAAATCATGCTCTTCAAGCTGAACTTCATGCGCATAAAGCCTTGCCAGGACTGCGGCTCCTGCGAAAAAAATGGTCAGTGCATCATAAACGATGATATGGCAGATATCTATGAAGCAATCCGCAGAGCCGACAGATTTATCCTTGCTTCCCCTATTTTCTTCTTTGCTCTAAGTGCGCAGATAAAAGCGATGATTGACAGATGTCAGGCATTCTGGTGTGAAAAATATCTCCTGAAGAAATCTATACCCGCCGGCGCGTATGGACGAAAAGGGCTCCTGCTGCTTGTTGGAGGCATGAAGAAGGAGATAGGAACGACCTGCTCAGACGCTACAGGCACTGCATTCTTCAGGACCATTAGTGTAAAACAGCACGAGGTGCTCTCCTTTTTAGGAGTCGATGCTAAAGGTGCCGCTCTTGAGCATCCAACCGCCTTGAAAGATGCCCTGGAAGCAGGGAAAAGACTAATTTCATAAGCCAAAGGGTTATGTAGCCTGAAAGCTCATGATAGGGAGGTATATATGTTGCCGGACCAGTATGTCAGTATCAGAAAACGCTTCAAGAGCTTTTTCACAGCATCTGCGAACCTGGGCAAGGCAGCAAAAGCCGCCGGCCCATTAGACGACAAGACCTCGCATCTCATTCAATTGGCAGCTGCAGCCGCAATCCGCTCAGAAGGCTCTGTTCATTCGCACACAAGAAGAGCGCTTGAAATGGGTGCAAAGCCTGATGAGATTTACCACGCTATTATACTGATTACAAGTACTATAGGATTTCCGACTGTGTCAGCCGCCCTGAGCTGGGCTGATGACGTCATTTCAGGCAGAAAAAAATAGTTGTATATTCAGTTTTTTCCTACGTTCAGATGCAATGAATCCTGTTCGTTTTGCTTCAACCGCGGGATAACCCGTATGCCGGATATCGGGATAGAAGACTTCCGGAAAATTTCAACTATCCTGATCGATAAAGGCTGTAATGAGATAGACATGCTTGGCGGTGAGCCAACACTCCACCCTGATCTGATGTCTCTGGTTGAACTGGCCTCTAAAAAAGGCTTTAAGATTTCGATAAGCTCAAATGGAAGCAATGTCCCATTGTTAAGGGAACTCTCGAAAAATTTCGGTCGGGACCGTCTTACTATAGGCATATCGCTTAATGATATGCCTATAAATGACCGCCTGACTGAGTACATTGTAAACTGGAAACCGCTTCTGAAAAGCGTCTGCTCTAAGTCACGCCTGTTGCCGGAAAACGCAGCACATCTACTTGCTAAGGAGGGCATTGATTATTACGCCATATATATGGACGCAATCAACTTGACCGACCTTAGTAACTGTCTACCTTTTCCGGTGTATTTCAATAAATTGAAAGAAGTAAGCGCCTTATACGACAATATCCGAGAAGTCTACTGCTCTTGCTTTTCGACGGATAGTCAAAATGTTTCGGGACTTGATAGCGTCAGATGTCCTGCCGGCATAACGAAGCTTTCAATCATGCCGGACGGATCAACTTATCCATGTTATCTGTTGTTTCAGCGACCGGAATTTATGTTGGGCAATATACTATCTGACGATTTGGACCGGATTTTGCGGCATCCTGCCCTTAGTTTATTAAGAAATTTTGAAGGAAATAGCTGTAGCAACGCTGAATGTAATTTTTACTCGAAATGCAAAGGTGGTTGCCCCGCTGTGAGTCTTATGACATACGGGAACCTCAAGGCGCCCGATCCCAGATGCCGCACTGGGTAGTCCAGTTTTAGTTTCGTGTAGGAAAACTCTTACAAGAAATTCGGGTCTAGTCTGATTTCTTTTCAGCGCCTTTGGAGTTATGCTTATATTAGAAAGATTATGCAATGCATTACTATGGACTTCCATAGGAACAACAACGCTTCGGGAAGTTGAGTCGGATGTGGTGAGCAAGCTCTCAGCAGCGAGAGGGAAGCCTTAAGCATCCGCCGGATTCCCAAAGAAAATTTAAAATGCTATGGTCGCCATAGAATGCACTGCATTAAATCTGGAGCCGTGCAATAGGCAAATGGGCTGATCTGCAAAGCCTGTAGTAATAGAAATTACAGGCCGTCAGCCGCAGTCTTTGCCAATTGCATGGCTCTTATTATTTTATGCTCAGGAATCCTTAGCATTAGGCCTCTTGCTTCGCAACTCGCTTTTAAACCGGAAAGATTGGCGATCTCGCGATGCGCTCCTGGGAGCTCCTCTGATATACCCTATCAAGGCATTAGCCTGGCACCTATAATCGTGAGGCAGAAATAGGTCATAAGAAATGCTTTCGAGTATAATAGAACAATAACTATATGAAAACACAACGCGATAATAACATATTGTCAGGCGTCGTTGATAAGAAGAAAGAGAAAATAGTTGATGCCAAGTATAGACTGCCCATTGCTCAAATAAAAAGAATGCTGGCTGACATAGAACCGCCACGCGACTTCCGCAGGTCGATAAGGCGTGACCAAGGTCCTATCAGGCTTATTGCTGAAATTAAGAAGGCCTCTCCATCCAAGGGGCTTATAAGGGATAATTTTGATCTGCTTCAGATTGCGCGCATATATGAAGAAAACCGGGTTGACGCGATTTCAGTTCTTACTGAAGAAGACTACTTTCAGGGCCATCTCTCATACCTTGAAATAGTTCATCGGTCTGCAACCAAACCGCTGTTGCGCAAGGACTTCATCATTGATGATTATCAGATATATGAATCAAGGCTCTCCGGAGCGGACGCCGTCCTTCTGATCGGAGCAATCCTAGACATCAATCAAGCAAGCGAATACTGCGCTATGGCAACTGAACTCGGTATGACTGTGCTTTTTGAAGTGCACAACAGTAAAGAATTGGAAGAAGCTCTCTTGATCGGTGCCGATGTGATTGGCATCAATAATCGCAATCTCAAGACGCTCGATATAGACCTCTCAACGACATTGAGGCTCAAGAACACAATACCTGCTGATAAGATTGTAGTAAGCGAAAGCGGAATCAGAACTCGCAAAGATGTCCTCATTCTTGAAAGCTACGGGGTCGATGCAATGCTGATCGGCACGGCATTTATGGAATCAACGGACATCGCTGTAAAAATAGAAGAGCTTGTTGCAGACAATAAAACGTCATGCTAAAGGTCATGTTTCTTTGCACTGCCAATTCTTGCAGAAGCCAGATGGCTGAGGGGTGGGCGCGTGAATTGGGCAGAGCCGTGCTGGAACCTTACAGCGCAGGACTGATAGCCGTTGGCGTTAACCCAAGAACAATAGCAGTGATGCGCGAAGTGGGCATCGACATTTCTGGGCAGAAGTCTAAGGAAATTGATAGAAACCTGCTGATGCAAATGGACTTTGTTATCACGTTATGCGGTCATGCAGAAGCGGCATGCCCACAGACACCGCCAAATATCGGCAGACTCCACTGGCCGATAAATGATCCAGTCGGCACTAAAGGTACGGATGCAATGATCATGAAGGAATTCAGACGCGCTCGAGATGAAATCAGGGGTCATATTACCGAATTTATAAGAGACCTTATCAGGTCTGGAAAAGCTTGATTCTTATAGGGTCTATTCATAGATCCGCCGGAGCACATATGCGGTAGAGGGGGGAAATATGTCTGAGTTCATGGAAGTAATAGAATGGTTCGACAATACCGGCACAGAGATAGTTCACCGTTATCCGGAGGAAGGTTCCGCCGAGATAAAGTTCGGAGCACAACTTATTGTAAGAGAAAATCAGGCTGCGGTCTTCTTCAGGGATGGAAAAGGACTGGACATCTTGGGTCCGGCCCGCCACACTCTGTCCACAAAAAACCTGCCCATACTGACTAAAATACTATCCCTCCCATGGGGATTTACCAGCCCGTTCAGGGCGGAGATATGTTTCATAAACATGAAGATTTTCACGAACATGCGGTGGGGAACAAAGGACCCGGTTGCCTTCAAGGACAGCGAACTGGGCCTAGTGCGACTCAGGGCGTTTGGCACATTTACTATGAAAGTTACACAGCCTCTTCTTTTTATAAATACGCTGGTGGGTACGCAGGGTTCGTTCGGGACTGCCAGCGTTGAAGACTATCTTCGCGAGATCATCGTCTCCCGCCTCAATGATTTCATGGGTGAGACAGTCGACAGCCTCTTCAACCTGCCAAAGCATTACGACGAATTGGGCATAGCTGTCAAGACACGACTTACCGAAGATTTTAAGAAATACGGGATGGATCTTGTCGATTTCTATGTCAACCGCATAACACCACCTGAAGATGTGCAGAAAATGATAGATGAGCGTGCAGGGATGCAGGCCGTAGGTGATCTTGACAGCTTTTTAAAATACAAAGCTGCTAAAGCAATGGGCGATGCAGCTACATCTGCGGGGCCAGCATCAGGTGCGGCATCCGGGATGGGCCTGGGCATCGGCGCCGGCATGGGTATGATGATCCCTGGAATGCTATACAATGTTATCAATCAGCAGAGTCAGCCGGTACAATCAGGTGAAAAAGCAAATGTGAATTGTCCACGCTGTCATGGAGAGGTCTTTATCGACAGTAGATTTTGCCCATCGTGCGGACACCAGATGGTTGCCATTCGCAAATGCCCGCAATGCAACAAGGATCTCAATGCAAATGACAACTTCTGCCCTGTATGCGGGCTGGATCTGAAAAGTAACCTGCAATGCGCCAAGTGCAATACGAAGCTGCCGCCGGGCACAAAATTCTGTTTCAATTGCGGAGAGAAATTGGCCTAATAATAAAGGCTTTGTCGGCCAACACAAGCATTAGTAAATATGAATAGTTATACAGTGTCAACGGAATGCCCGTCATGCTCAGCCCCTCTGGACTTCAGTGAGGGATCAAATGCGGTCAAGTGCCATCACTGCAGCTCAAAGCTCATGGTTACAGGAAGAAAACAGGTCCTCAGTTACTTTATCAGACCAAAGATTGATCATTACCGGGCCATAGCAGCCGCAATGAAGGCCCATCAGGAACAGGACCGGGACTGCAGCGTCATCAAACCTCAAATATATTTCATACCTTATTACCGCTTGATTGGAAGCGATTTCAGATGGGAAGAAGCACCGCGCGTCCCTGTCAGGCCAGATTCAGAATATAACTTGCCCAACGTCTATGGCCCGAATTCTGATTACGAGCAAGACGACTTGGGAATAGGATTTGGCTCGATTTTCGGTCGAACAGGAGACATCCTAGACATTATATTTGGCAGCGGACATAATCATACGGGCGCTATAATGAACGCTGATACGAATAACAGAAGTACGACCATAAACACGGGCCCGGAACAGAATAAAGTTGGTCCCTCTAAGTTCCAAATAGCAGACCGGTACGTCGAAAAGAATTTCATAGCCTGCAATATGCATGGAGAAGGGCTGTATTCTTTGGGTTTGAGACCAACAGTGCTCAGACTTGAACTGTTTCAGAACAGCACAATAGAACCTCTAGGCAAGATTGTGAACCCGAACTTGAGCATAGATGAAGCCATGGGCAGCGGAATGAAAGATGCTGCTATTCAGCCTTTACTCTTTCGGTCGGTGTTGGGCCGAATATTGTCCAAGATCTACTTTCCGTTCTGGTTTGTGGAGCTGCAGTGCGATGGCAAGCCACTTCTTTCAATCGTGGACGGTGTCTCGCAAACAGTACTCAAGCTCGATGCTGATAAAACAATTTATTCAACTTTGGACATGCAGCCACAGGGCGAACAAAAAACCATAGGATTCAGGCCGCTCAATTGTCCCAACTGCGGCTGGGATCTGCCGTTCCGTCCTGATGATGCCATATTCTTCTGTTCGTCCTGTGCAAGGGCTTGGCAGATATATGGAAGCGAGCTTTCAGAAGTGCAGTACCAGGTTGCACAGATCGACAATCTGAACGGACAGACTAAATATCTTCCGTTCTGGGTAATTGATGCGGTTTCAGGCGGGCAGAAGGAGACTTTTTATGTCCCGGCATTTCGTTTCCGTCGACTGAAAATGCTTGTAGATCTGTCACAAAATATTACCAAGAAGAAACCGCAATACATAATCCGAAGTGACGAAAAACAGGCCTTAAAGGAGATGCAAGGCTGTTACTACGATTCAGAAGACGCCTTCCTGCTGGCCCAGTTTGTTCAAGTCGGAATTTTTTCACATAATGCAGACGACATAAAGGCCTTCGACAGGAGAAGTATAGAATTGCAAGGTTCCACTTTGACATGGTTCCCCTTCAAGGTAAACGGCTGCAACCTCATTGATCCTTTTACGGCAACGGAGATATCTCAAAGCCTGCTTATATAGGGCGGCTATTTCATGCCGCCCATCTATATGTTATTTCACTTCGATTCTGATTTCTTTAGGCCTGGATACTTCCTTTTTGGGAATCACTATTTCCAGTACGCCATTATTAATGGATGCCTGGGCTTTTTCATTTTCAACCTCGAACGGCAGCGTAATAGTACGCGTGAAATTGCCATAGGTCCTCTCTGCGATGAAGTAATCTTCTTCCTTCACTTCTTCATCCTTTTTCACTGCTCCCTTTACAATCAGGACATCCTTGGTTATCGTAAGGTCGATATCTTCCCTTGTGACTCCAGGCAGCTCCATTTTAACGACAATGTCGTTGTTTCGATCATACATGTCCATGTTAGGAATCACCAGACCCTCGGACTTAGGCCAAATCCTTCTTCTGCGAGTAGGTTTGGTAAATTCATCGAAAAGTCTGTCCATGTCCCTTCTCATGTCCTCCAACTCCTTTAACGGACTCCACTTATCTATAGACATAGGCTCCTTCCTTAACACCAGTTTATATTCTTAAGGACCAAGGGTCCTATGATACAAACTCCGCCACGTCGATCTTGCCAAAAACCATCTTATCATCAACATAATCAACTTCGATGACATCACCCTCTGCAAAGGCGCCTTCAAGCAGCTTCAATGCCAACGGATTAAGTATCTCGTTCTGGATAGCCCTCTTAAGGGGCCTCGCGCCATATACTGGGTCATAACCTGCTTTGGCGACGCGAGTCTTAGCAGCGTCAGTGAGCAATATATCAATCTTTTTCTCGCGAAGATACTTCTTCATACGCTCGACCTGAATGTCAACAATCTGCTTGAGCAACGTAGTATTGAGCGCATTAAAAATAACTATCTCATCGATACGATTCAGAAATTCCGGTCTGAATGAAGCTTTCAGATCAGTCATAATCTTGTCCTTCAGATCTTCGCGATTGTCTGATCCCCAATATGCCTCAGGTCTCTTAGTCCGCTCTTCCAACAGCTCCTGAATATGGATACTGCCGATGTTAGAGGTCATTATTATTATCGAATTCCTGAAATCCACCGTCCTGCCGTGGCCGTCTGTAAGCCTTCCATCGTCAAGAAGTTGCAGCAATGTATTAAACACCTCGGGATGAGCCTTCTCAATCTCATCGAAAAGCACGACAGAATAAGGTCTCCGTCTGACCGCCTCGGTCAACTGACCACCTTCCTCATAACCGACATAACCAGGAGGGGCTCCCAAGAGACGAGACACTGTATGGCGCTCCTGGTATTCAGACATATCAATCCTGATCATGGCTGTCTCATCGTCAAAGAGGAACTCGGCAAGAGCCTTAGCCAGTTCCGTCTTCCCAACGCCGGTAGGACCGAGAAACAGGAATGATCCTATCGGCCGGTTCGGGTCCTGCAGCCCTGACCTTCCCCTTCTGATAGCGTTTGCAACTGCAACGAGCGCCTCATCCTGCCCTACAACGCGTTGTCTGAGACGGTCTTCCATGTGGATGAGTTTCTGCACTTCACCTTCCAGCATGCGCGTAACAGGAACACCACTCCATTTTGAGACAACTTCAGCGATATCCTCATCGTCCACCTCTTCTTTGAGCATCTTGCGTTTTTCCTGGGTGGCCTTAAGGCGGGCATTCTCAGATTCAAGAGACCGCTGTAACTCAAGAAGCTTGCCGTATTTCAGTTCGGCAGCCTTTGCAAGATCACCTTCCCTTTCAGCCCGCTCTGCTTCAATCTTTGCGTGGTCGATTTGCTCCTTGACATCCCTGATCTTCTGGATCACCTCTTTTTCTCCAAGCCACTGCGCTCTCAGCAGATCACGCTTGGACTGAAGCTCAGCAGCATCTTTTCCAATCTTTGCCAGTTTATCCTTTGCATCCTGAGATTCGTCTTTCAACAGAGCCTGCTTCTCAATTTCCATCTGACGCAGCTTTCTCTCAAGCTCATCAAGCTCTATGGGCATGCTGTCAATCTCCATCCTGAGTCGGGCAGCAGCCTCGTCAATCAGATCGATGGCCTTGTCCGGCAGAAACCTGTCAGTGATATATCGGTTCGAGAGCACTGCCGCTGCGATCAAGGCAGAATCCTTAATCTTCACACCATGATGTATTTCATACTTTTCTTTCAATCCGCGAAGTATCGATATTGTGTCCTCGACCGAAGGTTCTCCAACAGCCACCGGCTGAAACCTTCTTTCAAGCGCCGGATCTTTTTCTATATATTTGCGATATTCATTAACAGTTGTAGCGCCAATACACCTAAGCTCTCCTCTAGCAAGGGCGGGCTTCAGCATATTAGAGGCATCCATGGATCCTTCTGCAGCGCCGGCTCCGACTAACGTATGGAGTTCATCTATAAAAGAGATAACCCTTCCCTCTGACTGCTCAATCTCCTTCAGGACCGCCTTCAGTCGCTCTTCAAATTCCCCCCGGTATTTAGCACCGGCAACTAAACTGCCTATGTCAATAGTGACAAGCCGCTTGTCACGCAATGTCTCAGGCACATCTCCATCAACAATTCTCTGGGCAAGGCCTTCGACTATTGCTGTCTTGCCGACTCCGGGATCTCCGATAAGAACAGGGTTGTTCTTTGTCCTTCTTGAGAGCACTTGAATAACACGCCTGATTTCTTCGTCCCTTCCGATGACTGGATCGAGCTTTCCGCGCTTAGCGAGATCGGTCAAATCTTTACCGTACTTTTTGAGAGCCTGGTATTTCTCTTCCGGGTTCGGGTCAGTTACTCTGTGCACGCCGCGAATCTCCTGCATGGCCGACAGGACATTGGCGCGCGCAGCACCATGCCTGGTCAGTATCTCTGATGCGGGTCCGCTGTCGCTGTAGATCGCTATAAGCAGGTGCTCAACGCTTATAAACTCATCCGTCAGATGCTGGGCTTCTTCGAAGGATTTCTCAAGAACAGCCTTTAGCCTTGGGGCTATATAGAGCTGGCCCATCGGTGTCGCTCCGGAAACTTTTGGAAGTTTGTCGATCTCCTTCTCAAGATCGGCTTTGATCGCTGCTATATTCGCTCCAGTCCTGCTTATTATCTGCGGGCCGATGCCTTCCTCATCGCTGAGAATAGCGAAAAGAAGATGTTCGACATCAAGCTGTTGGTTGCCCTTTTTCTGAGCCAGCCCTTGCGCTTCCTGAATAGCATCCTGACTCTTTACGGTCAATCTATCTAATCTCATTTTTCCTCCCTTTATGGTATGCGCCCATAGTTTTTCTCAAAAATCTGATACATCAAATAGTGGTTCCTATAGTGCTTCATTCTTCGCCCAGAATAGTCCTCAATCTTCGCTGAAACTCTCTTTTTATATCTTCATCTACCATGTCCATCATTTCACTTATTTCGCGATGCATTGTCTCCATTCGGTTTCTCATTCGCAGTATTATGTCCACGCCGGCTTTGTTGACGCCGAGATCCTTTGTAAGCTCGATTACAAGGTGAAGCCGTTCAACGTCCCTGTCCGAATACAATCTCTGCCGATTGATCCTGCTGGGAGTCACAAAACCTTCCCGCTCGTACATTCTAAGCGTCTGCGGATGCACATCCAGCATCTGGGATACAACACTTATAAGGTAAAGCGGCCTATCGGCATCTGGCTTTCGTCTAGTCATATCACTTTTCTCCAAGTCTACTTCTTGGATTCCCAGAATACAAAGCCTCTATCGTTTTAACAGCTTCTCTGGCTTTTTCGGGAATTTCAGTCGGCACCGCTATCCGAATCTCCACGTATTCATCTCCACGGCCTCCCGATTTGTCGATATATCCCTTGCCGCTAAGCTTGAATTTACGCCCGCCCTGAGTGCCCGGTGGCAGTTTCATAATGGCTGAACCGTCGAGAGTCGGCACCTCTATTTTTGCACCAAGCGCCGCCTCGCCAAACGTTACCGGCACCTGGATATGGATATCAGCACCCTTCTTATGAAATACCGAATGATGCCTGAGCGAAACCTCAAGCAACAGATCGCCTGACGGTCCTCCACCCTTGCCTGCATTACCCTTGCCCTTCAACCTTATAAGAGAGCCCTCTGACGCTCCTGCCGGAATTTTAACTTTAAGAGTCTCGTTTGCATATATACTTCCGCGTCCACTGCATTTCTTGCACGGGGAGATAGGCTTTTGACCTTTGCCACCGCATTCATGACAAGCCTGAGCAATCTTGAAGAATCCTCTGGATGTCTGGGCACGTCCGGAACCGTTACAATTCTTGCATGTCTCAAAAGAGTCAGCACCCCTGCCGCCGCACGCCTCACACTGAGCCATTCTTGACACAGGAATGCTCATTGTCTTGCCTGCAAAGGCATCTTCCAGGGAAAGCTCAAGGGCTATCAACAAATCCTCGCCCCTGGCAGCTTCAGGCTCATGACTATAGCGCCCGCCAAAAATATCGCCAAAGATGTCCGCAAAACCTCCGGCATCAAATCCTTTAAATCCCTCGAAGCCCTCAAAATTGAATGTGCCGCCTTTATCGTACTCGGCCCGCTTCTTCTCATCGCCTATTACTGCGTAAGCTTCGTTGATCTCCTTGAATTTTTCCTCTGCAGCCTTGTCACCAGGATTAAGGTCCGGATGATGCTTTCTTGCCAGCTTTCGGTATGCCTTCTTGATGTCATCCTGAGCTGCATCTTTTCCAACTCCAAGTATCTGATAGTAATCCTTCGTTGCCGCCGGCATATTGGTCTCCCTCACATAATCTCTTAATTCATATCATAATGCTTTATTCGCTTTATGTCAAGATACTTTATTTGATTGACTTGATAATAATGGCGGGCTAGCTAAGATCATAGCGATAAAAGCACTGCCATTGTAAGCAATTATAAAGGACTACTATAATAAGCCGCGTAAACTACGGGAACGAGCAAATCTGACAGGAGTAAGTTTTGATTAGAGCCTTACAGATACGCCTTTTGCCTTCAGATATTCCTTTGCCTGATAGATAGAATATTCTCGATAGTGAAATATGGATGCTGCAAGCACAGCATCTGCCTTGCCGTTGACAAAGCCATCGTACAAATGCTCGAGCGTTCCGGCACCGCCGGAAGCTATCACAGGAATGGATACCGCATCGGATATCGTACTGGTAAGCTCAAGATCATAACCCTCTTTAGTGCCATCACGGTCCATGCTGGTAAGTAGAATCTCGCCGGCTCCCAGTTCTTCCATTTTCACTGCCCACTTTACAGCGTCGATCTTTTTCATCTTCCGCCCGCCGTGAGTGGACAGCGCCCAAGTCAGCCCTGCAGACGGCAAGGATAGAACAACATCCTTAAGAGACTGGTCCGTAAACCATGTCTCCCCTGACGATTCAGTCATATTTTCTGAAATGCGTTTAGCGTCGATTGCAACAACAATACATTGAGTTCCGAAGCGTTCTGCAGCCCGGCTTATAAAGTAAGGATCATGAACCGCTGCGGTATTTATAGATACCTTGTCGCAGCCTGCGTTAAGAAGATTTCGAATATCGTCCAGGTTCCTGATGCCGCCTCCTACGGTAAGCGGCATAAATACATCGTTTGCAGTCTTCTCTACAACATCCAAAATAATCTTTCTTTTTTCGTGAGACGCAGTTATATCAAGAAAAACCAGTTCGTCGGCGCCTTCCTTGTCATAATATATGGCATTATCTACTGGATCGCCGGCGTCTCTCAGATTCAGAAAGCTTACACCTTTAACTACCCTTCCGTCTTTGACATCCAAGCATGGAATAATGCGCTTTGCTAGCAACTCTCCTCCGAAATTCTTATTGCTTCCTTCAGATCAAGCGAGCCCGAATAGATTGCCTTTCCAGTTATCGCGCCCCATAATCCTGTGATCGCAAGAAGGTTCTTTATGTCGTCAATTGAAGATATCCCTCCCGATGCAATCACAGGGATATTCAGGATATTCACCATTTCGCGGACAGCTTCAATGTTTGGACCCGATAACATGCCGTCCTTCGATATATCAGTATAGATAATGCCCGCACAACCGTAACTTTGCATCTTCTGCGCCAGTTCTTTAGCCCTAGCCGTTGTGACTTCAACCCACCCCTTCACGGCAACATCTCCGTTCTTGGCGTCTATCCCAACAAGCACTCTGCCAGGATATTTAGTGCAAGCCTCCTTCACAAGCTTTGGATTTTCAACAGCAACAGTGCCTAGTATCACGCTGTTTACGCCGGAAGAGATCAGATGTTCAATGCGGTTCAAATCGCGGATGCCGCCGCCAACTTCAATCTCCATCGAGACAGCCTTTCTGATATTCAAGACACTCTCAAGATTCAGCTGACTGCCGGTAAAAGCACCGTCCAGATCGACAACATGCAGACGTTTAGCTCCTGATGCTTCCCATTTCCTGGCCGTTGAAACTGGATCATCAGAATATACAGTGGCGTCTTCTTCTCTCCCTTGAAGGAGCCTTACGCAGCGACCTCCTTTAAGGTCTATTGCAGGAATCACAAGCATCATATTACTATAACAGAAAGCCTTTGCAGCATGCAGAAACATGCCGGGAGATCATGTGTCATTATCAAAGATAACAGGATTTGCAGTATTCGTCATTGCCATTATTATTTTCTCTCAGACGGCAGTTCCTTTTGTCCTGCCGGAGAGACTCGACTATGACCTTACCTGGGCTGGGATTAAAGCCGGCACAGCATCACTCGAAACGGTGGAGAAAGATCAATATATACAATTTGTATCGCGCGCGATGTCGTCCGATTTCGTATCGGTCTTTTATCGTGTTGATGACCTTGCAGTAAGTTCCCTGAAAAAAATCCCAATTAAAAATTTACCGGGCACTCCATATAGCTATAGACTTAAAACATCAGAAGGCAAACATAGGAAAGATAAAGAAGTATATTTCGACCTGGCGGCCAAGAAGGCCATGTATATTGACTATCTCGACAAGGAGCAGAAGTCATTCGACATTGGCGATTCTACAATGGATGCTCTATCATGTTTTTATTACGTACGCTTCCTGCCGCTTCATGTGGGGAAATCAGTTTTCGTTGACATATTCGACAACAAGAAACTATATAAGGCCGAGATCCAAGTTGTAAAAAAAGAAGAAATCGAAACGCCTATCGGAACCTTCAAAACTATTCTGATAAGACCAGTGCTTCAGAGCGAAGGTATATTTAACAGAAAGGGCGACATTTTCATCTGGCTCACCGATGACGAAAGAAGGGTGCCCGTTCTGTTGAAGACCAAGGTTAAAGTTGGCGCGGTCAAAGCCACGATCACAGCTGTAAGATAGCGCGCAGAACTCACTGACCCAAGAAAACTTCTTAATAAGCTCATTCATGTCCCACTAATTTTCGGACAGGTATGCTGAAACACGATTTCCACCTTCGCTTTTCGCTCTGTAGAGGGCATTATCCGCAGCATCCATCAAGTTGACCCAGGACATTTCCCGGGTTGGGATTATTGTAGCGACGCCTACACTAACAGTAACGTGATGGGTTACCGTGGACTTTTCATGCTGAATCTTCAGCGCCTCAATATCTCTGCATATTTTATTTGCATAAATAGTGGCTTGATACTCCTCTTGCAAGGAGAATGCTATAACAAATTCTTCCCCCCCAAATCTGGCAAGCAGGTCTCCGGGACGCTGTGCGTCTTTTCGCAAAGCTTTTGAAACCTGCCGCAGGCATTCATCGCCCTGGAGATGCCCGTAGGTATCGTTGTACTTCTTGAATTGGTCAATGTCTATCATCATTATTGAGAACTTATAACTGCCCCTCTGAGCACGTTTCCATTCATCGCCTAAGGCTATGTTGAAAGCGCGTCTATTTAGAATGCCTGTCAAGCTATCCAAAGTCGATAATCGCTGCAGCTGCTCTTCCGCTCTTCGCAGTTCGGTAATGTCGGTCCCAATGCTCAGCACTTCAGTCAATTTGCCCTCTTTGTCAAAAACAGCTTTATTTGTCCAGGCAATCCATACCCTGCGGCCATCACTTCGCATGTTTTCATTAACGTTCTGTTCGAAAGCAGCCGGGTTTTCTTGTATGCTTTCCATGAGCGGTCTAAGAGCACGGCCGGTACTCTCGCTGTCCGGAACAATAGTGCCCATTACATTCTTGCCCATGATTTCACGCTCTGAATATCCGAAAAACGTCTGTCCGAATTCGTTGAGAAAGGTGACTTCGCCATTAGGTGTCCAACGTAAAATAATGCTGTTTGCATTTTCTACTAATTCGCGATACTTGCGCTCGCTTTCTCTAAGTGCCGCATTGGCAACTTTTTGTTCAGTAACATCCCGGAAGCTCCAGACGCGACCAATAATACCATCGCCCATTTTTTGAGGTCTTGAATAGCGTTCAAAAATTCTGCCATCTTTGAATTCCAGCACATCAAAACTCTCTTCTTCGGGATGCGCATACAACGACTCAACCTTGGACAGAAATCCTTGGGGATCTTTAAGCTGCTCTAAAACAAATCCCAGAGCCTGATCATCATCCCTGGAGGCAAGAATATCATCGGGCAGACTCCACATTCTTACAAAACGTGTGTTAAAGCTTTCGATAGACCCTTCATGGTTAACAACCAAGATTCCGTCTGCGGTGGATTCGAGAGTAGATTGCAAGAGCGATAGAGATTTCTTTTGCTCCTCATCGGAGAGTTTTCGCTTGTGGATTTCACAGTCCGCTTTTCGATATAAAAATAAGCAGGCCACCCCGATCAGAGTGCATAGAACCATAAGATAGGGGCCAAATTGCTTGAAAAACGCAACAGAAATTTTGTCTGACAGTATATTGCTATCAAGTAAATAACTTGCTTTCCACCCGGGCAGGTTAGGTATATCTTTCTGAAAGAGGATGTACTTATTGCCCTTGCTATCAACCGCGTACCCACCCTTTGATTCCATTCCAGTCCATTCTATAGAACCTTCACCAAACTGCTGTGTAGAAGTGATAACAGAAAGTTTTTCTTGCGGAATTTTCCACAGGCTATGATATAGCCATTCCGGCTTGCTCGAAAGAAAAACTATGCTATGACTGTCTGCCAGAAGCATGATCCCCTGATGTTTTATTTGAATCCCTTTCTCAATCGAATCAATTGGAACTTTAAGGACAAGAACCCCCAAGGGATCTCTTCGCCCTCCGCCATAAATAGGGTAACCGTAAAACAGACCTCTTCTTTTTGTTACAACGCCAAGCGCCGGATATATGGATGGAGAGCCCGCAATTGCCTGCTGGAAGAAAGGCCGAAAGGCGTAATACCTACCCATAAAGCTTTGTGAGGTATTTCGATTGGATGATAAAACTGTTTCTCCAGTACGATCTAAAACGTAACACACGTCTGCCTGAGTCGTAGATTTAAAATGATCGAGCAGGGCATTTGCCTGCGTAATGGCGTTTCGATCCTTACTCGTCAGGGCTGCTGACAATTCCCTCAGGCCGGCCAGTGCGGCCGCCATCTTCTGATATTCTGATAAGGATGTTGCTATTTCTTTTGCAAAATCTTGAACATTGTTTTCGGCCTTGGTAGTCAGATCATTGCGAAGAGCGACTCTGAGGGAATAGAAATAAAGCCAACATCCTGCGATTATGCTCAGGAAAACCAAAAGCACGAATAACGTCACGATTGAACGCATTTGCAGAGGATTCCTTATGGCATTCTGTATCCTCATTCGTTACCTGGTCAGCATGTGTGATTACCTATTCCTGTCGACTTCCTGGCAGCAACGAGATACTAACGTCAACAGCTTTATCGATACCCGAATCGGCTACATAATCATAGCAGAAAAGATAGGCAATATCTACGGAATGTGCTCAATCAAACTAAATATGAAGTCGCATACGAGTTGTGAGTGGCAGATGCTGTGCGTAATATTCCCCGGCGTCAAGGACGTCTGTGCTAATTTTTCGACAGGAACATTACGTGTGTAAAATAATGCCACCGTAATGAGGAAGATCTGTATTACGCGGTGCGACATCACTCCCGTTCTACTAATTTAGCTGGTTTAGAGAAGTGTAAAGTACCTGAGAGGGAGAAACCAATAGGATATATTCGCGCCGTTATTGGTCACGTCTTCTAACCACTTCATTGCCTTGTCGTCTGGCAGCCTTATTAAATAATTCTATCGTGGGATCAAGCAGGTGGGGCTTAAAGGGTATTACATCATCGATCTGGAAGAGCGTGAGTATTTGTTTACCTATTGTCATTTTATGCATGATTAGAGCATTTTGTATCATCAGTTTTTTGGAGTTCTCAGTTAAACCTTTACTCATGCAAAATATACCGTATACTAATTTATCTGAAACCGAAAGAATAGTCAGCTTTTCTCCTAGCTGAGGATTCAAATCTACCATAGTTTCAAACGCATTCTTGTTGACTAGAGCTGCGTCGGCCTGGTTGAAAAATAGTGGCAGAACGGTTCCCGGCACTTTTTTTACTTCTCTGACAGATCCGAAGAACCTCTCAGAAGTAGGTAGATGTTTACGATCAAGAAGCGTATCAAGCCACAAATACGCTGCATCGACCATATAGCCTTGATGTACAAGCAGTTTTTTGCCTTTAAGTTCCGATATGTCTGATATCCTTCTATCTTTGCGAACTATAAGAACTAACCGCTCTCCATCTGCACTGCCCTTTCTAACCGCCACAAGAGAAGGTTCTAATAGAGCTTTATCTTTTATTTTAAGATAATCGGTCACAGGGAAGCCGACAACGTTAACCTCTCCACTCTTCAGAGCTGTTTCTAAAGACTGCAAGTTTTCAAAAATAAGCGGTTTTGACTGTACCTTTAATGTCGAGCTGCTGGAAAACTCTCTAATCCAAAGCTCAAGTGCTGCCTGCGCATCTGCGTAATTCGCGTCATTCAGCAATTTGCTCGAAAAAGCAAGACGAACTATGTCTCGATTAGGTTCGTTTGATTCAGCATTTCCAACTCTAGCTTCAAATACAATAAGAGCAAATATCAATAGCAAAACAATCAGATATAGTTTATTCTTCTTAGTCATTCCGGCACCATTACAGCATGCTGTTGAAGCAGATATGTATAGTTTTAAGACGTGCATCCATCCATTTATGCCTAAAGATCCTCTCTATGTTATCGATGTTTCAGATACGTCCTTTAACTCTATTTACCACTCACAAAAATATACCTTTGGGGTTTATTTGCCGCTGCAATATTTTTAGTGATATGACTACAAGCTTTGACATAAGTCAAGGCAATCCAATGTTGTTGAGTTTAAGCTACCAGTAAGCACGGAAGCATATTTTGATCAACGTTATCAGGCAACACCTTCGGGTTGGCGTTAGTTATATAACTCTTTTGGGATATTGCTTTTTTCAATTGATACTACCATAAGCTATTTAAAAAGGAGGATTCTATGTGCTGTGGCAACTACTATACAAATCTTGCGAAAATTATCAGCAAGGCTATAATGGACTCATCGTTTAGAGAACGTTTCCTTGTTGATCCGATCGGGACTGCCCGGGAATTTGGGCTTTCAGAAGCCGATCAAGACGAATTGGCAAAATATGATCCGCGCAAGCTGAGGGCTATGGTAGAAGGACCTGTAGCTCACTCTTGAGAAACCTTTGGAGATTCGGCCATTTTTATCATAGATGAGCGAGTAGATTATATGTTTGAGCCCAGGAGAACGAAATGCAGCGATTGTCAGAGCCGGTTGCTTCGAATATTCTGTCAGAAACGCTCAGTTCAATCAGCAACATGCTTTTATGATGCCTTGACGATCTGAGCCTGAATAGTGATTAATAGTACATGAAGGAATATGCCATACTGCAAACTGTTTTATGTATTTTGATCGTAGCTGCCGTATTCTTCATGTTACCCATCATGCCAGGACTTGCCGTTGTTGGCGCGCTCGCTCTGGTCTTTATTATTTATAAAAAATGGCGATCCAGGCATCAATCGTAAGGGCTTACAAAGGTCGCCATCTTTCATATGATAATCGTTGCCAAAGAATCGCAAAGCTGCCGATAACAGGCATTTGGTGTCTTAGTAAATCAATGCTATTACTTAACCTTTTTGTTGCATGATATTTCCAGCAACAGGATGGGCAGGAATTCACAAATTATTAAATCCTGCAAAGCTCGATGAATATTAGTTCAGCATCGCATTTTAAAGACTTTGAGGCATTCCTCCATCCTGATTATGCAACGTTAGGGTTAACTCAGGAGGGCTTGCCGTATCTCTTTTAAATGGTCGATATGAAAATTCAGATGATACTCAGCTATGGCTTCCAGCCATTTGGCGAGGGTCGGATGTTCACCAATAGAAGATTCCTTCAGCAGGGGGATATGTGCTGTTTTAGCAAGCTGCTTATCAGTCAGCAATGCTGCTCTATCGGACAACAACTTATATCTTTGTTCAAACAGAACAAGCAAGTCTGCAAGTGTCATTTTAGCGCGGTCATCGGTAAAAAATGAATTTCCAGATTCAAGGTCTATGCGTGCATTATCGCTATCCAGAAATGGTTGAATAATAGACATGGCGTCACTATCATTCTTGCCGCATAGATGAGATATAATCTCTTTAGGCGACCATCGGCCGGTGGGAGCACTCGATGCCGTTTTTTCATCAAGACCTCGACAAGCATCTTTAAGCGCCGCCACTTTCTGATTTAGCAAATTCGACAATCTGGCACCTTCGGTCGAGACCATTTTATCCCTCCTTCAATATTCATCAAATAAAAATCGCCGCTTCTGACTTACAGTATATCGACATTTGGCTGTTAATTAAATTGGGCCGGGAGCCAATCATAGATCGAAAAGTGCATGCATGCTTTGACACAAATCATCAAGATATTGTAGAGTTCTGGCGATATTTTGCACTTTGGCAAGCTGAAATACAGGTTATTAGTTGTAGCAGAATAAGCTTGCCCTGGAATAAACAGCATGAACATATTCTGGTTTCTAATCATCGGTGCAGTTGCGGGTTGGCTTGCAGGCAAGTTGACTCGTGGTCGCGGTTTTGGCTTATTAGGCGACTTAATAGTCGGCATTCTAGGTGCCTTCACAGGCAAATTTCTTTTTGGACTACTTGGCATTGCAGCATTCGGACGAATAGGCACTTTAGTAACAGCTACTGCTGGTGCTGTGCTATTGGCTTTACTAATACATCGGCTGAGACGATAAAACTTTAAGTTGAAACATATTTGTTTAAATTCAACCAATCATTCATCGGAGAGGATATGGGAAAAAATAAATACGGGATCTTTTTAGTTTTTGTTTTATTTACGGCGATTGGTTTATTGTTTGGTCTTTTGGATGAGACAAGAAGCGAAGAAAAAGAAATCAATGAATCGAAACATAGGGCCATGTCGGCACAGGAAAGCTTTTCAGCGGAAAAAAGAGATTTTATGGAGAAGGCAAGGATTCAGCTTGACAAGATAGACAAACAAGTGCGCGAACTCGAAATAAGAATGGAGCGTCAGGGTGCCGAGGTAAGTGCAGCAATTGTGCAAAAATTGAAGGAATTGAAAGCCAAACGCACCACCGTCAAATCCGAGCTGGAGAAACTTGAAACCGTGAGCAAACAAAAGTGGTCTGCCGCGAAGAAAAAATTTACAGTTGCGATCGATGAATTGAAGGATTTATACGAGAAGGCGAGTTCAAAGGCATCGGCGAAATAATAGGCTGAAAAGGGAGAATATATCATGACAATCTCTGAGTGGCTGGATCAAAAAGAAGCGGACGGAATCGATGTATCTAAGATTGAGTTACCCTCCGATCTATCATTCGACGAAGAGCCAGCTGAGACACTTTATTTCAAGGAAATCAGGCCATGCGGCATGCTCTGCTCGGAAAACCATCCATTTTCAATGGTTCAGCGATACGGGCACTGGTACATCGCCAATGGGCAGGACAAGAATGCCGGCATCCATTCATCGGGAATGGAATGGAAATTGACCACAAAAGATAAAAACCTGGTAATCAAAACGGCACAATCGCACATTGAATAAATAAAAAAATGTATTAGCAAATTTCGATCATGAAGTTGTGCATTTTGGCCAAATTAATAGCTACGACAAAAATATGCAAAGAATGGATTGTTTGATATAATTTAAACATCCTGGCAAACTCGTAATAGCTATTGCTGACGATTTTTCTAGAGGAAGGCTGTACAAGCCATGTGAATTTCGCATGCGCAAAATGTCAAAAAAAGATAACTAGGGAGAAAAAATAATGAAGAAAGTCTCTGCAGCATTGATATCAATAGCGATACTTGGATTATTAAGTATTGCTCAGGCGGCTGATGAACAGAAAGCTGCACCTCACAACATGCCAATGATGAATAGCCAGACCATGAAAGGTGATATGGGTGCTATGAATTGCCCAATGATGAAAGATGGGATGAAGGACGGGATGATGGGCGGCGGCATGATGATGCACCATAGAATGATGCATGATTCTATGAAGATGATGAAAGATATGATGGTAATACAGAAGAAAATGCTCGGCAATCCGTCGGCGGATGAGAAGATGGCTATGGATAAAGAACTGGCCGTCATGATAGAAAAAGTTGATAAGATGATGGCAAATTGCCAGAATATGATGAACATGCAACACAACCCTGGAGAGCAGAAAAAAGAAGTAACTGCTCCGGTAGAGCACAAACACTAATATCATCGGCACAGAGGGGATAAGCCGTTTATCCCCTCTATAGGCTACTGTTCAGGAAAATAATTAGTCCGGATCATTTGTGTGTCCAAGTCACGATTTACATTGACAGGTCTAGCAAACAAAATTTAAAAATCTGCGATTATCCAGCACCAGCAGAATCCGCCAGGCTTATTCTGATAAATAATCATCAAGCATGATTTACGGTTGTTTCTGGTACTCCGTGCCGGCCGGATTTTCTTCGTATACACCGCATTCTTTTGAAAATCTATATAACCCATAGCACTGTTGCGACTGTTTCGTGCAAAAAGTCCTCACGGTCACTAGTTGATGCAGTCGTTAGCCCATCGTCTTCTGCAAGAACTTACTTGCCAATTTGTGAGTTTGTTTGATCCGCGTATTTGTGATGTCCCATTTACACAATTCTGTTTTTACCAGCATCTGATGTTTTTTGCTTATGTCGCGTAATGCATTCCCTACTGATTTTCGTACATATTCACTCTCGTCGTTTCGGAGTTGACTCAACAGTCGAATGGCAACTTCAGGATGGTCGCGGAAATATGGTCGTCCTGTCCATATTCTCAGCCCCTCTGTGACTGCTCTCCGTACGTTGGGATTGGAGTCTGCCAACCATTCGTTAATAACAGGAAGAGCATCTTCATAGCCAACGTCTGTACAAAACCTGTCAAAGGCTTTTGCCAGAATCTCTTGTACACGCCAATCATTGTCTTGGCTCACTCGCTCCTTCAGAAACGTAATGCTTTTTCTCGAATTGGCTGCTAATCGGCCAAAGATGAAAGTTGCCAGTGCGCGTTCCTGGTATATTTCTGAAACAAATAGTTGTTTGGCAAGTCGAAGGCTTTCTTTGGCGGCATGGATAGTAAATATTTCATCTGCTGCCTTCTGAATGTCTAAGAAACCATGTTGTGTTTTTTGAACTCGTTGAATGAGTTTCTCTATCATATCTATACTGTTTGAATCGCTCATTTCCAATTTCATAGGAGTTAATGAGGCAGTTGAGCGGCGCCCCGCAGGGGCGATCCGTCTCGACCTCTGGGTCTTCGCCCGAGCTGAGCGAGGGCGACAGGAGTGAGCCGCGCAACTGCCTCATTCTTCCCCGAGCGAGACGAGGGGAAGAATGCCTGAACTGTGCAGCGGCTATCAGTCATCGGCACGAGTGATTTGTTAGCAGCTTAATTTTTTACCTCTACAAGTTTTCCACTCACAAATTTATGAATTATACTGGAAACATATGTCTGATAAGGTAATCCCTCGCTTACTGCCTTTTTCTGCAATTCAGTCAGGTCTCTTTCGGAAATTCTAATGTTCAATCTTTTGTCTTTCTTTAATGTGTTCCTTGCATATCTCAATAGTTCAGCTTTTCTTTTTGAAGAGTTTTTGACCGGAACCCATTCACCTTTTTCATAGCTGTCCAATATTTCCCGTTCTTCTTTAGTTAATTTTACTTTCATTCTTTACCTCCAAAATAAACTTCTGTTGCTTTTCGACTCGGAATAATAGTCTTCAGAAATATTTCCTCGTCGTCTTCGACATAAGGTACAAGGTAGGCGTAATTATCTATACCGATTACCATTATTCGTTGACCTGGATATTTCTTCTGATTTGGGTGCTCATAATCATTTAAAAAATGCCCTTTTTTGATATAAAAGACTATGTCCTCAAAACAAATTCCTCTGATTTCTTTAAGTATCTGGCTTTTTTCAGAATTCCAATTTATAAGTTTCATCTATTCTTATGATATCACATTGTGTGCACTTTGGCAATCAATACGCTGACGAATAATGTAGAATGCGGCAGTTGAGCGGTGCCCCGCAGGGGCGATCCGTCTCGAACTCCTGGTTCTTCGCCCGAGCTGAGCGAGGGCGACAGGAGTGAGCCGCGCAACTGCCGCATTCTTCCCCGAGCGAAGCGAGGGGAAGAATGTAAGGATCACCGGCGGCTGAAAGACGTCCGCTGGATTGCCTTGTTGGGCAATTATTTCATCTGTTTATATCATGTCAACAGCAACGCCTTTGTCCCTACTTCGGAGGAATACTACCTCCTTTCCCTGGCAATGGAACCGAAGGTGTACCCGTTGGTTCGATTGGGTCTGGCGTCGGCGTCTTACCTTTACTGTCTATCTTACTTGGAACGCTACCATGGCTATCTTTAGTTTGTGGTTTTTCAGGATTTGGATTGATAATATGGGGATCACCGATGCTACTATCCTTAGGATTTTTTATAGTGTGGTTGTTCACGCCAATTGTTGAGGGGTCGATACCTGGATCAACAGGTTTTGGTTGACCCATTGCCGAATTTATCCGGCCCCATCTTGACCCCATATTTATCAGTAGCCACCAAATGCTTTTTGTATCTGGAGCAACAGAACCGCCACTCCCACCTTCGGGAACTGGTTGACCACGGACACCCCCTCCACCACTAGGCTCATCATCCCAGTTAACGTCTGTTTTACCACCCATTTTTTTCCAAAGCTTTCCAACTGCATGTTTGAAGGAATCGTAGAATCCTGAGCCTATTCTGGGGTCGCCAACCCCTGATCTAAACGACGCAAACGGATCAGCTGACGGATCGCCCGCCGTAATGGTCCACAGCGATTGTCTGGCAGTCTGAACCGTATCATTTGTAGAAGCGCATGACGGAAGCGGGCCTTCTCCAACTTTCAAACCGAGCAGCCCGAATTGTTGCTTGAGGGCTGGGCGCCACATTGTGTCTGTCCATCTGCCAGCGTCATTCGCATTACCTAACCCAGGTACGTTAATTGTGTTTGCCCCCCAGCCATGCATGTTCCGGCTGCTGACTCCCATCATATCCAACGTCCAATTATCTGGTGTCAGACCTTTTACTCTAATTGCCTTCTCCATAATTGGGCCGTTCACTGCGATCAATCTTGAAAGATCTATAATGCGAATCATTAACTGTAAATCATCTGCATTGTATTTATACGGTGCAGTCGCTTCTGTTGATGTGCTAAGTTTGCCAGACTGTGGCTTGTTAACAGGTTTGCTAACATCCGTGGCTAAAGCAGAGTTGGCTATGAATAAAGAAATAATAGATGAAACAAGAAAACCGGAAATTATCGCCATATAGCTTCTACGAACTAAAATCGGTTTCATAATAACCTCCATTGTTTGTGAGTAACGTTTACTCCTGATCGCACGGCCCAATCACGGCGGTAAGCGGCCGCCCGTTAGGGCGTGTCCGTCTTGACTGCCTGGTTCCCGCAGGCGCGGAGCGCCGGATGGGAACAAGTTATTATCTACACAACTATTAATCTACATAACATTGCAAAATCGATGTCAATTACAAAAATAATATCCTGATTTAATTGTTGATATTCAACATATTTTAGTAGCGACTAATATGCTAATGCGGATATTAGACAGTACTCGTTGACATGGCGATATGGCCCGGTACGCCCATGATTTGCTAATATGCGGATTTGTATATTAGTCACAAAAGAAGGCGGACAACGCAAATAATTCTGTTGGATATTACGGCACAAGTTACAACATGAATCACGCGTTGTCGTTTTTCTTGAGGGTGCGGGTTATCTTGGAAATTTTACCTATGTTAGAGGAATTACTATACAGCTTTGCAGGCGAAACAGATCAGCCACTGCCCATTAATGCAATGCTATATAAGAGATGTCGTAGAAAAATACAATGTTACTGTTTGCCAAGTCTTCACTTTTAATACAAGTAATTCCGCACCGCTGTCTTGATTTTAACTTGCTGCCACTCTGAAACATTCTATCGCGGCTTCTGTGGCTGGAATTACCTCTATGAAAGAAACTTCTTCATTCCTTGCTATTTCAACCTTCACGACCGGCAGCTTTCTGGCCGCTGAATATCTTGCGCAAAGCTCAGCTGCAAGTCTTAACCCTTCATCAGACATCTCTGCCTCGGCCAGCACAAGAGGACTTCCGTATTCGCCGTAAACTTGCAGAACATAGTCTCCAGGTTCAACAAGGTTATTCAGCGCAAGGTTGTCTGACTCATCTCTGCCGACAATTATCTTCCTCCCATCTGAGGTTCTGAAATGCCTGCCGATCCTAAGAAGTCTGATTTCACGCATTGAAGGTGATGAATTATGCGAAAGCAATTCAGCCAGCCGGGATGAAAAAGCCGGATCTGTAAGAAGGCAGCCGCCTGCCGGCTGTGGATATTCTGTCAGTCCGAGTTCTGCCGCCAGCATTATTTGCGGCTTTCTTGACCGTCCCGACATGGCATAAAGTTTATCTCTGTCAATCCATGCTTTTTCTTCCGGAATCGTAGGCTTCATAAGCTTCGCACTTAATGGCCTCACGACAAAACCTGTCACTCCTGCCTCTTTCTCAATCTGCGGCAACGTATCCTTTCTCTGGCTCATCGGTCTCTGCCAAAGGACCTCACCGGTCACGAGAAAATCAAAGCCGCGCATGTCCATGAGCGCCTTTGCTTCTTTAAACATAAGCACCTTGCAATCTATGCATGGGTTCATACGCTTGCCGTGACCAAACTTCGGATTCTTCACAAGTTCAATGAATCGATCGCCTATATAACGCGTTTCCACATCAAAATTGACTGATTTGTGAAGAGATGTTCCCTTTACCCTCCTAGAAACACTACAACCAAATTCAGTATCAAAAAGCACGGCTGTCACTTCGATGCCTAATCGTTTCATGACAAGAACTGCCAGAATGCTATCCAGCCCGCCTGAATACAAAGCGATTGCCTTCGGCATTAGAGACTATAAGGTGTGGGTGGAAAGGGACTTAAGGACAGCCTCAGGAGTGGCTACTGCCGTGCCTATCTCACCTACAACAATTCCAGCGGCATGATTCGAGATAACCGCTGCTTTCTGAAGAGATGCACCGGCGGCACGGGCAAGCGTAAATGCAGCAATAACCGTGTCTCCTGCGCCAGTGACATCAAAGACTTTCTTTGCAACTGTAGGTATATGTGTAATATGCACTCCTGTTCCTTCACGTTCGAAAAGACTCATGCCCTCCTCACCGCGAGTGATAAGAACCGCAGCGCATGAAAGTCGGGATAAAAGCGTTTTACCGGCCTTAAGCAGATCCTTTTCATCCCTGATTTCAACCCCAGACCCCTGTGAGGCTTCCATTATATTGGGCGTTATCAATGATACATTTTTATAAAGATGGAAATGACCGACTTTAGGATCGACCGCAACAAATGTCTTTTTACGTTTAGCAATATTCACCGTAGCTTTCACAAGCGGTGCTGAAACAACACCCTTTTTGTAATCGGAAATAATCACAGAGTCGAATTGAGAGATAGACTCTCTAATATAGCTCAACATGCCTTGCAATCCCTTGCCCTCGAGCTTCCGTCGATCTTCACGGTCAAATCGCACGACCTGCTGATTATGAGCAATGACCCTTGATTTTACGGTTGTAGGCCTGCTGTCTTCTATTATCCCCTCAGAGCCAATGTTACAATCTGCCAGCAATCCTTTGACGACATCGCCGGCCCGATCTTTTCCTATCACACCTGCGACTGTGACTTTTCCGCCGAGAGCTATAATATTATTGGCTACATTTGCCGCGCCTCCGAGAAGAAAAGATTCCTTCTGCACATCGACAACAGGGACAGGCGCTTCCGGTGATATTCTGCTTACTTTCCCGAAAATATACCTGTCAAGGATTATGTCGCCTATTATGAGGATCCGCTTGCTTTTGAATGATCCGACGATTTTTGCAAAAGACATGTTTCAGAATAACCGACAGTTATTTGAAAAATCAATAAAAAGAAAACTTAGAGCAGCTGTTGATGATAGTTGTTCTATATTGATTGTAAAATATTTCTCATTCCTTCAGAAAAGGGATGCTGAACGTAAAGTTGCTGCCCTTGTCCTCATCGCTTTCAAGCCATATTCTGCCTCGGTGCAGCTCGACCAGCTTTTTGCAGAGGCTTAGCCCCAACCCAGTACCGGAATATTTTCTGTCATATGACGAATCGAGTTGTTGAAAAGGTTGAAACAGCATCTTCTGACTTTCCGGTGAAATTCCTATGCCGGTATCAGCCACGCTGAATTCAACAAATCCGCTATCTGCGCAACGAACCATAATTCTAATATTACCGCCGCTGGGAGTGAATTTGATTGCATTGCTCAGCAGATTGAAGAGAATCTGCTTGATAATCCAGACATCAGCTACTATTTCCTGCATGCCTCCGGAAATCTCCTTAGTTATGCTGAGACCCTTCTTAAGGGCTTTTTCCTTGACCAGGTTGATTGCGCCGTTCAGCAAATCATTCAGTATGATTCTGTCAGGGACAACATCTATCTTGCCTGATTCAACCTTTGACAGATCAAGGATGTCATTTATAAGGTTGAGCAGATGCTGACCGCTCTGATAGATATATCCTATATATTCCTTCTGCTGCCCAGAGATTGTCCCGGCAAGTCCCTCCAGCATCAACTCCGAAAAACCGTTGATCGCATTCAAAGGCGTCCTCAGCTCATGACTCATGTTTGCGAGAAAATCGGATTTGGCCCTGTTGGCCTCTTCAGCCTGGTTCCTTGCTGCTACGAGAGACTGCTCAAACCTCTTTCGATCCGTAATATCAAGCATGGACTGCATTGCGCCAACACGCTTCCCTTCAGCATCAAACAGCTCAGATGCGTTAATCCACAAATATGCACCTCTTCCGTTGTATAGCTTCGGAGCAAAGACCTCGGCTATGATCATACCTCCCTGCTTTTTCAGGTCCGTATATTTTGCGGCCAGTTCCTGATCATCCTTTGCAAGAAGCTCCATAACAAACGGTCTTTCCTCTCCATAAAACGGTATGCCGCATACGTAATAATTCCTGCCTATAATGTCATTCTTTGACAATGCCGTCATCTTTTCTATTTCGCGATTCCAAATAGTGACGCAATTGTTATTGTCGACTGCAAATATAGCATAAGGCAGAAATTCGACTATGTCTTTTAGTTGCTTGTAGTCAATCGCCTGTCCATTCTGCATAAATCATCCTTATGGTGTTTATCTTCAGCTTAAGGAACAGAGTTGAATTTTATATGATCTTGCTATCTGATCAAGTATACTATACATATTACATTATATGCATTTGTGTTTATTTATAAATTGATATAACAATTATTGCTGCGATTTTGCTGTCAAGTTTCTTGTCGATAAGAGACTAAACGCTATTGCTATAAAACGTTTGTGCTGGTAATATCACCTGAGAAGGCCATATTGTCGTCATATCAATATAAAACGATTGCTGAAAAAGGATTAACTTGAGTTGTAGATTTGACATTTGAGGTTTTGATTGGATACATTTAGATTTTGTAAAAGGAGGATAGATGGAACAGTCAGCATTGCAGATGATATTACAAGCAGGGCTAATTGTTAAAATAGTACTGATTATTCTATTGATATTTTCGATTACGTCATGGACAATCATATTCTATAAATGGCGTCAATGTTCAAAAGCTGATGATGAAAGCCATGGGTTCATGAAGATTTACAACGTCACTAGGAATCCGAAAGATCTGTTTACGGCATCCAAGAGGTTTGAGTTGAGCCCGATTGCCCGGCTTTTCAAATATGTATATGCAGAAAAAACTCATACCGACAAACAGGAGCTTCGTAGAGTGCTCAGAAGGTATAGCGCACTGGAGTCAGCAAGACTGGAAAGATATTTGCATTTCTTGGCGACGACCGGATCAACAACTCCTTTTATTGGTCTTTTCGGCACTGTTTGGGGAATCATGAACGCGTTCACCGGCATTGGTACTGCGGGTTCTGCCTCTCTCGCAGTTGTAGCACCGGGTATTGCAGAGGCCCTTGTTACAACAGCAATGGGGTTGATAGCTGCTATACCGGCAGTTATTGCCTACAACTATTATCTTAGCCGCATCAATCGCATGATAATAAACATGGAGGACTTTTCAGAGGAGCTGGTTGACTATATCCTCGCATAAACATGAAAATCGATAAACACAGAACAGCTCTATCAGAAATCAATGTGACACCGCTGGTCGATGTTATGCTGGTATTGCTTATCATATTCATGGTTACTGCGCCTCTCATGCAGCAGGGCATCGATGTTAACCTCCCGAAAGCTAAAGGAAAGGACTTGCCGCCGGAAGAGAGGATTTCGATTGTTGTAAAGAAAGGCGGCACCCTTTATCTGAATGACAATCCGATATCTAAACCTGATCTTATAGCCAAGCTGACTGCAATAAGCAAGCGTAATCCGGATGTGTTTTTAAAGGCAGATAAGGATGTGCCATATGGCACGGTAGTCGAAATTATGGGCGATGTAAAGGAGGCAGGCATAGAAAAACTCGGCATGGTAACCGAACCGAAAATATCGCTTAAATGAAGACAGACCGTCTTTACAGCTACTTCATCTATTCCATTGGCCTGCATTCCGCTTTTGTTGCAGTCGTAGTAATCTACATGCTGTTTGCAGGCACACACTATAAAGTCACAACCTTCGAAGTTTCTCTGGTTGCATCATCTGAAAATAGTTCTCCGGCCGGCGCTGTTCAGCAAAGCACAGCGCCTCCGGCACCTCCACGCGAAGAAAAAAAGGCGCCCACGCCAGAAAAGCCGGAGAAGGTGACACAAAAAGAAAAAAAAGATGTCAGTGATAAAATAGCATCGATGCAAGCCAAAAGAAAAATTGAGAGGCTTGCACAGTTGAGAAGAAGCGTTGACGTTTCGACACAGAAGACGTCAGGCACCGGAGCCGGCAGGCAAGGTGGACCAGATTATATTTCCATGGTCGGAAACAGAATACAGGACAAATTCCGGGTGCCGGAATCTATGGATAAAGACTTGCTTTCTATCATTAATATTCGCGTAGCTAAGAACGGCAGCGTAACTATCGTCGGTTTTGAAAAGAAGTCTGGCAATCCACTGTACGATCGGGCAGCAATCAAAGCCATTAATGATGCAAGTCCGCTGCCGCCGCCATCTTCTGAAATGGAGATAGCTGTGAGATTACATCCTTGAGGGGTATTTATTTATGAAGAAAAGATCGACTGCATTTTTTACAATAATACTTTTGATTTTATTGATTGCGCCTTGCAGCGCCGAGAAAATCTACATTGATGTCACAGCTTCCGGCATCAAGAAACTTCCCATCGCGATCCAGCCTTTTATAGGTGCACGGGAGGTGTCCAGTATCGTAAGGGCTGATATGAACTTCACCGGTCTGTTTGACTGTCTGGAGGATGCTGCACAGATCGAACGTCCTGATCAGCCATTCAGCGCGCAAAGCTGGAAAGGGCTGGGGGTAGAGCTGGTCGTAAAGGGCATCGCAACAAAATCAACTGCGCAATTGCTGGATATCACAGTATCCGCTTATGATGTTTCTGAAGGCAGGGAAGTTCTGCGAAAAGAATATACCGCAAAACCGGACCTGACAAGAGTGCTCGCCCATTCCATATCCAATGACATCTATAAATTGCTTACCGGGAAACAGGGTATATTCAAGACCAAGATCGCGTTCATCGCCCAGAAAACGGGCCTGAAGGAAATGTACATGATGGACTGGGACGGAGAACGCATGTATTCGGTTGGAGTTAAAGGGGGAATAATACTGGCGCCGAGATGGTCGCGTGATGGAACAAAAATCATGTACTCCGCTGAAAAAAACCGCAGATGGCATATTTATCTGCTTGATATGATCGCCATGCGCGAAACTACAGCGATGCCGCTTACAGGAGTTAGTATAGTAGGCAGTTTCTTTCCGGACAACCGACACTTTGCATACTCTATCTCGAAGGACGGCAACTCCGATATCCTGGTGGGCGATATAGGAGGTTCGCAGGGCCGCAAGATAATTTCGTCGCCATGGATAGATGTTTCACCTTCCATCTCTCCTAACGGCGCATCAATTGTTTTCGTATCGAGCCGTTCAGGGTCACCACAGCTCTATATCTCCGACCGCGATGGATTCGGCATACACAGGCTGACATTCCAGGGAAACTACAACACGTCGCCGTCATGGTCGCCCGTGGGTGACAAGATCGTTTACGCAAGCATGATCGGAGGAAAGAACCAGATATTTACGATCAAGCCCGACGGAAGCGGAGTTACACAACTTACAGATGCAGGCAACAATGAAGATCCCTGCTTTTCTCCTGATGGACGATACATCGCCTTCACATCGAACCGTGAAGGCGCCACGGGTATATTCGTGATGAGGGCAAACGGCGAAGACGTAAGACGGCTGACGCCACGAGGGTTCAGAGCCGCAAGCCCGGGATGGTCGCCTCAATAATAATTGCATTCAGAAAGCAGGCCTATCCGGCATCCTTCAATGCCGGATAGGCCTGCTCAACTCCAATACCTGCTGTACATTTGCATTGTCGTCGAACTTCACATACCATACTGCTCCGGCCGCTTGTGACGGCATTAGAACTCGCTTCTCTAACAAGCTTGAGATCATTTACTTTATATTCAGTTGTCAATACCTGAAGCCTTCAGATGCTGGCAAAGCAGTTAACCCTTATGTTAAGGTATGTTAAATTAAGTTAATAGTTAACAATATGAATCCATTACTATCCAATCCCGAATTTCTAAAAAGTGTTATCGAGACAATGTCTGATGGCCTGATGGTGATCGACAAAGACAGCACTATACTTTTCTTCAACAGAGCTGCAGAGGAAATTACAGGTTATAAGCGTGAAGATATCATCGGCAAACAGTGCTCAATGATCGACAATAATATATGCAGCTACAACAAACAGGTCGGCGACCGCAAGAAATGCACTCTATTTGAAAGCGGTACTATGCAGGGCGCCCGATGCCACCTTCGTGGAAGAGACGGGCGGGAAATCCATCTATTGAAGAATGCCGTGCTGCTAAAGGACAGCAAAGGTGAAGTCGTCGGGGCGGTCGAGGTAATGACCAATGTAACATCGCTGGACATGAAGGATCTCGAAATCGAGAGATTGAAGAGCGAACTGATGCATGGATGCGGCTTTATGGGACTCTTGGGCATGAGTCAACCCATGCGGCTTCTGCAGGAGCAGATAGAGAATGCTGCCTCGTGCGACGCACACGTCCTGATCTCAGGAGAAAGCGGCACCGGAAAGGAATTGGTTGCCGAAGCTATCCACAAATTGAGCAGACGCGACGAGGGCCCATTCGTAAAAGTGAACTGTGCAGCTTTGAATGAGTTTCTGCTTGAAAGCGAATTATTCGGCCATGTGCGCGGGGCATTCACCGGGGCTGTGAAGGATCGTCAGGGAAGGTTTGAGGCTGCGCATAAGGGCAGCATCTTCCTCGACGAAATCGGCGATATGTCGGCCTCGATGCAGGTCAAGCTTTTAAGGGTCATACAGGAAAAGCAACTTGAACGAGTGGGGGACCACAAGCCCATCAACGTGGATGTGAGATTGATAACAGCCACGAACAAAGACCTTGCCAGACTTATGGAGGCCGGCAGCTTTCGGGAAGACCTCTTTTACCGCATAAATGTCATCCCCATTCAGACTCCGCCGCTCAGAGACAGGCCTGATGATCTTCCGCTGCTTGTCTCGCACCTCCTTGAAAGGATCAGCCTGGTAAACAGAAAACGAATACAAAGCGTAAGCCCCTCTGCCATGGAAGCATTCGAGGCCTATAACTGGCCCGGCAACGTCCGCCAGTTGATCAATGCGCTTGAGTATGCAGCCATAACATGCAAAGGCGACACCATAGACATTGCAGACCTTCCTGAATATCTGTTCAATAAAGACCGCACAAAATTAGCCCGCAAGATCCCCAAGAGGCCTCACAAGGACAAAGATTATATACTGGCCGCTCTTGGCAAATTCAACGGCAATCGTACGCTGGCAGCCAGACATTTGGGGGTAAGCCGAGTGACTCTCTGGAAGATCCTGAAGGAACTGAACGTCCGGTAGTCCGTTGCCAGTCCTTAACTTGACGCCCTTGGTTGCGACAACTTAAATATTGCATGTCCAACATTTACAGACTGCACATGTCAAGTACTCATTGCTCAGATATGACCGCCGGTAAGTATACCCAAGCGTAGACCGTCAACTGTTATGGTAAAACGGCTTTATTGTCAATAGTAAAATGGTAAAATAAAATCATATTAGCTTTGCTGTCGATGTGCACTGGATCCCAAGTCAGGAGAAATAAGTCAGACTCTATCTTCTGGACAAACAGGCATCAAATCAGTTCGTGTTATTAATTTGACCACAGTATATTTTGCAATATAATTAAAACACTTCTTAAAATATGACCGGAGGTCAATAACACACATTCTGCTAGGAGGGTAACTATGAATCTGGATCAATACAAAGAGATTCTTTCTAATGCTGTAAATGCAGAAGCTGAAGCCTATGCCTTTTATGATTCCGTATCCAGAAAGACCAAAGACTCCATTATTAAGAAAATATTCAAAGACCTCGCAAATGAGGAGTCCAAGCACAAACGCATGTTGGAGGGTTTTCTGAAAAAAAGACCGGGGAAAATGCATTTTGCGGAATCCAAAGACTATAAAATCGGTGATGCATTGCCCACACCTGCTCTTACACTAGATCTCAAGCCGGTCGACAGCATATTGATTGCCATCAAAAAGGAACTTGAAGCTATGCAAATGTATACGCTGCTGGCAAATTCCAGCGCAGACCCGGAACAGAAAAATCTTTTCCTCGAACTTGTATCAATGGAACGCGGCCATAAAAGCAGGCTGGAGGACATTTACACAGACATGGCTTTTCCTGAAGTCTGGTAGCATAACAGAACATACGTATTATAAATATCAATATAAATCATTAAGATACGGGTTAAATATTAATTATATTAATTTTTAAATAAATATAAGTGCTTTGACGCCGTGTCAAAACAAGCGTTACAATTTGTCGATCATATACTGGAGGAGACTGTGCTGAAAGCCAGGACCGATTTGATAATCGCCTCAACCACCAGTATCCAGAACTTTGGGCTGTTCTATTCGATCCTGCCTGCCCATCAACGTATAAACCCTACCGACGTCCACGGTCAAGACTGCTTCATAATTTGAGTTATTGCGAATATCAATAACAACGAGAGGAGAATCTAACATTGGCTGCCGACAAGAGTGACAGTGGGAATTTGTGCAAGGAAACAGCAATGACGAAATTGCTTAATGAGTACCGGGGATACAAGGGGGCACTGATTCCGGTACTCCAGGAGGCTCAGAACATTTACGGATACCTGCCAAAGAATGTACTTCAGCAGATTTCCAGGGAACTGGACATTCCGTTCAGCAAAGTATTCGGCGTATGCACCTTTTACGCGCAGTTTCACCTGAAGCCACGCGGGCGCAACATTATTCGTGTGTGTCTGGGCACGGCCTGTCACGTTCGCGGCGGAGAAAAGATATTCCAGGCTGCTCAGGAAAACTTAGGAGTGGGGCCGGGAGGGACTACCGAAGACCTGCGTTTCACATTGGAAACCGTGGCCTGCATCGGTGCTTGTGGCCTGTCGCCCTGTATGATGGTCAACGAAGATACTCACGGCCGTCTGATGCCGAAAAAAGTCGGCGAAGTGCTCGAAGGCTACAAGTAGAGGAAGGAGGTCTGCAGAGTTGAAAACACTCGAACAAATACGCTCAAAATATCAGAAAGAGTACAAGAAAAAACTTGCCAGGAACCGCATTGTGGTTGGGCTTGGCACCTGCGGGATTGCGGCAGGCGGCGATAAAGTAATGGCTGCCATAAAGGAGCAGGTAGCAGCGCGCAATCTGGACGTTGACGTTGATTTTACCAGTTGTATAGGCATGTGCTTCCGCGAGCCAGTGGTGGAGATAGCTCTTAAGGGTGCGCCCAGTGTCATTTACAGCGAGATATACCCCGACAAGGTAGAAAGGCTGCTGGACAGCATTGTGGATAAAACGCCTGTCCTGGAATGGGCGGCCATGCAGATACCTGGCGATGCCACGCCTTACGAAGGCATAGAGATTATGGACAAATCGCCGTACTACGAAAAGCAGGTGCGATCGGTAACCTCGAGGCTGGGGCGCACTAACCCGGAGAGCATAGTGGATTATATAGCCACCGGCGGCTACGAAGCTATCGAAAAAGTTCTCGGCATGGAACGCATGGCTGTCATTGACGAAGTCAAGAAATCAGGCTTGAGAGGTCGCGGCGGCGCCGGATTCCCGACCGGAACCAAGTGGAATTTTGTTTATAACGCTCCGGATGATAAAAAATATGCAGTCTGCAACGCTGACGAAGGCGATCCGGGCGCATTCATGGATAGGTCAGTTTTGGAAGGCGACCCCCATTCTGTTTTGGAAGGCATGATGATCGGCGGTTATTCCATCGGCGCCGATGAGGGGTACATCTACTGCCGGGCTGAATACCCGCTGGCTATAAAGCGTCTCAACCTGGCAATCGCCCAAGCTGAAGAGCATGGCCTGCTGGGCAAGAACATACTCGACTCCGGTTTCAACTTTAAAATCAAGATCAAGGCCGGTGCGGGAGCTTTCGTTTGCGGCGAGGAAACAGCCCTTCTGAACTCCATCGAAGGATTGCGCGGCATGCCTCGCGTGCGGCCACCATTCCCTGCCAACAAGGGCCTGTTCGGCAAGCCGACAACCCTGAACAACGTCGAGACTTACGCCAACGTGCCTTTCATCATTCGCAACGGCGCCGACAAGTACGCAGCCATGGGCACCGAGAAGAGCAAAGGCAGCAAGGTGTTCTGTTTGACCGGCAAAGTCAACAACACCGGTCTGATGGAAGTGCCTATGGGCATTACCTTACGCGATATCATATTTGCTATCGGCGGCGGCATCCAGGACGGGAAACAGTTTAAAGCCGTTCAGAGCGGCGGTCCGTCCGGCGGCTGCATACCTGCCGAACACCTGGACACCCCTGTTGACTATGAATCCCTGGGTGCTTTGGGAGCTATTATGGGGTCGGGAGGCCTTGTGGTCATGGATGAGACCACCTGCATGGTGGACGTGGCCAAATTCTTCCTGAACTTTACCCAGCTTGAGTCATGCGGCAAGTGCACACCCTGCAGGGAAGGCACCAAGCGGATGCTTGAGATACTCAAGAAGATCTGCGATGGCAAGGGCGAGATGCAAGACATCGAGACTCTTGAGCTTCTGTGCCGTGTCGTCCGGAACAGTTCCCTTTGCGGTCTCGGCCAGACAGCTCCCAACCCTGTCGCGACCACCCTGCGCTATTTCCGCAATGAATACGAGGCTCACATCAAAGAGCACCGCTGTCCGGCCGGGGCTTGCACAGCCCTGGTTGAATACAGTATTCTGGCCGACAAGTGCAACGGCTGCGGAGCCTGTAAAAGGGCTTGCCCGGCGAACGCCATAACCGGTGAGAAGAAAAAGCCGCACACTCTCGACAGGGCTTTATGTATAAAATGCGGCAGCTGCTTCCAAAAATGCAAATTCGGCGCCCTTATAAGGGAATAGGGGGAGGTTAAACGAAAATGGCAAACATAACTCTGACTATCAACGGAAAAGAAGTGAAAGTTCCGGCGGGGACTAGCATACTGGATGCAGCACTGGGAGCCGGTTTCTTTTTGCCTACATTTTGCCATGACCCGATGATCCCGAACTATGGCGGCTGCCGCATTTGTGTGGTGGAAGTCAAAGGAGCGCGCGCGCTGGTTGCATCATGCAGCGCTGAAGCGGCAAACGGGATGGTTGTTGAAACGGAATCCCCGGATGTTGTGGAGGCCCGTAAAACCATGTTGGAGCTAATCTTGGCCAATCATCCGTCCGACTGCATTGTCTGCGAGAAGAATGGTGACTGCCGCCTTCAGGATTACGCATACCGATATGGAGTGAACCCCTCAAGATTCAAGGGAGAAAAGCACGATTATCCTGTCGAGGACAACAATCCGTACATCATCCGGGACATGAACAGGTGCATCCTGTGCAGCAGATGTGTGCGAACCTGCGAACAGGTGCCGGGCCGTGCAGTCATCGATTTCGCCTACCGCGGCTTCAACACCAAGGTTGCGCCACCTATGGACACTGACCTGGCAGGATCTGACTGCGTCTACTGTGGACGGTGCGTCGCGGTATGCCCCGTGGGCGCTCTTACCTATAAAAACCTGGCAGGCAAAGGCCGGCCATATGAAATCAGGAAAGAGCCTGTCACCTGTACCTTCTGCGACGCGGGTTGCACGTTTAATATCAATTACAAGGGCGATAAGGCAATAGGCATTTCTGCCAAAGCCCCCGGCAATGGCCGTCCCCTCTGCCTGAAGGGTAGACTGGGATTGGAATTGCTCTATGTCGATAAGCCTATTACTCCAATGCTCAAGAAGGGCGATGAATTTGTTAAAGTGTCCTGGGTGGAGGCCCTTGGCCTCGATGACGTACTGAAGAAATTGAAAGAGCAGGAAAAATAAATATCTGAAATGGAGGCAAGCCATATGAGGCTTGCCTCTGCGGTTTATCACTGCCTCAAACTGCCGACACCTTCTTGCGAGGAGCTTTAGAACCTTTCCGAATCTTTTCAATCGCCGCTGAACACGCTTTATACTCGGCTGTCTTGCTGATCGGATCGAAGACCGGATTGGTCAGCCAGTTGGCATTTGTTTCCCGGAAATGGAAGGTCATCCAGATCATTCCTCTGGGAACCTCGTCGGTTACTTTTGCCCTGATATTGACTTTGCCTCTTCTGGATCTGACACAAATGATTTCTCCGTTTTTAATGCCCAGTTCCTCGGCATCAGCGGGGGAAATATCTGCGGTTTCCTCTCCCATGAGGTCGTTCAATCCCTTGGCACGACCTGTCTGTGTACGCGTATGGTAATGGTAAAGCCTGCGACCTGTGCTGAGAACAAAGGGATATTCCGCATCAGGAACCTCTGCGGGAGGGGTCCAATCTACCGGTTTGAAACAGCCAATGCCGCTGGTAAATTTACCGTCCCTGTGGAGAGTAGGAGTCCCCGGATGGTCTAACGTAGGACATGGCCATTGCAGGCCGTCTTTCTCAATGCGTTCGTACTTTATCCCTCTCAAATTAGGGGCGAACACGGAAATTTCGTTGTCCCAAAGTTCCTGGGCGCTGTTCGATTCCCAGAAAACACCCCATCGCTCTGCCAGCTCTTTGAAAATCTGCCAGTCCTGTTTTGCGAGTCCCGGAGGAGTGCTTACGGCCCTGACTCTATTGACACGCCTTTCACTGTTTGTGAAGGTCCCATCTTTTTCCGACCATGCAGCCGCAGGGAGTACGACATGGGCAAACGGGGTAGTTTCATTAAGAAAAATATCCTGACAGACCAGAAACTCTGCTGAGGCCAGACAGTGCTCCATGTGTTTGATGTCAGGCTCTGAATTGACCAAATTTTCGCCAAAAATGTAAAAGGCCTTGATCGCTCCTGTGACCAGTCCATCCAGCATGTTCGGCATCATGCTTCCCACTTTGGGGGAAACCTTCTCCATACCCCATGCTTTCTTGAAATACTCCTGCGATGCTTCCAGGTCCACCTTCTGATAGCCCGGATAAACATTTGGTAGCGCTCCCATATCGCAGGCACCCTGAACATTGTTTTGTCCGCGAAGCGGATTAACGCCACCGCCTGTAAACCCGACGTTGCCCAAAAGCATTTGCAGATTGGCAGTGGAGAGAACATTGTTGACCCCGCACGTATGTTCCGTAATGCCAAGAGTATACATTAACGCTCCAGGCTTGACGGCTGCGAGATCGCGTGCCAATTGTCTGATATCTTCAGCAGGTATGCCGGAAATCTCGGCGGCACGCTCCGGAGTATATTCAAGCACTTTGGCCTTCAGTTCATCAAAGCCTTTGCAACATCTTTGCACATATTCCTTGTCGTAGATATCCTCGGTTATAAGAACATTCATAAGACCGTTAAGGAACGCGATATCACTTCCGACTTTTATGGGGAAATGCTTTTTGGCAAGTCTTGCAAGCGGTGTTTTGCGAGGATCTACCACATAAAGTTTAGCGCCATTGGCCACTGCATTTTTTACGAAGGTCGAAGCCACTGGATGGGCTTCAGTCATATTGGTGCCGATAGCAAGTACAAGCCTTTCATTTGCAAAATCGGCAAACGGATTCGTCATAGCTCCGGAACCGAACGAGATCGCCAGCCCGGCGACCGTTGGAGCGTGTCAGGTTCGGGCGCAGTGGTCGATATTGTTGGTGCCGAGTACCTGACGGAAAAACTTTTGCATCTGGTAAGAATCTTCATTTATGCTTCGGGCACAGCTTACTCCGCCGACGGCATCGGGGCCGTGCTTGGCAATGATTTCTTTAAATTTATCGGCTATCAGATTCAGAGCTTCATCCCATGAAGCCTCCCGCAATTTTCCGTTTTCCCTGATAAGGGGGGTCTTGATTCGGTCATCGGAATAGATGAAATCGTAACCGAAACGCCCCTTTACGCATAACCGCCCTTTATTTGGAGAACCATCCTCGACGCCTGTTACCTTGATAATGCGGCCGTCTTTTACGTGCAGCCACAGCTGGCAGCCTACTCCACAATACGGACAAGTAGTACGGACCTTCTCAGTCTCCCATGATCTTGCTTTGCCGATCGCCTTCTTCTCTATTATGGCGCCAACTGGACAAGCCTGAACACATTCACCGCAGTGCACGCAAGCGTTGTAGTCAACCAGGGGAAACCAGCCGGGAGGATACGGTTTGTCCTCCTTTTTCCCATAAGGATATGGAATAGCATAATTGCACTGGATAGTGTTACAGGCAGCAAGGCATCGGCCACATCGTACACACTTATTTAAATCCCGGACAATCATCGGAGTAGCATCGTCGATGGGGCGCCGTTCATAATCCGCCCTCTTCGGTATCTCTTTTATGCCGTGTTCATAGACCAAATCCTGCAATCTGCAATTGCCATTGGCTTCGCACAAAATACAATTGTGGTCACCATCAGCCAGCAGAAGTTCAAGTTGAGTCTTTCGCTGCTGCACGACCCGCTCGGAATGGGTCTGTATAACCATGCCGTCTGTTGCTGGAGTTGCACATGCAGGCAATAGCTCATCGGCGCCTTTGACCTCGACAATACAGATCCGGCAAATTCCTTTATGATCAGCAGCCTGAAGATAGCATAAAGTAGGAATATTGATTCCGCGGGACTGCGCTACTTCCAGAATGGTCTTTCCCTGCTCGAAAACAACCTTGTTTCCGTTCAACATCAATGTACCCATTGACGGCCTCCAGAAGATGCAAATCGAGAACGGGTTAATAAAGATCTAATCACCAGCACACCGGTTATCCCTTATATCTTAAAGTGATATTAAGTGCTATTCTCTTTTATTGAGGGGTGCCGTTCCATATGGTCATAACTATCGGCGTCTTGGTCACATGGATTGTATTTTGGCTATTATATTTTATAGACGACATAATTGGCAAGTTACACAAACGATAGAATCATATTGCATATTGCCGCAATGTTAGGCATATTCAATATACTGGATTCCAAGAGAAGTGGCCACGTTCCATATGACCTGCTGATTTCATGATAACGCGAGAAAATACTAACTTGCTTCCTTGTTGCCATGCCTTTGTTTTTGCCCTTCCATTCCGTTAAAATGAATCGTAAGTTCAGTGGCAGGAGGCTCTATGAAACTCACCCATTTCGATGAAGTAGGAAAGGCGCGCATGGTTGATGTAACCGACAAAGCAGTTACGACCAGAGTAGCGGTCGCCTCCGGGTCTATACACATGAAGGCTGCCACCGTGAAACTCATCATGCAGGGCAAGGTTGAAAAGGGTGATGTGCTTGGAGTAGCAAGGGTCGCAGGAATCATGGCTGCAAAGAAGACGCCGGAGCTGATCCCGATGTGCCACCCGCTGAATATATGCTCCGTAAAGATAGATTTTACGGTCGACAGCAAGAACAATAAAATCGATATTACTTCAACCGTCAAGGTCTCTGGGCAAACCGGAGTAGAAATGGAAGCCCTAACAGCTGTATCTGTCGCAGCTCTTACAATTTATGATATGTGCAAGGCAGTTGATAAG
Organism: Dissulfurispiraceae bacterium; assembly: GCA_035319125.1. Taxonomy (GTDB): domain Bacteria; phylum Nitrospirota; class Thermodesulfovibrionia; order Thermodesulfovibrionales; family Dissulfurispiraceae; genus Fen-1308. The sequence goes on along the minus strand of DATHDG010000022.1, from coordinate 12,508 downwards.
GAAATGGTCATCTCCGAAACGATGCTTCTGGAAAAGAGCGGGGGCAAAAGCGGGCATTTCAAAAGACAGAAGTAGAAGTTGTTCTCAGCACTGTAAGTATGAGATGCGAACGGGATCGGCGTGAAAGTTACGCGCGATTTCAGATTCAGACACGTTTTCAGTATTCACACTTTAAGCTCAAGTGCACGGCCTCCCAGTAAGCTTCGGCATTATGGAATGAAAAGACGATGACAGATTTGATCTACGATTTTGACTTGAACGGAGACAATCTGAATCAATTTTTTGAAAATCAGGTTGCATTCTACCGACTGCCGAGAGAAAGAGTCAGCGATCTGTTACTGTCTCAACTCTACATCTGTAACAGGCTACGTATTCACAATATTTTTTATATCACAGATGAAATGAAGCATCTGGAAGGAATTACCAGAGGAACAAGGACAAAAAAGGAAAAACCCTTTAAGGGCCATCTTTTGAAGGGACTCTGGAAAAAACATTTCTATAGTGACCGCTTTCTGCCAAGAAATCTAGCTAATTACCTTCGGAGTGAGAGAGGCAAGAAAGCGGTCGATTCCTTTCTTGGAGACGCTATGGCAGGAAACCAAGCCGACTTCGTTGAGGAAAAGACCTTAGACAAAATTGCCTACTTTGTTACCTTTGGCGCTTACAAATACAAAGCTTCCTGTGCCGGCAAACAAAAAGACGCTATTACCGGGGAGTGGCTCATTTACGGAAAATACAAGGGCTTAAACTATTATCTTTGTATTGCACGCCACAATGCAGGCGACGAAAGGATTAGAAGTGAGATATTGAATGTGTGCACCAAAGAATTCCCATTCTTATTTAGATAATTTGCATAACGGGGCAATCAACCTGACACGCTCCACGCCTTGGTTTTATGAAGTCAGATATTCTGCGGCGCGTGCCGGTTATCGCTAATGTTGGTACTAGGAGGACTCAATGGCAATATGCCAAACTGGCGCTTACCAAGTAAAAAAGTCTGCGGTTCTAAAGGTGAAGAAAGCCATCGAAGAATTTGTCCGTTATGTTCAAGCCAATGAACCGGGTACCAAAATGTACTTGGCCTGGCAAGAAAAGGACAACCCGACAAAATTCAACCATCTATTTATCTTCGAAGACGCCGCCGCACAGAAGAAGCACGGCGAATCCGAGGCCGTCAAGCGTTTCGAGGCCGTTTATTCCCCAGAATTGGAAGGCGGGGATGTCGTATTTACTGACTATGAGATGGTTGCCGGGAAGCGTGAGGGCTGTTAGCCAGAACAAATGTCCCACTCAACTGGCCCAACCAGGCGCCGCTGAGCTTTAAACATTCGCTTCAAATAGACATAACCTCTTGACGTTATGACGCTATAGCGTTATAGTGAATTAACCACTTTGGAGGTGACGCCATGCCAACAGCGACAAAAAGAGCAACTGTCTATTTGGATCCTGACCTGCATAAGGCGCTGCGATTGAAAGCAATTGAAACATCCACGTCGGTATCGGAACTGGTTAATATTGCCGTCAGAGAGTCCATTGCCGAAGATGCAGAAGATATCGCGGCATTTGAAGACAGAGCAAAAGACACTTTAATCAGTTACGATGAGATGCTCAAGAAGCTAAAGAAAGATGGCCGAATATAGAATATATTTTCGAGCATCCGTTGAAAAGGATTTGGCCACAATCCATAAAAGTGATTTAAAAAAGATTCTTCAGAGGATTAAAAGCCTCGGCGACAACCCACGTCCATCCGGCAGCGAAAAACTTACCGGCCAGGAAAGATATCGGGTCCGTCAAGGTCATTATCGAATCGTCTACTCTATTCAGGACAAGGAGCTGACTGTTTGGATAGTGAAGGTTGCTCATCGTAAAGACATTTATCGGTAAAGAGGCGGTTGAGATATATGAAAGCTAGGGAACTCGACAGGAAATTTTTGGAGAAAAGAAAATCCCTATGAATACCTGTCTACCGTAAATCTGTAAACCTCGACGTCCTCTGCATCAACCGGGATCCCGGCCTTCATCTTTGTAATGCGAAGCTGTTCTTCTACTGTATCGACACCTTCAAGATCTGGAAGCAAAAGCCCCCTTCTGTTTCCCTTCACAACTATGATGCCGTACTTCTTCGGATCGAGCTCGTCTACTGTTGTCTTTTCAGGCTCCGAGAGAACATCCACTGTGTATGCAATGTCATTGAGTTCATCGAATCTAACCAAAGAAAAACGCGGGTCCTCAGTTGATGCAGATACGGCATTGCGTACTATTTCCTGATAAAGGTTCTTGCAAGAAGGATGGAATGTACCGATGCAGCCGCGTAGCCTGCCATGAACCTTAAGACAGACAAAGACTCCTGCCTGTCTCAGCATGTCTTTCGGGAGTTCCTCGGGCGCCGACAACACCTTGCCGGTTCTGATGTATTCTTCAACCGCGTGCCTGGCCAGTTCGGCGTACTGGTGCATCTATTTTTTCCTTTGCAGCGTGTAGTCAGCCATCGTCAAAATAGCGGTTTTGCTCTCTGATTCAGGAAATATATCCAGCAGGGCCTCAGCCTCTTTGACCAACTTTCTTGCCACGTTAAACGACTCTTCGATGGCATTATATTTTGTAAAGAGCGCGGTAATTCTATCGAGGTTCATTTTCCTTCGTTCCGGAGTCACATCTCCTTTTCCATTATCTCCAGCCCCTGCTGTCTCCTTGATAATATCGATTACTTCTTCCCGCTCCTGAGCAGTCGCGGACTTAAGCAGATGGATCAGCGGCATTGTAATTTTACCCTCATCAAGATCTTTGCCCAGTTTTTTCCCAAGGTCTTTTTGCTTCGCCACATAATCGAGAATATCATCTGCAAGCTGAAAAGCTATGCCTACCTTAAGACCGAATTCAGACAACGCCTTTTCTCTGATGTCGGGTTGATCTGATAAGACAGCGCCGATCCTGCAGGCGGCAGAGATGAGAATGCCCGTCTTCGCTGAGATGATCTTGTAATATTCTTCGACTGTGATTTCAGGGTCGCCGGTCTTGTACAACTGAAGAAGTTCTCCTTCAGTCATCCTGGTAGTGGCCTCTGAGAGAGCCTCCATGATCTTCTGGCTCTTTCGCTCCACCGCAAGCCTAAGAGCGTTAGAATAGAGGAAATCGCCGACAAGTACCACAATCTGATTTCCCCACATGGTATTGGCTGCAGCCTTGCCTCGCCTGGTCTCAGCGCCGTCGATAACATCGTCATGAAGCAGAGAGGCTGTGTGTATAGCTTCTATTATTGCCCCGAGCTTCGCACGTTCTTTGCCATGAAAGCCGCACATGTCGGCGCTCATGAGCAAAAATAACGGCCTTATCCTCTTGCCGCCGCTATTTACAATATGCTGCCCGACCAACGGGACTATGGCCGCAGCACTGTCAAAAATAGCGAGCAATTCCCGTTCAACAGACTTTAATTCAGCTGAATATTTCTTGAATATATCTTCTGCCTTCATAGACTCCGCAACCGGATAGAATCAAGATTGATGCCCTCCCGCACCAGTTTTTTGAGGTCCCCAGGATTGAAAACACCTTTCTCAGTAAAAAAGGCGGAAACATATTTTGCCGGAGTTACATCAAAGGCTAAGTTTATAACATTTACTCCTTCAGGAGCAACTTTATGGCCATTGATAGTTCTGACTTCATCCGGGCTTCTTTCCTCAATAGGAATCATATCTCCTGACGGCATATCGAAATCAATGCTGCTCATAGGCGCCGCCACATAAAAAGGAATTCCATGCTCCTTGCAAAGCACAGCAACAGTATATGTGCCTATTTTATTAGCCACATCGCCGTTTCGAGTCGTCCTATCTGTGCCTACAATTGTGAGATCTATCATGCCCTTCTTCATCAAAGCACCTGCTGTATTGTCAGTAATTAGCGTTACCGGTATGCCTGATTGCATAAGTTCCCATGAAGTAAGCCGCGCGCCTTGCATCACCGGCCTGGTCTCGTCAGATATAACATGGATCTGCTTGCCCTGCTCCTTTGCAACCAACATCGGAGCCGTTGCTGTGCCGTATCCGCCAGTAGCAAGACTGCCTGCATTGCAATGCGTCAATATCGTGTCGCCATCTTTAATGAACTGAGCTCCCCATTCACCAATTGCCCTGTTTACCGCAATATCTTCGTCAAGAATCCTGTTTGACTCATCTATAAGCATTTTCTTGAGCTTGTCAATGGACTCGCGGTTATGGTTCTGCAGGAATTTCTTGATCCTTACGACAGCCCACTGGATATTCACGGCGGTCGGCCTTGTGCCGAGCAAGGTATTGAAGACAGGCTGCATACCCTCGACGAATTCGTCGAAGCTGGAGGCGCTGATTTCCTGAGCACCAAGTGCAATTCCCATTGCTGCTGCGATACCAATGGCAGGCGCTCCCCTGATCCACAGCTTCTTAATACCTTCCGCGATTTTATGATAATCTGCGCACTCCACATAAACGACTTCGTGCGGCAGCCTGCTCTGGTCGAGCATCATTACCTTATTGCCCTTCCACTCTATGGTTTTTACCATTTGCCCCTCCATTATGTGACTGGAAAAATCGTTGAAAAGACAAAAAGAACTGTCAGTACTACCACGGTTACTATCGTAGCCCAGGATATAGCGTTATAACCCCTGGAATTTACGTACTCTCCCATAATCTTGGCATTGTTGATCAGCATGATAACAAAGATGAGGACAAACGGCAGCATCAGACCGTTTACCACAGCGGAAAGAACCATCAAAAAAACAAGAGGCGCGCCAGGTATCAGAACTACTAAAGCTCCTGCTGCTATCATCATGGTATAGATACCAATGAATTGCGGGGCCTCCCTGAAAGTCTTGTTTATTCCGGCCTCCCATCCCATGGCCTCACAAATGTAGTAGGCGCTGGCGAGCGGTACGATAATAGCTCCAAGAATAGAGGCATTCGCAAGCGAGATCGCGAACAAGAGGGATGCGTAATCCCCCGCAAATGGTTTAAGAGCTAAGGCTGCTTCAGAGGCCTCGTTTACCTTTATACCATTCGGGAAAAGAGTCGTCGCACAAGTCACTATAATAAAAAAGCTGATAATGTCAGTAATCGAGCATCCAATAATCACATCCAGTCTCGAAGCTTTATAATCCTCCTTCTTTATGCCTTTTTCGGCTATGGACGACTGTAGATAAAATTGCATCCACGGAGTTATCGTCGTACCTATGATACCTATGCTCAGATAGATGTACTCGGTATTCCATTGCAGACGTGGTACAAACGTGCTTTTGGCAACTGACGCCCAATCAGGCCTGGCCATAAAGCCGGATATAATGTAGCCAATAAAGATCAAGCATGCAAAAAGCAGCACATTTTCTACAAAACGATAACTTCCCTTGGCGACAAGCATCCATATCGCAAGAGCGCCAAGCGGAACCATAATATATTTACTCATGCCAAGAATTTCCATACTTGCCGCCCAGCCTGCAAAATCTGCTACAGTATTTCCAAAATTGGCAATAAAAAGGCCAAGCATCATGAAGAATGCGGCCTTGACTCCATAATTTTCGCGAATAAGATCGGCGAGACCCTTGCCAGTGACCACCCCCATACGACCAACCATCTCCTGTATTACCACCAACGCAATTGTAGTAGGTATGAGCGTCCAGAGCAACTCATAACCGAAGCGCGCACCGGCCACGGAATATGTTGTGATACCGCTGGCGTCGTTGTCGATGTTGGCGGTTATAATGCCCGGTCCCATAACTGTAAGAAAAAGGAGAAAGTTCTTCCAGCGGCTCATACTTTTCTTCTTCCTCTTTTTGCCGAAGGCGGCAGTATTATGTCAATCACATCATCTACACTCACAATGCCCAGCATCACATCATCAGCATCAACAACCGGCAGGGCAACCAGATTATATTTCGAAATGATCTCGGCGACCACCATGTCGTCGGTTTCAGGTGTTACAGATTTCAGTTTGGTCTCCATTACATCCGCTAAAGTCGACTGCGGATCAGCCATTATGATATCTCGCAAGGACGCGACTCCGACCAGTTTTTCTTGTTCATCTACAGCATAAATATAGTAGACTGATTCAATTTCCTCGGCATCCTTTTTGAACCGATCTATAGCTTCTGAAACAGTAATCTGGGGCGGATATGCTATAAATACATTTGTCATAAGTCCGCCGGCAGTGTCTTCCTCATGGCTTAAGAGCTCCTCGATATCTTCGGCTTCTTCTCTATCAATATGCTCAAGTATTTCCTTGGCCTTTTCCGTTGGAAGATCACTAAGCACGTCTGCAGCCTCGTCGGGCTGCATTTCCTCTATTATATCTGCAGCCTGTTCGGTGTCTATTGAACTGATGATTTCAGCCTGCCTTTCCGGCATGAGCTCCGAAAGCGCTTCAGCTGCTGTTTCGATATCAAGGTCTTTGAATAGATGCGCTCCTTCCTCTCTGGAGACCTGACTTATAAGGTCAGCAATATCGGCAGGATGCAGATCTGAAAGCATCTGCCTTGGAACAGTCAAAGCTATAGATTTCAGTTCAGGCCTCAGCGGCTGTATATAGTTCCAGCTGATCAAGTTATAAGACAGCTGAGTCTTGAAAAATTTCAGCACCTCGTCGCTGCTATGCTCGGCCCCTAACCTTCGCAGGATTCCCCTCATCCCGACATCCACAGCTATAAGAACTGCGCTGCCGTTATAGCCTTCGAGCTTGATGTCGTTGACACGAACGACTTTTGCGCCGTTAGCATCAACAATCTGCTTGTCAAGTATATCCCTTACCGCAAGAAGATCTTCTTCCGGGTATTCATATGACTGCAATGAATCTGCATACTGAAAGCTGGATATAATCCTCTTATTGAAGATATTTATGGCATCCCATTTGATTATATTGGGCTTGCCTTTCCGATGTATGATAACGGCCGATATCTCAGGAAGTGGGTCTCCCTTGACAACGATAACATCCTTAACCCGGCCGATGACCTCCCCTTTCGGGTCAAAAACCGGTTTCTTGATTATCTCGCTGAGAAATAGTTCACCGAAAAGTGCCATAAACTATAGTATAGATGAACGACAGGAGAGGATGGAAGCAAGAGGCAAAACTGCTATGGCCTGACAATTGTGAATGGATTTAAGCAGTTCAGGATATCAGGGGGCTTTCTTTGTCATCCTGTAGACAAAAGCCAGTATTTCCGCCACCGCTTTGTACAATTCCGGGGGTATCTCACGGTTCAGATCTATAGCAGACAGCACCTCTACAAGCTGAGTGTCCTGTTTCAGCGGAACCTTGTGTTCTTTGGCCACGTCGAGTATTTTGTCGGCAAGCCAGCCGCTGCCTTTTGCCACGACCTTCGGGGCCGCATCTTCCTGGGGCTTGTATTTGAGGGCTGCAGCTTTTCTTCTCTTCTCCATAACTATACTTTTATGTTTATGATCCTGTCGTATGGTTCCAGGTTCTCAAGCTGCTCAAGAGACATGTCATCCTTATCAAGCACCCTGAGACCTTTTAGATTGAGCCCCTTGCCGGCAAACTGCGCCTCCAGTTTATTTATGCTTCCTGCAAGCATCATTTTGAAATCATCGTTTTCGGGCTTAAAAGAGACAAAAAACTCTTTGTTATGAGAAAGCACCATTATCACGAGTTTTCCATAGTCTTCAAGGTCCAGATTGAGGCGGCAAGAGAAGGTTTTATCGTTAGCGGTCTCCCTGCCCTGGCTGAAGGCAATTTCTCCATCCCTGAGCTCCTGCCAACCGACAGGGAGAAAAGTATAAAAAGATTGAGTTGTCCTCGAAAGAAGCTGATATGTCTCTATGTCACGGAGCATGCCGTCAACTGAAGCAGCTGCAGTCTTAAAGGAGATATCGTTTGAGTTACCAGATACAATAGCATCCTTCAGCCTAAGCAAGTTGGCCTTAAGATCGTTCCCGATTAAAGCCTGATCCATTTTCTGGACACCTGCGGCCTCGCTTCCCGGTAAACCCTTTGACTGTTGAAGCAGTTCTGCAACGGTCTTAAGCTTAGACTCCAAGGCTATTCCGGTATCCCTCAGGAGGCTTTTCAAGTTATCGGCTGAGCTGTCCGACAGCAACTTATCGATACTGGCAGCGACTTCCAGCTTTAGGTCCTTCATAATTGGCTGATCTTTAAGTCCGTCAGGAAGTGATTTCAGAAGTTGATCAAGCCTTGACTGGATGTCTTGTCCAGTTGCTCTCAGACTGTCCTGCAATATGATTTGAAGCTGGATCCTGATATCTTTGGGTATATGAGCAATGTCGGATGGCAGCAACTTCAGGAGACTTTCAATCTTTTCTGCCGGAATTGGCGTATCATTGCCGGGAGATATGAATTGCTGCAGGAACTTGTTAAGCGTTTCCCCTTTGGGCTGTTGCGGCGGCGATTCCTCTTTTTCGGCCAAACCCATGAACTGGAGTTTCAGTTCACTAGGCGACGAAGTCGTCCCGATCACCTTCAGCATGACCTGAGTATCTTTTTGCAGCGGGATATCAGTCTTAGCCGTGATGAAACTGCCCTTGATCCGGAGCGTTACCGCACCGGTCGAAAGCAAATCCATCACCTCTCCTTTGACTATCTCACCGACATTAAGCGGGATCGGTTTGCCAAGCGGCTTGGTAACAGTGATAAGGCCGTCTGAGAGGCCTGAAACCTTGAAATTAATCATGTCTATTCTTATTATATCGTAAGAAATAGTTTGTAAGTTGAAAGAGAAGGAGAATCCATGCTTGATGCCAGATTCGTCAGAGAAAATATTGATATTGTAAAAGCCGCGCTCGGTAAGAGAAATGCCGACATAGATCTCACAGAATTTCTAAGCCTTGAAGAAGAGCGGCTAAAACTTCTTAAGGAATCCGAAGAGCTTCGAAATAAGAGAAACGTCGTATCAGAGGCAATCGGCAAGCTAAAGCGCGAAAGGAAAGATGCCGATCACCTGGTAAAAGAGATGAAGGGAGTTGCCGACAGGATAAAAGATATAGATGATATCCTTAAGGGCATTGAAGACAAAACAAATCTGTTTTTGCTCACGATACCGAACATCCCTGACGAATCAGTGCCTGTTGGAAAGGACGAAAACGATAACGTCGAGGTTCGCAAGTGGGCGACGCCGCGCGAATTCGACTTCCAGCCACTCAACCACTGGGATGTCGCCGAGGTGCTGGGGATAATAGATTTTGAGACCGGCGCAAAGATCGCCGGAGCGCGTTTCTCTTTGATGAAGGGTGCAGGCGCAAGGCTTGAGCGCGCACTTATGAATTTCATGCTCGACACTAATACAGCAAAAGGGTACACAGAAATCTTTCCTCCCCTGCTTGTCAACCGTGAAAGCATGACTGGAACCGGCCAACTCCCAAAGTTTGAGATGGAACTCTTCAGGATTGCCGATCCTGAATTCTACCTGATTCCGACTGCCGAGGTGCCGGTGACGAATATACACAGAGGCGATATCCTGCGTGAAGAACAGCTCCCGCTCTATTATACTGCCTATACCCCTTGTTTCAGACGGGAAGCTGGATCATATGGCAAAGATGTCAGAGGTTTGATCCGGCAGCACCAGTTCAATAAAGTGGAGCTTGTTAAATTTGCAAAACCGGAAGACTCTTATGCTGAGCTGGAGAAATTGACTTCCGATGCCGAATACTTATTACAGAAACTTGGTCTACCATATCGTGTTATCGTCCTATGTACTGGCGATATGGGCTTTTCATCAGCCAAGACTTATGACATCGAAGTCTGGCTGCCTGGTCAGGGACGTTATCGCGAAATATCCTCCTGTTCTAACTTCGTGGACTTCCAGGCCCGCAGGGCAAACATCAGATTTAAGCGCGAGGGCAAAAAGGGAACTGAATTTGTGCATACACTTAATGGTTCGGGACTTGCTATTGGAAGAACTCTGGTGGCGGTTCTGGAAAATTACCAGCAGAAGGACGGAACTGTTGTTGTGCCTGAGGTTTTGCGGCCGTATATGGGGTCAGAGGTAATAAAATAATCCATTTGCATTATCGACATTTTCGTGCTATACTCCAATCTGAAATTAGAAGTGTTTGTACGCATGGAGCCACAAAGACTTTTAACTTTGTGGCTTTTATTGTTCTGAGATCATAAGGTCTCAATTTATCGCAAGGAGGCAGTAAAGAATGGCTCAAGGCACGGTGAAGTGGTTCAATGAATCCAAGGGATTCGGATTCATAACAAGCGAGGACGGCGGCGACGTATTTGTACACTATTCTGCTATAGTCTCAAACGGCTTTAAATCTTTAGCCGAGGGAGATAAAGTCACATTTGATGTGGAGCAGGGACCTAAAGGTCCGAAGGCTGTCAACGTTGTAAAGCAGTAATACTCTAACGATAAACTCAAAAGGCTTCCATATTGCAGGAGGCCTTTTTTTTCGGGCATCAGCTGCCATTTAGCTAATTGACAATGGATTCCAATGGTTTTATGATAGAAGCAATAATTGAAACACGCCGAGATCCATTTATATGGATGCGGGGGACCCTAAGGATTGGGGCGAAATCCTTTTTGGAGAGGACACTTCCAGGTCCGAGCCCGACAGCTAACCTCGTAGGCGATTGGAAGGATAAATGGGAATGGTTATATCAAACCGGCCTGCCGCCGCTCTTGTTCCTGCCGACATTTGGATAGGAGACGATTATGCTTGCTAAGGAATCTCCTATTGCAGGGATAATTAAATCACTTGGTCTAGTTTTTGGAGATATCGGCACCAGTCCAATATATACCCTTACTGTAGTAATTCTACTGACAAAGCCGACAGAAGCGCATATTCTAGGTGTTCTTTCGCTTATAGTATGGACTCTCGTCATACTTGTTTCAGTTGAATATGCCTGGCTCGCTATGAGCCTCGCAAAGAAAGGCGAAGGCGGCACCATAGTGCTCAGGGAATTGCTGGTTCCAATGCTCAGGTCAGGCAGAAAGATAGCATTAATTACATTTCTTTCCTTTATCGGGATATCGCTCCTCATAGGCGACGGCGTCATAACCCCGGCCATAAGTATACTAAGCGCCGTCGAAGGTCTGCTGTTGATTCCAGGCCTGGAATCAACAAGCCAGAACACACTGATAACGATCGCCGGTCTTATAGCCATAATTCTCTTCTCTTTTCAACGCAAAGGGACAGGAAAGGTTTCATTCGCATTCGGCCCAATCATGATAATATGGTTTGCCGCACTGACAATTTCCGGAGTCGTTGAGATAGCTCAATATCCTTCTGTTCTGAAAGCACTGAATCCGTATTATGCGATCAATTTCCTATATGAAAACGGGTTAGCAGGTTTTTTTGTACTTTCAGAGGTAATTCTATGTGCGACTGGTGGTGAAGCGTTGTATGCAGACATGGGTCATCTTGGACGTATACCCATAACCAGAGCATGGTATTTTGTATTTATTGCCCTAGTTTTGAATTATTTGGGGCAGGGAGCTTTTTTAGTAAGCCATCCGGGCACAAAAAACGTACTTTTTGAAATGATATTCAACCAGTCCCAGACATTCTATGTTCCATTCCTAGTGTTGAGCATAATAGCGACTGTTATAGCGTCACAAGCAATGATAAGCGGCATGTTCTCCATCGTTTACCAGGGGATGACCACGCATGTAATGCCTCTGTTCAAAGTCGATTATACTTCCGAAGATATGCGATCGCAGATATATATCGGCTTTGTGAACTGGTTCCTACTTATTGCAGTACTCTACATGATGCACACCTTCAGGGAATCAAGCAGCCTGGCTGCTGCTTACGGACTTGCCGTTACAGGCACTATGACACTAACGGGAATAATGATGACATGGATATTCACCCTGAAAAAGAAAAAACTTCTTGCCATAGTTTCGGTCCTCGTTACTTTTGTGGATGCCGCCTACCTGCTGGCGAATATATATAAAATACCCCACGGCGGCTACTGGTCCCTCATTATCGCAGCGATACCGTTATGCGTCATCCTGCTTTACACCCGCGGCCAGAAAAAGCTTTACAGGACCATGCAGCCCATGGACAAGAAGGAATTCTTGCAAATGTTTGAGCAGGATTACAAGGGCATGAACAAAATAAAAGGGACGGCACTTTTCTTTGCCCGCGGCATACAAAGAGTCCCGCCGTATATCGTCAATACAATGTTTCTCAATAACATCCTATACGAGGACAACATAATAGTCTCAATAGCTGTAAGGGACGACCCTTTCGGTACGATCGGTTTGTTCAAAGACTCGCCGGCGCAGGGCCTAAGGTTATTTGAGATCCAAGTGGGATACCTTGAGGTTTTTGATGTCGAAGAGATCCTGAGGGAGGCCGGAATAGATGAAAAAGCCATATTTTACGGCATCGAGGATATAGGCACAACGAGCGTAATCTGGAAGACTTTCTCTATAATAAAGAAACTGACTCCGCACTTCGTCCAGTTCTACCGCCTGCCCCCTCAGAAGCTGCACGGCGTAGTGACACGGGTAGAGATGTAATTTTTGACCATGCAAGTCATGCTATAATTCACACGCTTTATGCAT
>DATHDG010000021.1:0-13002 GCA_035319125.1 Dissulfurispiraceae bacterium | reverse complement strand
CAAGATTATCTACTCCATGGTGGGAGTAGGCAAATATTACGACAAGAAGCCGATTCTGAAGGACATATATCTTTCATACTTCTACGGCGCAAAGATCGGTGTCCTCGGACTGAACGGGGCAGGCAAGAGCTCGCTCCTACGCATACTGGCCGGTGTCGATAAGGACTTTGTCGGAGAAACGGTCATCTCTCCGGGACATACGGTCGGTTTTCTCGAACAGGAGCCGAAGCTCGATGAGGCAAAGACCGTCCGCGAGATCGTCGAGCAGGGCGTGCAGGAGGTTGTGGACGCCCTTGCCGAATATAACGCGATCAACGATAAGTTTGCCGAGCCGATGTCGGACGACGAGATGAGCAAACTGATCGAGCGTCAGGGCGTGGTGCAGGAAAAGCTCGAAGCGTTTGATGCCTGGACGCTCGATTCACGTCTCGAAATGGCTATGGACGCCCTCCGGTGCCCTTCAGGCGATATGCCTGTGAAAGTTCTTTCAGGTGGAGAAAAACGTCGGGTTGCTCTTTGCCGTCTGCTGCTTCAGAAGCCTGACATACTGCTTCTGGATGAGCCTACGAACCATCTGGATGCCGAATCAGTTGCATGGCTTGAACATCATCTTCAAAGCTACGCAGGAACCGTAATCGCAGTTACCCACGACCGCTACTTTCTGGATAACGTTGCCGGATGGATACTGGAACTCGACCGCGGGCAGGGCATTCCGTGGAAGGGCAATTATTCGTCATGGCTGGAGCAGAAGAAGAATCGTTTGCAACAGGAGGAAAAGACCGAGACCGAGCGCCAGAAGACTCTCCAGCGAGAGCTGGAATGGATCAGCATGTCGCCCAGAGCGCGCCACGCGAAATCCAAGGCCCGCATCAAGTCCTATGAGCAGTTGCTGGCGCAAGAAAGCGAAAGGAGATCGAAGGATCTTGAAATCTATATTCCGCCGGGACCGCGCCTCGGTGATGTTGTAATTGAGGCTAACGGCGTGAGCAAGTCATTCGGCGATCGTATTCTTTTTGAAGATATGACATTTTCTCTTCCTCCCGGAGGCATTGTCGGCGTAATCGGACCCAACGGTGCCGGAAAGACGACACTTTTCAGACTGATCACAGGCCAGGAGAAGCCTGACGCCGGAACGTTAAGGGAAGGCGAGACAGTGAAGCTGGCATATGTAGACCAAAGTCGCGATATTCTTGATCCCGAAAAGACCGTCTGGGAAACTATTTCCGGCGGCGAGGACATGATCAGCCTCGGCAAGAGAGAGGTTAATTCTCGCGCTTATGTTGCGAGGTTCAATTTTTCAGGTTCAGACCAGCAGAAGAAGGTCGGTATGCTCTCTGGTGGAGAGCGCAACCGGGTGCATCTCGCGCGTATGCTGAAAGAAGGCGCTAATGTGCTGCTCCTCGACGAGCCTACCAATGATCTGGATGTGAACACCATGCGGGCACTTGAAGAGGCGCTGGAAAATTTCGCCGGATGCGCCGTTGTCATCAGCCACGACCGCTGGTTCCTCGACCGCATAGCCACCAACATACTGGCATTTGAGGGAGATAGCAAGGTCTACTGGTTCGACGGGAATTTTTCTGAATATGAGGCTGATAAAAAGGCGCGACTCGGCGATGACGCGGACCAGCCGCACCGGATCAAATACCGCCAGCTGACGCGCTAGGAAGATCACAAATTCATCGCAGAAAACCAGAGTGTTAGGCTTGAAGCGTGCTGTCTGAGTTATCCGGCTGCGCTTAGCAAGCAAGGCAATTATGCTACTGAAGACAGATTTTCGCTTCCTGACCAAGTTTTCTATCGCCATAAGAGGACCAATTCAGCACGCAAGAGACTGACACATTGGGCTTCTGCGATCATTCATGAAATAGAAAAGCTGCCCGAACACCGGAAAGGATATTCCCCGCGTGACCGATATCACCGAACATGCTAATTCCTAATTTTATGTCTATTATTATCGATTGCATTTTGGGATAATTGAATCATCTGGATGATATCCAAGAGGTGAAGGAGGGCGCATATGTTTGGCGATTTAATGTGGTGGCTTGTAGTTATTACGCCTGCCGTACTGCCGATCATTTTTTTTATATGGAAGTTGGAAAGAGATTCGAGCAGGTCTGATGATCCTTTTATTGGCCACTCAAGGGTGCCGGTTCCCATACCTTCAGACCATATAGAGATCAATAGACGCCAAAAGCCTAGGTAATATATAACAGCCTGGAACAAGCTTTATACACTTAGGCTGCCTTGCCTGTCTTGGAAGTTTGGAAGTAGCGGCATTATTTCGCTCCTGCGTAGTAGAATTAAAAATGTCATTATACCTAGGGAGCGGCTACTTGGAACATGGTAAACATTCATAGGGTTATAATCAGACAACTGCAAAAATATGCGATTGTCTTCTTGGCTTTTTCTCCTGTCCTCTTAGCTGTCTGGTGCTGTGCTGATGCCTCTGTGCCCGATGTGAAAGAAAGTCAGCTTGCACCAATAGCCGACATGGTCGATCAGGCAATTAAAAACCGAAAGACGCCTGGTGCTGTTGTAGTTATCGGCAACAAAAGCGGCGTTTATTACAGTAGGGCATTTGGGTATCAGTCTGTCGAACCCGCCAAAGTTGCGATGACCGAAGATACTATTTTTGATATTGCATCATTAACCAAAGTTGTGGCTACATCTACAGCTGTAATGCAGCTTGTGGAGAAGAAGAAAATCAGGCTGGACGACCCAGTAGCAAAGTACTGGCCCGCCTTCAGGAAGAACGGCAAGTCACTGATTACCGTGCGGCAATTAATGACTCATTATTCAGGACTGCGACCGGACCTCAGAGACGCGTATAGCTGGAAAGGATACAGTACAGCATTAAAAAAAATAATTGCGGAGCGACCGCAATGCCAGCCAGGCAGTTGTTATGAATATAGCGACATTAATTTTGAGATCCTGGGTGAACTCGTGCAACGCATTGCCGGCCAAAGGCTTGATAAATATTGCCGTCGCAATATATTTGACCCTCTCGGCATGCGAGATACGGGATTTGGGACATCTGCAAGTGCATTGATACGGACTGCGCCGACTGAACACCGCCAGGGCAAGCTCATATGCGGAGAAGCTCACGATCCCACCTGTTACGCTATGGGAGGTATTTCCGGACATGCCGGGCTATTCTCTACTGCAACGGACTTGTCTCTATTTGCACGCATGATGCTTAACGGAGGAACTCTGGGGAAAGCGCGTATTTTGAGGGCCGACACAGTCGAGCAAATGACTCTGCCACAATCTCCCCGGGGAAAAAGCAGATTACGTGGCCTCGGTTGGGACATCGAGCCGCCTTTCGCCTCAAATGCGGGCGAATTGTCGCCGGTCGGCGCATATGGACATCTCGGATATACCGGCACTGCGCTGTGGATCGATCCTATTACGCAGACCTTTATAATAGTGCTGACAAACAGGGTCCATCCGGCTGGTCAAGGTGATGTGAAAGACCTGCGTGCTGGAATTAAAGCCCTTGTATCTGCCAATCTGGGTCCGATTGCACCGGCAACAATCCTGGATAAACGGCCTTCGCTAGCAACTTTTTTCATCTCAAAGGGCAGTAGTTCATCAGAAGTTGATAATTCCAGCAGAATCCTGACAGGTATAGATATACTTCGCCGGGATAAATTTGTGTTGCTGGCTGGAAAGACTATTGGGTTGATAACAAACCACACAGGTGTTGATTCAACCGGCAGGCGTACTGTTGATCTGCTTTCTTCTGCACCTGGTGTGAAGTTAAAGGCGATTTTCAGCCCCGAGCATGGTATCGACGGCACCATTGATGCAAAGGTCGCCTCCTCAAGAGATGGTAAAACCGGATTGCCTGTTTACAGTCTTTATGGTGTGACCTTAAGGCCTACAGATTTAATGCTTGAGGGAATAGAGGCCCTGGTCTTTGATATACAGGACATTGGTGTCCGCTTCTACACCTATATATCAACAATGGGGTATGCAATGGAATCGGCAGCAAAAAAGAATATACCGATCTATGTGCTTGACAGGCCTGATCCGATCACCGCATCAGTTGTTCAGGGACCGGTATCAGATAGTATCGCTGCAAAATCTTTCACTTCTTATTTTCTTATGCCTGTTAGATATGGCATGACCGCGGGAGAGCTTGCGCAGATGTTTAATGCTGAATATAGGATAGGAGCAGATCTGCACGTTATCAAGATGTCCGGTTATCGCCGCGAGCAATGGTACGATGAGACGGGACTTAAATGGATCAATCCGTCACCTAATATAAGAAGCCTTTTAGAGGCAACACTTTACCCTGGAGTTGCTTTGATTGAAGGGGCGAACGTCAGCGTAGGACGTGGAACGGCTACGCCATTCGAACTGCTTGGAGCTCCATGGATTGATGCCGGGAAGCTGGCTTCCTATCTGAATGCAAGGGCCATTGCCGGAGTAAAGTTTGAAGAGGCTGAGTTCACGCCCATTTCCAGCAATTTCAAAAAGCGCCGCTGCTACGGTGTGAGGATTGTTCTTATTGATCGTCTGCTTTTTGATCCTGTTTACATGGGAGTGGAGATCATGTCGGCACTTCACAGACTTTATCCCAAGGATTTCGATTTGAATGATACGTTGGGGCTTGTTGGGTCAAGAAGCGTTCTGGACGATATGAGAAGGGGACATGATCCGAAATCAATCGCGCTATCATGGCAGAGCCAGTTGGAGAAGTTCCGACAGACAAGGGCAAAATATCTGCTCTACTGATAATTCTTTCAACCTGAAAATATTGAAAAAGGCTTCAACGCCGCATTGCTAACGCAGTGCTTGTCTTGGAATTATTGCAACCGCTCAAGTCGCTCGGTCTTGTTCGTTTCTGTCTAATTTGTATGTAACTTAGGGGTTAAATCACTTTGCTCCTGATAAACATCTCTGGTTTTGTACTAAATCTGAAAAAGCAATGTATCCAATGGAGGAGCAAATGTGCAGGAGGGGTCTAATAAATTATCTGACCCCTCCTTGCCCTGTATCAGAGTTGCACAGTCTCTGAAACTCTGCAATTTTTTTGCTCAGATTAATACCTGTAATGTCTGTGATGACCATGAACAAATTCGTCGTGAGGAATTGGATGATAGTTCCATGGCCGACCGTTCCAATTATGGCTTCTATAGTATCCCCTCCACCCTGGATTCACGCGACCATAAAATCTTGGGACGCCCGGATAATATCCCCAGCCGCGATCATAATAGCGGGAACGATACCAATGGCCTCCCCATGGACGCCACCACCATCCGTTCCAGAAGAAAAGATCGACTCCCGCATCAGGCGCAATATAAACGCTGGGAGCATCTGGTAATAGCACGACTGCTGGAGGTGCCGGCACTACAATGGGCGGTGGAAGAGCAATTCCAACCCCCACTGAAACCCCCGCCATTGTAGGCACAGGGACAAGACATATAAGCGCTAAGAGCGCCGCTGATAATAATAAAATCTTCATTTCATTAGCCCCCCTATCTTTGTAATTAAAGTTATCGTTATTTTCATACCAGCCAACGCATTAACAGATCAGGATCTGTTAATGCGTCTTGTTATAGCAGAATTAACTCTGAGTTGCTCTCATTCTTAAAGCAAATAATTAGCGGCCAACATTTGCAGTTTTCCTGTTGTGCTTCTTTTTGTATATATTTTTGCTTGCCCTGTTCTGCTGTTTAGTCAATTTTACTTTGTCTTTCGGTGTGAGATTTCCATTATTTCTAGCTGCCATGCGCTCTTCTCTTTGCTTAATTCTGGCCTGCTGTGCATCGAGTTTGCCCGCTTCCTTTGGTGTTAACTGACCGCTTTCAATGCCCTGATTAATTCTATTTTGCTGGTTGATTTCCCTCTGATCAATTCCAGGGTCATTGTTTGCTGCAAGTGCTGGTGCAACTGCAAAAATGCAGGCGATGCTGCCGCTTACTATTGTGCTAATAATCTTTTTCATATGTTGCCGCTCCTTATTGCCATTTAGTGATCTAGAGGTAAAACCTCAATCTTTATGTCTTAACATTATCAAATTATTATGAAGTGGCAATGAAGAAATCGTGAAAGAATATGAAGAGGCTTTTCTATAACAGGGCGCTATGACTTTAATGATGCATTATGAGTATTTGATAAATCAGATGCATAACTGTCTTGCCAAGAAGCAGGCCTTGCCCTGTTGTCTGAGTGTTTTACAATAGTACAATTATCATATGAGGAAAAACATCGTTCCAGCAGGCGAGCCATCTTCAGATACAGAGTCTATTTTTTATGGAAGTTCATCGGTTAAACTTTTTAACGAGAAAGGAGACTTGTGACATGGAGCTTTTTGAGGCTATAAAGACAAGGCGCAGCATCAGGAAATATCAGGAAAGACATGTTGGAGATGTCGAGATCGATGCCGTGCTGGAAGCTGTCAGATTGGCGCCATCCTGGGCAAATATGCAGTGCTGGCGTCTCATAGTTGTCAGGGATAAGTCAAAGAGGGAAAGGATTAGTGAGTTTTCTTATGTAGACTCTTTTTTTGCGCCAAGGGGATATAAATCGAATCCGGCTAAGAAGGCTCTGGCCGAGGCTCCGGTTGTGATTGTCCTCTGTGCCGATCCTGCTAATTCAGGTGCAATCTGGGGTCAAAATTACTACCTGGTGGACACCGGAATCGCAGCTCAAAATCTCATGCTGGCAGCCAGAGGATTGGGGCTCGGTACAGTATTTGTAGGTGTTTTTGAGGAAGATAAGATCAAATCGCTTCTTAATATCCCTGCTTCAGTCCGTGTAGTTGGGCTATTCCCTCTTGGTTATCCGGCTGAGGAAAAGAAGGAGGGGCCGACCAGAAAGCCGCTAGTTGAGATCGCCTTCAATGAGAAATGGATTGAATAATAAAGCCAACCCTTGCATCTCAATAGACAGATGCAAGGGTGCTTCCGACACTATGTGGAACACACCGGTGCTGCTCTCAAGGAAAGCATTTTATTCCTTAGACAAAATATCTGCTTAAATGATCGATGAGGAACCTGCATCCCCATGCTTGCTAAAACATGCCGACTACTTTATCACTGGCGGCCATCAAGTCCACTAGGTTCACATAACTGATCTTCGTCGTTCTTTCATCGATCCTGTGCTCGCCTAATCCTCTTAATCTCAAGTCATCATCAAGGACATATACCGGACCGCGGTAATCTACAGGCATATCTTCACAGACGGAATAGACACCATTCTGAAGGAGTACAACAGCACATGACATCTCCTTGGCAAGGTCTAGGCCTCTTTTACCTTCGGTCGTATCAGGAGCGCTCTTGATTATTATCAGCATAGGGCCTCCTAAAATATTAATGTCTTGTCTGCCTCTTTGATCAAAGAGGCAATTTCAGTAAACTCGGACACTTTAGTCCCCACTACAAGATCGCCTTTATTTAAGGAAAAACGCATTAAGGATCCCCTGTCGGCGTATACTTCAGCCCCCATCTCAATACAAGTAACCAGTGTATTCTCAAGATTGGTAAATTCTGTGTTACCCGTATCTTGCCCTTTTTTGCCAAGAGTACGCCACTATCCAGCAGAATCAATGATGTTTTGATGTCATCAGCTACAGCACCAAGCGCGTGTCTCACAGCTTCTGCAGCGTTGATATCCCCGTAAGGTGCTTTTCTGACAATCATAGCGATATTTTCCATATGCCCTCCCATCAACCAACATTAAGCCATATGTCGGTATCAGCCATAGCCTTGAACAATCCCTTAAGCGATCCAGTCTCTGCGCCTTCAATGTAGTCGTCTTTCGCAGCACGACGAAGGTTGACGCAGCCTCCTCAGAGGTAAATCTTTAAACCTTTTCCGATTAGCTCTGCATATTTCTCCTCAGCATTTAAAATGCCTTTTGCTTTTTGGCTTTTCAAAAAGCAGTACACACCATCACCTGACGCAATAAGGTTCACCGCATATCCTTTGCTTAAAGCGGCCTCAGCTGTTCTTATAACGGTAAGGGTATTTTCTGAGGCGTATGGGGCAGTTGAAAGCAACATCGTAAATGTTTTGCTCATGAAATCTCCCCCTAAGACATTGATCTGAGTGGGTCAAATTAAAGGCTATTCGCTGTAAACGTATTACAGTTCCCAAGGTCTCCAGTTTCGATGCCTCTGCGGAACCAGCGTACCCTTTGCTCTGAGCTGCCGTGCGTAAAAGATTCGGGCACTACATAGCCTCGAGCTTGCTTCTGCAGACGGTCATCACCAATACTGCTGGCCGCTCCCAGCGCCGCTTCAATGTCTCCGGATTCAAGAATATGCTTCATTTTATTTGCATGATAACCCCAAATGCCGGCAAGGCAATCAGCCTGGAGTTCAAGCCTCACAGACAGGTTATTTGCTTGAGCCTTGCTGCTTTTCGCCTGCAGTCGTCCCACCTTATCCGTTATGCCCATCAAGTTTTGTACATGATGGCCTACTTCATGGGCTATGACATATGCTTGCGCGAATTCACCCGGCGCATGAAAACGTTCTCTCAGCTCCCGATAAAACTGCAAGTCAATGTATACTTTTTGATCGCCGGGACAATAAAAAGGACCCATTGCCGACTGGGCGAAACCGCAGGCCGACTTTACCTCATTGGTAAAAAGCACGAGCTTTGGCTCCTGGTAAGATTTGCCGCTCCTCTTAAAAAGTTCATGCCATGTATCTTCCGTGTCTGCAAGCACAACAGACACGAATTCAGCAAGCCGGTCCTCATCAGCGTTTCTGGTATGAGTCACACCGGAGGTTGGAGCGCTTGTAGTGGTACCAGTACCAGAGTTTAATAAAGCCGATGGATCAACGCCAAAGTAGAGAGCAAGTAATACGATAACCACAGAGCCAATGCCTCCACCCATAACGCCCCGTGAAACACCAATACCTCTGCGGTCTTCAACATTTTCGCTTCTGCGATCATCTTCCCAGCGCATCAGGCAGCCTCCTTTAGAATATATAGCGTAATTGTAAATTGAAGTATACTAACTTGACCGCCATCAAGAAATACAGAAGCGAGTCTGCAAAACATTCCGCATTGGATCGGCCACAGATTGCCTCTCGCTCATTTTTCAATAGGCTGTATATTGCGCTATGGAAATCAGCCGGTGCATCTAAGGATAATAAAGGGGATCAATGCATAGTAGAATGAGAACTTAATAGTTTTGTAAATAAAGATGGTTTGCCACAAATTAATAAAGGGCAGGTGCCGTAACACCTGCCCTATTATTTGTCAAAGAAAGATTGCAAAGATTATTTCTTTGCCGGCTCAGCTGCAGGAGCGGGAGCTGCCTCTTCCTTCTTAGCCTTCTTAGCCTTCTTTCCCTTCTTTACCTTCTTGGCCTTCTTCTCTACTTTCTTGTCGTCAACCTTCTTGTCATCAGCCTTCTTCTCCTCAACTGCAGGAGCTGCCGGCTTGTCCATGGCCTTGTCAGCTGCGAAAACTGCGGTCACGGAGAGAGCAAACAGGATGCATACGACGATTGCGAGTATCTTCTTCATTCAATTCACCTCCTTTTATTTTGGATTAAACACAAACTGTTGTCTTTGATTAAAGCAATCATCATGCCAGATCGGCATTATAAAAATAAACTTGAAATAACAATGTGATAGGATACCAGGCCGGATAATGGCCAGGCCTTATTTAAGGATGGGTATCCTCATTTGGGAAACTTAGGCGTAATTATATGATAAATATACTGGATTTCAGCTAAGACTGCTTTCTGTAAACAGTGGGGGCCACTGAACTAAGGGGGAGTGACATATTGTGAATTGTTTCGGAATGCCCCAGGAATAGATAGCCGCCCGGACTTAAGTGACTGCAGAATCGATTAAGTAAAACTTCCTGGGTCTGCCTGTCAAAGTAGATAATCACGTTTCTACAAAAAATGATATCGACTGGTTCTCTCATGCCGAAGTCGCCATCCATAAAATTAAGCCGCCTGAATCGGACTTTTTCTCTGACCTCAGGCGCTATTCTGACAAGGCCGCTCTTATCTGCTTTTCCTCTAAGAAGGTATTTTTTCTTCATTTCATCCGGTATTTGACCTATCGATTCTTCTCTATAAATTGCAGCCTTTGCAGATTCGAGGACACGCGTGGATATGTCTGTTGCCAATACCATAAAATCGAAATCTGAAGTCCTGCCTGACAGATGTTTAAGCACCATAGCTAATGTATATGGCTCCTCTCCCGTTGAACAACCTGCACTCCACACCATCAGTGAGCGCCGCATTCCTGACATGGAGTTCCCGATCAATTGCGGCACGGCGCTGTTTGTCAGGAAGGTGAAATGGGCACATTCTCGGAAAAATTCGGTCTTGTTAGTGGTCACGACATCGATCATATGGACCAGTTCGCTTTCGCAGCCGGCAGGACTGAAAAGATAGCAACAGTAGTCTTTATATGTCTTCATGCCCAAGGTTTTTAGCCTCTTGGCAAGTCTAGCCTCCAACATTACCTTCTTAGCTGTTGTGATCTTGATGCCGCACACTTTGTATATGTGACGGCTCAAATCGGTGAACTCACGATCAGTCATGCCGGAGGGCAAGGCCGTATTTGTCATAATCCGCTCCATATGGGTTATACGGCTTTTTCCAACACTACTTTCGCAAGCATTTCCAGCGGTGCGATGCGGTCAACTCCGCCTATCTCGATAGCTTTCTTAGGCATGCCGAATACAACGCAACTGGACTCATCCTGAGCGAAATTATATGCTCCGGCATCCTTCATTTCCTTCATGCCTTGGGCACCGTCGTCTCCCATTCCCGTCATTATCACACCCACGGCGTTTTTGCCCGCATATCTGCTGGCTGATCTAAATAAAACATCTACGGAAGGTCTGTGGCGTGAAACAAGTGGGCCATCTTTAATCTCCACGTAATATCGCGCTCCGCTTCGTTTCAGCAAAAGGTGCCTGTTTCCCGGCGCGATCAGAGCACGGCCTCTTATAACGCTGTCGCCGTCAGCCGCTTCCTTGA
Source organism: Dissulfurispiraceae bacterium (assembly GCA_035319125.1). Lineage (GTDB taxonomy): Bacteria > Nitrospirota > Thermodesulfovibrionia > Thermodesulfovibrionales > Dissulfurispiraceae > Fen-1308. The sequence goes on along the minus strand of DATHDG010000021.1, from coordinate 2,031 downwards.
CGGTAATACTGCAAAGTCCGTTCAAGCGACTTGCAAACGCCTCCGTAAACTTCTCCGGCATGTGTTGCACTATAACCATACCAGGTGCGTCGGCCGGCATAGCTTCAAGAAATATGCGAATTGCTTCAGTGCCTCCAGTCGAAGCGCCTACAACAATCACTTTTTCAGTGGTCTGCACCATAGCCGCCGTCGTCATCTTTTCAAGTATCACATCTGCGGATAACTTTGGTTGCGCGATATGATTGTTGATCGTTATCCGGCCAACCCTGCACCTAGTAGCTGCCTTAACTGCATCGCAGAGGCGTATTCGCGATTCATCGAGAAATTTCTTCGTGCCTATTTGCGGCTTAGTAATTATATCTACAGCGCCGTATTCCAGCGCTTTAAGCGCTGTTTCAGAGCCCGATCCAGTCAAGCTCGAACACATTATTACCGGTATCGGATGCTGAGCCATTAGATGCCTGAGAAATGTAAGGCCATCCATGCGAGGCATTTCAACGTCCAGCGTGATTACATCCGGCACCTCATACTTCATTCTTTCGGCTGCGATCAGAGGGTCGGCTGCCGTGCCGATTACTTCAATTTCAGGGTCCGTGGCTAGGATCTTTTCGATTGTCTGGCGTACAATCGCCGAGTCGTCTATAATCAAAACTTTTATTTTACGGTTCATGAGCATTTTACGACCTCAAAGCGTCAATCCTTTTTATACGCTTGAGGAAAACCTCTCCTGTGTCTGATACGAATATTATTTTGCGGCCAAGATTGCCGCCCGTGTCTGCTGCCGCCAGTTTTACTCCGAAGTCTTCAAGCATCATCATGGTAGTTGTTATATTCTGAGCACCAACGCTAAGGCTGCAATCTCCAGGTCGGGAATCACCAAACATGTCAGAGCCACCGAATACTTTAACTTGCAGTTCCTTGGGCCTGATCCCCATGATATCGAACGATTTAATCATCCTGCGTATTGAGCAATCCATGTACCGCAGACCTTCGATACATATTTCATCACAACTGATTTTATTGCGACAACTTGGCAAAAGACCATGACATATGGAGCCCATCTTGTGAAGCGGATGATATAATGTTACCGAGACGCAGGAGCCGAGTACGGTTGTGACTACCGAGGGATCTTTGCAAAAGACTATTTCGCCAGGTTTCAAGAAAATTTGCGCGTAACGCAAATCTATCGATTGGATGTGTGCCATTGTGCTTAATCCTCTATCCTTCGGTGACCCCGTTTCCGTTAGACTGATCCTGCAGCGCAATCATTTCGTCAATTGAAAAGACCTTATCTATATCCAATATCATGATAAATTGCTTGTCATGCTTGCCCATGCCCTTTATAAAGTCCGTTCTTAACCTTGTGCCTATGCGAGGCGCCGGCTCAATTTCATCAGGTTCCAGCTCGAAGACCTCTTGCACGGAGTCAGCCAAGGCACCAAGCACAGTTGTATCATTATCCATGCTGACTTCCACGACTATGATGCAAGTGTTTACGGTTTTTTCTGTCATTGTCATGCCGAATTTGAGGCGCATGTCGATAACTGGCACCACACTGCCCCGTAAGTTAATTACTCCTCTCATGAAGTCAGGCGTCTGAGGGACCTTTGTAATGGTTGTGAGATCGAGTATTTCGCGTACTTTCGCGACATCGAGTGCAAATATCTCGTCACCGAGCTTGAAGGTGAGATACTGGGTCGTTTCTATGATATTTGGAACAGCCATTATGCGCCTCCTGTTATGATTTATCGAATCTTTCGAAATCAGCATCCAGGTGATCTTTCGAGCCGTTGCCGCCGAGATCGAGTGTTATGCCCTGAGCCTGTCTGTGAGCAGGCTTAACCATGGCCATCGCAGGCCTGCTTTCAGGTTCTGTTTGCTCAAGATGAACTCGATGCACAGCCTTGGTAGTCTTTCTCAACTTATTTGCAACTGTTGCAGCCTCTGCAACCTTAAAGAAAGAGATCGTGCTTTGCAGCTGCTCAGCCTGAGAGGAAAGCTCCTCGGAAGTAGAAGCCATCTCTTCAGATG
>DATHDG010000020.1:0-61841 GCA_035319125.1 Dissulfurispiraceae bacterium | reverse complement strand
CACCACGTCGATAGGCTGGAGGTGTAAGCGCAGTAATGTGTTCAGCTTACCAGTACTAATAGACCGTGTGCCTTGACCACTTCTTCTTCCTCCTCCCCGTTCGTCAAAAAAATATATTATTGATGTAAATAGTGCTTGCATTACATCGAATAAGTTATATAATTGATTAAAGAAAGGTGCTCCCTTTCTTTAATTTTTTTTGCGCGGGGATCCGGGGGGTCGATGAAAGAGAAAGATATATTTGAAGAGATTGTTAACCTTGGCAAAAGGCGTGGAGTTATTACCTATGATGAGATAAACGAAGCACTACCGTCGGAATTCTTCTCTCCTGATGAAATCGAAGACCTCATGGATGTGCTCAGTGACATGGGAGTTAAGGTTGTTGATTACGACGACGGCATGCCTCCGGAAGAGGAGATGGAGGAAGAAGTAGAGGAACAAGAGCGTGCGGAAGATCTCGTACAGGCATATTTTAATTCCATGGGAGATATTTCAATCCTGACAAAATATGAGGAAATTGAGTTAGCCAAGAAGCTTGAAGAAGGCAGAGATATAATTAAGGGTACCGTTACAACTCTACCCCTCTATGACAAGACAAGAGACACAATTTTGATCGAAGAGGATGAAGAGGCTTTACCGGAAGAGGAGAGGGCTGATGAGGCTCTTATTAAAACTTTAACCCGCCTAGAGGAATTGATGGTGTTGGTCGAAATCGCCGACAAAAAGATAAAAAGGTATGGTTCTCTGAGGGAACTGCGAAATGCTGTCAACGAGAGGAAGAAAAAGGGGCAAAGTCCCAAGAAGATTGAGACACTATTAAAAGAAGTCCAGGCCGACTATAAGCGGGTGGAGGCTGAGGTGGGGATAAAGGCCGATTCTCTCAAAGACATGTGGAGCAAAATTTCGAAGGCCAGGTATCTGGTCGGAGAAACGAAGAATGAATTGATAACAAGAAACTTAAGGCTTGTAGTCAATATTGCAAAAAACTATGTTGGCAGGGGATTGCCTCTTCTTGATCTTATTCAGGAAGGCAATATAGGCTTAATGAAGGCTGTCGACAAGTTCAAATACGAAAAAGGCTTTAAGTTCAGCACGTATGCGACGTGGTGGATAAGGCAGGCAATTACGCGGGCGTTAATTGATCAGACTAAAACTATCCGCGTGCCAGTCCATATGATGGAATTCTATAATCGGGTTACGAAGGCCTCTAGGGAGCTTACTCAGCAGCTTGGCCGTGAACCGGTCAACGAGGAGATAGCAAAGAAGCTGATGGTGCCCGTGCGCAAGGTTGAGGAAGTGTTCAGGGCCATTCAGGATCCAATAGCTCTTCAGACCCCCATAGGAGACGAAGACACCGAACTCGAAGACTTCATAGGCGATAAAGCAAGTCCGTCACCTTATTCTGATGCGGAGAGGATAGAGACTTCGGAACAAATTCAAAGGGTTTTGAGGACATTGACGCCGAAAGAGGAAACAGTTATTCGCATGAGATTCGGTATCGGAGTAGACAGGGATCATACGCTGGAAGAGGTGGGAAGGTTTCTTTCGATAACAAGAGAACGTGTCCGCCAGATTGAAGCAAAAGCCCTTAGAAAGCTTAAACATCCAAGCCGCTTGAGAGCGCTGAAAATATTGACGAGCTAAATAAATAGGGGCGTATTCAATACGCCCCTATGAATCACAACCGTAACCTATTCTATTAAGAGGACATTATTTTCTTAGTTCCCAAACGTATCTCCCGGCACAATTTCACTAATAGCGTTGCGTACAGTGGCGGCTGAACCGGCATCCGAAACGGAAAACACCTGAGCGGTTCCTAGCACAGGCTGCGGATTTTTACGTGATGTAATAGTAAATATATCTCCGATTTCAACGCCCTCTTGAGTTCCCTTGTTTATATAAATAACATCATCTTTGCCGCTAATGCTCCTCTTATTCCAGACACGCAGTACAATGCCTGCAATTGAGGGCTTCCTTTCTACTGAAGGTGCAGTTGGAAGAACAATATGATAGTAGTCTATCAATGAATCGCCAACAGCTATTTCTTTGTAAGCTTCGGATATGGTAGCTTTAGTCTTACCATTTTCGTCTCCGGTTACAGTGACAATTCCTTTAATCTGCACATGATATCCTGCAATTTCGCTGCGATTAAGAGGATTAAGAACTGCTTCAGGCTTAGTGATAACATAAAATTTCTTGCCAGTATTTACTTTTCTCTGGGTCGATATATATACAGCGTCGTCTGTACCAAGCAAGGTCTTATTGTATGGTGATCCTAAAATATTGGCAGTCGGCTCGATATTCTTGACAAAATATCCGCTCTCCAAGAGGGCTTCCCTGCTCACCATGGACTTTCTCGCAATAGTCGATAACGATTTTGGTGTCGTTGTTTCCGGGGCTTTTGCATCGCTTATCACTCGATCCCCTTCCCTCGCTTCTTCCTTAAGCAATTCAGCAGGAATGACTATTTTGTCATTGGGATATATAAGATGCGGATTATGGATCTGGGGGTTAGCTTTCCAAAGTTTGGGCCAAAGAAACGGATCCTTAAGATTTCCAGATGAAATATCCCATAGTGTATCGCCCTTCTTAACTGTATATTCCACGCCTTCATCTGCAGCCAACAGCACTAATGGCGCAGACAGCACAATTATGGCGCAGAAGAATATCAAGGCGCCAACTCTCTTTAACATTTTCATCGTTCCTCCTGACCTATTATGTTCAAAGGTATATTTTATCCGGTTACTGCAATTATAGATTCTTTTATAACTTCCAGCAAGTGATACAGATCACTAATACATATGCTCAGTGGTGGCATTATAACTATCACATTTCCTAGTGGTCTTAAAAGAACGCCACTTTCTCTGGCCTTGTAAGCCACCTTCCAACCCATACGGTCTTCCCAGGGATAAGGATTTTTAGAGCTCTTATCTTTCACAAGTTCGACTGCCGCCATAAGTCCCCTGCAACGAACATTGCCGACTTTGGGAAGTTCCGATATTTCAACTAATTTGTCTACAATTATAGCACTTTTTTCAGTCATTTTTTCGATTGTATGGTCAGCAGCAAAAATATCCAGTGACGCACAGGCTGCAGCGCAGGCCAAAGGATTTCCTGTGTACGAATGACCATGAAAAAAAGTTTTCAATTCTCTGAATTCTCCGAGGAATGCTCCAAATATCTCATCCGTCGTCAACGTCGCCGCAAGGGGAAGATATCCATTCGTTATGCCTTTTGAAAGGCAGATAATGTCCGGCACAATCTTTTCGTGTTCGCAGGCAAACATTTTTCCTGTCCTGCCGAAACCTGTAGCGACCTCATCGGCAATCAGCAAAACATTATATTTATTACAGAGAGCACGAACTCCTTCTAAGTAACCATCCGGCCAGACTATCATTCCTCCTGCAGCCTGAACTATTGGCTCTATCACCACCCCAGCTATCTCTTCTTTATTAGTTTGGAGTAAATTGTCCATTTCTTTCAGGCATAGCAACGAGCATTCAGGATATGTTGCCCTAAATTCGCAGCGATAGCAATACGGAGACGGGGCGGTGAAAGTCTTAAATAAAAGTGGTTTGAAAGTTCTATGAAAAATATCCACGTTGCCCACGCTCATTGCACCCACTGTGTCACCATGATAGCCATGCGTCAGTGATATAAAAGAGTGACGTCTTTCAAAACCTTTATGAAGCCAATATTGAAAAGCCATTTTAATAGCTACTTCAACAGCTGTCGAGCCGTTGTCGGAATAGAATACCTTAGATAAGCGCGGAGAGAGACCGTTAAATGAGGATGTTGTCAGTCCGACCAATTTTTCTGCCAATTCGATGGATGGAACATTGCCAAGGCCGAGAAGAGTCGAGTGCGCAATCTTTTCGATCTGGCTGCGGATCGCATCATCGATCTCTTTCCTTCTGTGGCCGTGAATGTTTACCCACAGCGAAGATACAGCATCGAGATACCAGCGCCCATTGGCATCCTTAATAAAGCAATCTCGACCTTCGGTTATGATTATTGGCTTTTCATCCATCCAGTCCTTCATTTGAGTAAAAGGATGCCAGATATATTTTTTATCGAGTTCTTCCAGACGTCTTATATAGTCGAGATAATTCATCTTTCTTTATCGGTAGCTTGATAGGATCTATTATAATAACAAAGAATATGACTTAAGGATGGTACTTTATGCATGAAATTGAATCTTTGAATGTACTTGGTTATCGAAACCAGGCCCTTGCCAACACTTATTTTCGTGCAAAGCTTGAAACTACTCATTTAGCTGTGCTTTTGCCAGGATTGGGTTATACATCTCAGATGCCTGTAATGTATTATCCATGCATGGCATTACTGGCGAGCGGTGCTGATGTAATTAGGGCTGATTATAACTATGTAAAGCAACCAGATTTTATGACACTTGATCCCGATGAGCGCAGGCGTCTGGCAGCATTAGACGGATCTTCAATAGTCCAGGCCGCATTGCGTCAACGCAAATATCAGAAAGTAACACTGGTTGGAAAATCGATAGGTACGTTTGCAATTGGTCATATCATCACATCTGTCGAAAAACTTCCACACTTGCAATGCCTATGGCTCACACCGCTGCTGAAGAATGAGCAACTGCTTTCACAAATTAAACAGGTAAAGCACAAGGCTTTAGTTGTTATCGGCACTTCCGACCCTTATTACGATAAATCAAATCTTGATGATATATTGAAAGTAACAGGCGGCCAGAGCATCGTTATTGATGGTGCTGATCACAGTATGGAAATAGCCGGTGATCCTATTAAATCCTTGCAGGCAATGGAGAGGATAATGAGTGCCACAGTAAAATTCTTGGAATAAGCATGATCCTTTAGAAACAGGCTTTCAGTTTTGCATGCATGGGCCTGGATCTTGCGAGTGCTGTGTATAAATTAGAGTCAATCGTCGCTGTTAATATCAGCCAGTTATAACAGACTAAATACGTATAACCGATTCCTGATATTCCATTTGCAAGAGAATCGCAACAAGGGGGACATAATGAAAGCTATTGCCATAAACGGCAGCCCAAGACGCGGGGGTAATACTGAACATCTGCTGAAGAAAGTGCTTGAGCCACTTGCTAGCGCAGGCTGGAATACAGAGTATTTTCAGATCGGCGGCAAATCAGTAAGAGGTTGCATGGCCTGCTTTAAATGTTTCGAGCGGAAAGACAACAGATGCGTTGTTAATAAGGATACGATGAATGAATATTTGGGGAAAATATACGCGTCAGATGCGGTTATACTTGGCTCTCCGACTTATTTCGCCGACGTCAGCTCAGAGATGAAGGCTCTACTCGATCGCACTGGCATGGTAGCCATTGCCAATGGCGGGTTGCTGAAAGGCAAGATAGGAGCTGCTGTTGTAGCTGTGCGTCGAGGTGGAGCTACGCATGTGTTTGATACTATCAACCATATGTTTCTTATGTCGTCCATGATCGTGCCCGGTTCTATCTACTGGAATCTGGGTAAGGGGCTCGGCAAGGCAGAAGTGCTTGGCGATGAAGAGGCTATGCGTAATATGAATCATCTGGGCAAGACAATCGCCTGGCTTGGAAAAGCTATATCCTCGGCCGCAGACGCTTTTCCTAATCCTCCATTATCTGGCGCATAGTGTAAGTAAGATTCCTTTCAGGAGCTAAGTGCAAGATATATACTCTCTTGCGCTTCTTAGATGATTCTTATTCATTCAGACCGCCGCCAAGCGCCTTATAAAGCGTGACCAGATTAATGAGCCTTGCGAGGCGAACTGAAACCAATCCCTGCTGGGCATTGTAAAGCGAGCGTTGCGAATCCAGAACGTCCAGATAGCTTGAAACCCCATTATTATAGCGCGAATCGGAAAGATGGTAGGTGATTGCAGCCGCATCAGTCAGTGATTTTTGAGCATTCATTTGATCGTCAATTGTACCTCGCTGGGCTAGGGCATCCGCCACTTCCCTGAAAGCGGTCTGAATCGTTTTTTCATATTTTGCAAGGAATATCTTTCGATCAACTTCAGATACCTTTAGATTTGCAAGATTTCGCCCGGCATCAAAGATCGGCAGAGTGATCTGAGGGGCGAAGCTCCAGGCTCTATTTTCTCCCCTGAAAAGATCTGATAGCTGATTGCTCGATAGGCCTATAGTTGTCGTAAGAGTTATCCGCGGGAAAAAAGCTGCGCGTGCAGCTCCGATATTTGCGTTGGCAGCCTTAAGAAGATGTTCTGCCTGTATTATATCCGGGCGGCGCTGTAGCACCTCGGACGGCAGACCTGCACGGAGATCCTTGAACTCCGGTATTGAAATCAGATCAGGCGGCAGGAGTTCCTGCGGCACTTGTGAGCCGGTTACAAGAGCCAACGCATTTTCATCTTGAGCCACAAGAGTAATAAATCTGGCGGTATCCACGCGCGCTGATTCAACACTTGTCTGTGCTTGGCGGAGATCAAGTTCAGAAGACGCCCCAGCTTCAAAGCGGCTTTTGATGAGGTTATATGATATAAGTTGGCTTTCCAAAGTTTCTCTTGCGATCTTAAGATGCTCTTTGTCTGCAGCGAGTGTCAGATAGTTGCTTGCAACTTCAGCAATCAAACTGATCTGAACACTACGCTTGGCCTCCTCAGTTGCAAAGAACTGTTCCAGAGCCTCGTCCTTAAGGCTTCTTATGCGTCCGAAAAGATCCAGTTCGTAGGCGCTGAACCCAAGACCGACATTGTACTGATGTATTGTCATTGTCGCCCCTGTAGAGGAGATGCTTTTAGGTATCCTCTGCGCAAGCTCACCTCCAGAAGCATTTATTGTAGGCAATAAATCAGCGCGCTGGATTTGATATTGTGCCTGTGATTTTTCAACATTTAGAGCTGCTATTCGCAGGTCTCGGTTATTTTCCAGAGACAGGAAAATCAGTTTTTGAAGTTTATTATCACTAAAGAACTCTTGCCATGAGACGTCGGCATAACTACCACCCTTGGATTTAATGGAGTCCTCTTTGTATGCTGATCCGCGTGGCCATTCCGCAGGGACAGGAGCATCGGGCTTGGTGTAACGTGGTGCCATTGTGCAACCGAAAAGAGCAACTAGCATTAAGGCTGTAGTCATGACGGTTAAGCGGCTCAACTGAAATCTAATATAACAGGAGTATTTTTTCATCTATCGTCACTCCGTTGAAGAAGCAGAGGCGGGTTCTGCTCCATGAACTTTATTTTTCCGGGCGAACAGCCTTGATATCATTACAAAGAAGAACGGGATGAAGATCAAGTCAATGAATGTAGCCGAGAGCAGACCGCCCGTTACGGCTGTGCCAATTGCATTCTGAGCCCCGGCGCCGGCTCCTTTGGTCAAGGCAAGCGGCAGCGTGCCGAAGAAAAAGGCAAGCGAGGTCATGATAACCGGACGAAGTCTTATCTTCACGGCGTTCAATGTGGCCTCCATAAGTTCGTGACCCTGGCGCATCTGCTCCTTGATAAACTGGATGATAAGGATTGCGTTCTTGGTTGAAAGACCGACTGTTGTGAGCAGGCCGATCTGCAGATAAACGTCATTTGGAAGGCCGCGTAGCGTAACCATGGTGACTGCACCAACCAGGCCGAGCGGCAGCATAAGCAGGTTCACAAATGGAATTGTCCAACTTTCGTACAAAGCAGCGACTGCAAGAAAGACTACGAGAAGAGAGATTGCATAGAGCGCAGGTGCCTGCGCTCCGGCATTTTTTTCCTCATACGAAAGCCCGGTCCATTCGTAGCCGATTCCTGTCTGAAGCTGCGTCACCATCTTTTCTATCTCGGCCATTGCTTCGCCGGTGCTTACACCCGGAACTGCCTGTCCCAGGATCTCAACCGATGGCAATCCATTGTAACGCTCAAGGCGTGGCGAGCCGTACTGCCAGCGGGCGCTGGAAAAGGCCGAGAACGGCACCATCAAACCATCCTTGTTGCTGACGTACCAACTGTTTATATCCCCTGGCAACATCCGGTAGCGTGGATCGGACTGCAGGTAAACCTTCTTCACGCGACCGTTCTGGATGAAATTGTTAACATAGGTGCTTCCCCATGCGGCAGAGAGGACGTCGTTAATGCTGCTCAAAGAGATACCGAGCGCACCGGCCCTAACGTCATCGATATCCAGCTTGAACTGGGGTGAATCATCCTGGCCATTTGGTCGCACCGCAGTCAGTTTCTGGTCCTTCATTGCCATACCAAGCAGTTGATTGCGTGCCTCCATCAGCTTCTCGTGTCCTACTCCTCCACGGTCCTGCAACTGTAGGTCGAAGCCATTGGCCACTCCCAACTCGAGCACTGCCGGCGGAGCAAAAGCAAATGCAAGGCCATCGCGTATCTGCGAGAACGCTTTCATCGCCCTCGCAGCAATGGCCGGGGCTTTCAGGTCTGGGGTTTTGCGCACATTCCAGTCTTTGAGCTTCACCCATGCGAGCCCCATGTTCTGGCCGCGGCCGGCAAAACTAAATCCAGCGATAGTAATAATGCCTTCCACTGTTTTATTTTCATCCTCCACGAAATGCCGCTCAATCTGCTTCATAGACTGAAGGGTTCGTTCCATGGTGGCACCGGCAGGAAGCTGTAGCTGGCAGAGCAGAAATCCTTGGTCCTCGTCAGGCAGGAACGAGGTGGGGAGATGAAGCGCAAAGTAGCCCATAACCATCACAATGGCGCTGTAAATTACCAGGTAACGCATACGCTTTCCAAAGGAACGGCCCACAATCCCTTCGTATGTCCCCCGGCAGAACTCGAATACCCGGTTGAAATAACGGAAAAACCAGGCAAACAACCCGTTCTCGCCGGAATGATGCCCCTTTGGGATTGGCTTTAGAATAGTAGCGCAGAGGGCGGGTGTCAGGATCTGGGCCACCAGAACCGACAGGATCATAGCCGAGATTATTGTTACGGAAAACTGACGATAAATGATGCCGGTGGAGCCGCCGAAAAATGCCATAGGGAGAAAGACCGCAGTCAGGACAGTGGCGATCCCCCACAGGGCGCCGGTTATCTGTCCCATAGACTTTATGGTAGCATCGTGCGGAGACAACCCCTCTTCAGTCATGATTCGCTCCACATTTTCAACAACCACGATGGCGTCATCCACAAGAAGGCCGATGACAATGACCAGCGCGAACATGGTAAGGCTATTTATGGAAAAACCGCCGGCAGCCAGTACTGCCATGGTTCCCAGGAGCACAACCGGCACAGCTATCGTTGGAATAAAGGTGGCCCGGATGTTCTGCAGAAACAGGAATATGATGATGAAGACCAAAAATACGGCTACCACTAGTGTATACACCACCTCTTCAATGGAAATCTTCACGAAGGGAGTAGAGTCGTAGGGATAAACAACCTTTAGTGAGGGCGGGAAGTATTTGGATAGTTCCGCCATTTTTGCTTTAACCCGGCGTGCAGTCTCCAGAGCATTGGCTCCCGGATCGAGCCTGATCGCCATTCCCCCTATCGGCTTCCCGTTGTAGAAGGATTGAATATCGTAGTTTTCTGTGCCGATCTTGCATTCGGCTACATCCCTAAGTTTTACAGTGGAGCCGTCAGTGTTGGTCCGGAGAATAATGCTGCCGAACTGATCGGGGGTCTGCAATAAGGTGCGAGCTGTAATCGTTGCATTAAGTTGTTGCCCTTTTACAGCAGGTGTCCCACCGAACTGGCCAGCCGAAACCTGGACGTTCTGCGCCTGAATTGCCGCGATAACATTATTGGTAGTCAAATGATAGTTGTTCAATTTCGCCGGGTCCAGCCATATCCTCATGGCGTTCTGGGTCCCGAACACCAGTAATTCGCCCACACCATTGAGGCGGCTGACAGTATCCTGAATGTTGGAAACCAGGTAATCTGTCAGAGCATTGCGGTCCATCGAGCCGTCTTCCGAAACCAGGCCCACAACCAGCAGGTAGTTCCTGCCGGACTTCACCACCTGAATCCCCTGCTGCTGCACAATCTGGGGGAGAAGCGGCAGGGCAAGCTGCAGCTTGTTCTGCACCTGCACCTGGGCGATGTTTGGGTCGGTTCCAGCCCTGAAGGTCAGGTTGATGGCTGCCGCACCTGATGAATCGCTTGTGGACGACATATAGATGAGATTGTCTATACCATTGAGCTTCTGTTCAATAACCTGAGTCACTGTATCCTGCACCGTCTGGGAGGATGCGCCGGGATACAAAGCATTTATCGTTATTTGTGGCGGCGCGATAGGAGGATACTGAGAGACCGGCAGAGTCCTGATCGCCAGCAAACCAGCCAGCATGACCATGATTGCGATTACCCATGCAAAGACAGGACGATTTATAAAAAATCTGGACACGATTTTGTTCCGCCTTATTTCTTTGCTTCCGCAGCACTCGCTGGTTTATTTGTCGTACCTGCCGGTGCGTTATCTGCGTTTCCCGCAAACGAAACAGCTTTCACGGGCATTCCGGGGCGTGCCCTCTGAAACCCCTCAAGGATAACCCGATCGCCTGCTTTCAGTCCTTCACTGACCATCCAGTTATCACCGACTATGCGGGAAACCTTAATTATTCTTTGCTCCACTTTGTCACCGTCCCCTACAAGCATTGCTATAGCCTCTCCCACAGGATTCCGCGTTACTCCGCGCTGTGGAACAAGTATTGCTTTTTCGTTGACTCCTTCTTCAATTACGGCACGGACGAACATGCCGGGCAGCAATACTTTCTCCGGGTTAGGGAAAATTGCCCTAAGCGTAATGGAACCTGTGCCTTGATCTACAGTAACCTCGGAAAACTTAAGAGTGCCTGATAACGGATACTGGCTTCCATCTTCCAGTATGAGTTTGACCTGCGCCTGGTTTGCTCCATCTTTCTTCAGAAGCCCGCTCGCAAAGCTGTGTTTGAGGCGAAGGAGTTCAGCGCTGGATTGCGTAACGTCTACATACATAGGGCTGAGCTGTTGGATTGTGGCCAATGCAGTAGCCTGATTCGCATTTACTAGTGCTCCTTCAGTTATGGAAGATCGTCCGATCCGTCCTGAAATAGGAGCGGTTATTTTTGCATAGGCAAGATTGATTCTTGCGGTTTCCAGTGCTGCCTTTGCAGCCTCGACATCGGCCTCCGCCTGTTTGAGAGCCGCCGCCACATCATCGTTATCCTGCTTGCTTACAGCGTTAATCTTTACCAGCTCACGATAGCGGTCAGCTTTTAGCCGGGCAGGAATGACATTGGCCTCAGCCCTTGCCAGTGCCGCCTTTGAACTATTGAAAGCTGCCTGATATGATGACGGATCAATCTGATAAAGTTGGTCGCCCGCCTTGACATCGGTACCCTCGGTAAAAAAACGTTTCTGGATGATACCGCTTACCTGGGGGCGCACTTCGGCGATCAAGTGGGGAGATGTGCGGCCTGAAAGTTCTGTCGTAAGGGTAACGCGCTTAGGTTGTATCAATATTACACCTACCTCTGGAGGTGTGTTTGGAGCCTGACCTACCTGGGCGCCCTGTTTCCCGCATCCGGTTACTGCAACATATCCTAAAAGGATTCCAGCGAGAAATAGCGACAATGCCGGTTTTTTTATGCATGTAATAAATTCTGTGAGCATCATCTTGGCTCCTCCCCTGCTTCTGTAAACAGTGTACCGATTTTAAGCACTTCTTTTATTCTATAAGCGAAACGGCAGGTCGTCAAAGAGGTATCGAATAATGTCGATCTTATACATCAGCTTAACATAATTCCCATGACGGTAATATCCAGGTATGTTGAATGTATGACAGGCTACACCAGGCCCATGACTTTCCTGACAATCTTCATGGTATCTTCTGCCACAGAAGAGGCTTTTCTAGAGCCCTCTTTAGCTATTTCATAAAGTTTGTCTGGATTGCTTATCAATTCTGCCCGGCGCTTCCAGATCGGCTCCAGATATGTGAATACGTTTTTAATCAGAATCTTCTTGCATTCTATGCAGCCGATGGCAGCAGTCCTGCATCCATGAGCGCAATACTCCAGCTCTTCGGCGGAAGAGAATATTTTATGCAGCTGGAAAACCGGCGATAATTCCGGATCGCCCACATCGGTTTTTCTCTTGCGGGCTGGGTCTGTCATCATAGTTTTTATCTTCTGTTCGACGACTTCAGGAGTATCGCTCAGATAAATCGCGTTGTCGTAGCTCTTTGACATCTTTCTTCCATCGAGCCCTGGGACTTTGGGGAATTCAGTAAGCAAGCCTTCCGGCTCAGGGAAGACATCGCCATATTGAAAGTTGAATCTTCTTGCAATTTCGCGCGAGATTTCAAGGTGAGGCATCTGGTCAATGCCGACAGGAACATGCTTCGCCCGGTAAATAATGATGTCAGCTGTTTGCAGCACCGGATAGCCAAGAAATCCATAAGTTGAAAGGTCTCGCTCCTTTAGCTCAACCTGTTTTTCCTTATATGTGGGCACTCTTTCCAGCCAGCCAAGCGGAGTGATCATCGATAGAAGCAGGTGCAACTCGGCGTGCTGCGGCACCATCGATTGAATGAAGATGGTCGATTTTTCCGGATCGAGACCTGCCGCTATAAAGCTGATGAGAAGGTCGTTCGTGCTTCCCTTTATTGCCGCCGGGTTTGCATAGCCAGTCGTGAGCGCATGCCAGTCCGCCACGAAATAGAAGCAGTCGTATTTGTCCTGTAGGCTTACCCAGTTTTTCAGTGCACCGACAAGGTTGCCAAGATGGACCTGTCCGCTGGCCTGCATTCCGCTTAACACACGATCCTTCACACTTATCCCCCTTCGCTTTGGAAAGACATATTCATAGCAGCATCAAAATATTCACGATGAACGATATTACCGGCAGGATTATTATGTCCGTTATGTGCGTTGCAACAAGAACCAGGATTATGATAAACCCAAACCTCTCCAGTCTCCCTAATGACATCGCCTGCCTATGCGGCAACAGTCCCATCAGAACCCTGCCGCCGTCCAGCGGCGGAATCGGGATCATATTGAATACTGCCAGGATCACATTGATAATTATGCTGGCCTCCAGCATAAGCAGCAATGGTTTCAGCACGGTAGAAATGGCAGATAACGGCATTATCTGTGACACTGGGATAATAAAATGCTTTGCCAGAAGTACGCTCATTGTTGCAAGGAGAAGATTGGTTACTGGCCCCGCCGCCGCCGAGATAGCCATGTCTCGTTTGGGGTTCCTGAAATTCATGGCATTGATAGGGACAGGTTTCGCGTATCCGAAGACGAACTGACCATTAGTTACAGCATAGAGAAAAAGCGGCATCAGGATTGTTCCGAAAGGGTCGATATGCGAGATCGGGTTAAGGGTCAATCGTCCCATCATCTTCGCCGTAGGATCACCCAGCTTGTTGGCGATGAACCCGTGGGAAACTTCGTGAAGAATTACAGCGAAGAGTATAGGGATAATCGAGATGACAATCTTCTGGATTAAGGGGGCTATTTCCATCAAATATTTTAACTACTTTATCCTGACCAAAACCTCGTCAGGATTCACCATGTCTCCTTCAGAGACATAAATATGCTCGACTACGCCATCTATAGGTGTATGTATTTCGTTTTCCATTTTCATAGCTTCTATGATAAGAATGGTATCTCCCGCCTTGACGGCATCGCCTTTTTTAACCTTCATCTTCACAACTGTGCCGGGCATGGCAGTAGTGATATCTCCCGCCGACTGAACCCGGGGACGTGTCGATTGCCCCGTCGCCTTCATGTCGATAGTCCCTTCTTCAGCGGTAGGTATGACTTCGACCAACGGCTCGACAAACACCTCTATAAGCTGATCGTCAACATAAAGGAAATAAGGTCTTTTGCCTTCAGACTTATGTCCCTTGCCGCCCACTTTTATATGATAGGCCTCTCCATGCACATGAATCATGAACTCTGTCGGAGCAAGCTGGGAGCCTTCAGGCTTGGCTTCGTGCGCAGAGACTTTTGGCTCTTCAGGCGGGAAGCCCTTTTCTCTGAGTTCCGCGAACTCCAGAAAGATTTTTGGAAATAGGGCATAAGACAGCACATCTTCTTCACTGCGGGCCTTGTCTCCCAGTTCCTTACGCGCTGTTTCCAGTTCGGGTTCAAGCAGCCTGGCAGGTCTGACTGTTATGGCTTCCTCATTACCCAATACTTTATGCTTTATTTCTTGATCAACCGGTGAAGGCGGCTTTCCATACAAACCCTTGAGGTAATTTTTCGTCTCACTGGTTACAACCTTGTACCGCTCACCAGTGAGGACGTTCAGGGTTGCCTGTGTCCCGACTATCTGGCTGGATGGTGTTACAAGCGGCGGATAGCCGAAATCTTTCCTGACCCTGGGCACCTCATTCATAACCTCTTCCATGCGGTCAAGAGCATTCTGGTCTTTCAGCTGATTCGCCAGGTTCGACAGCATGCCGCCGGGCACCTGATAGATTAGCGCGTTAGGATCGACGCCAGTATATTCGCTCTCGAGCGCAGAATATTTTTTCCGGACATTTCTGAAATGCTCCGCAATCTCGCTCATTATCCTGAAGTCGAAAGACGGGTCATATCCGGTATCGCGCAGGATATTGCAGATCGTCTCCAACGGTGGCTGGCTGGTCCCCGATGCCATCGATGAAATAGCAGTATCGATCACATCGACGCCGGCCTCAATAGCCTTAAGAGTGGTGGCTACAGCCATACCGCTGGTATCGTGGGTGTGAAGATGAATCGGCACGGAGACCTTCTGCTTGAGCTTCCAGACAAGGTCGAAAGAGTCAAGGGGAGCCAGCAGTCCGGCCATGTCTTTAATGCAAATGGTATCGGCACCCATATCCTCAAGTTTCTGGGCAAGATCGACAAAAAAGTCGTTCGTATAAATAGGGCCTAGAGTATAGCAGAAAGCCGCTTCGACTTTGCCGCCATATTTGAGAGTGGCTTTGACCGCTGTTTTGATATTTCTGAAATCATTAAGTGCGTCGAAAATCCTCACGACATTGATGCCGTTTTCGATCATAGTTGCTACGAATTTCTCGACTACATCGTCAGCATAGTGACGGTAGCCGACGACATTCTGCCCCCTGAGGAGCATCTGCAGGGGCGTGTTCTTGAACGCAGCCTTAAGAGCCCTGAGCCTTTCCCATGGGTCCTCTCTAAGAAACCTTAGGCAGGTGTCAAAGGTGGCGCCCCCCCAAACCTCAACCGACCAGAAACCGAGAGAATCCAGCTTGTCGGCAACAGGAAGCAGATCCTCGACGCGCATCCGTGTGGCCAGCAGGCTCTGGTGGGCATCCCTGAAGGTGGTGTCCATGATTTTGATCGGCTTCATCGTCGGTTTCATTTCTTTACCTCGTTATGTCTTGTAAGGGCGTATACGGCATTGCCATGCCTCAATTCAAAACGGGCAAGGTTATCTCGCCCCTGTATATCGTTACAATTTGCTATGAGCGACTATTGCAGCTGCTATGCTTACAACCATATCCATTGGGTCGCGGTCCTGAAGATAGAGAAGCAGCGGCAGGCGTTCCTGCACGTAGCTTGTTGTGAACTGGCCGCTCTTGAAAACCCTGTCTTCCATGACCTTTATGTAGAACGGTATCGTAGTTTTTATGCCGCGGATGACATATTCGCCCAGGCATCTTCGCATTCTGCGGACCGTTTCCTCCCAGGTTCTGCCCCATACAATCTGTTTCAGAAGCATGGAATCGTAGTATGCAGGGACCGTATATCCCCTATAAACATGGCCATCTATTCTGACGCCAAAACCGCCGGGCGAATAATATGATGTTACAGTACCGGTGTCTGGTAAAAAATCATTTAAAGGATCTTCAGCGTTGATTCTGCATTGAATCGCGTAGCCGGTGAGAGAGATCTCTTCTTGTGTAAAGTCGAGCTTCTCACCAGCCGCAGATCTGATCATCGTCTGGACAAGGTCTATTCCGGTGATCTCTTCGGTGATTGTGTGCTCCACCTGTATCCTCGTATTCATTTCGAGGAAATAGAAGTTCCTTTCTTTATCAACAAGGAACTCAACAGTCCCTATGCTGTCATAATTGACTGACTGTGCAGCTTTGATAGCCGCCTCGCCCATCTTCTTTCTCAGTGATTCATCAAGTATCAGCGATGGAGCAATCTCGATCAGTTTCTGGTGTCTCCTCTGAATCGAGCAGTCTCGTTCGCCGAGATGGACGATATTGCCATGCTTATCAGCAACGATCTGAAATTCAATATGGTGCGGCTCTTCAATATACTTTTCAATGAATACGCTGTCGTTGCCAAAGGCCTTAAGCGCTTCAGTCTGCGCTATCGGCATCTGGCGTCTTACCTCCGCATCGCTGCGGCATATTCTGAGACCGCGGCCTCCTCCGCCAGCTGATGCCTTAATCATGACGGGATAGCCTATCTCTTTAGCTGTCTTCAATGCCTGTTTCAGATCTCTGATAGCTTCCGATCCAGGGATAATTGGGACGCCTATCCCTTTCATCCTGTTGCGAGCTTCGATCTTCAGACCCATCTCTCTGATAGCAAGCGGATGTGGTCCTATAAATGCTATACCGGCATCAGCGCAGGCCTTAGCGAAATCAGCATTCTCAGCCAAAAAACCATAACCTGGATGAACTGCGTCAGCGCCGACTTGTTTAGCGAGGTCGACAATACCGTAAATATTCAAATAACCGGCGACTGGTCCCGGCCCCACCATATAACCTTCGTCGGCTTTTTTCACATAACGCGCCGTAGAGTCAGCTTCAGAGTGTATGGCAACGGTTCGTATGCCCATCTCTTTGCATGCCCTTATGATTCTCAGGGCGATTTCACCTCTGTTTGCTATCAACACTTTCTTGAACATGAGTGTATATTATTACATTTTTTGCAGCAGAATATAAATACTGGGTTTAGCCATATACTACGATGCATATTCCAGTTATTTTTGACAGTGTGTCTGAAAATGAATGGACGGCAAATCCAAAAGAATCGGGCCACTGAGTCCAATAATAAGTGGACTGTACTGCCGACGCATCTTGGACAGAGTTTTCGTATATAAAATTTAGACGTTGTGTTTCATTTCGGAATTGGCAGATGAATAAAGTATCCTCATAACTGCCTCCCATAGTTTTTCCAGTCCAAAATACTACTTTACATCTGGACCGGTTTAAAGAGGGTAGGTCATTCATACTTTATTGATTTCTAACCATGATTATTCGTCTAGCAACAATACATGTTGGTTGAAGGCTAATGCCCTCGCCGGTGCAACCCTTTGCCAGCTTGGTATGTAATATAGATATATGTAAAATACGAATATGTAATAGTCTGCGATCAAGACGATATATATTTTCTTTTCAGGTGATCGCATTCATCACGCTAATCTTTACTATATAGGGAGGCATTTTGTTTAAAAGATACGTCAACAGACGCAATAATGCTCGTGTCCGTATTCACAAAGTAATGGAGTTTGACTTTTGCACCCGCAGATTTGATGCTGTTATGCTTGACACATCATCATTCGGGATTAAAATATTCTGCGATATACAACTAGGGGTCGGTTCGATAATTTATTTACCTCACCGCTCAGTTGCCGGAAAAATTGTCTGGCGAGACGCTAAAACAAAATTAATGGGGATTGAGTTTAAATAAGAAACGAGTCTTTCAAAAACGTTCCGACTTCTATCCAGTCATCGGCCTGCGAGAATACCACCCTAAAATACCAGCCATGTTTCTGGATAAAAGTCGCGTCGTTCAATTGCAATATCTGCGCGGATTTCTAGAAGTTATCCGCAAAACCTGGCAGCAATTATAGAGAGTAACCTTGTGTCTTGTTCCGAGGGATGCTCGTGCGGAGTTCCGGAAATATTCCCTACTTCTGCAATTAAAAATACAGGGCTGGCTTGTTTTTGAACTGCCTTGCGGGTCTTTTAAAGAGTATTCACATTAATTTTGTATTCTATCTTATTTGCCACCTCTTGAGAGATGCTCGGACTGAAAAGTTCTCTTAATAAATAGAAACCCAACTCAAGTCCTGAGCTTACTCCTCCGGCAGTGACGATTTTACCGTCGCGAACTACTTTGGATTTGATAACCTTAACGGAATATGAATTCAGCTCTTCGAAGGCGGCGTGATAAGTAGTTGCCTTCTTTCCAGTAAGGAGGCCTGCCTCTGCTAGCAAGAAAGCTCCTGTGCAGACTGACGCAATAATATGCGCGGTTTTTGATTGACGCAAAATGAATTCCTTTATGGCTGGGTTTTTCATGGCATATGATCTCCCTCTGCCCCCAGGGATTATTACTATATCAAATAGAGGGCAATCCTGAAGAGTCAGATCGGGGATTATTTTCATCCCATTAAAAGCCGATACCGGAGCAAGCGCTTCTGCCACAAGCTGTACCTTTGTGCTTTCAGGCTGTATTTTATTCACATAACTTAATACCTCGAATGGTCCTACAAAATCGAGCTCTTCAACCTGAGGGAATATGAGTATACCTATGCTGATCAAGTTTATCGCTCCCCTGATTTGGATATTTGCTGTCTTGCCTAGTTTAACACGGCAATGTTGGTATATTTAGTTTGCATGTAAATTTATGGCGAGACAGGAAATAGCAAAGTGCTTTTCTATTTTTTTATGACTGGGCTCATCCATCAAGACGCATATTTCCCAGATAGAAATAAGAATACAGGGCGCTTACAAATATCATGCATATTCCATCCGGAAGAAAAAATTCTCTTCTTTTTGATGCCTGTCAAAATCATACCGGAACACCTGTCTATTTATTTCCGGATTCGATCTCAAAATAGCCAGGATTTTGCATACGAAACAGCCAGACCATCCATGCTGTATAATCATAATTGAGTATATGCAGAATCTATATAATTAGCACGAGCATAGGACTTGAAAACGAAATCATCTTTAACAGACAAACGGAAGGCATCTGAAAAGGTTCAAATCCAGAAGGAGCTTTGTTTCCGTCATGCGGACCTTTCACGCGATATTGGGGTCTACAGCCTCGATGCAGAAAGGGCAGATAGGCTTAGGGAAGCTCTGCAGACTCTGTATGAAGTTAATAAGCGGGTGCCGGTAATAGTCGAAGGAAGAAGGGATATAGAAGCATTACGAAAGATCGGATTAGTGGGGGATATCATCGCGCTCCACGGCGGCAAAGGATTATATGAATTCTGCGAAGACATCGCAGATCGGTTCAGCCATGTGGTGTTACTTATGGATTGGGATGACAAAGGGGAAAAACTCTTCAGGTCTCTGGCAGACCATCTGATCGGCCTCTGGGAAGAATACGCGCAGCTCAGAGAGATTCTCAGAGTTCTCTGTCAGAAAGATATCAAGGACATAGAAGGCATACCGGCCTTACTTGCGCGATTGGCCGGGGCTGAGGTGTTTGTTGGAGAGGAAATTTTGTGAAGACGCTTGGTCATGAAGGTGAAGAGATCGCGGTAAGGTACTTGAGAGCCAAGGGGTTCAGAATAATCCATCGTAACTTCAAGACGCCTATTGGAGAAGCCGATATAATAGCTCTTGATAAAGATACAACAGTATTTGTTGAGGTTAAGGCTAGGAGCAGTTGCAGATTTGGTGAACCATTCGAGGCTGTCGATACCAGGAAACAGGCTAAATTAAGGAAAATTGCCATGTTCTATCAGAAACAGGCAGGTGATGAGTCGCCCATACGGTTTGATATAGTAAGTATAAAAAGCGGCAAAGAAATAGGTATTGACCACATTATGGAGGCCTTTTAGGCTATGTTTTTGTATTTGAATGATGCGATAGTGCCGGCAGCAGAGGCAAAGATATCTGTTTTCGATCATGGCTTTCTCTACGGAGATGGAATATATGAGACAATGAGAGCATATGATGGCGTCGTATTTATGCTGGATGATCACATCCGCAGATTGAGCAGATCTGCAGGCCTCATTGGACTTGACATTGGCAAGACAGCGGATGAAATCAAACTGGCCATCTTTGAAGTTCTTATGTCCAATGAACTCAAAGATGCATATGTTCGATTGACCATATCAAGAGGTGCCGGCCCTATAGGCCTTGATCCGGCACTGTGCAAGTCTCCGACATTTGTTGTCATGGCTCACAAGTTCCAAAACTATCCGAAAGCGTATTATGAAGAGGGCTTAAGTATAGTCATATCGAGTGTGCGACGAAATCTCAAAGAAGCGCTTAACCCGATGATTAAATCGCTTAACTTCCTGAATAACATACTTGCAAAAATAGAAGCCATTAAAGATGGTGCGGACGAATCCTTGATGCTTAACGCAGCCGGTTTTTTGACTGAAGGAACGATTAGCAACATTTTCTTCGTGAAAGGAGGCATCTTGTGCACTCCTTCGGTTGATTGCGGCATACTCGACGGTATTACCAGAGGTATCGTTGCAACTCTAGCTACAAGGAGTGGAATATTGCTGCAGGAAGGCACATTCAGAAGTGAAGATCTGTACGCTGCATCTGAAGTTTTCATTACAAATTCGACAATGGAGGTAATGCCGGTCCGTAAGGTGGATCATGTGCATTACAAGCCCGGGCAGGTTTCAAGGCTTCTGCTTGCAAAATATCGCGATGAAGCAGCCGCTTATGTTAAGGAAAAAAAAGGGGAAAGCCCGTCATTATGGGAATAGTCTGCCGCAGGTCAATAATATTATTCAGGAATATTGCAGTAAAGGTATAGTGACACTATTGAGAAAATAACAGGTACTATCCATGGCGCAATAATAGGCGGGACAGTGCCCGAATATCCCAGTGACAACGTGAAAGAGTAGCCAAGCCAGTAAAAGACGCTGATAAGCAGGCCCAGACCTGCCGATAGTACCCCTGCATTAGCAGGCGTTCCGTGAATCCTTATTCTTAGAATTTTTTCTATGCCTTTCTGCTCCCCTCCGATTGAGAGCGATATGCCAAGCAGCAGCATAAAAAGGTTGACAATAGGATAAGACAGCCTTGAACTGAGGTCGACAGAGAGCTTTGCATTGCGAAATCCTGCCTCGGCCAGCCTATTTTTGTATCTTATGAGTTCAGTCAATGTCATCTCTTCGACCTTCACTGCATCTTCGCTGAATATTTTGGGCGACTCGATTGCTCCGTAAACCATTTCTTTAAGCTTGGATACCTTGCCGGTTGCCAGATCGTATACCTGAATATTACGGAGTTTCCATGCATTATTCTCCCAGGAGCCGGTCTCGGCGTCTATTCTCTCGGTAAGGCCTTCTTCGTTGAATTTAAATATGCTGATGCCCTTGGATATGTTCTGCGATGGCAGGAATAGCGAGATTTTCACTACAGAGCCATCTTTACCGCGAATATATAGAGAGCCTTCTCTGAAGAAGGCAGTTTTTTTGCTGCGACCAGTGATTTCTGCAGCTGTAGCGCGTACCTTTTTGGCTGTCACCGGCACAACGAACTCCCCAAGGATGAACCCTGTCAGCGTAAGCAGTACGCCTAATGCTACAAATGGCGTAAGCATTGCCTTCATTCTTCCTCCTGAGGTTTTTATTGCTACGATTTCGCGCCTTTTCACAGCCTGTGAAAAGATGAATAGGCTGCTAAGAAGTATGGTCATCGGCATGAAATATATGACATAGCGCGGGATTCCTGCCAGCGCATAAGTAAGCAGCAAGTGAAACGCAGGGCGATAAGGCATAAATTCTTCCAGCTTATCAATGATGCTTAGAATGCCGAACAAACTTGACATGCCGAGCGTAAGAACCAAGAGGACCTTTAGGAAATCTGCTATGTACATGCGCTGAACTCTGAGAATCATTTCTTATTGACCCTCTCGAAGGCATAAATTGAAAACGCGGCCAAAATAGTAAAAGAAAGCCATGCGCCTACTGTGTGGGGCAATGAGCCGGAACGAGCAAGATTTTCTCCATAAATCATGACCGAATAGTAAGCTGCAAAGACTAGTAATCCTATCGTGAGGCCGCCGAGCCTGCCGGTTTTGCCGGCTATCAGCGCAAGGGAAGGCCCTAAGAAGATGATTACAAGACACACTCCCGGCATAGAGAGACGTCGATGAAATTCCAGCAGATATGCAATCTTCTTGTCGGGAGTGCGGGCTGCTTCTGACAAAAGCTCAAATGGTGTGAGCTCACTGCTCTTTCTGGCCGTCTGATCCATTACGGGAGTGAGCTTGAAATAATATGAGCCAAAGGTGATTTCCGTGAGCGAGGCTTTACTTGTAATGTATACATGACCACCTTTCAGGACGAAGCTCAAAGCATCTGCATCTGAAAGAATACGGCCTTCTTTAGCGACAATAACTTTAGGCTCATCTTTTTTTCGTTCATCAACTATGAATATGCTGGAAAGGCGGTCAGGAGCGGGCTTTTCTTTCACTAGTATGACCATGTCTTTGAATGAGGTATTGAATATACCCTCCTCGATAGCAAGAGGAGCCCTTGTTACCAAAATATTCGATATTTTTTCCCGCAACATGACGCTGCCCGCCGGTCCGAGAAAAAAGCTCATGCATATGCTTGCTGCAAAGCATCCTATGCCAAGATACATAACAGGTCGGGAGATGAGCCTGAACGGCATCCCGATGTTCCTCATGATGACGAGCTCATTGTCAGCAGTCAGTCTGAAATAGGTCAGCAACACCGAAAGCAGCATCGCCATGGGTATAGTCAGTATAAGGAGTTGCGGCTGCAAGAAGGCAATAACCTGCGCTATGTCTACAGGCGAAGCGCCGACACTCGACAGCAGCCTGCTCAATCTTAGGAGCTTTTCCATCATCAGAGTGAAATTCAGGAATACAACTGACAGCAAAAAGGAAGTTATCAGCTCCCTGAGGATGGACCTATGAAGAATATACATAACTTATTAACATATCGTAAGTTATGCCTAAAGGTCAAAAACGGTAATACCACTAAGCAGACTAAGCCGGTCTTGGCCTGACGGGGCCCGGGTTAAAGCGAGCTGTCTGGGTCCTAAGGGCCGCGCTTAGCAGGCAGGGCAATCGTCTTGCTAATATATAGAAGACGTTTATAGAAGAAGTTAGTTTCTCACCACACGAGGACTAATTCAGCGCGCGAGAAACGGACTCGTCAGGTCAAGACTGTTACCGGCTTGAAATTTGCTTTTTAAATCAAGATTCAATTATCCTAAAAGTATCAAAATTCTGGAGGTTCACGTGTTTACAATTACCGATAAAGCGGCCGAAAAGGCCAAGCTGGTTCTTGCGGAAGAAGGCAAGGCCGATTGGGGACTCAGGGTTTACAATGCCGGCGGAGGGTGCTGCGGCCCGTCCTTTGGCCTTGACATAGACGAGAAGGCATCAACTGAGGACGAGGTCTTCGAGAAGGATGGCCTGAAGGTCTTTGTTGACAAGGGATGCCTTGTTTCGCTCACCGGTATGTCGCTCGACTATTATGACGACGGCGAAAGGGCCGGCTTCATCCTGAGTGGAGGCCAGGCGCCTTCATGCGGTTCTGGCGGTGGCGGCGCTTCAGCCTGCGGCTCGGGTTGCAGCAGCTGCGGCTAAAATAATCTTTATTCAGGGGCGAACTGCGGTTCGCCCCTGCTTATTTCCTCATGTTTCCCGTCCATAGATATAGAAGGCTGAGAAAAAATCCGGTCATCAGAAAGATGGTCAGGGAGATCTCCGTTTCACCTGATGATTTCATTTACCCACTATTTGTTACTACCGGCAAGGGAGTCAAGAAAGAGATATCTTCAATGCCCGGCTGCTATCAGGAATCCATCGATCAGCTGGTCGTCAATGCAAAAGAGGTATATTCCCTTGGCATTCCTTCGGTCATTTTTTTTGGCATCCCCGAGAGCAAAGATGAACTTGGCACCGGCGCATATGCCGAGAACGGAATAGTCCAGCAGGCGATCAAGGCTGTGAAGGATGCAGTGCCGGAACTCTATGTGATCACCGACGTCTGCCTTTGCGAGTACACAAGCCACGGTCATTGCGGAATCGTTGAAAAAGGCGATGTTGAAAACGATAAGACCTTGAGGCTGCTATGCCTTGAGGCTGTTTCACATGCAAGAGCGGGCGCTGACATGGTCGCGCCTTCGGACATGATGGATGGGCGTGTGGCCGCAATCCGGTCCGCGCTTGATGGGGAAGGCTTTACGGGTACGCCAATTATGGCCTATGCTGCAAAGTATGCATCCGCTTTCTATGGCCCTTTTAGAGAAGCTGCCGAATCGACGCCACAATTTGGCGACAGGCGCTCATACCAAATGGATCCTGCCAACAGACGCGAGGCCCTGAAAGAGGTTGCAATGGACGTCGCCGAAGGCGCAGACATTGTGATGGTCAAACCGGCGCTTTCATATCTCGATATTATCTCCGACGTTAGGAACACTTTCAACCTTCCGGTCGCCGCATACAATGTGAGCGGTGAATATTCTCTCGTCAAGGCTGCAGCACAGCTCGGATGGATAGACGAAGAGAGGGCGATGCTAGAAATACTAACCTCGATCAGACGCGCAGGCGCAGACCTTATCCTAACCTACTTCGCAAAAGAAGCCGCTAAGATTCTGAGCTAGTCCCTTACGATCAAAAGCGGAAATCCGGCAATTCAATGACGCCGCAGTCCAGCGGTTAAACTGTTGACACATGCTCGTGATCCGTTTATAGTGTAAGGAAGGGTTTCCCTATGGTTTTGTCATGTGAGGAGGTGGAAGGGTAATGAGAGTTCCATTTATGAAGCAGGTCGCCTGGTATCTTGTGGTTGCAATGTTTGTCATAGGCATAGCTCCGAGAGTTGACGCCGGTCTTGCTCCTTCTGAAGTTATAGCGCTGGCTCAGACGGACAGGCAGGCTGATCTCGCCAGTATCCAGAAGGTATTGGAATCTAAAATGATCAGGGAAAGGCTTGAACAATACGGACTGACACAGAGCGAGGTTGAAGCCAGATTGTCCCAGATGAGCGATCAGCAGATACATAGTTTTGCACTGCAGCTCGATGATCTCAAGGTCGGCGGTGATGGGGCCCTCGGTGTCATCATAGCGCTTCTTATTATAGCTATTCTTGTTATCGTAATAATCAATTTGACTGGGCACAGGGTCGTTGTCAGATAATTTGCATGCCGGGGCAGGACAGGTTAATGTCCCGCTCCGGTCCCTGCCTCAATAAGACCGTGAGAAAAAAAGCGTTGGCTATCGTCATAGTTGCACTGATACTGTGTGCATGCTCGTCCGCGCCTGTGAAGCCTCAGGCGAACGCTGTTGTAATCGGCAACGTCCCCTTCTTCCCTCAGGAGGACTATCAGTGCGGACCGGCCGCTCTTGCCGGGGTCTTGCATTATTGGGGGTCAAGTGTTGGCATCGGTGACATTGCTGATGCGATCTTCAGTAAGTCTGCCAGGGGCACTCTCACCTTTGATATGGTGTTGTATGCCGAAAGGCTGGGGTATTCTGCTACGCAATATCAGGGAAGTCTTGATGATCTCAGGTCGAAGATACGGGACGGATATCCACTGGTTGTACTAGTCGATTACGGAGTATATGTATACAGGGTGGATCACTTTATGGACGTAATCGGATATGATGAGGATGGCGTCATTGTGAATTCAGGCAGATCCAAAAAAAAATATTTATCGAATGACGATTTTCTAAGATCGTGGAAACGGACGAACAATTGGACCTTGTTGATAAAACCAAAGGAGAAAAGCGAGTAATGGCTGGGCACAGAGTTGCCTATCATATTTGCATTTCTTTTTTTTTCATCATACTTATTGCCTCGTGCTCACTGCCGCGAATCATAGTCCTGGACGATCCGCTGTCTCCGCAAGAGCATCTGAACCTTGGCGTGGCTTACGAAAAGAAAGCTGAATTCGGTCCCGCTATTGACGAATACAAAAAGGCTTCCAAGAAAATCCCCCTCGCTTATGTTTATATGGGCAATGCCTATATACAAAAAGGCGAATTGGGCAAAGCTGAAGAATCTTATAAGACTGCTATCGACAAAGACCAGACTCTTGCTGATGCATACAATAATCTTGCTTGGCTATATTACACGAAAAATGAGGATCTCTCCGAGGCGGAAGTCCTTGCAGCCAAGGCGTTGGCTCTTGATCCCAAGAATAAGACATATCAGGACACGCTTTCAAAGATCAGAGAACGCAGATAAAGAGCCTGACTGATTATTATTTATCTCCTTGCGCAGTGAAGTTGTCGCTGAAGGCTTTTCTGACATGTAGAACTGCAGTGTTCTTCCTCCACCTCAGCTGATTTGCATATGCCATCGGGTCCGTTTCATCCTTCTTTTCGCTTCGATATAGGCAGTGCTGTTTACCTGGATCTGTATCATCAACAGCAATCTGGTTGTGATGCGGAAGAGAGCCGCGGTCGGAAAATCCGGGGGCATTTTTTAGTTCTTTCGGAATGTTTGTCAGGCCTTCCGTGAGGTGGTTAGTCAGCCCCGGCTGAGTATCATCCGGTTGTGCATAGCGTCCAGAAATGAGGCGGTTAGCCCATCTCCGTGCAGCGGCCTCCTTGCCCAGTTTCCACAGGCTCTCGTTGATGCTGAACTTATTATCCGTCAGGTCAAATGTGGATGGCGGTTCATACGAAGGGGCTGCATTCATCGCTACCTGGCCCGGCGGGTCATTGATTTCTGCGCGGCCTTGCGGCGAGCCCGGGTCCACCAGTCGCGCAAAATGCACGTACGAGGAGTGTGCATAGAAATCTGCAATTGCATGGGCTGCACGGGCGAATGACTGCAGGTTTGCTCGGCTGTCTTCCCTGAATGATGCAAGGTTTTGCGAAACTCTGTCCCATGATTCATCTATATACCCGTTATCGAAGTGGTCAAGGGGGCTGTAATCGCATATGTCCAGATCGATGGAATCAATGATCGGCCCGGCAAGAAAGAGCCTGGTGAAGTTGCGCTTGAGCTCCTTAAGCACCCATGAAGGAGTCTCCGGTAATCCGCCAATCGCCTCTTCAATAATTGACATATGTACCTGTCCGACAAATTTTGGATTAAGGCGTGTCCATTCCCTGCGAAGAAAAATATCAAGGCCGTCTCGGTCGGCCCTGTCTTTGATCGCCCACAGATGGCTGTCATTGAAGAGAAAATGCGGTTCGTACTCAACCTGAGCCGCGGCTGCTCCCATGCCCCGCATCGTGGGGATATGATCGTCGGAGAGCACTTTTCCAATGCGAAGGGGCTCTATAAGGTTCCAGTTGCCGCGTTCGTTTTTGTACATTACCCACATGTGATCATGAGGTTCTTCAGAGACTATCATCTTTCCGAAGGCAACACGAATATTGTATGTACTGATGCCTGCTGCCAGCATAAGTGAGGCCAGAAGGAAGGCGCGATCCTCACAGTCACCGGCCTTTATTGCCAGTGTTTCATCGGGGAACTGCCAGGGGTCGCGGCCGCGTCCGGACTGATACTCGATCGTATCAGCCACGAAGTTTGTAATAGCAGCCGCCCGGTAGTCGAACGACCCCTGTTTATGCGCCTCGAAGCGTGCAACACTACCACCATGTTTTTTTATGTAGCGGGGGAGTGTCTCCCGAACAACCTTTTGCATCACGGCATTATGGGTGGGTGTAAGGTATTCGCGCACGTCAATGTTATAGCTGCGGCGGCTGCGTACTCCCACTACTTTCCGTCCGGACGGCACGATTGGCTGATGTATGATCACATCGCCATCCCAGTTCCATTTTGAAAGACCTTTCACGTTACTTGTTTCAAAGCACATCATCTCACCCCCGGTATTGGTTTAACGATAATTTGAGGTCATTATAAAATTACAGGCAAAAGGCGTATATTGCAATAGCAGAAATGTTTTTTATCAAAAAATGTATACTTTATGGAGCAATGGGCAAAGTGATAATTATAGGATATGGAAATCCGTTGAGGGGAGATGATGGACTCGGGCCTGCCGCTGCACAGAGTCTGGAAGAGATTTTGCAGGATAAAGATACTATCGTCATGGCCAAACATCAGATGGGCGTGGAATTGTCTACAGAACTTAGCGAAGCAGATCTTGCAATTTTTATAGATGCTCGCGTCGGCGGCTCACCTGGACAGTTGGTTGAAGAAAAGGTGATTCCGGAAGATTCGGTACCGTCGAGCTTTTCGCATCACCTGCAACCTGGCGTACTTATTAGCGTTGTTCGTGCTCTCTACAATAAATATCCTGAAGCGTATCTTTTCTCTGTAAGTGCGGAATCTTTTGAGCATGGCGAGGGACTTACTCCATCCGTTGAGGCTATATTGCCTGAACTGGTTGAAAGGGTATTGGCACGTATTTCTTCATTCAGGGTAGGAATATAGAAAAGCCGCCGGACGGGCCGGCGGCTCTGATTAACTAAAACCGATCTTATCTCATCTTCTCATCAAGCACGTTTCCTGATGCATCTATCAGTAGCACATGCAGCGGCATCTGACCCAGCGCATGAGTGGAGCAGCTTAGGCACGGATCATAAGCGCGAATAACAGCCTCAACGCGGTTGAGCATTCCCTCGGTGATCTTGGTGCCGTTTACGAAATGCCTTGCAACCTGAAGGACGCTCTTGTTCATTGCAAGGTTGTTGTGGCCTGTGGCGACAATCAGATTCGCCCATTGCATTAGACCGTTTTCATCTGTCTTATAATGGTGGATCAGAGTGCCGCGCGGGGCTTCGATGCATCCGACTCCTTCCCAATGATTCGGTTGGGCGAAGGAGCGTATATGCGGGCTCAGGATTTCAGGATCGTGAAGGAGTTTTTCTACAAGCTCTATGCAGGCAAGTATCTCAACAAGCCTGGCATAATGGTTGTGGAAAGAACTTAAGACAGGTCCACGCTCAAGGCTTCTGAATTCAGCCCATTCTTCGTTTGCATGGGTGGTGCCCATCCCGCTGCAGACATTAAGTCTGGCCGCCGGTCCCACCCGGTAGAGTCCTTCAGGGTAGCCAACCGGTTTATAATAAGGCGACTTCAGGTAAGAAAATGATTCAGTAGCCTCTGCAATGATCTCCTCGTACTTTGAAGCTTCAACCATGTCAGCAACTATACTGCCCTTTGTATCGATAGCCCTGAGGTAACCGTCCGTGAGATCCCAATTCCCCGCTGCATTTACCAGTCCTATGAAAAGGCTTGGGAAATTGCCAAAGGTGCGTGCTTCCTCCTGGTGCTTGCTAATCTCTCTTTTAAAGAATGAAAGTGTACGTTTGATTATATCGAATGCTTCCGGAAGTTCTGCAAGCATCATGTCTTTGTGCTCAACAGTGAGCGGTTCATTCACTCCGCCTGGAACAACCCAAGCAGGATGAACTCTTTTTTTGCCGAGCCACTCTACAATGTGGCCACCTATTTGGCGAAGACGCACGCCATCTTTTGCAACTGCAGGGTTTGCCTGAATAAGACCGACAATATTTCTTTTAGCGGGATCGGAATCGAAGCCGAGCAACAAATCCGGCGATGAAAGATGGAAAAAGCTGAGCGCATGTGACTCGATAAAAGAGCCGCAATTAAGCAGCCTTCTTATTTTGATTGCCGGTTCAGGAATCCGCACGCCCAATAGTGCATCACAAGCCTTGGCAGAGGCTATTGAGTGAGAAATAGGACAGATGCCGCATATTCTCTCTACTATTGACGGCATCTCGCTAAAAGGTCTTCCTTCCGTGAACTTTTCAAATCCCCTGAACTGTGTCACATGAAACTGGGCATCTTTCACATTCCCGCCGTCATCAAGAAAGAGTGTGATTTTACCATGGCCCTCTATCCTTGTAATCGGCTCTATGGTCATTTCTCTTACAGAGCCTTCTTTAGCGGCTGTTTTTCTTATTGAAGTTTCTTTTGCCATTTAGTTGCCTCCTCAATTATAAGCAGCTTATATGCCGAAGCGGGTCTTCCCTGTCAGGTCAGGCATACGGCCCTCAAGCAGCTCGGTGAGCAAGAAGAATATAATATCCGGCTGCGGCGGGCATCCAGGCAGGAAGAGATCCACTTTTACTAATTCATGAACAGGCTTTGCACGGGTCATCAAATGTGGTATACGAGTCGAAGGCACCTGTTTGTTTAGAGTCGCATTCTCAACAAAGGCTCTGTCGTAAAGATCATCCAGCTTGAAAAAGTTCCTCATGCTCGGAACATTAGCGGTTACCGCGCAGTCGCCGAAGGAAACCAATATCTTTGTGCGTTCGCGTATAATCTTTGCCTTTTCTGCATCTTCATCGCTGCTGATAGCTCCTTCCACGAGCGTTACATCCACATTTTCAGGGAACTCATGGACATCGACAATCGGACTATAGACAATATCTACTTTTTCCACCAGTCCGATTATGCGCTCATCCATATCGAGAAAGGACATATGGCAGCCTGAACAGCCATCGAGCCACGTGGTCGCCAAACGTACCTTGTTCATCCCTGATTCACCTTTCTTGTCAGTCTTGCTCATTTCAACTCCTCCCTTCTCATCAGTTGCAGATATGGCAGAAACTGGCGGCGTTTTTGCATTTCAGCGACAGATTTGCCCTTCTCTGTTAATGCGCCTGTTGGACAGACATGCACGCATTTGCCGCAACTGGTGCAGGTTTCCGATGTGCCCCATGGTTGGTCGAGGTCAGTTATGACGCGGGCGCTTATGCCACGGCCCATAAAGTCCCACGTATGAGCTCCTTCCATTTCTGCGCAGACGCGTATGCATCTTCCGCATAGTACGCAGCGGTTGTGATCTGCGACAAATCTCTGATGAGTGGCGTCGACCGAGAACTTAGGTGAGCGGTATGGATACTCGATGTGTGTTACTCCAAGCGTAAGCGCAAGAGTCTGGAGTTCGCAGTGTCCATTGGACACGCAGACTGAGCATATATGGTTGCGCTCTGTGAAGAGTAATTCAACAATTTTCTTTCGATAGTTCACAACACGCTCCGAATCAGTTATAACCTCCATCCCTTCCTTGCAGTATGTAATGCAGGACGGCAGCAGTTTCGGAATGCCTTTGACTTCGACTATGCAAAGTCGGCAGGCGCCGCGCTCTGACAAGCCTTCGAGGTGGCATAGGGTTGGGATAAAAATGCCTTTCTGTTGAGCCACCTTCAGTATGGTCTCATCTTCACGGCCAGTAACATCAATGTCGTTTATTTTGAAAGTTAAAATGCGGGCCGGATTAAGATCGGTCCGAACTTTGGCAGGCTGTGCCGGCGTCATTTTACACCTCCCACAGGGCTATGAATTTTACATGTGCCCGACGGGCATGTTTTATCGACGACGTGGGCCATGTATTCGTCTTTGAAATAGCGCATAGTGCTTAAAATCGGATTGGGCGACGTCTGCCCGAGGCCGCATAGACTGGTATTCCTTACAAGGTCGCATAAGTCTTCCAACATTGCAACATCTGATTGAGAAGCATTTCCGTCAGTGATTTTGCATAAAATGTCATGCATTTGCGCTGTCCCAACTCTGCATGGAACGCACTTGCCGCAGGACTCGCTCATACAAAATTCCATAAAGAATTTCGCAACGTCAACCATGCACGATGTTTGGTCCATTATAATCATTCCGCCGGAGCCCATAATAGATCCGACTTTGGCTAGAGATTCATAGTCAACCGGCATATCGAGAAACTGTTCGGGTATGCAGCCGCCGGATGGACCACCTGTCTGGACAGCCTTGAATTTGCCGCCGTCAGGAATGCCTCCGCCGATATCAAAGACAATGTCGCGAAGCAGCGTGCCCATTGGCACTTCTATAAGGCCGGTATTTTTTACGCGTCCGGCAAGTGCAAATACCTTGGTGCCTTTGCTCTTCTCTGTACCTATTCCTGCGAACCATTCACCACCCTTGGCGATGATAGGAGCAACATTGGCAAGGGTCTCGACGTTATTGATAAGGGTCGGATAGCCCCACAGGCCGAATTCGGCAGGGAACGGTGGACGCGGTCTGGGAGTTCCTCTGCGCCCTTCAATCGAAGCTATAAGAGCTGTTTCTTCGCCGCAAACAAAGGCACCTGCGCCTAGGCGAATCTTGATGTCAAAGCTGAATGTCGTATTGAAAATGTTGTAGCCTAAGAGCCCCATCTTTTCGGCCTGAGATATAGCAATTTTAAGCCTTTTGACTGCCAGAGGGTATTCGGCCCGGACATATATAAATCCATGGTTTGCGCCGACTGCATAAGCAGCCAAGGCCATACCTTCGATGACCCTATGCGGATCACTCTCGAGAACGCTGCGGTCCATGAAGGCCCCAGGATCTCCTTCGTCAGCGTTACAGATGACGTATTTTGTGCTGTTTAACGATTTTGATACCATCGACCATTTGAGTCCGGTTGGAAATCCTGCTCCACCGCGACCGCGCAAGCCGCTTTTGGATATTTGGTCGATGACTTCCGGAGGAGTTATTTTGGTTAACGCTTTATAAAGCGCCAGGTATCCGCCAGTCGCTATATACTCCTCAATCCTTTCAGGGTCGATCTTGCCGCAGTTCTCCAACACAATCTTGTGCTGACGGCTGAAAAATGGCATCTGAATGGAGCAATCGAGCCGCTGCACAGACCTGCCCCCGAGCGCCTCGACAATATCAGATGCATCAGCTGCGGTGACTCCCTGGTATAGAGTCTTATCGTCAACGGTAAGAAGTGGTCCGGCTGTACACAGTCCAAGACAGCCAACGCCTTTTACCCTGGTGGTGCTTTCCAGTCCGCGGCGAACTACTTCCTGCTGAATAGCGTCCTTGACAACATCGCTCTGACAGGAAAGACATCCGGCTGCAACGCAGACATTTATCTGATGTTTGAATCCCAGCTGTTTTTCAAGCTCGGTTTGCGCTATTTCCTGAAGTTCTTCTAGAGTCATGAATTGGTCCACCTCCCCAATTTTTCTAGGACAGACTTCTGCGTTGACTTGCCATCAACCTCATTGTCGAATACCACTGCAGGTGCAAGCCCGCAAGAGCCTATGCATCGGGCTACTACGAGAGAAAGCTTACCGTCGCGAGTGGTTTCACCCGGAGCAATTGCGTACTTTTCACTCACTCCCTTGATAATATCTGCTGCGCCACCGATATAGCATGCAGTACCCATGCATACAACACACGTGTGCTCTCCGGCAGGCTTTAGGCTGAAGAAGTGATAAAAGGTAGCCACTCCATAGACCTGGCTCAGCGGCACTTTCAAGCCGTTGGCAACATACTTCAATGCGTCCATGTCGAGATAGCCGAAAGATTCCTGTACTGCGTGGAGGGTTTCTATCAGTGCGTGAGGCTGAAACCCATACAAGCGCATTGCCCGGTCAACCATCCGCCATCTGCGGTCTTCAGGCTGCTTAGGTGGTGCGCTACTGACTGCAGGTTTTGGGTCCATAAACAAATTCTCCTTTCGTTTACAGCCTTTATTTGATGCCTATGGCATGCTATCACCCACAAATGTTACTTCGCAATACAAAGCGTATGGATATTGTATCATAAAATGAGCTTATAATTTTATATATTTTATTAATTTTGAAGTCTATAGAAAATAATCTAGATCTAATTGAAATATAAGGCAATCAATATTATTTTTATGATTTATAAATCTTGAGAATATATAATATCAGAAATTCTAACCAGGTGAAATAGAAGTGATGCAATTATATATGGCTATTTATTGGAGCAAACAATACAGAATCACGAAATTTAGGTTTTTATGTTTATGAAAATGTAATATCAGAATTCTTTAAATACTCCTAAAGTCATGCCGTACCTATGATAGGCATTAGATAGATTAAAGTATCCGACTTCTCCGAAGACTCCGTAATCTGATCCAAGCCAATGGCGATGACCGACAGTTGCAAGGATAGAATTATTGTTTACAGATTCACGAGTCTCTAAAGCTGTTGACAGGTATGCCTGTTTTCCAAAAGAGAGTTTGCCGTAAGTCCATTGCCATCCGTCTTGTCCATACGAGAGCCCGAATAGCTGAGAATAGGAAACTTTTGACCCCGGATCGCTGATATTTCTGAAAATGCGATACTCTGCTATCCATTTATTGATGTATGCAGTAATGCCGGTGGAAATAATATAGTCTCTATGTACATCGAAGTATTGGATATATGTCCCACCTATGGTCCAGACAAACATCTTCGCTGGGCCAAATTTTATATTGAAATCGTGGTCAACACGTATTTTAGGCAGGTATTCCGAATTAGTGCCGGCTGAAAGTGCAGAATAAGTGTACAGCCATTCATTCCAGTCTTTGTATGCTCCTGCTGTTCCGAGTAAGCCATCGCCTTCTTTACGAGAATGGCCGCCCAGTTGAGCAAACCACGTAAAATCCGGAGTCTCACGGCGATAAAAGGCAACTGTGATATTTTGCCAGTTGCCATAGCTCCCATGCGGATGCAGATATTCATAGGTGCCTGACAAGTCTATTCTATTCCTGTGTGTTGCAGGCAGCATCATTGGCTCTGGCACTGTTATGGTATTATTCTGGTTCATCTCAACAGCACCAGATTGTTCCGCTTCTTTCACAGCCTGGTCGAGACGGTTTTTTGTCGAATCAGCAGCAAGGAGCGGGTTTTCCGACAAATTTGCCGAATACACATTAGTTGACTTGTTTTCATCGGCGTCAGCCTTTCCAATGCACATTGTGGTTGCAAGCACCAAAAGGGCGATTGCAGATGCTGAGCAAGCTGTTTTTGACAATATATTTTTCAGGGTCAGCATACGCTACTCCTTCCATCCCATTTTTTTGACTGCAAGCTTGAAGATTATTCGCTGTTCGACCGGTAAATCAGCCATGTGTCCGCTTTGTTCTGCCATGATATCTTTCCACAGCGCTGATTTTCTCTTCAAGAATCCGTTGAAGATCGAATGATCATAAGCAAAGAGCATTATATTAGAATAAGCGTCCGGATAAAACTTCTTCAGGTCAGTGATAAAACGCTCCTTGTCATTAAGTGCCCAGATGAAATTGCGGCGCTTTGAATCATACATTATCTCGTTAATGCCAGTGCGTATACCTGAGCGAATATCATTATAATAATTTGAATCGCTCTTATTTATGGCTCTGCTGAGAGATATGAATGCAGATACTCCCGCATAGGCTTCGATATTATCCATAAGGTATTTTATCTGATTCTTATTAGTAGTGCGGGTGAGGCCATCTATATCCTGCAAAAAAGCCACAACATAGACTATATGTTCTATTTGCCGCCAGTTTGCTGCAAGAGTCTCCTGATCGCCTGTTTTCTCGTAATAGGTTTTCAGCAAATATAGAAAAATACCCGCATATCCATCTGCAGAGTCGTAATCTCCTGTTGGAGCCGTTTCGCGATCAGGTAAAATCTTATAATCATAAATAGTCCCGCTTAAGCCATTCATATCGTTGTCATTGATGGACTTCAAATACCACAATATGAAATTTTTCACCATTCCAATATTGCGGCCTTCTTCGAGTTCATTCAAAGCGAGAATGGACACAGCATAGGGGCTCAGCAGGTCATGGTTGTTGGTCTGATCCCAGTAAAGATCCATTATGGCCAAAGCAGGATTGTTTGCAGCCTCAGATATTCCCATATTTATTATGAGCATGATAATGCTAACTGCGAGCGCATGTGAAAGCTTTTTTTGTCTCATTGTCTGTGATAGTAACATAGTAATATTTCTCATCTTCAGTTATAGAATAGTCGCCGCTTGCCGGTCTCAAATAGCTTGCTTTCGGCACCGCTGCGGTGATGCCTGCGAGCCCCTCCCGGTTTTCCAGAGATACTTTTAGCCCATTAGGCTCATTGCTAAAAGTATATGTTGTATTGATTGCTCTCAGAAAAAAACGTGCAACTTCGCTCATCGGGCGCACTGTGATCTGCCCTTCCTTCTGCATCTGAACAGCCTTTGCTATGAAGGCTTTCACAGCATCGGGATAATGCACAATATTATAAGGATGCGAATAGAAAAGGCGGATTGTACGGTTATGTGCAGAATAAGAGAGAATATCGAGCATCCATTCTTTGACCTCTGTGGATGGTTTTTTCCCATCTGCAGCCATCTCATAAAGTGATGCCGTTCGACCCAACGGCATTACTGGAAATGCAATGGCCTTATCGCTTACCATTTTACCGCCATAGAAAGTTCGATTTGGAGCGCTACCAGTATCACCCGTATAATAGTATGCAATCATACCGAGGCTCTCGATCACATTTGTTGTTACAGGTTGGGGATTGACTCCCGCCGGGGCTGCATATTCGGTTATATGATAGCCTGTGATGGTTTCTAGACAGCGGTTGTTTTTAAGAATATTCTCGCGGATCTCTTTTTCTTTGAATGTGCCATTTTCAATATTTTCAGAAAACCAATTGTGTCCCCAGCCTCCATGCGAGCCTATTTCTCCATACTGCTTAAGCTCTTGAGTAAGATTTTTGCCTTTGCCGCAAGCGTCGAATCCCAAACCATCACCAGGTTTATCACGAAAATCACCAGCGGAAATGTCGATGGACGCTGCGAGGTCCTTTCTGATCAGTCCTGATTGAATCATTAAAGGCAAAGTCTTGTGTTCAACTGATGAGTCAATATGCCAGTCTATCACTACGCCGCCTCGTCCAGCTTCTACGTTCATCAGATGAGGAACTCCGACGACATCAAACAGAAAACTCCTCAGAACTGCCCTGAGAGGGAGATCATCAGAATCAGACTTGAGGCGTCCAAGCTGCATGTTGACATAAAGTGCCTTTCCTTCCGCAAAATCCGTAATGACGATAGCCGGAAAGCGCTCACCGTTGGCCGTTATTCCGTATGCATATATGTCTTTTGCAGGCAAGCCACTGTATGGCTGGTTTCTGGCGACAGAATAATTGAGTGCGCCGTATTTGTATCCGCTTAATGTTAACCCGTCCAAAGTTTTGCCAAAAGGGATCTGGAAAAATTCACGGCATTGTGGAGAAGAAAATCTTATATTGGCATGATCAAAAGCTTTGGAACCGGCTGAGGAGAAAGTTATGTAATTCAGATGCGTGATATCAGCAAATGCGGCCTGTTTTAGAAAATATCCTTTCTGATTTCTGGTGCCGGCATCGAAAATTACGGCCGTATTGCCTCCTCTGCGCATATATTCTGTAGCCCAATCCCGAAACTGCGGTGGGACGTGCTGCAGGATACAATCCGGCAAAATAATAACAGGAACATTCTTGACGATATTGTTTGCGCTTAAGGTGACCAACTGAAAGACATCTATGCTTTCAAATGGAACACCTTCCTCCTGTAGGACGCTTTTGTAGGCAGCTAAAATAGATGAGTCGTGCCTTGTATATTCTGGATTATATACCAGAAGAACTTTGATGGCGTTCCCAGTAGACAGGCTGCGATTTGTTGCTATTTTAGGAAATACATAAAGGCAGAGTATCCCAACAATAACTGAAATGACCGACCAAGCCAATATTTTCTTCATCCGACAATGCCCTTACCTTCTGTTGCCACATATCCATAAACCCTAACACCACATTCGAGAGAAATTCCTTTTTTCCCGATTACCGATTTAATGCGCCCGGCATCACCAACTGTAACTCCTTGCTGCAGCTTGACGCAGCCCTGCGAAAATATCGAACCATAAACGCGGCTGCCCGGGCCGACCTCTATATCTTTTTCTGCGAAGAGATTGCCCATAACTACCGCAGAAGCACCAAGGACAATTTTGCCGTGGGATTTGATATGTCCGTGAATGACCGCATGTTCTCCGATAGAAAGAGAACCTTCTGCGATGAGATTGCTGTTTCTTATATCATGTGGCGGCAAGCTGGAAATACCGCGCTCAGTCGGAGCACCATCAACAACAGTCCTGTACTTAACCGATTCACCGCCCGCCGGTGATATCATGTTATTCTCAGCAATTATTATGGGAGCTCCATACAGCCGCATGAATGTGCAGCCTACAGCAATTGACAGTTTACCACTGCAAGTAGCGCTTATACCTAAGTTGCAATTTTCAGCTATAGTCATATCTTTTTCAGAGTCGATCCATCTCAGAAATGTGCTGTCTTTGCCGACATCAACATTACCGTCACAAGCAACGGCCTTTATGCTGTTTGATTCGCCGATCTGTGCATTGCCTTGACAGTATGTTTCTTTTTGCAGTGATACCTTGCTGCCGGTTTTCAAGGAATTCTTGACATAAAAGACATTTTCAATCAACGAATCAGAAGGAACGTCAGCCTGATTGGTTATTTTTATGGTCTCACTTTTGGAAATAGTTATATTATGAATCCCTTCCGGCAGATCTCCCGCAGATTTTAGAAGCAGTCTTCTGAAGGAAATAGCAAAATAGCGTGGATCCTTGCTGTACTCCATATTTATGAACAGCGGTGAAGCGTCATCTTTTCTCATCACTTCCCGAATAGCCGGCAAAAAGGGAAGCATGAACAGTCCGACCAATAATATTGTACAAAGTAGCAGCATCAGGCCTCCACTTTAGGATCATTTCCGAAACGCTCTGTTTTTTGCCAGTGTGCCTTGCGCCGACTGACAATGTCCAAAGCAGTGTCAAGAAAACCCCTTGTGATATGCCACATATTGAAGAAGAAATTGAAGAGAAGAAGCGGCAGAAGCAATATTCTATGTATCGCGCCGTCAAGAAAGCAGCCTGTACCTATCTGGTAGAAAGGGGCAAAATTGCCGAAGGTATTATACGCTCCGATAAAAATCAGGAAAAAAAGCCCGGCGAATATCTCCATCTCTCCAAGGAAAAAAAGCGCCAGCGAATCGAGCAGTCCCAAAAGCAGTATTACTGGAACCATGTAGATCATCAGCAGAAGTGAGCCGTCGAATTTTTCACGAAAAGATAGATGGCGGGCCTTGAGTAGCCTGAAAAAGTATCTGAACATAACGTCGTTATGCCCTCTGGACCATCTTCTTATCTGACGTGCCCTGACTTCCCATTCTTCCGGAACTTCCTCGTAGCATTCAGCCCGGTTTGCATAAAGTATCTTCCACCCGTTGACTGCCAACCTGTACGTAAGTTCCGTATCTTCCGCAAGCGATCTAATGTTGAAACTACCGAGTTCCATAACCTCTTTTCGTCTGAAGCCGCCCACCGTTCCTCCGTACTGTGGCAGAAGCTTCATGTTATAGCGGGCCTGCTGATCGATTTGATATCCACCAGTTCGTTCAAGATCCAGCAATCGGGTAAGAATATTCTTTTTTGTATTGTACGGCACGACCCTGCCCATTACTGCGCCAACCTCAGGATCAGTAAAACAGACAGCTATATTTTTGAGCAGGCCCTTGGGCGGCAGATAGTCTGCATCAAATACAATTATTATCTCACCCGATGCCTTTTCCATTGCGGCATTCAGAGCTGCCGGTTTCCCGCGATCCCCCTCATTTCGATGCAGAGGCTTGATAAAGGGGTATTTAGCTGCATAGCTATCAAGAATAGCCCGAGTGCCGTCTTCTGAAAAGTCGTTGATCGGAATTATTTCCAGTTTATCCCTGTCATAATCGGCTTCTATCAGGAGATTCAGGATATGGGCTGCCACCTTCTCTTCGTTGTGCATAGGGATAAGCACGCTCACGGTTTTGAGATCCGTATCGATAATATCCTGATAATATATCCTTTGCTCAGAAAATAACCTGTTCAAGGTGAAGATCACGTGACGAATGGAGTAAATCACCATTATCCCGATTGTA
Source organism: Dissulfurispiraceae bacterium (assembly GCA_035319125.1). Classification (GTDB taxonomy): domain Bacteria; phylum Nitrospirota; class Thermodesulfovibrionia; order Thermodesulfovibrionales; family Dissulfurispiraceae; genus Fen-1308. The sequence goes on along the minus strand of DATHDG010000020.1, from coordinate 22,355 downwards.
AAAAGGAGGTATCCTTTAAGTATTAGTATGACCACTTCCATAATGTGAAATTCCCTTTAATTTTTTTTGCAAGCCTGGTTGTATAACAGGAATATATGCCGACTATATATACGAAGTCCACCAATGGTCCTAACGCAAAGAAAAGGACAGCCATGTAAATGAGTGATATCTTGCCTATGATATAGAGAAATACTACATACCTTACGGTGCCGAAAATCAGGGAATAGACAAACGAAATAAGCATGGTAAATATCTTTGACGGCAGAGAGGCAGGCAGAGGCAGCACGCCTAGCCCCATTATGACAGGTACAAAGAACCATATGCTGATCTGCTGCTTTATGTAAAGGTCTGAGTAGTCAGAGGCCTGGTACGGAAACTGGTCCGGTACCAGCAAGAAAAACATAGCTGAGATAAATAGAATAAATGATAATACAGTTCCCAATATAAGCAGCGGTTTTAACCGGTTTATATTGGGAAGCAGTAGTAGCATAAGAAGGCTGAAAATTGCATTTACAAGAGAAAATACTGCAGACGGAAACTTGCCAGGCAAGGCTAGATAATGCCCGTTGCCGATAATATAAGGATAGGAAACTATCCTTAGTGAATCCTTGTCGAAATACGGTGAAAGCACTTGCACGGCTATCCGGCAGACGGTGCGAGTAATTTCCGGATAGAAAAAAACTACGATCAACGAAAGAGGAAGTGCTATACATACTAGTTGGAGGACAAACGGCTTTGCCGACACCGCTATCTTCCGGTAGGATCGATGATAGAGTATTACAGATTTCATATCAGTGCTCATTAATTTTATCTCCAGCGCTATAGACGAATTCAGCATCACTGTCGAGGAGCGGCAGCTTGCCATGTGACCATCGATTTAGTGCTTGTGCTATACGCAACGAAGCCTTACCGTCGCCATATGGATTATTACCATGCGTAGCCTCAACGAAGGATTCGGTATCGTTTAGCAAACTGGCAGTCTCATGAACAATGGTTTCTCTTGCCGTCCCGATAACCTTGGAAAGTCCTGCTTTGAATGCTTCAGGCCGTTCTGTGACACGCCTAAGAACCAGTAAGGGTTTGTGCAGAGTGGGAGCCTCCTCCTGCAGACCGCCAGAGTCAGTAAGTATAAGATGAACTCTCTTCATAAGATTGATGAAAGTCAGGTAATCCAGGGGGGGTATGAGATGCACCCTATCAATCCCCGATAGCATGCTCATAACAGTGCGCTGTACTTCAGGGTTGAGATGAACGGGATAAATAATACGGACGTCCGGGAAACCATCGATGATGTCATGCAGTGCCAGGCAGATTTCTTCCAGGTCTCTGCCGATAGTTTCTCGTCTGTGGCAAGTTACAAGTATGCATCTGAAGTTATCGAAATCGATGTCTTCAAGAGGTGTGCCGACGCATGAAAACGGCTTCTTTAGAACATAATTGAGGGCGTCCACGACTGTATTGCCTGTGACGACAATTTTATCCTCATGTATGCCTTCATCAAGCAGCATAGCTTTTGAGAGCCGAGTAGGCGCGAAATTGATCTCTGCTAAAATAGTGGTGAGCCTTCTCATTCCTTCTTCAGGGAATGGGTTTAGCATATCGTAACTTCTGAGGCCGGCTTCAACATGAGCCACAGGTATCTTTCTGTAATATGCAGCTAATGATGCTGCAAAAACTGTTGTGGTATCTCCCTGAACAAGGACCATATCAGGAGTGATCTTGCTGAGAGCTAAATCCATGTGGTCGATGACTCGTGAAGTAAGAAGCGAAAGGCTTTGGCCCGGATACATCAGATTTAAGTCATGATTTGGAATGATTTCGAATAGTGAAAGAGCCTGATCGAGCATCTGACGATGCTGGGCTGTGGCAATTACAATAACATCGAACAAATCAGGAGACTTCCTGAGTTCGTGTATGACAGGCGCCATCTTGATAGCTTCTGGCCGGGTACCCACCACAGCTGCAACTCGCATCGGCAAATATCTAACTATGGTGTTGCTTCCATTGTTGGAGATAGCCATGATCTACCTCAGAGTTTTACTTACTCAAAATAGTAAATGTTCGGTTAGTATAGCATCAGCGGATTATGATCGCAAGCTTTTTTTAGGAGTGAGTGAAATTAATAACAGCTAATAGTTGTGTAATATTTTAATGTTGTATGTTGGCGATCCATGATAAAATATTAAGACCGATTTTTGAAGGGGGACTGAAATGACAACGCTGGAGAGGATTGAGAAACTGTTTGTGGACAAGCTTGAGCTTAACAGGGACCTGCTTACCCCTCAATCCATGCTTGAGAGCTTCGGAATAGACTCTCTGGACAAAATAGAATTTTTGTTCGCTCTTGAGGATGAATTCAAGATAAAGATTCCAGAGCGTGATGTAAAGATCGATACTGTTCAGGATGTTGTTGATATGGTTGATCGGCTTGTAGCCGAACAATCGGACGGTAAGTAGGAAAACAGCAATATGAGACGTGTTGCTGTAACCGGCCTCGGAGTTATATCGCCATCCGGAAATGGACCTGCGGAATTATTTAACAACTTGATGGCGGGCAGGTCTGCGGTGCGCAGGATATCGGCAGCGTATGCGGAAAAGCTTTCTATAGGGATCGCAGCAGAGGTTCAATTCAAGTTTTCTGATTATATGTCTAAGAAGACGACGGCGCTCGACCGGACGAGTCAGATGGCTCTGGCCGCTGCAGCGCAAGCCTGGACAGATTCCGGCATTACATTGGATGATTCGGCAAAAGAAAGGGCTGGTGTTTATATTGGCACCGGCATGGGAGGGGCTCAGTCTCTTGATGAAGTTACGACCCAGTTATATAAAGAGAATAAGTCGAGGGTAAGTCCCTTGTCGATAGTAAAAATAATGAGCAATGCTCCTGCTGCGCATATTTCGATAGCCTATGGACTTATGGGGCCATGCCTTACTTATACAACAGCCTGTTCATCTTCGTCAGTTGCCATTGGCGAGGCGTTCCGTCAGATTAAATACGGCCTTTGTGATGTCGCCGTTTCAGGAGGCACAGAGAGTATAGTGAATTACGTTTCTATGAAATGTTGGGAATCGCTGGGGGTTGTAGCCTTGGAAGATCCGGCGGATGCATCTGCCTCATGCAAGCCTTTTTCAAAGGACAGGACTGGCTTCGTTCTCGGTGAGGGAGCTGCAGTTATAGTGCTTGAGGACATGGAGAGGGCGCTGAAACGCGGCGCTAAAATATACTGCGAACTGTCAGGATATGGTTCGACTGCCGATGCTTATCATATAACCGGACCTACTGTTAACGGGCAGGTGCGTGCGATGAAGCTTGCTCTTGATGAGGCTGAGATGAATGCAGATTCAATTGACTATATCAATGCTCATGGAACAGCAACGGCAGCAAATGATGTGGTCGAGACGCAGGCAATTAAGAAGGTCTTCGGCGATATTGCCTACAAATTACCTGTCAGCTCCACCAAGTCAATGCATGGACATCTGATAGGCGCTGCGGGAGCCGTAGAATTCGTTATCTCTGTCCTTGCTATCGGTAACAAGGCAGTGCCGCCAACAACGAACCTTCATATACCTGATCCGGAATGCGACCTGGATTATGTTCCAAATGCCGGTCGAACCCACCTCAATATTAAGTCAGCAATGTCTAACTCTTTTGCCTTCGGCGGGACTAACGCCGTATTGATAGTAAGAGAAATCTAGCGCACAGGGACTTCTGACTATTCTCAATTCATGTATGCTGCCGTAAAGTCCTGCAATATTATTACGATATATATACTTAGTAGAATGTCCGCATTTCTGACGGGTTCAATTATCATAAGCATTTGAGCTACAAGGGATAAGGAAGAGATTAGGATTAAAGTAGATGAAAATCAAATTTCGCGATCTTATAAGTTTTGGAAACCTACCGCTGTTCTGGAAGATATCTTTCATGCCGATACTTGCCGTTGGACTTGTGATCGTCGGAGGGTTTTTTTATATATTGCCTCTGATGAAACAAAAGCTGATTGAGGACAAGAGAAGTTATGCCGAAAACGTGGTCCAAGTGGCCTATTACTTCGTGGCTGATTTCGATAAACGTGCGGCCGCAGGCGAGATGTCCCTAGAGGAAGCGCAGAGGCATGCCCTGGAAAGTATTAAACGCATAAAGTTCGACAAAGGTGAGGGATATCTGTGGATAAACGACACTAGCCGCATGATGATTATGCATCCACAAAATACGGAACTCAACGGCACTGACCTGTCAGGCGTTAAAGATCCTGGAGGCAAAGAGATTTTCGTAGAGATCGTTAATTTATGCGAAAGAAGTGGCAGCGGATTTGTTGAGTACCAATGGCCTAAACCTGGTGAGTCGAATCCTCAACCCAAGATCTCGTTCGTTCAGCTGTACAAGCCATGGGGCTGGATTATAGGCAGCGGTGTTTATGTCGATGATGTCATGAAGACTGTCTGGAGGATAATAATAGGGATAGGAATATTGCTCATCATTGTATCTATTGTTGTAACAACTACCACGTTTATAGTCGGCGGCGGATTCATATCCGGACCTATTGAAAGATATGCCAAAATGATGCGGGGATTCTCTGATGCACTGGCCGCAGGAAAGGGTGACCTGACGGGCAGGCTGGATATCAAAAGCAAGGATGAAATAGGCATGCTTGCGGTTACAATTAACAACGTGCTTGATTCCTACGGAATGATGGTAGATTATCTGAAGAATGCGCTTGATATCATAGTTGTCCTTGACAGTGATGGAAAAGTTCTTTATGAGTGTCCTTCTTGCGAAAAGATATTTGGGTATGAATCCCAGGATTTAAATGGTGCAAGCATATTTGACTTTATACATCCTGATGATACAGCCATCTTGAAGGAGTCCATCGGATATATTCTTGAAAGGCGTGATCCAGGCCATTCCATGGAATTCCGTTTTCTTCACCACGACGGGTCTTGGCGGGTGATCGAAGCTGTCGGCAGATTCTTCGCTTCTGAGAATTCGGTCTCAATAATAATAAACGCTAGGGACATTACTGAGCGTAAACAGGCTGCTGCAGCATTGCGCGAGAGCAAAGAGAAGATAAGTCTGGTTCTCGACTCAACATTCGAAGGAATCTATGGTGTCGATTTGAATGGAAACTGCACCTTCTGTAATCCGTCTGGAATCAAGATGCTTGGTTACAATTATGAAAATGACCTGATCGGAAAGAACATGCATGAGCTTATTCATCGTAAAAGGGATTTTCCTAAAGAAGGATATCCAGCGCATGAGGAAATGGTCATAGGTCAGAATATCCATAAGGACAAGGTATTACTATGGAGAGCCGATGGGACTAGTTTCCAGGCTGAATTATGGGCGCATCCCATATTTAAGGATGGATGCCTGATAGGTGATGTGACTACGTTTATAGACATCACGGACCGTATCACGCTTGAGAAACAGCTCCTCAGGGCGCAAAAAATGGAGGCAGTGGGACAGCTTGCCGGCGGAATTGCACATGATTTTAACAATATTCTGACTGCATTGATGGGATACTGCAGCCTGGTACAAATGAAGACAAAAGAGGAAGTGACCAAGACCCGTATCGAGCAGATTCTTGGCTTAGCTGACAAGGCTGCCAATCTTACAAAGAGCCTGCTTACTTTCAGCAGAAAGCAGGTTATTAATCCACAGCTTGCCGATCTGAATGAGATCGTCAGTTCTATTGGAAAGCTTCTGAGGCCTTTGATAGGAGATGATATATTGCTGAGGACGTTACTTTTGCACGACGAATTGAATGTGATTATAGACAAGGGTCAGATTGAACAGGTCTTTATGAATCTTGCGACGAATGCCAGGGATGCGATGCCTCACGGAGGCATGCTGACTATAACCACGGAAGCTGTAGAAATAGACAAGGAATTCATCGAGGCTCAAGATTATGGCGAGGTAAACGATTATGCGGTAGTATCGGTGTCAGACACCGGCACGGGTATCGATGACGCAGTCCGTGATCGAATATTCGAGCCATTCTTTACAACAAAAGAGGTAGGCAAGGGCACAGGTCTTGGTCTCGCTATGGTTTATGGCATAGTCAAACAGCACGGTGGTTATATTAATGTGGATAGCAAGCCAAAAAGCGGAACAACATTCAAGATTTATTTGCCGCTGGCTAAATCAGTTAAGGAAGAGTCTATTAAGTATTGCGGTAACTGACAAAGGTGAAAAAAATGAGAGTATCTGACAAAATTGATAATATTATTTCAATATTGTTAATATTATCTATAGAAGGTTATTTGTTATGAATTCTAACTCATTGACATTTAAGGACATCAGGCAAGGCATGGTTTTAGCAATACAATATCTAGTTATATAGGATGGGGGAAAAGAAGCATGACATACAATACGATTAATATTATGGATTGCACATTAGTTGACACCGGTATAAGGCTTCGGGATCTGAGGCGGTGGAAGCCCGATGCTACAGGACCTCTGCCGTACTATCTTGACGCGGGGGACAACGGAGGAGTCATGTTTAACGGCAGGCCTGAAGATGTGCGGATGCTGTTACGCATATATAATTCTCAGCAGTTATATCTTGACATAAAATTTGTCTCTTTTCTCAACGCAGAGGGTATTGCGGCACGCAGGGTTTCAGCCCCGTTGGGTGATATTCTCGGCTACGATGTAAAGATATCAAGTAATTAATGCATTTATGCGCAACATGATATAGCCATATGCCATATGATTAATGAGCCCAGCCTGTGTTAAGTTTGGCACATATTAGGCATATGTCCCGAAATAGCAGAATGGCATTTCAGGAAACTGTGGAGCAAGATCACTTTTTTATCCCCTTTATGTATTTTGATATATTTGTCTCTTTTTAATGTATCAAGAGCCCTGGTAACTGTCTCGCGGCATAGGCCGGTCATAGCAGCTAGTGTCTGATGCGTTAATCTGATGTTCAATAAAGTGCCTTCTTCAATCTGCTCTCCGTAGTCGGCAGATAACTGTCTAAAGAGCAGATTTAATCTCTGCTCGGGACTTTTAAAATTGATGATCTGTGCCCTTTCCCAGAGATTTCTAAGCCTCATGCAGAACATGTGAAGTACATTATTGAGTACTTTGTGATGAGTATGAATAATGGTGAGAAAATTTTCCCTGTCAATGATGGCGACAGATGTTTGCTCCATGGCTACGACCTCGGCAGGAGAAGCAATGCAGTCAAGTAACGATAGTTCGCCGAATGAGTCACCTGGCCCATGAATCGCCCTGATTAGCTCTTTGCCGTCTTCCACCGCTTGGACAACCTTGACACGCCCTGACAACACTAAATACACATAAGAATTAGCATCGCCTTCCCATAATATCACATCGTCTTTTTGATATTCCTTGATCGAGACTTTATCCACTATATCTCCAATCTCTTTTCTGTTCAGAGATGAAAATATCTGCATTTTCCCAAGCTCTTGATATAAATCGGGGCGATTATTCATCTGTCACCTCCAGTTACGATAAACACAGACCTTGCATGTACCAACCTTAAAGATCTTATATATCGATTTACTTTCAACTGTGGACGGTCATAAAAAGTCATTCTCTCTGATATATTGCACCGATGCTTTGTCGATCAATAACTCAATAATAATGAATCTGAATTATCGAACGTGACTGTATTAATAATAAAATGAAATGATTAAGGAAAGATTAAGAAATCATGAATTCTTCTTAATGTTTGAGGTGATGAGTTAAGAAGCGCATTTATTCAATTATCTATCTAATATGCCTGTAAAGATGCTCTTAACATGTTCCAGCAGCATTGAGTGTGTAAAAGCATTTCCAGCAACAATGTTTCCTGTTTTTAAAAAATCTCCCCCACCTCCGAAGTCGGTAATAATTCCGCCAGCTTCAGTGATCATTAGAGCTGCAGCCGCGCAATCCCACGGAGCCAGCCCTATTTCAAAAAAACCGTCAAGACGACCACATGCCACATAAGAAAGGTCCAGCGCCGCAGAGCCGGCCCTTCGTATGTCACCAACTTCGTGGAATATAGTTCTAAAAAGTTCAATATAATGGTCTGTCATTTCTCTTCTTTTGAATGGAAATCCTGTTGCAATCAGGGCACTTTTTATATCTTTCAGAGGTGACACTGCTATTTTATGGCCATTGATGAAGGCGTTTTCTCCTTTGACCGCTGTGAACAGTTCTTTCCTGAGCGGATCATAGACAACGCCGGTAATGAGTTCTTTCCCATGTTGCAGCGCAATTGAGACGGCACACATCGGAAAGCCATGGATATAATTAGTCGTTCCATCCAAAGGATCGATTATCCACCGAAAGCCGTCTGTTTCGATGTCGTGATGCGATTCTTCTGCGAGAATATGGTGATCCGGAAAACTTCTATGAATGCTTTCTATGATTAATTTTTCTGATTCGGTATCGACACGTGTGACGAAATCAAAAGCCTGCTTGATGGTTATATCCACTGCGCCTAACTTCCCGCAATTGGCGGCTACTAATTCGCCCGCCCGCAGAGCTGTCTGTATTGCGGTATTGAGAAAATCACTTTTCATCATTGATAGCCAGACTATAAACTGACATTTTAACGCAGCCGCAAAATTGCTAAAGATTCTATGTGATATGTCTGAGGGAAAAAATCAATAACACGCACTGATTCCAGATCATACAGGCCCACGAGCTTCTTTACATCCCTGGCCAGCGTCGAAGGGTTGCATGAGATATACGCTATTCGTTCTGGTTCGAGCACCAGGATTTTGTCGAGAGCAGTATTGGAAAGGCCCGGTCTTGGCGGATCGACTATCAGGATATCGACAGTGTCACACACTTTGAGGCGCTCAGCCGGGCACTCGATGAAGCGGCAATTCCTTATGCTGTTTAGCTGGGCATTTCTTTTGCCATCGATGACTGCCTCCGGATTCTCTTCTATTGCGTAGACATCTGCGCCGTTAGAAGCAAAAGGTAGCGAAAAATTACCTGCACCAGAATAAAGGTCGATAACTCTTTTCTTAACAAGCGGCTGCATACTTGTTAGTATGTATCGTACGAGAGCTTTGTTAAGATCCCAATTGCTCTGGAAGAAACTGCGGGCTGAAACAGAATATCTCAGCCCTTCCAAGTCAAGGGTCATAAGTTCATTGCCGAAACTGACAGATTTGCCGTTTCCGGATGTGCCACTGACTCCTCCGAATCCGGCTTCCAGAAGCAGCATTGCGATTTGGTTCCAACGCGCTGTTGATATCTTTGTTGTTGATTTAAGAAAAGCCAGCCCTGTATCTCCACTGGAGATATGAAACTCAGAAATCCCATCAAATAGAGCGCGAGCGGATCTGTATACCTCACGAGCCTTTGCAAACAGGCTGTTGACCTGAGTACTCATTATGGGGCAATAATCGAAATCTATTACATCCCGTGTCTTCTCGCGGTAAAAGCCGAAAGAACCTTTGCCGATCTTGAACTGGCCTCGATATCTGTAATTCCAGGGGCTGGTGCCGACAAACGCGTTGGATATTTCAACATGCTTTTTTGCGATACGGCATAAACAGTCTGACAGAATCTCTTCTTTGATTGTTACCTGTCGCGGATAAGAGATGTATTGGAGCTGACAGCCTCCGCACAAACCAAATACCGTGCATGGGGGTTCTACTCTATCTGGTGAAGCGGCTAATACTCTTATGACTGATGCAAATGCGTGATCATGTTTGCGCTCGTCTATTCTGGCTTCTACAGTCTCACCGGGCACAGCATTTCTGATCAACAATACAGCACCCTTGTCGCGAGCGAGGGAAAAACCACCATAGGCGGGGAGGTCCGCTTTAACGGTTATGAACGAATTATTTTTTTTCAATTATTTGTTTAATGGTATTTTTGAGTGTAACCAGATCGGAAGACTTGACAACGTAAGCATCCGAAACCCAAACCGAAAAATCATCTCTATAGTCATATGCAGTAAGCATTATAACCGGTGTCTGAGGTTTTTCCTGTTTTAACTGCCTCAATACTTGAATCCCATCCATGTCAGGCATCATTATGTCAAGAGTTACGACATCCGGCTCTTCTGCTCTAAATACATCCAGCGCTTCTTTGCCTGAATTCGCCGTCACTACCGTGTAACCTTCATCTTCTAATTCAGCTTTGTACAGTTTAAGTATGTTCTTCTCATCGTCTACAACCAGTATTTTCATGCCTGGCCTCCTTTAAGCGGCAAATAAATTCTGAAAATAGTGCCTTCACCAGCATTGCTTTCCACGTCTATCTTTCCTGCATGCTCTTCCACTATTCTCTTTGTAATTGATAGTCCCAACCCGGTACCTGTGGGTCGGGTGGTGAAGAAAGGGTCCCATATCCTGTTCAGATCTTCTTCCCTAATGCCGTGACCAGTGTCCCGTATTTCAATAATAGCCTCTCTTTCCTCAGCCCTATGACCGAGAAGGTCAGGCTCAGTGAATGAAGATTCAGAATACACGCTAACGGTAATCGTGCCGTTTTCTGTAGCATTGTTTGCATTGCTGACGAGATTCAGGATAGCTTCCTTCATCCTGTCGTAATTAATCATCAGCAATACGGAATGGTCAATATTTTGTTTAAGCACATTCCCGCGTTCATTCACCGCCGGCTCAAGCAGGGTAGATATGTCAGCGATAAGATCGGCAGCGGCTACTTCACTTCGCTCAGTAATAGAGCTCTTAACAAAGCTGAGAGTATTGTTCAGTATACCTTCAAGGCGCCTCACCTCGTCAACGATAATTTTAGCATGCTCCTTCAGATTACTATCGAGGCGCTTTTCTAATCTGCGTGCGAATCCACCTATGGAAAGCAACGGATTTCTGATTTCATGAGCTACCTTGGCGGCCATCTCGCCGAGCGCAGCCATCCTTTCGATAGAAACCATCTTTTCTTTCAGCTTCTTTATCTCTGAAACATCTCGGGCAATATGCACCGTACCTGTCAATTCACCGCTCTGATCGAAAAGAGGTGAGCTCGATATCAGAAATGTCCCGCCAAGATTTGGGTCATCCACTTCACCCACATACGATCTGTTTGATGAGATAGTCTTACGATGGGGACACAGGTCCCATGGGCTATCCATTCCATGAAAGATTTCGTAACATTTCTTCCCGATGATTTCATGAGGCGGTTTGCCTATCTTGTCAACCACCGCCCGATTGATCTTTTTAATTGAATAATCCCTGCCATTTATATATAAGAGGTCTGAGATCGATTCAAAAATATTTTCAAGCTCTTGCTCAGCTTCAGTTACGTGCTCGAAGAGACGCAGGTTTTCGATTGCCGATGCTATTTGATCAGTGAATCCCTTGAGGATGTTCATGTCATGATCTGTGATCGGTTTTCTTGAATAGAGGTTATCCACCCACAGGACGCCTATCACCTTGCTTCTGGAAATCAGCGGCAGCACAGCATATGCCATAGTGCCAAGCTGTTGGATGAGAACGGCGTCCGACAACGGCTCTGTGTGAACATCCAGGATATTAAAAGATTTTTTTTCCTTTACGGCTCTGGTGAGAACAGTGTCGTCATCCAGGCTCACTGTAATGCCGCAGCACAAGCGGTCCATCATGGAGTCTTTTCTCAGAGGTCCAAGCTCGATTTCCTGCATAATAGCATGGATATCCTTGTTTTCCATCGAAAGGCGTGACCAGATTTCCCAGGCCTCGTCATGATTGGCAGGGCCGACACCCATCGCCCCTTTCATAGTTCTGCCGTCTTCTTCTATCAGAAAAAGCATCGCACGATTGAAACCTAGGCCGTCGCCCATTGTTACCGCGGTGAGCACCATCCTCAACAGGCGGTCCAGCTCAAGTGTGCCGCGCATAGTTGAGCTTATGAAAAGCAATCTCGATAATTCGTTGTTCTTGCGGAGGAGATCTTTCTCTATCCTCTTGCGTTCTGTGATGTCTCTTCCGACCCTGCTTATTCCTATGATATGACCTGAAGAATTCTTGATCGGAGACATATTCATGTTTACATCTATGATCCGGCCATCTTTAGTTTTACGCACTGTTTCGAGATCTTTTAGAGTCTCACCGTTTCCGATCTGGATCATATAACTTTTTTCCGTATCGACAAGAAAATGTGGTACTATCGGCAGAAACCTGCCCATTACTTCGTCCCTGGCATATCCGAACATTTTCTCTGAAGCATCATTCCATGAAGTGACGGTGCCATTAAGGTCAGTGGTGACAATTGCATCCGGCGAATTCTCTATCAGACCTTCGAGATAGTCCTTAAGCTCTTCAACCTGTTTCTTCGTTTCGACCGCCTCGCGTTCCTTTTTCAGCGCCTTATCATAAAGCATCGATTTCTCGATGACTATTGCAGCTACCGACGCAAAGCCTTCAAGGGTAATTCTGTCGTCTTCACTGAATGGGACTATATCTCCGTCTACCGTCATCTTGTCGTACAAACTGAATGTTCCGGTCAGCGTATCACCAATCTTAAGCGGTGTACATATTGCCACCTCAATGCTTTCCATTGCCGCATTATGCATACCATCAGCCCGGTTAAAATAAACTGTCTTGCCCTCCTGAGCAGCCAGACCGCAAATACCTTCCCCTATCTCAAGTTCGATCTTGATTTCATCGCAAAGGCCGGAACAAGCCTCCACTTTAAGTTTGCCATCTTCCAGTAGCCTTAGAATGCTTCCTGATGCATTGAAGAATTTTACCGACTCTATTGCAATGTTATTTAGAAGTTCCTGAAAATTAGTTATAGACAGTATCGATGTAGTAATTGTGTGCAAGACCTTAAGCCTTCGCAATTCAGCATCGGTTCCGAGATGAGAATCATGCAGCGAGTGGTCGTTTCTGTCATATGAGAGGTTTTGATCATTCATCGGATTTATCGGACAGGCCGCTCATATAATTCCAGATATTTTTCCGCAGATTTTTTCCATGAAAAATCCATTCTCATAGCATTGGTAATTAATATCTGCCAGATATCTTTTTGTTTGTATACAGACAACGCCTGGTCAACTGCTTCCATAAGTGCATCACGATTATGCTTATGGAATAAGAACCCCGTATCTTTAATTGTACCGTTATTTCCTCCGGCAAGGTACCTATCGTCAATGCGTTCTGAAGAGATAATCGTATCAGCCAATCCGCCTGTTGAGTATGCAACCGGGATCGTGCCGTACCGCATAGCAATCATCTGACCTAGTCCGCACGGTTCATATTGAGAGGGCATAAGAAATATATCTGAACCCGCATAAGCCAAATGCGCCAACACCTCGTCAAATCCTGCAAGGAAATAGACTTTATGGCGGTAGCGCGCAGCTTTTTCAGCAAGTTGGGTCTGAAACCGTTCATCGCCTTTTCCGAGCAGGAACAGGACCGCACCTCTGTCCAGCAATTCGTCTGTCGAATCCGCAAGAAGGTCGATTCCTTTTTGGGATGATAGCCTTCCGATAAAGCTCAGAAGCGGAGTTTCCTGAGTGCCTTCAAGTGAACATTTCAACATGAGCTTGCGTTTACATTCGAACTTCCCTTTTAGATTGCGTACAGAATAATTGCAGGGCAGAAGGTTGTCAGCCTCGGGGTTCCATTCGATTGTGTCGATGCCGTTGAGCACGCCGAAGAGAGCATTCGATCGCTTTCTGAGAACGCCGTCCAATCCGAACCCTTTATCAGGCGACAGAATCTCTCTCGCATAAGTTGGGCTTACGGTGGTTAGCAAATCTGCAGCTGTGAGCCCTGCCTTTAGGAAATTGACCTTTCCGTAAAACTCGATCCCCTCCGGATTGAAAATGTCGGGACCAAACCCTGCGGATTCAAGCGAAGATGGCGGAAACAAACCTTGATATCCCATATTGTGAATCGTCAGGACAGTCTTCGACTTGGAGAATACAGGATCGTTTTGGTAAAGCGTTTTCAGATAGAGCGGTATAAGGCTTGTTTGCCAGTCATTACAATGAAGCACATTATATTTAAGATCGAGAAATTTGCATATTTCCAGGACGCTTCTGCAAAAAAATATGAATCTCAGGTCATTATCCGGATAATCGCCTTCAGCTGTGCCATATAACTCTGATCTGCCAAAATATTCATCGTTTGATATGAAGTACACTCTACCCCGTTTAACGTTCTTTATGCCCGACTTCTTTTCAGAATAGACACTGCATTTTTTAGTTACAGAGCCTATCGGGATATCTATTTGAATTATTAAGTCTGTCAGCCTTTTTAGAAATCGCTCTTTGGTGGCAGCATACAATGGGATAAAAAGAGTAGCATCGTGGCCCATGTCGGCTAACTCTTTAAACAACGTGCCAGCTACATCCGCCAGGCCTCCCGTTTTGGAATAAGGGACCGCCTCCGATGATATCAAGGCGATTTTCATTGGACTAAATTTTTGCTTCCCGCATGAATTTAGCCGCCTCTTCAGGGGGGGTCGGATTAATGTAAAACCCCGATCCCCATTCAAAACCGGCAGTCCTTGTCAGCTTAGGCACGATCTCGATATGCCAGTGATAATAGTCATTCACTTCGTCCTTGAAGGCGGACGTATGAAGGATGAAATTGTATGGAGGTGTATCGAGCACTTTGTCCAGCTGTTTAAGCACGCGCTGAAGAATATCAGCCAGCCCCGAAAAGCTTTTATCGGGAGGGCCGAAGTTAGATTCATGACGTTTAGGCAAGATCCATGTTTCAAACGGCTCACGGGGCGCAAACGGGGCGACAGCAACATATTTATCGTTTTCATAAATTACACGTTTGCCTGCTTCTATCTCTTGGTTGATGATATCACAGAATATGCAACGCTCCTTGCTGTCGTAATATTGTTTGGCAGTATCCATCTCTTCCCTGACAGTTTTTGGAATGATTGGCAGGGCTATCAGCTGACTGTGGCTGTGCTCTAGAGAAGATCCTGCCACTTCACCTTCATTCTTGAATATGAGGACATATTTGAAGCGAAAGTCTTTCTTAAGATCCATAAGTCTGAAATAATATGCCCAAAGAACATCCTCTACCGCCCTCGATGGCATCGTGGCAAGCGATAACTGGTGGTCAGGTGTCTCGATTATAACCTCATGAGCACCGATCCCGTTCATTTTGTCAAATACGCCTTCCCCCATTTTCTGAAGCTCTCCATGTATTTGCAATGCAGGGAATTTGTTCGGTACAGCTCGCAGCGTCCATCCCGGAGAATTAGGTGGAGTGCTGGCTGGCCTGAACGCAATAATTTCAGGCGTAGTTGTATGCTCGTTGCCGGGGCAGAACGGACAAAAACCACCTGTTTTGCGCTTTTGCGACGGCGACACAAAATCGGTCGGTCTTTTTCCGCGCTCGACCGATATAATCACCCACCGTCCGGATATGGGGTCTTTTCTGAGCTCGGGCATAGATCCTCCTAAATGATTCTGTTAGGGCAAGTTACTGATAAGCTAAATATATTTTTAAGTTATAATTATAACACTATGAAGCCTGTTTTTCATGTGTTTCGCGTCAATGGACCGTTCGATGATCCGGCCGTCTTTGCAAGAATATTGAGGGAAAGAAGAGCTGTTCTATTTGACTGTGGAAACATAAGCGCTCTTGACACTGGTCATCTGCTCAAGATAAGCGATATTTTCATCACGCATATGCATATCGATCACTTCATCGGGATAGATTTGGTGATCCGCGCTGCGCTAAGACGCGTTGCACCTCTGCGTATTTATGGGCCAAGAGATATAGTCTCATGCATCGAAGGAAAACTCAAAGGTTATTCATGGAATCTCATCCGCGAGTATCCGCTCAAATTGGACGTATTTGAAATAAACGATGCAGTCGTTAAACATAGCGGCTTTTACGCTTCAGACGCTTTTGAGAGAATGGACCTTGAAACCTCTGGATTCAGCAGTATCATACTTGACGACACTCTGTTTAAAGTTAAGGCGCTGCAGCTTACTCACGACGTGCCGGTTATCGCATATTCCCTGGAGGAAGACTATCATATAAATATAAATAAGGCGCATCTGCAGTCAATGGGATTTGAGGTGGGCCCGTGGCTTTCAGAATTCAAGAAGGCGATACGTCGCGGCGCACCTGATGACATGTCATTCGATTTCGGAGGAAAGACTATAACACTTAAGGAAGCTATGCAGATTGCGACCATAACCCGTGGACAAAAAATATCCTACGTAACGGACGTTTCACCGGATGAGATAAATATTTCAAAGATAATTGAGTTTGTCAGCGGCTCTGACACGCTTTTTTGCGAAGCCTACTTTCCTGATAAGGAAATAGAGAGAGCTTTGGAACGAAGCCATTTGACAGCTGCACTTGCGGGCAAGATCGCCCGAGAAGCAAAGGTGGGGAATATTGAAATAATGCATATCTCTCCAAAATATATTCATTCTGCTGATGAAATTTACAGTGAGGTAGAGAGGGAGTTTAAAAAAGGCTGTGATCTATAAATACGTTATTTGCTATTTTTCGGAGGGCAGCTTATGAACATCATATTTCATGAAGCTTTTTATAGACAATATGATAATGATCCTGCTGCGTCGCCTGGTCGGATGGAACCGATCATTCGGGAATTGAAAAAACATCCCGGCTATAAATTCATTGTGCCGGAGCCGGCCGGCGAAGAGGACCTCCTAAGGGCTCATTCATACTCCCATATTGCATCCGTCCGCCGGTCTGCTGAAATCTATGAGATGGCGCTCCTTGCTGCAGGAGGAGCAATTATGGCTTCCGAGCTTGCTTTTGCGGGTGAACCCTCATTTGGATGCATTCGACCTCCAGGGCATCATGCTTCTAGGGACAGTTGCTGGGGATTCTGTTTTTTCAATAATATGGCAGTGTCTCTCTTAAAGCTAAGATCTGAAGGAAAGATAGCCTCTGCTTTTGTGCTTGACTTCGATCTTCACAGGGGAGATGGCAATATTAATATTCTGTGCGGTCAAAAGGATTTCATGATTTTGAATCCGGGGAGCGAAACCGAAAAAGACTACCTTGGCGAAATCGAATCTATTCTTGATAGAACCGGTGACTGTGACATTATTGCTGCATCGGCTGGATTTGATGAATATGAAAAGGATTGGGGCGGTAAACTTTCTACTCTTGCATATAAAGAAATAGGAAGGCTTATGAAGGAATTTTCTGAAAAGCATTGTAGCGGCAGAAGGTATGCGCTTCTTGAGGGCGGTTATTGTTATGAGGATTTGGGATATAACGTCCATGCCTTCTGCGAGGGCTTCATGTGACAGAGATAATATAATCCAAACTAGTTCTTCTGTAGCCACGATCCTACAGGCATGGGAATTGAAAATACTATTCTGAATTATTATTACTGCCAAACTATTTACGCTATTGATATAATCAAGAGATGAAGCCGCTAATTCTGGTCACTAATGATGACGGTGTGCACGCGCCGGGACTCACCGCTCTTTTCATGGCTATGTCTAAAATTGGCGAAGCATATATTGTAGCTCCTGATCGGGAAAGGAGCGCTGTCAGTCACGCCCTTACCCTTCACAGGCCGCTAAAGGTTGATGAGCTGAGAAATCATGTATTCAGTGTTAATGGGACTCCAACTGATTGCGTCGCTCTTGCAGTTCATAAAGTGCTTCCGAGAAAGCCGGACCTGGTGGCGTCGGGCATCAACCGGGGCGCTAATCTGGGAGACGATGTTACCTATTCAGGAACTGTTTCGGCTGCTATCGAAGGGACGATTCTCGGAGTTCCTTCGTTTGCTATATCTCTTGCGGGAGATAGGCCATTCCTCTATGAGGCGGCTGTCCCTTTTGCTGAAGAGGTTGCCAGATATATCCTGGACAAACAGCTTCCTTACGATACCCTGCTTAATGTTAATGTGCCGAATCAGCCACAAGAGACCCTTAAGGGCGTAAGAATAACGAAACAGGGTAAGCGTATATATGATAATG
This sequence comes from Dissulfurispiraceae bacterium, assembly GCA_035319125.1. GTDB lineage: Bacteria > Nitrospirota > Thermodesulfovibrionia > Thermodesulfovibrionales > Dissulfurispiraceae > Fen-1308. The sequence continues at coordinate 4,482 of DATHDG010000020.1, read as the reverse complement.
CAATACAGGATATTTATTCGCCTTGGGGTGAAAAGCATTATTGGATAGGTGGAGGCAAGCCTTATTGGGAGCATGGAGAGGATATCGATATGCAGTCGGTAATGGACGGTTTCGTATCCGTTACACCTGTGCATCTGGATATGACTAATTATTCGGCTTTTGAAGTCCTGAAAAGAGGATGGAAGATTTCAAAAGACTAAGGGAGTTGATGGTCTCCACCCAATTAATAGCTCGTGGAATAAAGGACGAGCGAGTCCTGGCAGCCATGAGAAAAGTTCCACGGCACCTTTTTATGCCGGAGCAGGTCAGATACGCTGCCTATGACGATTCAGCCATGTCTATCGGGGAAGGTCAGACAATTTCTCAGCCGTATATGGTCGCAGTCATGACTGAACTGCTTGAGCTGACCGGCATAGAGAAGGTTCTTGAGATCGGGACTGGATCAGGTTACCAGACAGCTATACTAGCTGAACTTGCTGCTGAAGTTTATTCGGTAGAGCGGATTGCTGTTTTGGCAGCCAGTGCGGCGGAGAAATTGAAGGAGCTCGGATATGTGAATGCATATATTGCCGTGAGCGATGGTTCAATTGGTCTTGAGGATCGTTCACCGTTTGATCGTATCATTGTTACCGCGGCCGCACCTAAAATCCCAAAACCGCTTGCACAGCAGCTTAGGAATGGCGGCATAGTAGTTGCGCCAGTTGGGGAGCGGTTCTCCCAGATGCTTCTCAAGGGCAGAAAAGTCAATGATGAGCTTGTAGAGGAATTCAGCACCCCCTGCGCCTTCGTGCCATTAATCGGCGAGCACGGCTGGAAGGCATAAAATTCTGTTATAAAATCTTTTTGCATTGCTACAGGCGCCGGTTCATCTGTTATAATTGAACATCTTTTGATCCGGGCGGGCGCCGATTGCCGAGGTGTTGCTGCGACGGAACTTACTGGTCCGGTGAAGGAATGAGACGAGACTGCGGAATGGGAGATACGTGCGTTCATCTCCCCATGTGATAACCCGTACAAAGGGGCCATTCACTAAATGGAGAAGCAGACATATTCAGCCGGTAATCCGAGATATAGCGGCCTTTGTTTCTGTAGCAAACCTTCGATTTATTCTTGTTGCATTCGAATCATCGGAATTTCACGGTCTGTCAGTCCGCCGGGCGGCCTTCTCCTGTGACGGATTGCCCAAGAACAAAGTTTATAGAAGCTAGCTATTCGATATATTCAATTTATTCACAAAATATGACAACTGGGAGAAAGCGTCATGCCGCTCACATTCAAAGGCGGGGTACATCCCCCGGACAAAAAGGAATTAGCAAGGGACAGGGCGATCAGGGTTGCCCAGGCGCCGAAGCAGGTCATCATTCCGCTGAGCCAGCATATCGGGGCTCCGTGTAAGCTTGCTGTAGAAATAGGCCAGCTTGTTAAGAAAGGCGAAGTCGTGGGAACTTCGGGTGGTTTTGTATCGGCCCCAGTCCATTCTTCGGTGTCGGGTAAGGTAATTTCGATAGGCGACTTCCCGCTGGCAACCGGAAAGATGACTCCTTGCGTTGTGATTGAAAACGACTTTCAGGAAGAATGGACGTCACTGAAAGATCATCCTGAGTATCTTTCCTTGCCGGCAGAGCAGTTGAAGGAAATGGTGAAGGACGCCGGACTTGTAGGGATGGGAGGCGCCGCTTTCCCGACTCACGTCAAGCTCTCACCCCCAAAGGAAAAACCTATAGATGTTCTGGTTATAAACGGGGCCGAGTGCGAGCCTTATCTCACAGCCGATTATCGCCTGATGATCGAGAGGCCGTCGGATGTCACTGAGGGCACTAAGGTATTGATGAGGATCCTGGGAGTCAAAAAGGCCTTTATCGGGATCGAGGACAACAAGCCCGATGCTATTGAAGCCCTCAAGAAAGCTGCTGCCGGCAGTTCTGATATTACAGTATGCGGCCTCGAAGTCAAATATCCGCAGGGCGCTGAAAAAATGCTTATCAAGGCAGCCGTCAACCGTGAAGTACCGCCTCGCGCATTGCCTATGGATGTAGGCGTGGTTGTCCAGAATATCGGGACGACAATAGCGGTCTATGAAGCGGCCAGATACGGCAAGCCTTTGATCGAACGCGTTGTGACCATTTCGGGTGAAAGCATAAACGAACCGGCCAATTTGATGGTGAAAATAGGCACGCTCGTTTCAGAACTTATCAAGGAATGCGGAGGATTCAAGACCGACGCTGCAAAGGTCATTTCCGGCGGCCCGATGATGGGCTTTGCCATGTATGACCTGAATGTGCCTGTGACCAAGGGCACCTCCGGCATTCTGGCTCTGCCCGAAGAGGGGCTCGTTCATGTGGACGATTACAATCCCTGCATCCGCTGCGGAAGATGCATAGAGGCTTGCGCGATGGGCCTTATGCCTTCCATGATCAGTGTCCTTTCCGAAAGGGGTTTTTATGAGGAGGCCAAGAAATACGGCCTGTTCGACTGCTTCGAGTGCGGCTCATGCACTTATGTATGCCCGTCAAAGCGGCCCATTGTCCAGTTTGTGAGACTCGCCAAATCGATGGTGAAGCCATGAGCGACCAAAATATACCAGATGCTATAAAGGGGAGTAAGATGGCGACTGATGCGAAGGATGCAAGCAGACTCATAGTCTCGGTAAGCCCTCATCTGAGAAGCGAGGAAACGACCAGCCGCATCATGTGGAGCGTGAATGCGGCCCTACTGCCCGCTACGGCAATGTCGGTCTATTTCTTCGGACCAAAGGCGGCTATTGTCCTTGCCATTTCGATTGTGGCGGCTATCCTGTCGGAGTATTTATATGAGAAAGCCGTCAAGAAAAAAATCACTGTCAACGATGGAAGCGCATTCCTCACTGGTTTATTGCTTGGCCTCAATCTGCCGTCGTCGGTCCCTTTCTATATACCGATAGTCGGTTCTGTTGTGGCGGTTGCCCTTACCAAGCAGCTTTTTGGCGGTCTCGGGTTCAACGTATTTAACCCTGCGCTTGTCGGCAGGGCCTTTCTGCTCCTGTCGTTTCCAAAGCTTATGACTATATGGAGCGCGCCGACCGCGGCCTTCATAGCAATGGACGCGAAGACAACCGCTACTCCGCTCGGTATTCTCAAAGAAGAGGGCATGCAAAAGCTTCTTGAAGTATTCGGCAACAAGCTCAATCTGTATATCGACCTTCTCTTCGGCAACAGGGCTGGTTCGCTGGGCGAAACCTCGGCCTTTGCGCTTCTTATCGGAGCCGCGTTTCTTCTTTACCGCGGATACATAACATGGCATATCCCGGTATCATTCCTCGGGACCGCGGCTGTTATAGCCTGGATTTTCGGCGGCCAGGGCGCTCTGTTCGCGGGCGACCCGATTCTGCATCTGCTGAGCGGAGGCATCATCCTTGGAGCCTTTTTTATGGCTACCGACTATGTCACATGTCCATCTATAAAGATGGGCCAGATAATTTTCGGGGCCGGCTGCGGCTTTCTTACTATGCTAATCAGGCTCAAAGGCGGATATCCTGAAGGGGTCATGTTCGCCATACTTATCATGAACTGTTTCTCGCCCCTGCTTGACAGGGGATTCAAGTCGAAGGTATTTGGCGCTGTGAAGGTGAAGGAGGTCAAGCAATGACCGGAAAAGATATTATCAAGATCACGCTCAATCTTGTGGTTATCTATCTTATCGGCGGCCTGATCCTGGCTGTCGTCCACGCGACGACATCACCGATAAGGTTCAAGAACAATGTAATTGCTGAACAGAAAGCACTTAAGCTGCTCATTCCGGATGCCGACAAGATCGACAAGCTCGGCGATTGGGAGAGCCATGAAAGGCACGCCCAATACTGGGTAGCCAAAAAAGGAGATGCAACCGTAGGTTATATAGTGCAATCTTTCGGCAAAGGCTATTCAAGCTATATCAAGACGCTTATAGCGGTGGATAAGGATTTTAAAGTGCAGAAGATAGAAATTCTTGATGAAAAAGAAACCCCAGGCCTCGGCGATGAAGTCGAAACCCCGGCGTTTAAGGGCCAGTTTAAGGGTAAGGACATCGATCATCTGAAGGTACTGAAGACAGACACGACAGAGTATATCCAGGCAATCACTGGAGCAACCATATCCAGCCGTGCCGTAACCGAAGATGCGGTAAAGAACGGCGTGCAGTTTTTGAAAGACACGATTCAGGGAGGAGGTGCTGCACATGTCGAGCACAAATGAAGATATCAGCTATTGGGAGCTCATAAAAAATGGAATACTCAAAGAAAACACGATCTTCAAGCTTGCGCTTAGCCTCTGTCCTGCAATCGCTGTGACCAATAACCTCAAGAACGGCGTCTTCATGGGCGCTGCTGTTGTCTTCGTCCAGGTGATGGTTAACCTGACCGTCTCGGCGATGCGCAAGTTCATCCATCCCAGAATCCGTCTGCCTATTTTCATGCTTGTCATTTCAGGCTGGGTTACGGTCGTCAATCTCGGCATGGACGCCCTGGTC